>JAEWOG010000029.1 GCA_023460975.1 Actinomycetes bacterium
AACCAGTTCGAGCTCGAGCTTCTGACCGACACCGAAATCAGGACCGTGGCCGACGCCCACCGCGCGGTCGAGGCGCTGCGGGATGCCGGGCCGAAGGTGGTGATGGTGACCTCGCTGGCGACCGACGAGACACCGGACGACGCCATCGACCTGATGGCGGCCGACGCCAAGGGCAGCTGGCGCCTGCGCACGCCGAAGCTCGACGTCAGCGTCAACGGCGCGGGCGATGCCATCGCGGCGCTGTTCTTCACCCATTACCTGCGCGAGGAATCGGCGGCAGCGGCGCTGGCCAAGGCCGCATCCTCGGTCTACGGGCTGTTGAAGCGGACGAGCGACGCGGGCTCCCGCGAGATCCTGACCGTGGCGGCGCAGGACGAGTTCGTCACGCCCTCGCAGGTCTTCGAGCCGGAAGCGATCTGAGCGTGTCGCGATGAAGCTGCGCGTCGGCACCTTCAATGTCGAGAACCTGTTGACGCGGCATCGCTTTGAGCCGGGCGGGCGCACCGAGACGGCCGCCGCGATGTCGCTGTTCCATTTCCCGCGCGCCGACGAGCGCGACGCGGTGGAACGCTCGCTCGCGGTCGCGCTGGAGGACGACAAGCGCCAGATGACGGCGCTGGCCATCGCCGAGGCGCAGGCCGATCTCTGGATGCTGCAGGAAGTCGATTCGCTCGCCAGCCTGCAGGCCTTCTTCGCCAATTACGTCCACCGCATCGCCGACCATCGCTACGGCCATTTCACGCTGCTCGACGGCAATGATCGCCGCAGCATCGATATCGGCTTCGCGGCGCGGCGCGACCTGTTCGGGCAGGGACAGGTCACAGTGCGCTCGCACAAGGACCTGACCTTCGCTGAGGCCGGCGTGCATGACCGCGAACTCGCCGCGCTCGGCATCGGGCCGCATGGCAAGGTCTTCGCCCGCGACTGCCTGGAGGTGGAGCTGAGTTTCGCCGGGCGCCGCCTCAGCCTGTTCGGCTGCCATCTCAAGTCGATGAACAACGGCCGCGAGGACGGGCGCACGGCGACGCTGCCGGTGCGCCGCGCCGAGGCGCGCGCCGTGCGCTGGCTGGTCCAGCAGCGCTTCGGCGGCGGCTGGCGCGAGAGCAACTGGATCGTTCTCGGCGATCTCAACGGCTATCGCTACGGGCTCGGACCCCGCGCCGAAGTCGTGGATGAGGGCGCCAGCGGCATCGAGCCCTTGCTCGACGATTTCGCCGTTGATCCGATGGACACGTTGCCAGTGCATGAGCGCTGGACGCATTTCCGGCGCTACTGGTCCGAGAGCCAGGAGAGGCTGATCGACAGCCATATGCCGCTCGACCACATCCTGCTCTCGCCGGCGCTGGCGGCGGCGAATCCGAAGCCTGGCATGCAGATGATCCGGCGCGGCCTGCCGTATCGCGTACCGCTCGATCCGCGCGAGCCGGACCGCTCGATGGCGACGCTCGCGACCTGCGCCAACCGCTATCCGCGCGCCGGCTGGGACAGGCCCAAGGCCTCCGACCATTGCCCGCTCACCATCGATCTCGACATTCCCGAGGGTTGACACGATGAAACGCCGCTTCGTCACGCTCGACGTCTTCACCACGCGCCGCCACGCGGGCAATCCGCTGGCGGTGGTACTCCAGTCCGAGCGGCTCGACACCGAGGCGATGCAGGCCATCGCCCGGGAGTTCAACCTGTCCGAGACGGTTTTCGTCGCGCCGCCCGAGAAGCCGGAGCATCGGGCTGCCATCCGCATCTTCACGCCAGGCGGCGAACTGCCCTTCGCAGGGCATCCGACGGTCGGCACGGCGGTCTGGCTCGCGCTGACCGACGAGACCGGGGGCAAGCCCGCCGACATGCTGGTTCTGGAGGAAAAGGTCGGGCCGGTCTCCTGCGCCGTCTCGATCAAGGGCAGCCATGCGGGGCAGGCGACCTTCACCTTGCCGCGCTTGCCGGAGCGTGCAGGCGAGACGGGGACGCCTGCTGCGATTGCCGGGGCGCTAGGGCTCCAGACCGGCGATATCGGTTTTGGGGCGCATGTGCCGACGCTTTTCAGCGGGGGCGTGCCGTTTCACTGCGTTCCGGTGGCGAGCGGCGAGGCAATTGGCCGTGCGCGGCTCGAACGCGGGCATTGGTCCACGGCGTTTGGCGATGGCGGGGCTTTCCTCTACACCCGCGAGACCACCGAGCCCGGCCATGATTTTCACGCGCGGATGTTTTGGCCGGGCGCCGGCATCGAGGAGGACCCGGCGACCGGTGGCGCGGTCGCGGCCTTTGCCGGGGCGATCATGGCCTATGACCAGCCGGAAGATGGCGACCACCGCCTCGTCGTCGAGCAGGGCTACGAGATGGGCCGGCCATCGCAGATCACGCTGGAGCTGAGCGTGCGCGGCGGCATGCTGATCTCGGCGCGGATCGGCGGCTCGGCCGTCGTCGTGAGCGAGGGCGTGCTGCTGTGAACGATGGCGTGGAGAACAGCACGATCATTCGGCTGTCACGGATCGATGCCCGCGTTGAGCCTTACGATTGGGCTTTCGCGCGCGAGAACGCCGCCCTGATCGTGGCGCATTGGGCGGAGATCAGCGCCGATAAGCCGGCGATGTTCAATGGCCGCGTCATGCTGCAGCATCGCGCCGCGATCCGCGACGGGGTGTTCGAGGCTGGCTATTTCGAGACCGACTATGCGGCTTTCATGACCTGGCGCGACCTCGGTCATCCCGGTCCGATCATCCGCAACGGCTTCGCGATGGCGGCGCTCAGGGCGAATGACGGTGCCTTTCTCTGCGGCAAGATGGGCGAGCACACCGCCAATGCCGGCAAGGTCTATTTCGCCGCCGGCACGCCAGATCGCGACGACGCCCGGCCCGACGGCACGCTCGATCTCGCCGGCAGCGTCACCCGCGAACTCGGCGAGGAGACGGGTCTGCACGTCGAGGAGCTTCAGGTGGGCGAGGGCTGGACGGCGCTGATCGAGCAGGGCCGCATCGCTTTCATGCGCGAGGTCAGGATCGACCTGCCGGCCGAGGAGGCGCGAGCGCTGATGCTGGAGCGGATGAAGCATCTCGAAGAAGAAGAGCTCTCCGACATCGTCATCGTGCGCGATCTCACCGATACCGAAAAGCACGACATGCCGCCCTTCATGCGCCGCTATCTCGCACATATCTTCGAGACGGACCGATCCTGACCCTTGCGGTCATCCCGGACAAGCCGCGTCAGCGGCGCCGATCCGGGATCCATTCCTGAACCGTTCCGGAATGGATCCCGGGTCTTCGCTTCGCTGCGCCCGGGATGACA
>JAEWOG010000030.1 GCA_023460975.1 Actinomycetes bacterium
TGACGCGGGGCGGTCCGGGGTGGGTTTTTATGACGCGGGGCCAGCCGGGGCGGGTTTGTATGACGCGGGGCCAGCCGGGGCGGGTTTGTATGACGCGAGGCCGGCAGGGGGCTCACGCAGTGGGTACGACGACCATGTCCTCGTCGGGGTCCGCGTACGCAGAGCTCGGCACCACGAACAGCAGCGCCGCCGCGATCAGGGAGCTGATCGAGCAGATCGCCCACACGGTCAGGTAGCCCGACAGCGGAGCGTGGTTGGCAGCGGGGTCACTGATCGATCCCGTGGAGGCCAGCGCGATTGCGAAGACGGATGAGGCGATGGCGCCGCCCACCGTCTTGACCCCGTTCGTGAGGCCGGTCGCCAAGCCGGTGCGATCGGCCGGTGCCGACGCAGCCGCGGCCGCCGGCAGAGCCGCCACGAGGGCGCCGGACCCGATGCCCACGACCAGCATGTTCATGATTGCCTGACCGGTGGTGTCGTGGAAGGGCAGCCACAGGGCGTACCCGGCGGCCACCAGCACCAGCGCCAGGGCCAGGGCCCCGCGCATCCCACTCACGCGCGCGAGCACGGGGAAGGTGAAGGCGCCGATCGCCATGCTGATGACGTACACGCCGATCAGGGTCGACACGAAGCCAGCGGAGGCCCCCAGCCCGTAGCCCACCTCGGCCGGGTCCGTACGCGCAAACGTCGACAGCGGGATCTGGGCGCCCAGCACCGACATGCCGAACAGGAACGCGGTGATCTGCACCGGCCACTGGCCCGGGATGCGGAAGATGGCCACGTCCAGCAGCGGGTCCGGGTGGCTGGACTCGAAGCGTACGAAGCCGGCCAGGACGACGATGCCAGCCGCGATGAGGAGCCACGGCTGCGCGGAACCGACGCCCTGCAGACGGATCGAGATCAGCCCGCCCATCACCAGCCCGAGGCCGGCAGTGACGAGGAGGAACCCGACCCAGTCGATGCGCCCCGTCGCCTCGGCAGGCGTGTCGGTGATGCCGAACCAGATCACGAAGAAGCACAGCGTCACCACGACCGCGGGGATCGCGAGCAGCGCCGTCATCGACATCGTGCCCACCAGCGCGCCCGAGGCGAGGGCAGCCACGATGACGGAGAGTTCGAGGACCCCGACCAGGATCCCCGCGGCCCGGCGCGTGAGCTGCCCCTGACGCCCGCTACCCGCGGTGCGTCGGTAGATGAGTGCCACCTCGATCGGCAGCCAGATCACGTACGCGCCCTGGATCGCCCACCCGATCAGGAACGTGGTGAACGAGGGCGAGAACGCGAGCATCCACGAGCCCACAGCGGTGACGGCGGTCGACAGGAGCAGCACGTTGCGGTGCCCCCACAGGTCGCCCAGGCGTGCCAGCAGCGGGATGCAGAGGGCGGAGACGATCAGTTGGGCCGCCTCGAACCAGTTGATGTCGGCGTCGCTGATCGACAGGTGCCGGGCGATGTCGGTGAAGATCGGCGTGTAGAAGCCCTGCAGGACGCCGGAGGCGAACTCCACCGCAGCCAGGAAGCCGACGATGGCGACGATGCTGGTGCCGGGGGTGAGGCCCGCGCGCTTGGTCGTGGTCACAGGGGAAGCCTCTCGATCAGGTGCTGGTACCAGGCGGCGCCGTCAACGAGGTCGTCGACCCCGATGCGCTCGTCGAAGGAGTGGATCGCCTCCCGCTGGGCCTTGCTCATGCGGAACGGCGCGAAACGGTAGACGTTGTCGCTGATCCGCGTGAAGTGGCGCGAGTCCGTGGCACCCATGAGCACGTACGGGGTCGGCACCGCGTCCGGGAACACGGCCTGGATGCTCGACTCGACCAGTGCGAAGGCGTCGCCCATGGGGGAGATCGGTGACGGCTCGCCCGCGTCGACGACGTTGATGGCGATCGTGTCGTCGTCGATGGCGCGGCGGATGTGGTCGACCACGCCGGCCACGGTGTCGCCGACCATGATGCGGACGTTGAGGCCGGCCTTCGCGGTCGAGGCGATCACGTTGTTGGCCGGCGATCCCGACAGGGTCGTGGTGGCCACGGTCGTACGAGCCATCGCGCCGGCTTCGGCGCCCGCGAGGGTGAGCAGCCGGCCGACGGCGGCGGCGTTGAGGGACACGCCCCGCACCACTGGACGCAGCGGCGCCGGCAGGTGGGGGGCGATGCGGCGCAGCATCTCGAGGGTGGGCGCTGGAGCGGAGGCTGCGAACGGCGCCTTCTCGAGGCGGGTGATCGCGCGTGCGAGGCGGTACGTCGGGCCGTTGGGCGTGGGCATCGAGGCATGCCCGCCGCGACCCTCCGCGACGAGCTCGATCGCCGTGGTCCCCTTCTCGGTCACGCCGACCACACCGAGGGGTGCGGCGACGCCGGGGAACGCGCCCGCCGCGACCGCGCCGCCCTCGTCGACGACCAGCCACGGACGCACTCCGCGCCCGCGCAGCACCTCGACGGCGGTCTCGGCGTTGCTGCCCATGACCTCCTCGTCGGCGCCGAACGAGAGCCACACGTCCTGAGCCGGCATGAGGTCGGCCTCGAGGAGGCGCTCGACGGCCTCGCAGATCCCGACGACGCAGCCCTTGTCGTCCAGGGTGCCGCGGCCCCACAGGAAACCGTCCGCGATGTCTCCACTGAACGCGTCGTGCTGCCACGGCGAATCGGGGTCGACGGGGACGACATCGGTGTGGGCCATCAGCACGACCGGCTTGTCGTCGCTGGCGCCGCGCCAGTGGAAGAGCAGCCCGTGCTCGCCGATGCGGGTCAGGTCGAGATTCGCGTGCAGCAGGGGGAACTGACGCGCCAGCTCGGCCACCATCGCGTCGAAGGCTGCCCCGTCGATGCGGGAGCGGTCGACGTAGGACACGGTCGGGATGCGCACGAGCGCCTGGAGGGCGCGGACCACGCGCTGGGGGTGTGGTTCGGGGGTGGAACTCATGGACAGACCGTAGTGCCCGCGCGCTGGTTCGTAGACGAACGGGCGAAAGTCGCAGCGCAGCGCGGTTCTGCGGGCGGTCCGGGACTGGTGGCCGTCCGGTTACGAGGCGTCCCAGCGGCCACGGTGCACCCGGTCGGTGCGGCGCGGTCGCCGGGCGGGCGAGCCGGGACTCCCGGTGTCGGGCAAGCGGTGGCCGATCGTGATCGCACCGACGGGCTGGAGGTCCTCGGGAACGCCGAAGGCCTGACGGAATCCATCGAGGTGCTCGCGGGGGATCCCGAAGAAGCACGCCCCCAAGCCGGCGTCGACGACGGCCTGTAACACCAGCAGGGCCGCCATGCCGGTGTCGACGTGCCAGTACGGGACGGGCCAGCGCGCCTCGTCTCGGTCGGTCCACCCCTTGTCGGGCTGGGCATACCGGTCCAGGTACGCCTCCTTGTCGGCGAGCGGGATGACGACCACGGGTGCGGTCCGCATGCCGTCGAGCCAGGGGTTGGAGCCCTGGGCTCCCGTCGAGGTCCAGAACAGGGCGACGTCGTCGGCGGTGTCCAGGACGAGGAACGCCTGCCCCTGGGAGAAGCCCGCGCTGGGTCCGCGCTGGGCGATGTCGAGGATCCGGTCGAGTACGTCCGGGGCCACCGGCCGGTCGGGGTCGTACCTGCGCACCATGCGTCGCCGCCGCACGACCTCGGAGAACTCCATGGGCGCAGGGTAGGCCCCGCCCGCGAAGCCCGCGGCACCTCCCCGCTCGGCAGGGTCGCGGTCGCGGGTTCGTCTCGGATCCGAGACGAACCGGGCGGGGTGTCGATTGACCTGCGTGCCCGCCTTCGGTGGACTTCGGTCATGGCGGATGGATTCGAGAAGACCTGGCGCGCCCTGGCCCCGGTGGGCAGGGATGCGACGTCGGGCGGCTACTTCCGCCAGCCGTGGCACTCGGCCGAGCGTGAGCTCGCCGCCTGGTTCGACGAGGCGGCCCGGGCCCGCGGCCTGGAGGTCACGACCGACGGGTTCGGCAACACGATCGCCTGGTGGCGTCCCGAGGGAGCGAGCGGGCCCGGCGTGCTCACCGGCTCCCATCTCGACTCCGTGCTCGATGGGGGTGCGTACGACGGCCCGCTCGGCGTCGTGTCCGCGCTCGCCGCGGTGGACCTGATGCGGGAGCGTGGGACCACGCCCGAGCGCCCCGTCGGCGTCGGGGTCTTCGTGGAGGAGGAGGGCAGCCGGTTCGGCCTCGCCTGCCTGGGCTCTCGGCTCGCCACCGGTCAGATCAGCCCGGAGGAAGCAGCGCGCCTCGGCGACCGCGACGGCATCCGGCTCGAGGACGCTCTCGGCGCTGCGGGTCTCGACCCCTCGGCTGGCGTTGTCGACCTCAGCGACGTCGGCTGCTTCGTCGAACTCCACGTCGAGCAGGGGCGCGATCTCGTCGACCGCGGTGAGCCCGTCGGGGTGGCGAGCGGGATCTGGCCGCACGGTCGCTACCGGTTCGACTTCGCGGGCGAGGCCAACCACGCCGGTACGACGCGGATGACCGACCGCGCCGATCCGATGCTGACGTACGCGATGACCGTCCTCGCCGCCAACAAGCAGGCGCGGCTGACCCAGCAGCGAGCCACCTTCGGGCGCCTCGAAGTGACCCCGAACGGCACCAACGCCGTGCCGTCCCACGTCCGCGCCTGGCTGGATGCGCGAGCCGAGGACGAGGGGACGCTCGAGCGCCTGGTCGACGAGATCGTGCGGCAGGCGACGCAGCGCGCGGAGCGTGACGGCACCACGCTGACCATGAACGCCGAGTCGGTCTCCGGCCTCGTCTCGTTCGACCCGGACCTCGCCTCACGCCTCGCTGCTGGCGACGGTGAGGGCGACGGCGGCGCCCGGCCGGTGCTGGGCACCCAGGCCGGTCACGACGCGGGCGTGCTGCAGCAGGCGGGCATCCCCACCGCGATGCTGTTCGTACGCAACCCCACGGGCGTCTCGCACTCTCCCGCGGAGCACGCGGAGACCGGGGACTGTCTCGCCGGCGTGGAGGCGCTCGCCGACGCCCTGACGCTGCTGGCCCGGGAGCAGTCGTGACCCGGCTCCTCCTGGAGCGTGCGTGGCTCGGCGGCGAGATGCGCTCGAACGTGCTCGTCGAGATCGAGGCGGGTCGCTTCGTACGGGTCGAGGCCGACCGCCCAGACGCCGATGCCGAGGCCGTGCAGGGCCTGGTCATCCCCGGTCTCGCGAACACTCACAGCCATGCCTTCCACCGGGCCCTGCGGGGTCGCACCCAGCGCGATCGTGGCACGTTCTGGACGTGGCGCGAGCAGATGTACGCGGTCGCGGAGCGGCTCGACCCCGACTCCTACCACCGGCTCGCGACGGCGACGTACGCCGAGATGGTCGCAGCGGGGACCAGCGCGGTGGGGGAGTTCCACTACCTGCACCACGCCCCCGACGGGCGGCCGTACGGCGATCACGCCATGGAGCGTGCCCTCGTCGACGCCGCCGCGGATGCGGGGATCCGCATCACCCTGCTCGACACCGTCTACCTCTCCAGCGGGTTCGGGGCACCCGTCGAGGGCGTCCAGAGGCGCTACAGCGACGGGGACGTGAAGGCGTGGCGGGACCGTGTCACGGCGCTCGCGGAGCACCTCTCGCCCCAGCCCCACGTGCGCGTGGGGGTGGCCATCCATTCCGTGCGAGCGGTGCCGGCCGCGGACCTGGCCGTGGTCGCCGAGACCGCCCGGGACCTGGGCGCCGTGGTGCACGTCCACGTCTCCGAGCAGGTCGCCGAGAACGCGGCGTGTCAGGCCGCGTACGGCCGCACCCCCACCGAACTCCTCGCCGAGCACGACCTGCTGGGGCCGGCCACCTCGCTCGTCCACGCCACGCACCTGACGGCACACGATGTCGCGCGGATCGGCGCCTCGGGCTGCTCCGTCTCCCTCTGCCCCACGACCGAACGTGATCTCGGCGACGGCATCGGCCCGGCCCGCGCGCTGGGTGACGCCGGGGCCCGGCTGACGCTCGGTTCGGACTCCCACGCCGTGATCGACCCGTACGAGGAGATGCGGGCCCTCGAGCTGGACGAACGGCTCGCGACTCGCCAGCGCGGGCATTTCACGGCCGCAGAGCTCCTCGCCGCCGGCACCCATGCGGGGCACGCCAGCCTCGGGTGGGACGACGTCGGCCGCATCGAGGTGGGCGCCCGCGCTGACCTCGTCGTCCTCGACGCGGCGTCTGCCCGCACAGCCGGGACCGGCGCGAGCGGTGAGGCGATCATCTTCGCCGCGTCGCCGGCGGACGTACGCGCCGTTGTCATCGACGGTGTCCGGCACACCCCCGACCCGGCGGCCGTGGGCCGTGCGCTCGCCGACGCGATCGGCACCCTCACCGAGCAGGAGCCCGCATGAGCACGCTGCTGACCGGCATCGGCCAACTGGTCACGAACGATCCCGCGCGCGAGGGGCTGCTGGGGCTCCTCGCCGACGCCGCGGTCGTCATCGAGGGACGCTCCGTCGTCTGGGTCGGGGCCGCCCGCGAGGCGCCGGCGGCCGACTCGCGGGTCGATGTGGGCGGCAGGGCGGTGATCCCCGGGTTCGTCGACTCCCACAGCCACCTCGTCTTCGCCGGCGACCGCTCGGCCGAGTTCGAGGCGCGGATGACGGGCCAGCCGTACGCCGCGGGCGGCATCCGTACGACGGTCGCAGCCACCCGCGCGGCCACCGATGAGCAGCTCACGGCCCATGTCGCGGGGCTGGTCTCCGAGATGCTGGCGCAGGGCACGACCACGGTCGAGATCAAGAGCGGGTACGGCCTCACCGTCGCCGACGAGGCCCGCAGCCTCGCCGTGGCCAGCCAGTTCACTGACGAGACGACGTTCCTGGGGGCCCACGTGGTCCCGGCCCACACCGACCCGGCTACCTACGTCGACCTCGTCACGGGGGCGATGCTGAGCGCGGCTGCGCCGTACGCGCGGTGGATCGACGTGTTCTGCGAGGAGGGGGCGTTCGACGTCGACCAGGCCAGAGCGATCCTCGCCGCCGGCGCCGCGGCGGGCCTGCGCGGGCGCCTGCACGCCAACCAGCTCACCCATGGCGGCGGCGTCCAGTTGGCCTGCGAACTGGGGCTCGCAGCCGTGGACCACTGCACGTTCCTCGCCGACGCAGACGTCGCGGCGCTGGCCGAATCGGGGACGATCGCGACGCTGCTGCCGGGCGTCGAGTTCTCCACGCGCCAGCCCTATCCCGACGCGCGCACCCTGATCGACGCCGGAGTGCGGGTGGCGCTGGCCAGCGACTGCAACCCCGGGTCCTGCTTCACCTCGTCGATGCCGCTGTGCGTGGCGCTCGCCGTGCGCGAGATGGGGATGAGTCCCGCGGAGGCGCTGCACGCGGCGACCGCCACGGGGGCCGCGGCGTTGGGCCGTACGGACGTCGGCGTCCTCGCTGCGGGACACCCGGCGGACCTCGTCGTGCTGGACGCCCCCTCGTACGTCCACCTGGCCTACAGGCCCGGCGTCCCGCTGGTCCGGGGAGTGTGGCGCGAGGGACGTGCAGTGACCGGACACAATGTCTGGTGATGAACGACGACTTCCGCTGCACCGCCGCCAGCGTCGGCGACCACGAGCCCATCGGGGGCACCGCGCCGACCTCCGCGGAGTTCCTCTTCCTGGAGCACCCCGGCCCGTGGGGCCGCCTCGCCGTCGAGGACAGTCGCCTGCCCCAGGAGGTGAAGGCGTACCTCGCCAACCTCTCCGGCGTCGCCGTGCACCTGGTGCGTCGCCACGGCGGCGGGTCGGACGGGGACGGGGTGCGCCTGTTCCGCGCCGTCGCCACGCCTGAGGGGTTCGACGTCACGACCGTCGTGCTGCCCGTCGTGGACGACGTGGTGCGGCTCGACCTCGACACGTTGGAGCCGTACGACGCCCCGCTCTGGCTGGTGTGCACCAACGGGTCGCGGGATCGGTGCTGCGCCGAGATCGGACGCCCGGTGACGGCGGCCCTGGCTGAGCGATGGCCCGAGGCGACGTGGGAGACGACGCACCTGGGTGGGCACCGGTTCTCCGGCACGCTGCTGGCGCTCCCCTCCGGCATCACGCTCGCCCGCCTGGACGCGGCGACCGCGGTGGCCGCGTGCGAGGGCGTCCTGGCCGGCGAGGTCCCGGCGTCGTTGAGCCGGGGTCGGGCCGGCCGTGCGGGCACAGCGCAGGTGCTCGAGTTGCACCTGGCCGCCGGAGGAGACGCCGACGTGGACGTCATCGCCGAACCGGGGCCGGTCCGGCGGCAGTCCTGCGGGGACCTCAAGGAGAAGCCCACCACGCGCTACCGCGTGGTGCCGCGCGGCTGAGGCGGGGCACCACGGCGGTCAGCGCGTGGGCTGGTGCCCTGCGTACTGCCCGTGCTCGGGGCGACTCGGCCCGTCGCCCGCGAGTTCGGCTTGGGTCAGCATCTGTTCGGCGTTGCGGTTGACCGTGTCGGCCTCCGCCTGCTCGGCGTGTGCCGTGCGCTCCGCGGCGTTGCGCTCCTCGGAGCTGCGTTGCGCTGCCTCGTACGCCTCCTCGGCCCGCTCCCGCGCGGCCTGGATGGCCTCCTCGTCCCCGCTGGCCAGAGCCGCCTCGAGGTCGTCGTTGGCCTGGGCATTGCGCTCCAGCGCCGCCTGATATGCCCGGTTGGCGTCCTCGGAGCGCTGCCAGGCTTCGGCGGCCTGGGCGTTCTCGGCCTCGATGGCGCGGATCGCGCGGTCGGTGAGCTGCCATGACTGGGTCTCGCGGTCCCACCGCACGGCGGGCTTGTCCTCGTTGACGCCGTGCTCGTCCTCGCCAGCCACGCCGCCGAGGAGCAGGTCGAGGCTCATCTGCTCGCGGATCCTCTCCACGAGCTCTCGTTTCTCCTTCTCGGTGGGGCCTTCCGGACCTTCAGGGCCGTTCGGACCGCCAGGACCTTCAGGACCGCCAGGACCGCCAGGACCGTTGCCCGGCCCGTTCGGACCGCCCGGACCACCAGGCCCGTTGCCCGGGCCGCCCGGTCCATTGCCAGACCCGTTGCCGCCGCCCGTGTTCTTCCCGGGCTCCGGCTCGCGGCCCTCCTCGCGGTACTTGCGTCGGTAGCGGTCCTTGTTCGGGTCGTAGGTGCGCTCGTCGTTGTCCTTGGCGTACCGGACCACGGCGTCGCGCAAATCTGCCCGGGCCACCTCGAGCGCCGTACGGGCGTCCTTGCGCATCCGGTAGCACTTCCAGAAGGCCTCCACGAGGGTGTCGTGGTCGGAGGTGTAGGCGTCGACGAGCTCCTGGGTCACGCCTTCGCCGGTGGGAGGGTCGTACGCGGGGAAGAGGATGTGCTCCGCCCCACGGTCGAGCTGCAGCCCCGCTGACTTGCCGTAGTCACGCACGTCCCACAGCGCGCGGCGGAAGCTGCGTACGTCCTTGGCGAACTCGCCCACAGCATCACCGTAGGAGCGCAGGTCGCTGACCACGTCGTTGACCTGGATCTCGCGCTCGGCCAGTTGCGCCTCCAGGGCGTACTGGGAGCCACCGCGCAGCGAGTAGGCGGCCGTGGAACTGGCCTGGGAGATCGTCAGCTCGAACGAACTGGCCTGCTCGGCGGCGCGGTGGATCTTCGCGCCGTAGCGATCGAGTCGCTCGGGGTCGCCGTAGGCGTAGCGATAACTGATGTGCGAGATGGAACCCCCGCCTCCGCCATCGGTCTGCACGGCTCAGTCCCCCGGCGTGGGGCTGGGCTGCGGCGTGGGCTGCGGCAACTGGTACGACGGCTGTGGAGTCTTCGGCACCGTCAACTGCTCCTGGATCGTCGGCATGAACTTCAGCCGCACCGCCTCCGAGACCGCGTAGTCGGTGTTGGTGAAGTCGTTGGCCGTGGAGTCGCACTCCTCGGCCAGCCACTTCGCCCAGTTGAAATGGTCCTGCAGGCGCTCGCGGAACGCCTCCCGACCGCGCTCGAGCGCTCGAGCGCCCGGCATGTCTTGGGGCACAGCGATGTCGATGTGCCGGTGCAGTGTCCGGGAGGCCGTGTCCAGCGAGTCCCCGATGCCGGACAGTGCGCCCGGCTGAATCTCAATCATCCCCGTCATGGGGTTGCTGATTCCCCTGCGAGCTGAGAGGCCAAACCCTCTTCACAGGGTCAACTGTGCGCGAACCGAGTCCTGGTCCAGACCGTAGTCGGCCAAGTCGTAGGAGTGCTTCGGTGCCCGTGGTCCCTGCCGCGACGCTTCGAGCTCAGCCGCCACCGCTGCCTGGGACTCGTCGTCCCACGGCAGGCCCAAGCCGGCGTGGATGGCTCGTACGGTGCCCACCGGGTCGCCGGCCAGATCGGAGTAGTCCACGTCGATCACCTGATCGGTCGGCAGGTGGGGGCGGGCGGCAGCGAACGCGGCCTGCTCCCGGACCAGCAGGTCGAGCTGGCTGCGCCCGATCTCGGCGCCGACGAACGTCGTGGACTGCCCCCGCGTGGACACCTCGGCCAGCGAGCACATCGACGCCACGCACGTCGCGGGATCGCGGTGGGTCACGACGATGAGGGCGTCGGGGTAGACCTCGAGCAGGGCGTCGGCGGACATCAGGTGGCTGGGGTTCTTGAGCACCCACCGCTTCTCGGGCTCGGAGAGGCCAATGAGCTGCAGCAGGCTCTTGTGACGCTCGTACGCGCCCACCCAGTCCTGCCCGCCCAGCCACTCCGAGTACGCCGGGACGAGTGCCTGGGTCTCGAAGGCGACCGACCGTCCCGACTGCTGCAGCAGACGCCAGCACTCCTCGTAGGAGTCGGCGTCGGAGTAGTGGATGCCCGCGAGCTCGGGGTTGATCTCGTGGAAGGCGGCGAAGCCCGCCTGCATCGCCGAGTAGATCGGGTTGTCGGCCCACGTCTCGCGCGGCGGGCGCGGTTGAGGCAGGCCGGTGATCCACTGCTCCAGGCCCTGGCTGCCGGGCACCGAGGTCAGCAGCCGCTGCAGCAGCGTGGTGCCCGAACGCGGCAGACCGGTCACGAAGATCGGTCGCTCGATCGGCACCTGCGCGTACGCGGGGTTGCTGGCGAAGCCGTGTTCGGCCATCAGGCGTGCGACGAGCAGACCCTTGAGGTCGCTGCGCTTCCAGCCGTTGCCGAGCTCGGTCAGGCCCGAGCGGTGGGTCCAGTCCTCGACGAGGATCCGCAGACCCTCCTCGTGCTCGGAGCCGCCGAAGTCGGTCAGGCCGGTCGTACGGGTGGCTGCTTCGGCGATCTCGTCGAAGGTGCCCAGGCTGGGGCGCGGGTACATGGGGGCCTCCCGCTCAGCTGTGGAACTCGCCGCAGTCGACGTTGAGCGTCTGCCCGGTCACTGCGCTGGCGAGGTCGGAGAGGAGGAAGAGTCCGGCGCGGACCACCTCGGCGGGATCGGCGAGGCGCTTGAGGTCCGTGGGGGCGGCCTTCTCCTCGTAGACGTCCTGGTGGGTGCGGCCCGATTCGCTGGCGAGCCAGTCGAAGTAGGCCTTGTTGACCTCTTCGTAGATGTAGGAGGGCGCGATCGAGTTGACGCGGATGCCGCGAGGGCCGAGTTCGGTGGCCAGCGACGAGGACAGGTGCGCCAAGGCGCCCTTGCTGAGCTTGTAGCCGGCGTACTCGATCTCCGAGTGGTAGAGCACGCACGAGTTGACGTTGAGGATCGACCCCTTCGACTCGGCGAGCGCGTCGGCGAAGAGAGCCGACAGACGCAGGGGTGCGAACACGTTGGTCTCGTTGGCGGCGCGCAGAGCCTCCACCGGGATCTGGGTGAGCGGGTCCATGGGCGGGATGCCGAACGCGTTGTTGATCAGGCCGTCGACGCGCCCGAACTCGGCGAGGGTGGCCTCGACGATCCCCGCGCGCTGAGCCTCGTCGTTGATGTCCGCGGGGACCACGAGGGCCCGTCGGCCATTGGCCTCGACGACCTCGGCCGCGCGGCGCAGACGCTTCTCCGTACGGCTCACCAGCACCAGGTCGGCGCCCAGCTTGGATGCCTCCTCGCCGAACGCCCTGCCGAGGCCGGGGCCGACCCCGGAGAGCACGATCACCTTGTCCGTCAGCAATGTCATGGCCGTCACAATAGAACGTGTTCTAGTCGGTGTCACGCGTCCTCTCGGCGGGGAATCCCCGCTCAGGCGGGTACTTCCCCACCTAGTGGCCTTTGCAAAGGCCACCAGGTGAGGGATTCCCCGCCCAAGCGGGTGTTCATGCGACGGGTGGGGCCCCTGGGATCGGGCGATCGGCGGAGCCGTACGGGCTGGGCCACAGGGCGTGGCGTCCCAGCAGCGCGATGATGGCCGGGACCAGCAGCGGGCGTACGACGAAGGTGTCGAGCAGGATGCCGATCGCCATCGCGAGTCCGAACTGGTAGAGCTCGCGGATCGGCTGAGTCATCAGCACGGCGAAGGTTCCCGCCAGGATGATGCCCGCCGACGAGATCACGCCGCCGGTGCGCACGATCGAGGTCCGCAGCGCCGTGAGCGAGGTCGCGCGCGCCAGCTCCTGCCGGTAGCGGGTCATCATGAAGATCGTGTAGTCCACGCCCAGGGCCACCAGGAAGACGAGGACGTAGACCGCGACCCGGTTGCCGATGCCCGAGTCCCCGCCGAGTGTGATCGTCCAGAACGCCGTCACGCCCATGGTGGCGGCGTACGACAGCACCAGCGTCAGACCCAGGTACAGCGGCGCGAGCACCGATCGCAGCACCACACCCAGGATCAGCCCCACCGCCAGCAGCATCAGCAGGCCCACGACGACCAGGTCGCGATCCAGCGCGGCACGCGTGTCGGCCGCGACCGACGTCTCGCCCCCGATGAGCACCTCGGCGTCGACCACGCCGGCGTCCTGGGCGGCAGAGGTGGCCGTACGGGTCAGGTCGGGCAGCAGATCCATCGCCTCGGCGCCGTACGGGTTCGCGTCGAGCACGACGTCGACCGACAGGGTGCGGCCGTCCTCGGAGGGACGTACGGCACCGGTGCTGGCGACGCCATCAGCCTCGGCGAGCGCCGCCGTGACGGCGCCGGTCTGCGCGTCGGTGATCGGGGCGTCGGAGTGGACGAGCACCTGGCTCGGGGCGATGCGTCCCGGCCCGAACTCGTCCGCGAGCAATTCCTGTCCTCGCTGCGACTCGGTGTCGATGCGGAAGCCGGAGACCATGTCGAAGGTCTGCTGCACCCCGATCAGGCCGGCGCTCATCACGAGGAGGGCGGCGGTGCCACCCAGCAGCACCCGGCGGGGGTAGGTGGTCACGACGTGGGCGACCTTCGTCCACAGCTTCGACTCCACGACCTCGCCGGTGGCGCTCGTGGCCCGTCGCGGCCAGAAGGCGAACCG
This sequence comes from Actinomycetes bacterium, assembly GCA_023460975.1. Lineage (GTDB taxonomy): Bacteria > Actinomycetota > Actinomycetes > Propionibacteriales > Nocardioidaceae > Nocardioides. The sequence goes on from JAEWOG010000030.1 coordinate 13,224, forward strand.
TCCCGTGATCACCAGGAGTGCGGGCGTGAGGGTGAAGGCGACGGCTGCCATCGAGGCCACCCCGACGGCGAGGTACGGGCCGAAGTCGTGCAGCGTCGGCGTCACCGCCGCGAGCAGAGCGAGGACCGCGGCCACGATCGAGGACACGCTGGCGAGCAGGGCGCCCGAGACCGAACGCATCGCCACCGCCATCGCCTCGCCCGGCTCGGGGTGCGCTGCCAGCGCCTCCTTGAAGCGGCTGAAGATGATGAGTGCGTAGTCGGTCCCGACTCCGAACAACAGCACGGTCATGATCGACGCCGTCTGGCCGGAGATGCTGATGACGCCTGCGTCGGCCAGCAAGGCGCCCACGCCCTGGGCCACGCGCATGGCGATCCCGACGCCGAGCAGGGCTACGACCACGAGTACGGGCGAGCGGTAGATCGCGAACAGCAGCACCACGACCAGCCCGATGGTGCCGAACAGGAGGACCAGGTCGGAGCCGCTAAACACCTTCACGGCGTCGACCACGATGCCAGCCGGGCCGGTGACCGCGGCCGTGACGTCCTCGCCCGCGGCGTCTGCGGTGAGTGTGCGGAGCTCGGCCACGTCGTCGCGGAACACGTCGTCGCTGGGGCTGCCCTGCAGCGTGACGACGACCATCTGCGCGGTGCCGTCCTCGCTGATCAGCCCGCCCGCCGACGGCCCGGGGATCTGGCTGGCGTCCATGACGCCCGCGACCGAGGCGAGGTCGGCGTCCTCGACGGCCTCGACCACGGCGCCAGCAGCCGACGCGGCGTCAGCGGGCGTGCCCGCCTTGACGACGATGACCGCCGGCGGAGCGCCCTCGGAGCCGTACGCCTGCGCCGCCAGGTCCACGGCGCGCATCGAGACCGAGTCCGCCGGAGGGTTCCCGTTGTCGTTGCTCTCCACGTCGTCGAGCGAGGGCGCGAACGAGGTGAGGGCGCCCACGATGAGCAGCCACGCCACCACGACCAGCCACGCCGCGCCGCGCGTGATGCGGCGCGCCGGGGAGGCGGGTGAGGCTTCGCGTGCGGTGGGTTCGGGTGGCGTACTGGACGTGTCGACGGGGGCAGGGGATTTCTTCACGTACTCCATTCGATCTCGCGCGCCGCGCGCGCACATCGAACGTTGGGCGAGGAACACCTCAACCTTTTGATGGAGGCTGTTTGAGCAATGTCCCGCTGGTTGAGCTTGTCGAAACCGGGCGATCCCCGCCCGGCCCGAGCCGCGACTACCGCGCCCTCGTGCGTACTCCTGCATGGTTGTGACGGCGCTCCAGAGCGGATAACCCCGCTTTACATGGAAGGGGGAGCGCGCAGCCCACCAGCCCAGACCTCGTACGACCTCACGCGTCGGTCGCCAACAGCCCGAGTTCGCGGGCCCGGGCCACGGCGGCCGTACGGGACTTGACCTCGAGTTTGGCGAACACCTGCACGAGGTGGGACTTCACCGTCGCCTCCGACAGGTAGAGCGCGCGGGCGACCTCACGGTTGGACTGCCCGGTCGCCACGGCTTCGAGCACCTCGAGTTCGCGCGGGGTGAGCGTGGCCACCGGCGGTGCGCTGATCCGCGTCAGCAGTTTGGAGGCGACCCGGGGTGACAGGGCCGTCTCGCCGCGTGCCGCCCGCGTGACCGCGAGCCACAGCTCGTCGGGCGGGGTGTCCTTGAGCAGGTAGCCGCTGGCCCCGGCCTCGACCGCGCGCAGGATCTCGGCGTCGGTGTCGTAGTTGGTCACCACCAGCACCGACACCGGCTCGGGCAGGGCGCGGATGGCGCGGGTCGCATCCACGCCCGTGCGCTCCTCGCCGGCGAAGCGCAGGTCCATCAGCACCAGATCCGGTTGCAGTGCGCCCGCGAGGGTGATCGCCTCTTCCACACTCGCCGCCTCCCCGACGACCTCCACGTGCTCGCCGTGTTGCTCGAGGAGGGCGCGCAGACCGGCGCGCAGGATCGCGTGGTCGTCGGCGATGACCAGTCGGATGGGTGTCATCGGTGCTCCTCCTCGGCGGGCGGGATCTCTGGCGTGAGGGGGAGCGCGACGCCGAGTGCGGTGTGCCCCGGCTCTGACTCGAGGGCGACCTCCCCGCCCAGGTCGGCCACCCTCGTACGGATCGTGTCCAGCCCGAACGAGTGCCGCTCGGCGTCGGCCAGCGCCCCGACGTCGAATCCGACGCCGTCGTCGACGACGTCGAGGCGCACCAGATCGGCGCCGTACCCGAGCGTCAGCACCGCGGTGGCGTCGTCGCCCGCGTGCCGTTCGACGTTGGCCAGTGCGCCTTGGGCGATGCGGACCAGGGCGGCCTCGACGGGCATCGGCAGGGTCACGGGCGCACCGTCGACGACGAGCCGGGCGGGCACGACGCTGCGGGCGCAGATGCGTCCCAACGCATCGACGAGCGTCGCGTCGGAGAGGTCGGCGGGAGCTAGTTCGGCGACCATGCGCCGTGCCTCGGCAAGGCCGGCGCCGGCCGTCGTACGCGCCAGTGCCACGCGCTCGGCGGCGGCCGGTCCACCGGGCTCGGCCTCGACGGCGTGGAGCAGCATCTGGATGCTGCTCAGTCCTTGCGCGATGGTGTCGTGGATCTCGCGGGCCAGCCGCTGACGTTCGGCGGCCTGACCGGCCGCGTGCTGGGAGGCGGCGAGCTCGTCGCGGGTCTGGCGCAGTTCGGCGATGAGGCGCTGCTGCGCCGTGGTGGCCTCGAACAGTACGCGGAACCCGATGCCGAACAGGCCCGACAGGATCGCGCCGAGGACAGGCGCCACGTACGCCTCCGGGCCCGCGCCGCGCACCACCGCCAGGGCGATGTCGGCGCCGGTGACCGCGACCATCGCCACGAGGGCGGTCCTCAGGGGAAGCTCGGTGAGGAAGATCAGGTAGAGGCCGACCGACACGTACGCGGCGTCCGCGCCCAGCAGCGCCATGACGAACCACAGGGCGACCAGGACCACCAGGAGTGCGGCCCGCGCCCGTGAGCCGAGGTCGAGGGTGGTGCGCGCGAGGTGGACCGCGATGAACCCGACGACACTCGCGGACACCGCCAGCGTTTGCGGCTCGTCCAGCAGGACCGCGCGCAGCAGCACCACCAGGGCGAGCACGACCACCAGCGCGTGGAGCCCGCCGCGCAGCTGCGCCGTGGTCGGCCGAGGGTAGGTCAGGGGCACGCTGGTGAGTCTAGGAGTGGGTCTGGGCCGTGGGCGGTCTCGTGCGGCGCATCAGCGCGACGCAGCACCACAGGACAGCGAGGAGATAGATCGCCACCGACCCGAAGGTGAGCGCTGCGGGCAGGTCCGAGCCGGCCCGCGCGGAGAAGGCGCTGCCCAGCATGAGGACGACCATCAGCGCGCCTGTCCAGGCGACGAGCGCGAGCATCGTGTCGGCGAAGATGCCCCAGAAGGTGGCGCGTCGCTCGTCGTTGGCGAACCAGTACTCCTTGCTCGCGGCCGGCATGTTGACGTGGGTGGGCGAGTGCATCCGGATCCGCGACAGCGCCCATCCGCCGCCCAGGATGACCGCGCCGGCAATCGCCCAGAACGCGACCATGCTGGCCCGCGAGCTCCAGTCGTCCGGACGCCCCAGGCCGTCGTAGTGCGACGGCGTCGGGTCCGGCATGACCCGTGCCGCGACGACGAGCGCGGCCACGTACCCTGCCGCGATCACGGCGAAGAAAGGCTTCCCCCAGTGGTGTGGCATGGCTTCGAGGCTAGCGGCTGACGGCCAGTGCCTGGCCCGGGACGAGGGTCCCTACGCCCGGCCCCAGCCCCGGGGTTCAGGAGATCATTCGTCGGGCCACGCCGATCTGACGGGCCTCGATGCGCGCGGCGTACTCGGCCTGCGTCACGCGCTGCGGGTCGAGATCGGCCCGCGTCGCGAGTGAGTCGTACGGCACCACCTCGACACGCGGGGCGTCGGCCTCCCCGAGGTCCCGGGAGACGCGCTGCCAGCGCAGCATCATCACGCCGCGGGTGTGCCCGGTGGTCTCGAGCCAGTTGGCCAGGCCGGGGTCGCGCTCCGTGATGACGTAGCGGATGAACCCGTCCGCGTCGACGTGCGACTGGGCGCGGGTCAGCGAGGTCTGGTGGTGCTCGTAGTCGGTGGAGACGTACCACTTCGACCCGATCTGGATCGCCTGGTACGGCGCCGCCTCGCACGCCGGCACGGTCACCACGAGCGCCTCGTCGTCGGTGAGGGCGTAGTGCCCGAGCGAGGAGAACTGTGAGGCCAGCCCACCGGGCGTCGACGTGGGCACCGTCAGCGTGTTCACCGGTTCCTTGTACGTGAACCACTCCGGGAACGCGAACCACGTCTTGATCCGGCCCACGAGCAGCTTGGCGGCCACGCCCCACCGCTTGTCCACGTCGCTGGTGGACGCGGCGCCCCGCGGCTGCCCCGCGGTGTCGAGGCGCTGGATGCGGATCGTGCCGCGCTCCTCGGTGTTCCAGTCGGAGTAGACCTCGCGGACGATCAGGGTGGAGCCCTTCTTGAGCCCGAGTTCGGGGCCGAAACGCCACTCGTACGACCCGTCGGCCGCCACGTCGAGGACACGGTCGTCGAAGGCCGCCACGGAGGTCGGCGAGCCGTTCTCCGTGTAACCCCCGTCCATCACCTGGAAGGAAAGGTCCGTGGTGGTGCCGCGGCGCCCGGAGACGACGTACTCGGCGCCTTCGGTGAGGTAGGCGTTGAAGTAGATCGCGTCGGGGTTGTCGAGGCCCTGGCGCGAGTACTGGTGCGTCGGGTTGATCAGCACCGGGTGCGTCAGGTCGTAGTCGAACGCCATCTGCACCGCGGAGCGTACGGACCCGGCGAGGTAGTCGAGGCCCTCCGCCAGCTCGGTCTCGGTGATCTCGAAGGGCGGGTTGCGGATCAGCTCCTCGGCCTCGACCAGGGCTGAGCGGAAGGCCTCGATGCTCATCAGGAGACCTTGGAGATCGTGGCCTCGGCGAACTTCTCGAGCAGGTGGATCTTCTTCTCGACGGGCTCGTCGTCGGTGCCCTCGATGTAGGGGTTGCGGAACCCGATGATGCAGTCGGTGACGCCCTTGTCCTCCAGGCGCTTGATGGCGTCGGGCCCGGCGTAGGCGTCGAACGAGATCACGTGCACCTCGAAGTCGTCGCGCGTGTCGCCCTCCTCCTTGCGGATCTCCGCCAGGCGCGTCAGGAGCCGGTCGAGCTCCTCGCCGTCGCCGCCGGCGTGCATCCAGCCGTCGCCCTTGCGTACGGCACGGCGCAGCGCCGCGTCGGAGTGGCCGCCCACGAGCAGCGGGATCTTCTCGGACGGGGCGGGGGTCTGCTTCATCTCGGCGACCTCGTAGAACTCGCCGGTGTAGCCGAAGTAGTCGCCGGAGGTGAGGCCGCGGACGATGTCCATGCACTCGTCCATGCGCTTGCCGCGCTTCTCCCACGGCACGCCCATGGCGATGAAGTCCTCGGGCCACGGCGAGAGGCCGACGCCGAGGCCGAGGCGGTTGTTGGACAGGTACGCCACGCTGGAGGCCTGCTTGGCGATGAGCACCGGCGGGCGGACGGGGAGCTTGAGCACGAAGGGCGTCAGGCGCAGCGTCGTGGTGTGCGCGAAGAGGTGGGTCGCGAGGATCATCGCCTCGACGAACTCCTTGTTCTCGAGGAACTCGCGGTCGCCGGTCCCGTTGTAGGGGTAGCGAGTGTCGGACTCCTTGGGGTAGATGAGGGAGTCCGAAAGCGTCATCGACGTGTACCCGGCGGCCTCCGCGGCCTGCGCGAGGGGCACGTAGTTCTCGGTGCGGGTCATGGCCTCGGCGTAGGTGAATCGCATGGCAAGCACACTAGAACACGTTCCAGTTTCATGCCAGAGTCGTCCCGTGGACATCGACGAGCTGCTCGCCCGCCAGGAGATCACCGAACTCCTCACGCGCTACACGCGCGCCATCGACACCCGTACGTTCGACGACCTCGACGACGTCTTCACCGCCGAGGCGATCCTCGACTACACGACCGTCGGTGGGCCACGCGAGGCCCGCGACCCGGTCAAGGCGTGGCTGGAGAAGGGGCTGGCCGGCTTCGACCGCTTCCAGCACGTGCTGGGTCAGGTCCAGATCACCTTCGACCCGGCGCCCGGTGCACCCACCGCGGCGCGGGCCACCGCGTACTTCACCAATCCCATGATCGGCAAGAACCCCGACGGGACCGAGACCCTGTGGGAGTTCGGCGGCTACTACCACCACACGCTCGAGCGGACCCGGGACGGCTGGCGATCCGTCGCGCTCGTGGAAGAGATCGTTTGGACGCGTTGAGCACCTCCGCCACAATGGACGGGTGATCGACACCGAATCCCGCCCCGTCCTGACCGGCTTCGTGGCCCTCGTCGTGGCTGCCCTCGCGCTGGGCATCCTCGGCGGCGTGGGCCTCGTCTTCGGTGCCGGTGCGGTGGGATTCAACGGCGACGACGACACGTCCGCGGCCACCGAGCCGGCCGGCGGGCCGACGCTCTACCTGCCGACCCCCACGCCGACGGAGACCGAGGCGCCCGAGACGACGGAGCCCGAGGACACGGTGCTCCCGACCCAGACGGCCGAGCCGGTCGCCGATGAGCTCACCCTCACCGCCGCGCAGACCACGGTCCCGGCGATGGGCCAGATCGACCTCTCGGGCACGTACCCGCAGGGAGACGGCGCCATCCTCCAGGTGCAGCGCTTCGAGAACGACGCCTGGACGGACTTCCCCGTCACCGTCTCGGTCAAGGGCCAGGCCTTCGGGACGTACGTCATGACGGGCCGTACGGGGCCCAACAAGTTCCGGGTCATCGACACCGACTCGGGCAAGGCCTCCAACGAGGTCGAGGTCACCGTCGGCTGATCGGCCGCCCGCCTCTTCTCGGGGGTGCGGGCCGTGCTGTGGGGCGGAGGATCCCCGCTCAGGCGGGGATTCCCTCACGTAGTGGGCGTTGCAAAGGCCAACACGTGTCAGGATCCCCCACCCAGTCGCGCGGCCACCGCCCGCCGGGGAGCGAACTGCCCCATCAGTACGCCGCCCACCACCAGCACCATGCCCACCGCTTGGGGCCAGCCGAAGGCTTCCTGGGCGAAGGCAATGCCCAAGATCGTGGCGAAGACGGGGTTGACGAGGCTGATCAGCGCCACGCTCCCGGCGGGCAGGGCACGCAGTGCGGTGAACCAGCACCAGTACGCAACGCCCGTGCCCATCACGCCGATCCACAGGTAGCCCGCAGCGGCCGCCAGGTCGATCGTCGGCGGCGCCCCCTCCAAGGCGAATGAGACGGGGAGGAGGAAGAGTCCGCCCACGACGAGCTGCCACGACACCAGCGTCAGGCTGTCCACCGGCGGAGCCCACCGCTTGATGAGCACCGCCCCGACCGCCGTGGAGGCCACGGACGCGAAGGCGCCGAACAGGCCGAGCGCGGTGACGCCGGTCGTGGTCCCGAAGACGAGCATCGTCACCCCCGCGAACCCGACCAGGCCGCCAGCGAGGCGCAGCGCTCCCGCCCGCTCGCCGATCATCAGCCACGCCAGCAGCATCACCACGAGCGGAAGCAGAGCCTGAACCGTCGCCGCCAGCCCGCCGGGCAAGCCGTACGCGGAGAGGAAGATCAGCGGGAAGAAGAGCCCGATGTTGAGCATGCCCAGTACGACGGCCTTGCCCCACCAGCCGGGTGGCGGGAGGGTCCGGCGCCAGGCCAGCAGGACCAGCCCCATCGGCAGGGCCCGCATGAGGGCGGCGAACATCGGCCGGTCGGGCGGGAGGAACTTCTCGGTGATGATGTAGGTCGTCGCCCACACCAACGGTGCGACCGCGGCGAGCAGGAACGTACGGACTGGGGTGTGCGGCACGGATCAGCCCAGCCAGGACATGGTGGCCGGGTCGGCGCCCGTACGACCGTCCGCGCCCCGGTCGAGCGCGTCGATGCGCGCCACCTGGTCGGGGGTGAGGCGGAGGTCGGCGGCAGCGAGGTTCTCGCGCATCCGTGCGGGGTTGGTCGACTTCGGGATCGCGACCCGGCCGTGGGCGAGGTGCCACGCGAGCACGACCTGGGCGGGAGTCGCCGCGGTCTCGGCGGCCACCGCGGTGATCACCGGGTCGGAGGACAGCGCCCCACGGGCCAAGGGCGACCAGGCGACGGTGGTGACGCCGTGGTGGGCGTTGGCGGCGACGACGTCGGAGTTGGCGAAGTGGGGATGCACCTCGACCTGGTTGACGGCAGGTACGACGCCGGTCTCGGCGACGAGCTGCCGCAGGTGGTCGGGAAGGAAGTTGGACACGCCGATCGAACGAGCGCGCCCGTCGGCAGCGAACTCGATCAGGCAGCGCCACGTGGACACGAAGTCGCCGCCGTAGTGCATCGGCACGGGCCAATGGATGAGGAACAGGTCAACCTGGTCCACCCCGAGCGCCTCAAGCGTGGTGGCGAACTCACGCCGCGCGTCGTCGGGGAGGTGATGGGGGTTGTGCAGCTTGGACGTCACGAAGACCTCGTCCCGGTCGAGCCCGGACGCCGCAATGCCCTGCCCCACGGCCGCCTCGTTGCCGTACATCTGAGCGGTGTCGATGTGGCGGTACCCCGCGTCGAGCGCCTCGGCGATGACCGCCGGATCGTTGATCCCGTACGTCCCGAAGCCGAGCGCGGGGATGGATCGTCCGTCGGACAGGGCGATGGTGGGGATGGTCATGGGACGACCCTATGACCGCCGGTTGAGCCGTGGTCCGCTGGTTGAGCTTGTCGAAACCGAGTTCGCTTGGTCCGCTGGTTGAGCTTGTCGAAACCAGGTGTCGCCGGTTGAGCCGGGTTCGCCGGTCGAGCTGGGTTCGCCGGTCGAGCTTGTCGAGACCCATGGGTCTCGACAAGCTCGACCAGCGTTGGGTCTCGACAGGCTCGACCAGCGGTGGTGTTAGCCGTTGGTGGCGGTGACGTCGTCGACGACGAAGCTGGTCTGCAGGGAGTAGTCCTCGCTGGAGACGAACTTGATGGTGATGGTTTTGCCCTTGAATGCTGCGAGTGAGTGGCTGTTGAGGGTGTAGGTGGAGTTGGTGCCGACGTTGGAGAAGGTCTCGAGGGTGGTGGTGGTGCCGGCGGAGGTGACTTGGACCTTCATGGTGTCGTAGGCGGTGGAGCCGG
>JAEWOG010000031.1 GCA_023460975.1 Actinomycetes bacterium
TGCGGTCGAGCTCGAGGTGCTTGGTGCGCCACGCCACCTGGAGCGCCGGCCAGGGCTCGACCGCCTTCAGCTCGCGGATCTGGTGCAGCCTCAGCTGAATGCCCTCCCCCGGCGGCGCGGTGACGTCCACGCGGAGCTCCGTGTCGGAGAACGAGCTCTCCGCGAAGGCGAACAGGTCGTCACCGATCGATACGGCGTATCCCACACCGCCATCATACCTCGCTGCGCCCTCGGAGCGGGCGTCGCATCGCGCTCCCGCATCGGATCGATGGGCCGACTGGACGGGAGGCCGCGCACCTCGGCCGCGCGCCAGCCCGCTCAATACCGCAAGGGGTAGCTCACCGTGAACGTCGGGCGCGAGAATGGCCGTTCCGATGCGCTTCATGAGGTCGCCCGAGGATACAGCGGCTAGGCTTCGCGCGTGATCGAGACGAGCTACGTGGTGACGATGGCGGCCTACAACCGCTGGCAGAACGAGAACCTCTACCGTGCGGCCGCGGGCCTGTCCGACGCCGAGCGCAGGCGGGATCGCGGCGCGTTCTTCCGCTCGATCCACGGCACGCTGAACCACATCCTGTGGGCGGACGAGGTCTGGATGGGGCGGCTCGCGGGCCGCGCCCACCCCGCCACGCCGATCGCGCGCTCGCACGAGCGCTACCTCGAGTGGGAGGCGCTCTCTGCGGCACGCGACGCGCTCGACGCGGACATCATCGCCTGGGCGGGCGCGCTCGAGCCCGGCTGGCTCACGCAGTCACCGGCGGCGGCTTCGGGTGGACGCACGCCGAAGAGCTCGCGGAGCCGCGGCTTCTTGGTCGTGCACATGTTCAATCACCAGACGCACCACCGCGGGCAAGTGCATGCGCTGCTGACCGCGGCGGGTGCGCGTCCGGGCGACACGGACTTGCTGAAGCTGTAGCGCCGCCAGTGGCTTCGTCTCTCCACAGATCCGGGGGACATGACCGACACGACTCGGTCGTCTGGTGGTCCCGGACCACAGCGCGCTCAGCGTGAGCTCGTGTCGGAGCGCTCGCGAGCCGACGCGAGGGATCGAGCTCCTCGGCGGAGACGCGATCCCTCCGGCGACGCCTTCGCGTCGAGCAGCGCTCTCAGCGCGCGCGCCGCGAGAGGGTCGCGCGGGCGCCGTCGCGCTCGCTGGAGAAGGTGAGGCGATCCAGGATGACCGCGCCGTTCTGAGGGTCGACGAGCCGCGGCGCGAGGATCTCGATCGCCTGGGTCCTGTCGGACGAGAAGGCGAGCTCGCCGACGATCCGCGCGATCTGCTCGGCGGTGAACCAATGCCACCGAGCGGCGTCCTGGACCGCGGCGCCCTTGTCCGACGAGAACGGGGCGGCGCGGACGCGCAGGAGGAGCGCCTCGAAGGCGGGGGCGTCGATCAACGGAGCGGAGCGACGTGACGGTGGGCCGACACCTGCGCCGTTTGCAGGGACCCGTGGTGTGGGGGGAGGCGCGGCGCGCAGCGCGAAGCGCTGGTTCAAGGCGCCGTGGCAGGTCCACGTGATGACCCGCGTCCCGGCCGTGCGGACGGCGCCCCCCTCGATGTCGAGGCAGCCACCGGAAGGGCTGCTCAACGCGGCGTTCGGCTGCAACATCCACTGCTGGTTGCTCGCGCCGTGGCAGCTCCACATCTGCACGCGCGCGCCCGGCCGCCCGACGTCTTCGCCATGCACGTCGAGGCAGCCGCCCGACGCGCTGAGCAGCATCCCGCGGTCCAAGCGCCAGAGCTGGTTCGGACCGCCGTGGCAGGGCCACATGTGGACGCGCGCGCCATCCCGCCCGACGTCCTCGCCGTGCACGTCGAGGCACAGGCCGGCTTCGTTGACGATCGAGAACCACTCGGTGGTGGGGCGGCGGCGCTGCGCCTCGCTCTCGGCGGGCGAGAGGACGAAGGCGGCGGCGAGGGTGAGGACGGCGAGGGCGGAAGGCTTGTTCGTAGGCACGTACCCATCGTGCCCCGCGCCCACCTCTCGGTCCGTGAGCTTCGGGTAAACATGTGTAAAGCGAGCATGCGCGCCATCGACAGGGCGAGCGCCTGCTGGCCGCACGATCCGCGTGCACGTCCCGCTGACGGACGAGGCGAAGGCGGAGTGCGTCCGCCTGCCGGACCTCGCCGCGCCGCTCGAGCGCGTCGCGTCGGGCTGGCTCGCCGCGATCCTGTTCGGAGCGGTCGGGCCGCAGGCGCTCGCGCTGGCGGCGTTCGAGGGGAGGTCGACCCGCTCACCGATCCCGTCGCCCGCCTCGCGCTCGGCCTCCCGCCGCCCGCGCTCGAGACGAGCTCGGCCTGCGGCCCCGCTGCGCGGAGCGCCCCTCGCCAGCGCACAAGCAGAAGGGAGCCCGCCCGGGGCTGTGGCCACGCGAGATGCACGAGGTTCGCGGCTGCCGCCGTGCCCGCGCGCGGCATGCCGCCTGTCTTGCGCACGGGCATGCGGACGAGCGACCCTGTCAGCGCGGATACGGTCGAGCGGATCACTCGTCGCGGTGTCCTGTCCGTGGGCGTGTCGAGGCGGAGCGTGACGGCATGATCTCTCGAAGAGTTCTCGCGAGCGCGGCGCTCGTGCTCGGGTGCAGCGGGGTCCCCGCGGTAGACGACGCGGGGCGTACGCGCGACTCCGGATCCAGAGAAGACAGCGGCGCGATCGACGGCGGCGGAGCCGACTCCGGCGGGATCGACGGCGGCGCGGTCGACTCCGGCGGGATCGACGGCGGCGCGGTCGACGGCGGGGAGCGCGACGACGCCGGACCTCCGCTCGACTGCACGGGCCTCCAGGAATCCACGTGGGCGGGGCTCGAGCTCGACTCGACCGAGCGCGGGGTCGAGGCGTCGAACATCTTCGTCCCGGGCGAGTGGGCCTACGATCTCCACTACATGCCCGGCTCGTCGGTGCGCTCCGACGCGGCGCACGCGCGCGAGCCCGGGACCGCCAGCATCCGCTCGTACATCTCACCGCGCGTGCCGATCCCGCCGGGCGTCGAGTACGACGCGAACTTCCGCGCGGAGATCGCGCGGCGGCCGTGGCACGAGGTCGTGCCGCTCGGGACCGAGCTCTGGATCGGGTTCTCGTACTACCTGCCGTCCACCTACGTGCAGGACACGGCGAACCGCGCGACGCTCTTCCAGCTGCACGCGGGCAGGCATCACCCGCCGATCGAGATCGGGCACTGGGTGCCGATCGACTACCACGGCGCGCACGGCACGCAGCTCCACGTCATCCGGCGCTGGGGTGGGTGGAACACGCTCACGTTCGATCGCCAGACGCTGCCGGTCACGTTCGAGCCCGGTCAGTGGTACGACTTCGTCGTGCACGTCGTGTGGGACGTCGACGGCGGCACGCGCGGCCTCACCGAGCTCTGGGTGAACGGCACGCGGCACTACTCGGCGGAGGGCGGGAACACCTTCTCGGCGGGGACGGACGACGGCGACGCGATGCTGCCCTACGGCGGCACGCCGAAGCTCGGCTGGTACAAGTGGCCGTGGCACGACGCGCCGGAGGTCGACGCGTCGGAGGCCGCAGGGGTGACCGAGCTCGAGATGTACATCGGCGCCGTGCGGCTCCTCCGGCGCGCCGAGGGCGAGCACATCGGCGAGCAGGGCTACGAGTGCGTCGCGCCGCGCGGCGCGCGCCCGGCCGGACCGATGCCATGACGTGGGAGCGCGCCTCGCGCGCCGCGGCATGCTCGAGCGGAGACGGTGATCGGCTCGCCGGAGAGCGAACCGTGCGGGGGCGCCGAGGTCCTGCGTGGTGATCGACGTGCCCGTCAGGTCGCGCGAGTCGGCGCGGTCGAGCCCGGGCTCCCCGCGACGCGAAGCTCACGCCGGGTTGCGCGGTCTGGTCGCGTCGTCGGTGGCGGTGGTCGTCCTCTCCGGCTGCGCCTCCGGCGCGGTGTTTCTGCGCCCGGTGGGCGGGCGCTCGTTCAGCGCGCTGAGCCAACCCTCGCCCGAGCCGATCGGACCGTTCGAGGGCGACGACGAGGCGCGGTTCGAGGCGCTGAGCGAGGCCTGGCACGAGCGACTGCGCGCGCGAGGAGTGCCAGGTGGCGCGCTCGCGGTGGTGATCGACGGTGAGCTGCGGTTCGCGGCCGGCGTCGGCGTGCGGCGCCTCGGAAGCGATCTACCCGTCACGCGCGACACGCGCTTTCGCGTCGCTTCCGTCAGCAAGATGGTCGTGGCGGCGACCGTGCTGTCGCTCGCCTCCGACGGCCTCCTCGCGCTCGACGACCCGATGCGCAGCATCGTCCCGGACTTCGCTGCGCCACCGCGCGCCGATGCCGACATCGACCGGGTGACGATCGAGCGGCTCCTGACCCACACCGCCGCGATCCCCGACCTCGCGTGCACCGACGACAGCTCGCTCGACGAGACCCGCCGTCGATGGGCCGGGGCACCGTTCTGGGGACCGCCGGGCGCGTTCTTCAACTACTCGAACTTCGGCTACGCGCTCCTCGCCTCGGCGATCGCGGTCACCGAGGGCGACGACTTTCGAGCGGTCGTCGCCCGGCGTGTGTTCGCGCGCGCCTCCATGGACACCGCGAGCTACGACGCCGGGGGCGAGCTCGCGGCCGGGCACCTCCACGGTCGCGTCGTGTGGGAGCGTCCGAGCGACTGCGACGCGTCGCAAGCGGCGGGCGGCGTCATCGCCAGCGTGGTCGACCTCGCGCGCTTCGCCGAGGCGCTCCTCGCCGGCGGCGGCGCGATGCTCTCGACCGCGTGGACCGATGCGATGCTGCAGGGTCGCGTGCTCATGGACGAGCCGCCGCGCCGCACGTACGGCTACGGGGTCATGGAGAGCGAGCGCGCCGGCCTCCGGGTCGTCGAGCACGGCGGCTTCGCGGCCGGCTTCGTGACGCTGGTGCGGCTGGTGCCCGAGCGCGGCTTCGCGGTGATCGTGTTCGCGAACGCGCCTACCCGCCCGGCCGACGCGGCGGACGCGGCGATGACCGCATTCCTCGACGTCGACGCGGAGCCACCGCCGCCGGTCCTGCCCTCACCCGAGACCCTCGCGAGCTACGAAGGCGTCTACGAAGACGAAGCCGGAGCGGCGGGGCGATTCGAACTCGCCGCCCGCGACGGTGGATTGGTCGCGCGCCCCCGGGACGGCAGCGTGCTGCCGCCGGACATGACCGGCACGTTCGTGCTCGGAGACGACCGGCGCCCTCGATACTTCGTCACCCGCGTGGGCGTCGCCCGTCGCGTCGAGTGAGGTGCTCGCATGCTCAAGGTCTATGGATTCTCGAGGGTGAACAAGCTCGCTCACGGCAATACGCGTGACCTGCGTGTGCTGTGGGCGCTCGAAGAGATGGGGTTGCCTTACGAAGTCGTCGGCGTGGATCATCCGAGCCACGATCTCGATAGCGCCGAGTTTCGCGCGAAGAATCTGTTCGGTCAGATCCCCGTGATCGACGACGACGGTGTGGTGGTGACGGAGTCCGGCGCGATTCTGCTCTATCTCGCGCGCAAGAGCGGCAAGCTGATGCCGCGCGATCTCGCCGGCGAGGCGCAGGTGCTGCGGTGGAGCTTCGCCGCGCTGAGCACGATCGAGGTTCCCCTCCTGACGTCGTGGTTCGTCGACCTGAACGACGACGAGGGCACCAAGCCGAGCGACGCGCTCAAGAAGTGGGCGCAGATGCGCCTCGAGCAGCTCGACTCCTGGCTCAGCGATCGCACGTTCATCGCGACCGATGACTTCACGGTGGCGGACATCCTGATGACGCACGTGTTGAGCGCTCGCAGCACCGATCCCTCCCTTACGAAGCCGTACCAGCACGTCCGCGCGTACCAGACGCGCTGCTTGGCTCGCCCCGGATGGAAGCGCACGCTCGACGCTTACCTTGAGCGTGTCGAAGCCGTCTAACGCGGCGTGTTCGGGTCGGCGATGACATCTGAATGGCCGAGCACGATCGCACGACGGACCTCTTCACCGCTCGTCCTGAGCGCGGCTCGCACAGCGAGCCGCAGTCGAAGGACGCCGCGGCCGCACGCCCTTCGACTGCGCAGCCTGCGGCTGCGCGCTCAGGGCGAGCGGGTAGGGAGCGATCGGTGCATCATGTCGCCGAATCGCGACCGGTCATTGAGGTGCCGCTCGCCGGCGCGCCTCCCACCCGCGGCTCGCGGGCAGGATGTAGACGCCGGTGCCCGATGGGTCGGCGCGCAGGACCGCGCCGAATCGATTCGGTCGAGGAGTATGCTCGCGACTCGCTCGCTGGAGGCACGATGACCCGGGGCACCCTCTTCACGATTGCGCTGCTGCTCGTCGCGCCGGCGTCCGCCGCGGCGCAGGTCTGTTACTCGATGCCGTTCACGAGGATCGGCGATCCATGGGGATGCGCCGCGAGCTGCGGCCGGACCAACCCGCACCGCGGTGTCGACTTCCCGGCGCCGACCGGGACGCCGATCCGCGCCATCGCGAGCGGTGTCGTGCACACGCTCCCGTACAGCGGCTGCCTCGGGAACATCGTGGTGATCCAGCACGACGACGGGCTCTTCTCCGGCTACGCGCACATGCGCGACTCGGCCGCGGTGGGCGGGGGCGCGAGGGTCTCGCGAGGCGACGTGATCGGCTACGTGGGCGCGACGGGACGATACCCCGACTGTGTCACCGGCCCGCACCTGCACCTGACGCTCGGCTCTTCGGTCAGCAGCATCAGCTCCGGCGCGACGATCGATCCGGTCGTGCACATCCGGGCGAACGAGGCCGAGGTCAACTGCTTCGACGGCGCCGGCGTGCTCCTCGAGCAGCCGGTGGCCTACGCGCCTCCGACGACCACGGATCTGAACGGAGACGGCCGCGCCGATCTGTGCGCCCGTGCCAGCGACGGCGTCCACTGCTGGCTCGCCGTCGACGGCGGCTGGGAGGACACGGGGAGCGTCTTGCCCTTCTCGGATGCCAGTGGATGGAACGACGTCACGAACTACGCGACGCTCCGCATGGGCGACGTCGACGGCGACGGCCTCGCGGATCTGTGCGCGCGGTCGAACACGGACATCCTCTGCGCGCGCTCGACCGGCTCGGCGCTCGGCGCGTACTCGGTCTGGCTCGCCGGGCTCTCCGACGCGTCGGGCTGGGGCGCGCCCGAGCACTACACGACGCTCCGCCTCGCCGACGCCGACGGCGATGGCCGTGAGGATCTCTGCGCGCGCGACGGGACCCGCTTCGGCTGCTGGCTCTCGGACGGCGAGTCGTTCTCGCGGCGCATCGACGGACCGGGCTGGAGCAACGCCGCAGGCTTCACGCGCGCCGAGTACTACGGGACGCTGCGCATGGGCGATCTGAACGGCGACGGCGCGGCCGACGTGTGCATCCGCGCGGCCGCCGGCATCCGCTGCGCGCTCAGCGACGGCGAGGGCTTCCCCACCGACGTGGTCGGTCCGGAGTGGAGCAACGACGCAGGCTTCGCCGCGGCGCAGTACTGGTCGACGCTGCGGATGGCCGACGTGAACGGCGACGGCATGGAGGACCTGTGCATCCGGACCTCGACGGATCTGCGCTGCGCGCTGTCCACCGGCGCCGGCTTCGGCGAGACGCTCATCGTGGGCGCGCTCTCGAACGCGAGCGGCTGGGCCGATCCCACGAACTACCGCACGCTGCGCGCCGGCGATGTGGACGGCGACGGCGCCGTCGATCTGTGCGCGCGCTCGGACGACGACGTCCTTTGCTGGAGCTGGGACGGCGCGGAATTCGTGCGGCGCACGGGGCCGGCCTGGGCCGACGGCTCGGGGTGGGCGGCGACGCCGGCGTACTTCGACACGATCCGCCTCGTGGACGTGGACGGCGACGGGCGTGACGACATCTGCGGCCGGGCCGGCGCGGGCTGGACGTGCCACCACGCGCGCGGCGATGCGTTCGCCGACCCGATCGGGAGCGCGCTGATGGCCGACGCGCAGGGATGGTCCGGCTCGCCCGCGTACTGGACGACGATCCTCTCGGGCGGGCGCTGCATGCCCAGCGTGGAGGTGTGCAACGGCCGAGACGACGACTGCGACGGCGTGGTCGACGACGGTACCTGCATCGACGGGGGCCCTCCGCCGATCGACGAGGACGCGGGCCACGCCCCGGATGCCCATCTGGGCGCGGACGCGGGCGGACGACCGAGCACGGTCACGGGCTGCGGCTGTCGTACGGGTACGGGCGAGCGTACCGCGACGGCACCCGCGCTGCTCCTGCCGCTCGCGCTTCTCGTGCTGCGCAGGCGCTCTCAGCGGCTGCGATAGCGGAAGGGTCTCGAGAGCACGATGCGGCGGAGGATCTCGCGCAGCGGGGTGTCGGCGCGGAGCTCGCCGACGACCGACGCGTAGGTGCAGCCCTCGACTCCGAACGCGACGTAGGCGAGGTTCTGCACGAAGCACGCGCGCGCCTCGGGGCTGTCGGCGAGGTAGCGCGAGAGGCTCGCGGGGCCCTCGAGCGGGACGTCGCCGTCGGCCGTCTCGACGATCGTCCCGGTGACGTCGAGGGGGTGGCCGTGCTCGGAGTCGCGGCGCCGGCCGATGGCGTCGTACTGGCCGAGGGCGAAGCCGATCGGATCGGTCAGCGCGTGGCAGCCGGCGCAGAAGGGATCGGAGGTGTGCTGGAGGTAGCGCTCGCGCGTGGTGATCATCCCCTCGATCGGCGCGAGGGTGGTGTTCACGCTCGGCGGCGGCGACTCGAGGGGCTGGCAGAGGAAGCGCTCGCGCACCAGCGCGCCGCGCTGGACGGGCGAGGAGCTGTCGGCGATCGCGTGGCGCGACAAGACGCTGCCGAGCCCGAGCACCCCGCGGGCCCGCCGGCCTTCTTCCACGTCGAAGCGCGCGAGCTCGTCGCCCTCGATCCCATCGATGCCGTAGAAGCGCGCGAGCGCTCCGTCGGCGAAGGAGTAGGGCGCGTCGAAGAGATCGGCGAAGCCGCCGCCCGACTCGAAGACGTGCGCGAAGAGCGCGTCGGCCTCGCGCAGCATCGAGGTGCGGACCTCGGCGGTGAATCCCTCCTGCGAGGGGTCCTTGGGGCGGCTCATCAGATCGGCCACCCCGAGCCACTGGCGCGCGAAGCGGCCGAGCATCTCGCGGGCGCGATCGGTGGCGAGGAGCCGGTCGAGCTCACGCTCGAGAT
>JAEWOG010000032.1 GCA_023460975.1 Actinomycetes bacterium
GCGGCACAGCGCTGCAGACGCTGCGAGCTTCATTGCCATGCCACGCAGACGGTCTTCGGGGAAGGCCCGCTGGACGCGCCGATCCTGTTCGTGGGCGAGCAGCCGGGCGATCAGGAGGATCTGGCCGGCCGGCCCTTCGTCGGCCCCGCCGGACGGGTTTTCGATCGGGCGATGAGGGAGGCAGGGCTCGATCGCGCGCGTGCCTATGTCACCAATGCGGTGAAGCACTTCAAATTCACGCTGCGCGGCAAGCGCCGCATCCACGAGAAGCCCAATATCGGGGAGATCGAGGCCTGTCGCTTCTGGCTTGATCTGGAACTGCAATTCGTGAAGCCTCGGCTCGTCATTGCCCTCGGTGCCAGCGCCCTGCGATCATTGACGGGGTATGCCGGTTCGCTGGCCAGCGCGCGGAATCGTGGGCTTGCGCTCGAAGACGGCACGCCACTGCTGGCGACGATCCACCCCTCGTTCCTGTTGCGCCTTCCCGACGAAGAGGCCCGATCGCGCGAATATGCCCGCTTCGTCGACGATCTCACCCAGGTTCGAGACGCGGAACCGCGCTATGGCATCGGACCAAAAAGCGGAATCCACTGCTCGGAAAACTCCGATGCGAGAACAAAGAGATAGATCATCGCTACCGCATCCCGACCGACGCGCGATGATCTAAGATCTGTGTCTTGCCGCGACGAGACATCCGATCTCGGCAGACCCCGGAACGGCCTTGAGCGCCGAGAACCCAAAAAGCAAAAAAGCGCCGGAAGACCCGACGCCTGCATGCCTCTCGACTCCTCAGATTGCCTGGAACGGGCAGGAAGGAGTCCAAACCTCGATCCAACCTTGGCAACCGGCCCAAATCGCCTTCGCCGCCCCATGTAACTGCACAGGAAAATACAAAAAGCCTTACATATCAGATTCTTATATTGGACAACTTTCCGCCGGGACTGCGCTGGAAAAGTCCCGGATCTCCGGTCATCCCTGTCCCGTCCATGCTTCACCTGCGTGGGGAGGCAAATCGACCCGGCCGCGTGCGTCGCTCCTCTACCAAGCAATTGACCGAAAAGAGGAAGTCGCTGCGACGGGAGAATCCAGGTGCCGAGCCGAATCGACAGCGACTGGTCGAGACCGAGCCGGGCCCTGAGATCGGCAAGGCTCGCCGGCGTCGCGAGATCGCCGAGCATTAATTGGACGGGGTCGCCCGGGATCAACCGATCAGCACGAACACCGACACCGCAACGATCAGCAATGTCGGAACCGCCAATCCTATCCACATCAGCGCAAACCGAAACATAAAAAGCCCTCCCGAGCCTCAGGACAAAACCCGGCTCAACCTCTCAAGATGAGGCGAAGCCGGATCAGCCCTGTCGCCTCACTTCGAAACGCTGACCTCCCAGAGGCGCGGTTTCGGCATGGTCGAGGCGGCGAAACCCTTGACGCGCTTCGAGGCCGCGGAGACCTCGACGCCGTTGAAGAGCATCAGGAAGGGCACCTGTTCGAGGAAGAGCCCGTGGAGCTTGTCGAACAGGGCCTGCCGCTCGCCTTCTCTGGTCGTGGCGACGATCCTGCGCAGCAGGTCTTCCGCTTCGGCATTGTCCCAGATGCGGTTGGGGCGCACGTCCTTCGAGCCGATCACGGCCGAATAGGCCAGCGCGGGGTCGTAGCGCGCCGAATAGGAGAAGGACTGCATCTGGTAGTTGCCCTTGCTGTAACGATCGAGCTGCGTCGCCCATTCGACGATCTCGAGCTCGACATTGAGGCCCACCGCCTGCAGCATCGCCTGGGCGATCACCGCGGTTTCGAAATTGTCCCGCTCGTTCTTGTTAGCCATCAGCACGATGCGCTGTCCGGCATATCCGGCTTCCTTCAGCAGACGCGCGGCCTTGGCGGGATCGTGGGCAAAGCCCTGTTTCTGCGCGCTAGAATAGTAGCGCGACGGCACTGCGACGATTGAAGCGTTGGCGGGCGCGAGCCCATCGGTCACCGCCTGCGCGATCTGGCGGAAATCGAGGGCGGCGGCGATCGCCTGGCGCATCTTGACGTTCGAGAGGAGCGGATCGCGCGTCTGCAGCAGGATCGTGCTGAACATCATCGTCGGCGCCGTGGTCACGACGAGATCGGGCTTGCCGCGCAATTCGGGCACATCGGCCGCACTGACCGATGCGGAGATATCGATCTTGCCGCTCATCAGCGCCGCCTTCGCCGTCGCGTCGTCGGGAATGACAATGAACTGGACGGAATCGACCAGGGGCTTCTTGCCGCCGACATAGCCGTCGGCCGGGCCGCCGCGATCCGCGTAGTCGGCGAAGCGGTCGAGCCGGACATATTCGCCGCGGCGCCATTCGCCGAGCTTGAACGGCCCCGTGCCGACCGGGATCCTGAACGAGCCGTCGGGATTGACCGAGGAGCGCGCGATGATCGCGGTTTGGCCGCATTGGCTGCGCGCGATCCCGGCCAGGAAGACGGAGCTCGGCTGGTTGAGGGTGAAGACCACGGTCTCGGCATCGGGCGCCGCGATCTCGGCCTTCAGGCCGTTGCCGCCATTATATTCCCCCGTGCAGAGCCAGCCGGTCTTCGGGTTCATGTAGCGCTGCCAGTTCCAGACCACGTCCTCGGCCGTCAGCGTCGAGCCGTCATGGAATTTGACGCCCTTGCGCAGCTTGAACGTGTAGGTCTTGCCATCCGGCGAGGCCTCGACCGTCTCGGCCAGCAAGGGTTTCGGCGTGCCGTTCGCGGAGTTGGCCACCAGCCCCTCCACCATGTGCAGCACCACGCCATCCGTCGCATCGTCCCGGTTCACGCCGGGATTGATGCTGCGGATATCGGTGTTGAGCCGGCTGCGCAGCATGTCGGCCGCAGCGGCGGACGCGCCGAATCCGGCTGCCAGCGTCAGCAGAAGAGCTATCGTTCGCCTTTTCATCAGTTCCCTCCCAAGGATGTGTCTCGTCCAGGCAAAAGCTCTTTCGGCTCCTATGCCAGGCTGTAGCGTGTGAACTCCCGATTGAGCGCCGGCAGGGGCGCCACTTCCATGATCCCCGCGGCCGGCTGCATCACCACCATGGCGACCGTGGCGGACAGGTTGGCGTCGCGCAGGCCCGGGCGCGGCGGCCGGCAGACGCTGTAGGGCGTGCCGAAATCGTCGAAGAGAGCGGATTTGACGTCGTCGACACTCAGGCTGTCGCCGACCTGATCGAGCAGTCGCTTGACGCGCCAGTCGCGGTAGACGCTCTCCGGCACGCTCGCCAGCCCGGTCTCCCTGAGC
>JAEWOG010000033.1 GCA_023460975.1 Actinomycetes bacterium
CACCCCGACCCCGACGCCGACCCCGACCCCCACGCCGACACCGACCCCGACGCCGACTCCGACGGTTCCCACGACGCCGGCAGCGGGCGCGGCGCAGGCGATCGCCTTCGCGGAGGCCCAGCTGGGCAAGCCGTACAAGTGGGGCGCCTCAGGTCCGTCGTCGTACGACTGCTCCGGCCTCACCTCGGCGGCGTGGGCGGCCGGCGGCAAGAGCCTTCCGCACTACTCGGTCGCCCAGTACACGGGCTCCCAGACGATCAGCGCCGCCGATCTGGCTCCCGGAGATCTCGTGTTCTGGGGCAGCGGGTCCTCTGCCAGCTCGATCTACCACGTGGCGCTCTACGTCGGCGACGGCCAGATCATCCATGCCCCGCGGACGGGCCGCCCGGTCGTGAAGGAGTCGATGTACGCCTGGCGTGCGCCGAACTTCTACGCCCGCGTCCCCTGAGCCAGCCCGTCAGGATTCGTACGGGGCCACGCGCCCAGCGAACTTGCTCGCCAACTCGCCCGGGTCGAGCGTCCCATCGAGGATGCGGCGCGTCGCCCACCCGGAGATGTCGAGGCCGGACAGGTCGGCGAAGACGTCGAGGTCCGCCGCGTACAGGTCGGCCAGGTCGGCCAGCTCCTGCGCCGTCGGCGGGGTGCCGGAGACCTTGTCGGCGCCGGCGTACCAGTTCTTCAGCTGCGGGCGATCGGCGAAGCGCGGCAGTCGCAGGTGGTCGGTCGTGGCGTCCACGGTCGCGTCCCAGTCGGCCAGCATCTGGCGGAACTCCATGAGCAGCCACTGCTCGCGGTCGAAGAGCTCCAGACCGCGCCGCAACTGCTCGCCGTAGTAGCCGCGAGCCACGCCCGACATGTGCTTGTAGCGCATGGGCGCGACGCCCTCGGGGATGTCGGTGGGCAACTCGGTCTCGCGGAACTGCGTGATGAACAGCGACCAGTCGGGGTTGTCGGGGTGCCGCGTGCGCAGCATCGTCCAGTGCGAGAACAACCGCTCGAGCGGATCGCGGAAGATGGCGATCAGGCGCATGTCGGGGTTGTAGGCGCGCATCCGCTCCATGGCGTGCGGCCAGAACAAGTAGACCGGGGTCGCGTCGCCCACCATGCGATGGATGCCCGCCCGCTTCGGCGCGGTGTAGTCGCGCTCGTAGTCGGGATGGTCCCAGTCGTAGGACTCCTCGTTGAAGAAGTGCGCCTCCTTGCGGGGCGGCTTGCACACCAGATCGTGCGAGCTGATCGTGCCCGACAGGGTCGAGGTGCCGCTCTTCTGCACCCCGACGATGGAGAAGGAGTAGGGCAGGCGGCCGAGGTCGGGCGGGCCGTCGGGCTGAGCGGGCGCGTTCATCGGCGTCGAACCTAGCACCCGGGCCCGGGTGGCAGGCTGTGTGCCATGACGCCCGAGACCCCCGCGCAGGCCGCCACCACGCCCGACCCCTCCGGCTACGTACGACCCGAGCCCGACGTGGCCGCGTTGCAGGAGATTCTCGACGGGAAGTACGCGGAGGTGCGCAACCTGGTCCGTGGCCAGCTCGTGGCGGGCGCCGGGGTCCTCGACGACGCCGAGACGATGGGCCGCGATGAGTTCCGCGAGCGGGTGCTCCAGGCGGTGCTGGACCTCGCAGCCACGGGCGCGACCGGCTATGGCTTCCCGCCGGAGTACGGCGGCGGCGGCGACATCGGCGCGTCCATCGCTGCCTTCGAGACACTCGCGTACGGCGATCTGTCCGTGCTGGTCAAGATGGGCGTCCAGTTCGGTCTTTTCGGCGGCGCCATCCTGCAACTCGGCACCGAGCGGCACCACGAGGAGTACCTGCCAGATCTGGTCGCGGGACGCCTGTTGGGGTGCTTCGCGATGACCGAGACGGGCCACGGTTCCAACGTGGCGGCACTGCGCACGACGGCCGTCTACGACGCGGCCACGGCCGAGTTCGTCATCACCACGCCCGACGACACGCCGCTGGGGTTGAGCGGGGCCCGCAAGGACTACATCGGCAACGCCGCAGCCCACGGGGAACTGGCCGTCGTCTTCGCCCAGCTCGAGGTGGCAGGGGAGGCGCACGGTGTGCACGCGTTCGTCGTACCGATCCGAGTCGGTGGTGTCGCGGCGCCCGGCGTCAGCATCGGCGACTGCGGCGCCAAGATGGGGCTCAGCGGCGTGGACAACGGCCGCCTGAGCTTCGACGGCGTACGGATCCCACGCACCGCGCTGCTCAACCGCTTCGCCGACGTCAGCGAGGACGGCGTCTACAGCTCCCCGATCGAGTCCCGCAACCGCCGCTTCTTCACGATGCTCGGCACCCTGGTCCAGGGCCGCGTCAGCGTGGGCGGAGCCGGCATCAACGCCGCCAAGGTCGCGCTCGAGATCGCCATCCGGTACGGCGCGAAGCGGCGCCAGTTCGATGCGGGCGACGAGTCGCGCGAGGAGATCATCCTCGACTACGGGATGCACCAGCGGCGCCTGTTCCCGCTACTGGCACGGACGTACGCGCTCCACTTCGCCCAGGAGGTCGTCGCGACGCAGTTGCACGACGTGTTCTCGGGGATCACCGACGACGAGCACACGCGGCGGCTGCTGGAGTCGCGCGCGGCCGGGACGAAAGCGTTGGGCACCTGGCACGCCACCCGCACCATCCAGGAGTGCCGGGAGGCCTGTGGCGGCGCCGGCTACCTCAGCATCAACCGGTTTGCGGCGCTGAAGGCCGACACGGACGTCTTCGCGACGTTCGAGGGCGACAACCACGTGCTGCTGCAACTGGTCGCCAAGGGGCTGCTCACCGACTACTCCTCGGAGTTCGAGGACATGGACCAGTTCGGTCTGGCCCGCTTCGTCGCCTCCCTGGCGGTGGATGTGGTCGTGGAGAAGACGGCCGTCCACAAGCTCTTCCAGTCGATCCGTGACCTGCTGCCCGGCGACGACGCGTGGGACTCGGAGGCCGGTCTGCTCGACACGAACTATCAGCTCGCGATGCTCCGATTCCGCGAGGAACACATGGTCGCGGGTGTCGCGCGCCGCCTCAAGCGGGGCGTCGACGCCGGGATGGACGCCGGCGAGGTCTTCTCCCAGGTGCAGGACCACGTGATGGCGACGGCTCACGCCCACGTCGAGCGGCTCGTCCTGGAGGCTTTCGTCGAGAAGGTGCGGGGGCTGGAGGAGTCGGAGGAGAAGCGGGCGCTTGGCCTCCTGCTCGACCTGCACGCGTTGTGCACGATCGAGGAGGACCGGGCGTGGTTCATGGAGCACGGCCGTCTCTCCGCGGCCCGGTCCAAGGCGATCACCCGGGAGATCAACGGCCTGCTCGCCAAGATCCGCCCCCTCGCGGTCGACCTGGTCGACGCCTTCGGAGTTCCCGCCGGCTCGCTGCGGGCCGAGGAGATCCTGGCCTGACTGGTTCCGGCCTGGCTGGTTCCGGCCTGACGGCGCCCAAATTGGGGACAGTTGGAGGTGGCCCAGAGGGCTTGACATGACCTTCAAGTGTCCCCAATTTGGGGTCAGGTGGGTTCCGGGCTGGGTGTCACACATCGGCGCTGGCCGGTGTCTTGAGGGGGAAACGACCCTCAGGAGGAGTCATGCCCAGCACGTTCCGCATCCCCGCCGCGCCGATGAGCGGCCCGTTCGCTCGTACGGTGCGGGCCGCCGCCCGTCGCATCTACGGGCAGGTGCCCGACAATCTGCCGGTGCTGTGGCACCACAAGCCGGTGCTGCGCGCCACGCTGGCCTTCGAGAGCCGGGTCGCGAAGTGGTCGGCGCTCGACGCGCACCTCACGACGTACGCCGTCATGGCCTCGGCGGCGACGATCGGCTGCAGCTGGTGTCTCGACTTCGGGTACTACCTGGCGCACGCCGACGGTCTCGACGAGGCCAAGGTGCGGGAGGTGCCGCGGTGGCGAGAGTCCGATGTCTTCACCGACCTGGAGCGCGACGTCATGGCGTACGCCGAGGCGATGTCGGTGACGCCGCCGACGGTCACCGACGACCTGGTTGCCTCGCTGCTGGCGCGGCTGGGGGAGCGCGCGGTGGTCGAACTGACCATGATGGTGGCCGTGGAAAACGAGCGTTCGCGGTTCAACTACGCCGCCGGGCTGGCCAGCCAGGGGTTCAGCGACGTCTGCGAGTTGCCGCTGGCGGTGGGCGGTGAGTGAGGGCGCACAGCGGGCGGCCGACGAGTTCGTCGCGCTGCGTGGGCTGCTGTTCACCCTGGCCTACGAGATGCTCGGGTCGGCCGCCGATGCCGAGGACGTCGTCCAGGAGACGTGGCTGCGCTGGAGCGAGGTCGAGCACGAGCAGGTCCGCGACCCCAAGGCCTACCTCGTCAGGATCACCACCCGCCAAGCCCTCAACCGGCACCGGAGCCTGGCCCGGCGGCGTGAGACGTACATCGGTTCGTGGCTGCCCGAGCCCCTCATCACCAGGGGCGACGTCGCCGATGACGTGGCGCTCGCCGACAGCGTCTCGACGGCGATGCTGCTGGTGCTGGAGACCCTCGGCGAGGTCGAGCGGGCGGTCTTCGTGCTGCGCGAGGTCTTCGACGTGCCGTACGACGAGATCGCGGCCGCCGTCGACCGCTCGCCCGCGACCGTGCGCCAGATCGCGCACCGCGCCCGGTCCCACGTCCAGGCCAGGCGGCCGCGTACGACGGTGTCCGCGGCCGAGCGCGACGCCGTGATGGAGCGGTTCATGCACGCGGTCGGCACGGGGGACCTGCAGAGCCTGCTCGACGTCCTCTCGCCCGACGTGGTGCTGCACACCGACGGCGGCGGGCACGTGCAGGCGGCACTGCGGCCCATCGTCGGAGTCGAGAAGGTCCTGCGCTTCCTCGCGGGGGTCATGCCTGCTGACGTCGTGGTCGAGCCTGTCCAGGTCAACGGCGAGGCCGGCCTCGCGATCCGGGTCGCCGGGGCGCTCGACGCGATCGGAACCGCCCGGATCGAGGACGGGGTGGTGACCGAGCTCTATGTCGTACGCAACCCGGACAAGCTGGCCAGGATGGAGCCCGTACGCCTCACCCGGTGACGGGAGCGTGCTTCTAGTGCTCCTGGGGCTCGTCCGTGGGCTTGAGCGCGACGACCGCGGCCAGGATCAGCGCCCCACCGACCCAGGCCGGCCAGGGCAGCCGCTCCGCGAGCAGAACCATCGCGAGGAGCGCCGCGGAGAGGGGCTCGACCAGCGTGGCGATCGTCGCTGCTGAGCCCGACGTCGTGCGTAGGCCCGCATAGAGCAGCGCGTACGACAGCCCCATCGTCGCTACGCCGAGATAGACCAGGAGCGCGATCGAGCCGGGGTCGCTGGTGCCGACGGGGTCTCCGGACAGGGACGCGATGACGAAGAACGGCGCCAGCAGGACCGCGCCCGCAGCGGTCGCGCAGGTGGTGAGCGCGACGGAATCGACGCGCTGGGCCAGGGTGTGGCCCAGCACCGTGGTGGCCGCGTACGTGGCTCCCGCGGCCACCGCGAGGAGCAGGCCGAGCGCCGGACTGTCGGCCGGTGCGCTGCTGCCGTGGCTGGCGGTGAGGCTGATCAGGAGCAGCCCGGTCAGGGCGGCGGCCAGCACGGCCACCTCGCGCCCGTCGGGCCGGGTGCGTGCGCGCCAGTGTTCGGCGAGCGAGGCCAGCACCGGGGCCAGGCCGAGTGAGACGACGGTGGCCACGCTGACGCCGACCATGAGGACGGAGACGAAGTAGAGGCCCTGATAGATCGCGGTGCCGAAGCCGACCGTGATCGCCAGAGCGGGATGCGCGCGCATCGTGGAGACGACCGCGCGCCAGCGCCGGCTCGCCAGCGCGAAGGCGATGAGGGCGAGCGCGCCCAGCAGCATCCGCCACGCGCTGACCGTCATCGCGCCGAGGCCCTCGCGCTCGTGCAGCACCGTGACGACCAGTCCGCCCGTGCCCCACAGCACACCCGCTGCGCACACCTGGAGCAGCCCGAGGCCGCCTGCGCGCGTGGCGTGGGGGGTGGCCGTCATGCGCGAACCGTACCGTCGGCGACCACGGTGCCTTCGTGCTGAGGTGACCGGGGCGTCGTCAGACATGCGAAAACCCCCTGGTCGGCCACGGAGTGTGGCCGGCAGGGGGTTTCGGCAGTCTGACTGCGGCGGCTCAGTGGCCGCCGGTCTCCTTGAAGCGCGCGAAGGACGCCTCGACCTCGGCCTCGGCCTCGGTGCGGCCGACCCAGTCGGCGCCCTCAACGGACTTGCCGGGCTCGAGGTCCTTGTAGACCTCGAAGAAGTGCTGGATCTCCAGGCGGTCGTACTTGGAGACGTGGTTGATGTCGCGCAGGTGCTCCAGGCGCGGGTCCTCGGCGGGCACGCAGAGGACCTTGTCGTCGCCGCCGGCCTCGTCGGTCATGCGGAACATGCCGATGGCGCGGCACTTGATGACGCAGCCGGGGAAGGTCGGGGACTGCAGGATCACCAGGGCGTCCAGCGGGTCGCCGTCCTGGCCGAGGGTGTCCTCGATGAAGCCGTAGTCAGCGGGGTATGCCGTGGAGGTGAAGAGCATGCGGTCGAGGCGGATGCGGCCGGACTCGTGGTCGACCTCGTACTTGTTCCGCTCGCCCTTGGGAATCTCCACGACGACGTCGAACTCGAGCAACTCATCCTCCAGGTCAATCGATGTCCGCGGCTGGCGGACAGTAGGGCATTGGGGCCGACCCGGTGGGGTCCCCCGAGCGCAGGCTCCGCTCAGTGTCCCTCACAATGGGTTCGAAGCGCCAAGCGAGGAGGCACAAACAGGTGGGACGTGACGTACGTCACTGGGCTGGCCCGCGTGGTGTCGCCGTGTGGCTGCCCGTGGTGGTGGTCCTGGCCTTGCTCGGCGGAGCCGTGGCTGCGCACCGCTACGAGGTGGGTCCGCGTCACCTGCCGTGGCTGGTGGCAGACCCCGAGACCGAGCCCGAGCGGGTCGAGGCGCCGATCGCGCTCACCCTGCCCGAGGCAGCCCCGCCGGCCGCCGCGCCGGCCCCGGTGGGCGGCGCGGTGAAGGGCGCAGCCGTACGGCGTGCGCTCAGGTCGGCGCTGAAGGACCCCGACCTGGGGCCGAGCGTCGCCGTCGCCGTCGGCGACCTGGGTGGAGTCGGCGCTGATTGGACATGGGGCAACGCCTCGTTCACGCCCGCGTCGACGACCAAGGTGTTGACGTCGGTGGCCGCTCTGGAATCGCTCGGGCCCGACCACCGCTTCACCACCCGCGTCGTCAGCGGCGCCAAGGCGGGCGAGATCGTGCTGGTCGGCGGCGGCGATCCGTACCTGACGCAGCGCCGCGAGGCGGGCGACCCGGCGTACTGGGCGGGTGCCGACCTGGCCACGCTGGCCGCAGCGGTGGCGCAGTCCCTCCAGGCGGACGTGAAGGTACGGCTGCGGTACGACGCGTCGTTCTACGCGGGCGACGGCACGAACCCTGCCTGGCGATCCGACTACATCCCCGACGACGTGGTCGCGCCGATCGGCGCGCTGATGCTCGACGGTGGCCGCGTCGACGGGGGTCCGGAGCGGGCTGACGACCCGGCCCTCGCGGCGGCCCAGGCGCTGCGTACGGAACTCATCGCCGCGGGGCTCAAGGTGGGGCGTTCCGTCGTCCCGGTCGCGGCCGACCCGGCTGCGACCGAGATCGCGGCCGTGCAGTCGGCGCCGCTGGCCGACATCGTCGAACATGTCATCTCCGTCAGCGACAACGAGGGAGCAGAACTGCTCGCGCACGCGGTGGGGTTCGCCGTCACCGGCGCGGGCGACTTCGAGTCGGGGGCCGCCGCGACCACCAGCGTGCTGGAGGGGTTGGGCGTCGACACGGCGGGGCTGAGGCTGGGCGACGGGAGCGGACTGGCGCGCGGCAACGTCATCTCCTCCGCGACCATGCTGGATGTTCTGCGTGTCGCCGCCGCCAGCGACCACCCCGAGCTGCGGGCGGCCTGGACGGGTCTGCCGACGGCGGGCTTCGACGGAAGCTTGGCCTACCGCTTCGACCGTGAGAGCGACGCACTCGGCTGGGTGAGGGCCAAGACGGGAACCTTGACCGGCGTCCACGCGCTCGCAGGTACGGTCACCGACGCGAGCGGCGCGACCCTCGTCTTCGTCGTGGCGGCCGACCGGGTCTCTCCGTCAGCGGCCCTCGACGCCCAAGCGGCCCTGGATCGGGTGGCTGCAGCGCTCGCGGAGTGTGCCTGCTCCGTCGTCGCTGTCCCCTGAGGGCAGCGTCATACGAACAGGCCTTGTTGGGTCGCGCGTCATACGAACCGGGGTTTGTTGGGGCTCGCGTCATACGAACTCGTACGTATAGCTGCGGGTTTGTATGACGCGGGGCCTGGAGGTTGGGCTTTGTATGACGTACGGGGGTCTGGGTGCGGGTTTGTATGACGGTCGGCGTGGGCGTCATACGAAGCGGTGGTTTGTTGGGCCTCGCGTCATACGAACCGGGGGTTGTTGGGCCTCGCGTCACACGAACTCGTACGTATAGCTGCGGGTTTGTATGACGCGGGGCCCGGAGGTTGGGCTTTGTATGACGCCGGGCCCCGGGGATCGGCTTTGTATGACGCCGGGGCCAACAGGACCGGTTTGCATGACGCAGCCCCGCCAAGCGGGGGACGCCTTTCGGGCGTCTCGGTAGGGTCGCGCCATGAGCTCGATGGTCGACTGGAAGTTCGCCGTCCAGGTCGGCGCCCGTGCCGCTGGCGCAGGCCCCGTGGTGTCGCAGGCGCAGGCTGACGAGGTGGTCGCCCAGTTGCGTGCCGATGCGGCGCGGTCGACCGACCTCGTGCGTGACTACACCGGCCTCGACGCGCCGGCGGGTACGGCCCCGGTGCTGGTCGTCGATCGTCGCGGCTGGGTGCAGGCCAACGCCGACGGCTTCCGGACGATCATCGATCCCGTGACCGAGCGCCTGCTCGAGCGGCGACTGGCCGAGCGCGGCCCGCGTGCCAAGGATCCGCGCGACGGCGTGGTCGGAGCGGTGGGGTCGCGGGTCTCCGGCGCGGAGGTCGGCCTCCTGCTGGGCTACCTCTCGGGCAAGGTGCTGGGGCAGTTCGACCCGTTCCATGCGCCGTCGGGGCGGCTTCTGCTCGTGGCCCCCAACATCGTCCACGTCGAGCGCGAGATCGGCGCTGACCCGGACGACTTCCGGTTGTGGGTGTGCCTGCACGAGGAGACTCACCGTGTGCAGTTCACCGCCGTCGACTGGCTGCGGGAGTACGTCTTCGCCGAGATGATGGCGATGACCGAGACGCTCAGCCCCGCCGGGCTGGACGAGACGCTCAAGCGGGTTGCCCACGCGGTGCGGTCGGAGGAGGGGAGTCTGATGGACGCCGTCTCGACTCCTGAACAGCGCGTGATCCTCGATCGCATCACCGCCGTGATGTCGCTGCTGGAGGGGCATGCCGACGTGGTGATGGACGGAGTGGGGCCGAGCGTGATCGGCAGCGTCGCCGCGATCCGCAAGTCGTTCAACCAGCGCCGCGGCGGGGTCGGCACCCTGGACCGGCTCCTGCGCCGACTGCTCGGAATGGACGCCAAGATGGCCCAGTACCGCGACGGCGCCGCCTTCGTACGCCACGTGCTCGACGCCACCGACATGGACACCTTCAACCGTGTCTGGGAGAGCCCGGAGACCCTGCCGACCCGCGACGAGATCGCTGACCCCGCCGCCTGGCTGGCCCGCGTGCCGTGACGCTCCACCCGGCGGTGGCAGCCGTACGAGGTGGGGTGCGCCGCGCGCTCTCCGACCTCGAGGCGGGATCGACCGTGGTCGTGGCCTGCAGCGGTGGCGCGGACTCGCTCGCCCTGTGTGCCGCGACGGTGTTCGAGGCCCGGGCCCGTTCCGTACGGGTCGTCGGGGCCACCGTCGACCACGCGCTCCAACTCGGCTCCGACCTCCAGGCCGCCCGTGTGGTCGCGCAGATGGCTGGGCTGGGGGTGGACGAGACGTTCACCGCGCGCGTGAGCGTCGACCTGGCCGGCGGCCTCGGCCCCGAGGCCGCTGCTCGGCAGGCGCGCTACGCGGTCCTGGAACAGGTCGCGGCCCACGTGGGAGCCGTGCGGGTACTCCTCGGCCACACTCTCGACGACCAGGCGGAGACCGTCCTGCTGGGGTTGGCGCGCGGCTCGGGACCTCGCT
Organism: Actinomycetes bacterium; assembly: GCA_023460975.1. Classification (GTDB taxonomy): domain Bacteria; phylum Actinomycetota; class Actinomycetes; order Propionibacteriales; family Nocardioidaceae; genus Nocardioides. The sequence continues at coordinate 10,102 of JAEWOG010000033.1, forward strand.
CGATCGCCGGCATGCGCCGCTCGTTCGACGGTTTCGTACGCCCCCTGCTCGACGTCCGCCGGGCCCAGACCCTCGCCGCGTGTGCCGCCGAGGGCCTCGAGGTGTGGCACGACCCGCACAACGAGGACCCGGGCTATGCGCGCGTCCGCGTCCGTACGTCAGTGCTGCCCGTCCTCGAGGCCGAGCTGGGCCCCGGAGTCAGCGAGGCGCTGGCGCGTACGGCCGACGCGCTGCGGGAGGACACGGAGTTCCTCGACGAGCTGGCGGAGCGGACGTGGCGCTCGGCCGAAGGAACGCTGGCGGTCGACGACCTCGGTGGCCTCCACCCCGCGGTGCGGACGCGCGTGCTGCGGCTCGCGGCACTGGCCGCGGGGGTCCCCGCAGCCGAGCTCACGCGGGAGCACGTCCTCGCCGTGGACCGCCTCGTGACCGCGTGGCGGGGGCAGAAATGGATCGATCTTCCCGGCCACGTGAAGGTCGTGCGCCGCGACGGACGGCTGCACCTGACGCGGGAACACGCCTCGGGTCCGGGGCACCAGGGGAAGGGGCCGGTGCCCGGCTCCGGGTGAGGCTCTAGGCTTGCGCCCATGGACGCGTCCCACGTGGAGAACGATCTCGTCAACGTGCTCTTCACCGAAGAGCAGATCCAGGCCCGGCTGGCCGAGATGGCCCAGCAGATCGCGGCAGACTACGAAGGACGCGACGTCCTCATGGTCGGGGTGCTGCGCGGTGCGGTCATGGTGATGGCCGACCTGGCGCGCTCGCTGCCGATCCACGTCGAGATGGACTGGATGGCGATCAGCTCCTACGGGGCGGGCACCAAGTCGAGTGGCGTCGTACGGATCCTGAAGGACCTCGACACCGACATCTCGGGCCGCGACGTGCTCATCGTCGACGAGATCATCGACACCGGGCTGACCCTGTCGTGGCTGGTCAACAGCCTGGGGACACGCAACCCGAAGTCGGTCGAGATCGCCACGCTGCTGCGCAAGCCCGAGGCCCTCGCGATGCCCGTCGAGCCCAAGTACGTGGGCTGGGACATCCCCAACGAGTTCGTGGTGGGCTACGGCCTCGACTACCAGGAGCGCTACCGCAACCTGCGCGACATCGGCACCCTCGCGCCGCACGTCTACTCCTGACGTCTCGACGGCGCTCCACGTCCCGAGACTCTGATCGCACCTCGCCTGCCCTTCCGCAGCCTGAGAGACTTCACTGCGGAGGCGTGTAGCGTCTCCATACTCCTGACCGGCGATCTGTCTGAAAGAGCCTCGTGAAGCGATTGTTCAAGGGCCCCTGGGTGTGGGTCGTGGTGGCCGTCGTCGGCGTGCTGCTGGCGTTCCAGTTCCTGACCCCCAGTGGTGGGGCCGACGAGGTCGAGACCTCGACGCTGCAGAAGTACATCTCCGACGGCGACGTCAAGGAGATCACCTTCGTTGACGGCGACCAGGAGATCCGCGCGACGCTCGACAAGGGCGCGCGCAAGGGCAGCGACGAGGTCGTGGCCTACTACATCCAGGGTCAGCAGCAGTCGCTGCTCGAGCTCGTCGATGAGCAGGTCGCCGAGGGCACGATCGAGAAGGCCAACTCGGAGAACCCGCAGCCCAGCCTGCTCGGGTCGTTGCTGGTCACGCTGCTGCCGTTCGCGCTGATCATCCTGCTGTTCGTCTTCCTGATGAACCAGGCCCAGGGCGGCGGCGGCCGCGGCGTCATGCAGTTCGCCAAGTCCAAGGCCAAGCTCATCACCAAGGACATGCCCAAGACCACGTTCGCTGACGTGGCGGGCGCCGAGGAGGCGCTGGAGGAGCTCGGGGAGATCAAGGAGTTCCTGCAGGAGCCCGCGAAGTTCCAGGCCGTCGGCGCCAAGATCCCCAAGGGCGTCCTCCTGTACGGTCCCCCCGGCACCGGCAAGACGCTGCTCGCGCGAGCGGTGGCCGGTGAGGCCGAGGTGCCGTTCTACTCGATCTCCGGCTCCGACTTCGTCGAGATGTTCGTCGGTGTCGGCGCGAGCCGGGTCCGCGACCTGTTCGAGCAGGCGAAGGAGAACGCGCCCGCCATCGTGTTCATCGACGAGATCGACGCGGTCGGTCGTCACCGGGGTGGCGGTTCCGGCATGAGCGGCGGCCACGACGAGCGTGAGCAGACCCTCAACCAGCTGCTGGTCGAGATGGACGGCTTCGATGTGCGTGGCGGCGTGATCCTGATCGCGGCCACCAACCGGCCGGACGTGCTCGACAAGGCGCTGCTGCGTCCGGGGCGGTTCGACCGTCAGATCCAGGTCGACGCTCCCGACCTCAAGGGTCGCGAGAAGATCCTCAAGGTCCACTCGCGCGGCAAGCCGATCGCCTCCGACGTGGACCTCCTCAACGTCGCCCGTCGTACGCCCGGTTTCACCGGCGCCGACCTGGCCAACGTCCTCAACGAGGCCGCGTTGCTGACCGCGCGCAGCGAGGCCAAGCAGATCACCCGCGAGTCGCTCGACGAGGCGATCGACCGGGTCATCGCCGGACCGCAGCGTCGTACGCGTCTGATGAGCGAGCAGGAGAAGCTCATCACTGCCTACCACGAGGGTGGCCACGCGCTCGTTGCTGCGGCGCTGCCGGGCACCGACCCCGTGCACAAGGTCACGATCCTGCCGCGCGGTCGCGCGCTGGGCTACACGATGGTGCTGCCCGACGAGGACAAGTACTCCCAGACCCGCGGCGAGATGCTCGACTCCCTGGCGTACATGCTCGGTGGCCGGGCTGCCGAGGAGTTGATCTTCCACGACCCGACGACGGGCGCAGGCAACGACATCGAGAAGGCCACGAGCGTGGCGCGGGCGATGGTGACCAAGTACGGCATGACCGAGTCCTTGGGAGCGATCAACCTGGGGGAGAACCCCACCGACCCGTACCCGGGCCTCAACCGCAACCACTCCGAGGCCGTGGCCGCGCAGATCGACGAGGAGGTGCGCGGGCTGCTGCTGAACGCGCACAACGAGGCGTTCGCGATCCTCGAGGAGAACCGCGACGTCCTCGACGCCCTCGTGCTGGCGCTGCTGGACAAGGAGACCCTCGACAAGGACGAGGTCGCCCGCGTCTTCGAGCCGCTGCGTCGCCGCCCCAAGCGTCCGGCGTGGACGGGCTCGGCTGACCGCGTCCCCTCCGACGTCCCGCCGGTCGAGATCCCGCAGGAGATCCTCGACCGCGCGCGACTGACCCAGGTGGAGATCCCGGCTGCGGTGGCGCAGACCGCTCCCGAGGTCCCGGTGCCGGGTGACGAGGCCGGCGAGGAGTCCGGTGACCCCGCCGCGGGGCCCACCGAGAGCACCGCTGACGAGTCTGGCGAGGAGCCGCGGCCGTGACCGATCCGATCAACGTCCTGGACCGTGATCCCGACGAGGTCGGCGAGTTCGACCACGCGCGGGCTGAGGCGGCCGTACGCGAGCTCCTCTTCGCCATCGGCGAGGACCCCGACCGTGAGGGCCTGCTCGAGACCCCGGCCCGGGTGGCGCGGGCGTACGCGGAACTCACCCAGGGCTTGCGGCAGCGGCCCGAGGAAGTGCTGACGACGACCTTCGACCTGGGCCACGACGAGATGGTGCTGGTGCGCGACATCGAGCTGTGGTCGATGTGCGAGCACCACCTCGTGCCCTTCACGGGCGTCGCCCACGTGGGCTACATCCCGGCTGAGTCGGGCAAGATCACCGGCCTGTCCAAGCTGGCCCGGCTCGTTGACGTCTACGCCAAGCGGCCCCAGGTCCAGGAGCGGTTGACCACCCAGGTGGCCGACGCGCTGATGGAGATCCTGGAGGCTCGTGGCTGCATCGTGGTGATCGAGGCCGAGCACCTGTGCATGACCATGCGGGGCGTCCGCAAGGCCGGAGCTCGCACGATCACGTCCGCGGTGCGGGGCATCATGCACAACCCGGCCACGCGCTCCGAGGCGATGTCCCTGATCCACAGCTCACGCTGATGCTTCCCGGCGACGTTCCCCACGCGCCCGGGCGTCCCCGGGTGATGGGGATCGTCAACGTCACCCCCGACTCGTTCTCGGACGGGGGGTTGTACGCCGACACCGCCCGAGCTGTCGCGCACGGGCTTGAGCTGCTGTCCGCTGGGGCCGACATCCTCGACATCGGCGGCGAGTCGACGCGACCGGGGGCGACCCGCCCGCTGCTGGCCGAGGAGCTTGACCGCGTGGTCCCCGTGATCCGCGAACTCGTGGCGGCGGGCGCCGTGGTCTCGGTCGACACGATGCGGGCCGAGGTCGCCGACCAGGCGTTGGCAGCGGGTGCGTCGATCGTCAACGACGTCTCGGGCGGGCTGGCCGATCCGGCGATCCTCGGCGTCGTCGCGGGCGCCGGGGTGACGTACGTGGCCATGCACTGGCGGGCCCACGCCCAGCGGATGCAGTCCATGGCCGTCTACGACGGACCGGACGGGGTCGTGGGCGGTGTCCGCGACGAACTGACCGAGCGGCTCGCGGCGATCACCGCCGCCGGCGTACGGCTCGAACAGGTGGTCCTGGACCCCGGCCTCGGGTTCGCGAAGACGGCTGAACACAACTGGGAGTTGCTGGCCCGTTTGGGCGACCTCGAGGCGTTGGGGCGCCCGCTGCTGGTCGGCGCCAGCCGCAAGTCCTTCCTCGGTGCGCTGCTGGCGGAGCCCGACGGAACGCCGCGGGCCACCGACGGTCGAGAGGCGGCGCACCTGGCCGTGGTGACCATGCTGGCCGACCGCGGAGCGTGGGGCGTACGCGTCCACGACGTCCGGGCCACCAACGATGCCCTCGCTGCATGGGCCTCGTGGCGCTCATGGCAGGGTGGGGGTCCCCGACCGGCCGACCTGGCTGGACCGGGCGGTGCAACGAAGGAGCGACGATGACCGGCACGGCGCCCATGCTGCCCACCGACGACGTGCTGAGCGTCGTGGGTGTGGAGTGCTACGCGCACCACGGCGTCTTCGACTTCGAGAAGCGCGAGGGCCAGACCTTCGTCGTCGACCTGTCGTTGGGACTGGACACCACGGCCGCTGCGGCCTCGGACGACTTGCAGGACACAGTCGACTACGGAACGCTCGTGGCGCGCGTGAAGGCGGCCGTCGAGCGCGATCCGGTCGACCTGATCGAGACCGTTGCCCAGCGGATCGCCGACGAGTGCCTCTTGGACCTTGGGGTTCAATGGGCGCGGGTCACGATCCACAAGCCCCAAGCACCGATTGAAGCGACGTTCGCGGACGTTGCCCTCACAATCACGAGAAGGCGAGACAACCGATGACCGAGGTCCCCAACCCCTACATCATCGACGCAGACTCCTTGACGGGGGAGATGCACCCGATCCGTCGGGTGGTGGTGGCACTGGGATCCAACCTGGGTGAGCGGTTCCACAACCTGCAGGGAGCGCTCGACGCGCTCGCGGACACTCCTGACGTGTTCCTCACGGGCGTCTCGCCGGTGTACGAGACCGAGCCGGTCGACTCCCCGGATGGCGCGGGGGCGTTCCTCAACGCCGTCGTGCTCTTCGACACGACGATGCCGGCGGCGCGGATCATGGAGCGCGCCCTGGCCATCGAGGACGCCTTCGACCGCGAGCGCAGCGACGTGCGCAACGCGCCCCGGACCCTCGACGTCGACCTCGTCGTGGTGGGCGATCGCCGCGCCAACGACGACTTCATGCGGCTGCCCCACCCGCGCGCTGCCGAGCGGGCGTTCGTGCTGCGGCCCTGGCACGACCTCGAGGCGGACGCGGTGCTCCCCGATGCCGGGCCCATCGCTGATCTGCTGAGCGGCCTCGACGAGTCCGGCATCAGCCGCCGTGACGACCTGACGTTGGCGATCTCCTGACCGAGCCGGAGCAGGGCTCGGGCGAGCCGCAGGGCGACGCCGAGCCTCCTGAGCACCAGTTGCGGCCGACCTCGCCCGCGGCACTGACCGCTTTCCTGTGCGTGGGTCTGGTGGGCGGCTGGGCGCTGCACCCCGTGTCCGTACGCCTGGTCGGGGTCGCTCCCCGGACCGGGTGGATCCAGGTGCTGGTGCTGGTCGTCGCGGCTGCGGCGCTCGGGCAGGTGGCATGGACCACGTGGCGCCAGGTGCACGTGCGGCGCCGTCGCATCTCGGCGAGGCTGGCGGTCAACCGACTCGTGCTGGCCCGGGCATCGGCGCTGGTGGGCGTGCTCGTGGGCGGCGCGTACGGCGGATATGCCCTGAGTTGGATCGGTGATCCGGCCGAGTTGGCGGGGCAGCGCATGCTGCACTCGGGACTCGCGTGCGCCGCGGGCGGTGCGATCGTCGTCACAGCCTTGCTGCTGGAGCGTGCGTGTCGTACGCCCGCAGATGACGTACCACCCGTAACCTGACCCTCATGGGTTCTCAGCAGTCACAGCAGTCCCAGGTGGTCCGCACGGCGGCTCGCCGCCGTCAGCGCAGCACCCGCATCACCGTGTCGGCTGCGCTGGTCGCACTGTCCGGTCTGCTGGTCGTCATCGCGCTCGCGGTTCAGGTGGGCTGGCTGACGGTCCTCGCTGCCGTGGGCGCCTTCGCCCTGGGCGCGGCGGCCACCAAGATCATGCACTCCGAGGTGATGCTCGCGCGCACTGAGGCTGCGTACGACCGCGCCGTCCAGGCCAAGGAGTTCGCTGCCATCACGCGCCAGCGCGCCGAGGAGAACTCCCAGTTCGCCGCCGCCATGCAGAAGCGGATCATCGAGCGCGAGGACACCATCGTCGCACTGGAGGACGCCCTCACCGGCGCCCAGAAGCAGGCAGCGGAGCAGACGCTCAAGCTCAACGCCGAGGCCCGGCGCGCCGAGGTGGCCGAGCGTCGTGGCCAGCAGGTGTCCGCGCAGTTGGCCGAGGCCGAGGAGCGTGCCGCCCAGGCGATCGTCGCGGTGGCCGAGCTCGAGGCCGAGCTCGACGTGCTCCGCGCGGAGCTGGAGAGCTGGAAGAGCGGTCGCCGCTCCAAGACCGCCTGAGACCCCCGTACGCACCCGAAGCCCGGAGCCGAGCGCTCCGGGCTTCGTGCGTTCTCAGATCTCGTGGTCGCGCAACGCCAGGGCAGCGGGGTCCACCGTGGTCTCGTCGAGCACCTTCGGCGGCACGTGGAGACGCCACCTGCCCGTGGCGAGGTCCTGGACCCGCGGCGCGGGCCCGTGCAGGCGCCCCAGCCACTCGATGACGGCGGCCGCGTCCGCGCGACGGTCCTGCTCCACCAGCCAGCCTGCCAACCGGTGCACCGGGGGGAGACCGCTGTGCACCAGCGAGCGGCGCCCCCACAGCTCGAGGACTCCGGCGCGCAGCACCCGCCACCACTCCTCCGAGCAGCCGGGGATGAGTTCGAAGTAGCGCCACAGGTCCCCGGCCAGGACCCGGTCGAGGAAGATCGCGCTCACGGCGGGGTCGCCGTACCGAGTCACCTCGCCCAGCGACATCCGCTTGGTCTCCCAGCGGTCCCGCAGGTCCTGGGTGGTGCTGCGCTGCTGGGTGATGGAGGTGCCGTCGTCGCGGATGCGCCAGTGGTAGACGATCGAGTCGAGCACGTCGAAGCGCCCCGACAGGTAGGCGCGGGTCATGGCGGGCTGGTCCTCGTAGCGGAGCCGCTCCGGCCACGTCAGCCCGGTGCCGTCCCACCACGACCGGCGAAACATCTTGTTCCACGCGAAGACGTCCCCGAGGATCTCGGGGTGGTCGCCTGCCGTGAGGCCGCGGCGCGGCGGCCGGTGCAGTCGCCGCATCCACGGCGGCTCGTGCAGTCGCCCGTCCTCCCACCGCACGATCGACCCGGTCGCAAAGTCGGATCCCGACGCCTGCAGCGAGTCCACCAGTGCGCTGTACGCCGTGGGCGGGAGCACGTCGTCGGAGTCGAGGAAGGCGAGGTAGTCACCCTTCACGTGCCGCAGCCCCAGGTTGCGGGCAGCGCCCAGGCCGCCGTTGGCCGCGTGCACCACACGGATGCGGGCGTCGCGGCGAGCCCAGTCGTCGGCGATCGCGCCGCTGCGGTCGGGCGAGCCGTCGTCGACGACGATGGCCTCCCACCGCGTCCACGTCTGGGCCACCAGGGAAGCCAAGCACTCGGAGATCCACGACTCGACGCCGTAGGCAGGCACCACCACCGAGACCAGTGGTTGCTTGCGACGGAACAGACTCACGACGCGGGAGCCTAGCGAGTCCCCGCCCGCGAACGGCGGCGGCACGACCGGAGTTGTTAGGCTCAACCCTCGTGAGAGCCATCGACGAGATGAACCCCGACGGCGTCGCCAGGAAGGTTCTCTTCGTCGCCGGCGCCGGGCGCAGCGGGACCAGCACCCTGGCCGGCATCGTGAGCAAGCTGGGCATGCACGTGCCGCTGCCCGAGGTGCCGCCGGACGACTCCAACCCGCGCGGCTTCTCCGAGCCCCAGTGGGCCGTCGACGTCCACGACGAGTGGCTCGCCGAATCCCACGTCCAGGTCTCCGACGCGCGACCGGAAGCATGGTTCGAGACCGGCCGCATCGCGACGCGCGAGCCGGCCCGGATCAGGGTCTCCGAGTGGCTCGAGCCCCACTTCGACGTGCACCCCGAGCTGGTCGTCAAGGACCCGCGTCTGAGCTGGTTCCTGGGGCTGTGGCGCGTGGCGGCGATCCGTACGAACGCGACGCCCGTCTTTGCGACCATGCTGCGCCCGCCGGCCGAGGTCGTGGGATCGAAGCAGAAGTACTACGCCAACAAGCTGGGCTCGGCCCACCTGGCCGCGAGCTGGGTCAACATGCTGATCCACACCGAACGCGCCACCCGCGACTCCGCCCCGACCGCGGAAGGCACCGGCCGCGTGTTCGTCCGGTACGGCGACCTGCTGACCGACTGGGTCAAGACGACGATGGAGATGGGCGAGGCGCTCGAGCTGCAGTCGATCGTCCACGCGCGCAGCGACCAGATCCGAGAGGTGCACCGCTTCATCGACCCCAACCTGCGCCGGGTCAGCCAGACCCTCGACGACCTGGGGTTGCCGAAGCGGCTGCACGAGATCACCGCCGAGACGTGGGAGTCCTTGAACCGTCTCGCCGACGCCGGCGGGGACACCCCCGCCGAGCACGCGGTCATGGACCAGTTGCGCGACGCCTACACCGAGCTCTACGCCGAGGCCGAGGCGATCAGCCGGTCCTCCGTCGTCGCCGCCCGCGTCCAGGGCCGGGCCGCCGGTCGGGCCGAGGCGCTCGAGGAGCACCCGCCGCGATCGGTCGCCAACCTGGTGCCCCACGACGTGCGCGCCAAGATCCCGCCGTCGGTGCGCCAGGGCGTACGCAAGGCGCTCGGCCGCGAACGCCCGCAGGACTGACGCGATGAACATCCCGATCGGGGCAGGTCACGGGCTGAGCAACATCGAGGGCCACGCCGACTTCGACATCGTGTGGCCGTGGAACCGACCCGAGGGTCAGCGTCGTGGCGCGACCGCTGTGCTGCGCGTGCGCAACGAGGTCGACTCGATGCGGTTCGTCCTGCCGCCGCTGCTGCGGGCCTGCGACGAGGTGCTGCTCGTCGACAACCTCTCCGACGACGGGACCGGCGAGGAGGCGACCCGGGTCGCCGCCGAGCTCGGCCTGGGGCACAAGTTCGTCCTGCGCGAGTACCCGTTCGCCGTGGCTCGCGCCGGCGCCGAGCACCTGGCGACCAACGAGCGCTCGGTGCATTCGCTGGCGTACTTCTACAACTGGTGCTTCGCGCAGACCTCGACGCGCTACACGTGGAAGTGGGACGGCGACATGGTGCTGACCACGGAGGGGGAGGCCTCGATGGCCGACCTGTCGTGGCAGGTCGGCATGGTCGACGCCGTCATCCGCTTCCCGCGCCACGGGCTCTACATCGCCTCCGAGTCGAAGGCCTACCTCGACCTCGGGCTGCGCAATGTGGAGGAGTGGGGCTTCCCGATGAGCCCCGACTTCGTCTACACCAAGGCGCCGGAGTGGGAGATCCGTACGACCCCCGACGAGTTCCGCGTCTTCCCGCTGCCGCAGGGGCTGTGCGTGGAGCTCAAGTGGCTCGACGGCGACGAGTTCGCCCACTGGTCCAACCCCGAGTCCTTCGCCACCTCGCTGCGCAACCGCCGCAAGCGCCGGGAGTGGGAGGTCTGGAACGCACTCCAGGCTGGCGAGGTGCCCGAGCGCGTCGTCGAGATCGACGCCCCGCCAGGTGTGCACGTCGTCGACCACGTGACCCGTACGTGGCTGCCCCAGGCCCCGCGGCCCTTCGAGGTGGACGACCCCGACCACGCGAAGAAGCACCTGCGCGCCTGAGGGCACGTGTCGGGTAGGTCACATCCCGGATCCGTTCCGCAGCGCTGGGAGCCGGGCGTAGAGTCGTGAGGTCAACGATCGAAGCAATCGACCGGTACCCGTCAGGGACTGGAACGAGAGGTTCGCAGCATGAACACACACCCCACCCCCGCCTCCCTGCGCGTCGGCATTGTCGGCGCAGGTCGAGTGGGCGCGGTCCTCGGCGCGGCGCTGGCCGGCGCTGGTCACGAGATCGTCGCCGTCGCCGGTGAGTCCGACGCCTCGCGCGGGCGCATCGCCGAACTTCTGGGTGGCGTACGCATCGACAAGCCGAGCGCGGTGGCCAAGGCGTGCGACCTCCTGCTCCTGACGGTGCCCGACGACTCCCTCGACAACGTGGTCACCATGCTGGCCGCCTCGGGCGCCATCGGTGCGGGCCAGGTGGTCGCGCACACCTCCGGCGCCCACGGCCTCGCGATCCTCGAGCCCGCCCGCGAGGTCGGCGCCCGCACGATCGCGCTACACCCCGCGATGACGTTCACCGGCACCGCCCTCGATCTGCCGCGCCTGGCCGGATGCGTCTTCGGCGTGACGGCGCGCGGTGGCGACCGCGACCTGGTCGAGTCGCTCGTGGCGGACCTGGGCGGCAAGCCGATGTGGGTGCCCGAGGAGGCGCGCACGCTCTACCACGCGGGTCTGGCCCACGGTGCCAACCACTTGGTCACGCTGGTGACCCAGGCGATGGAGATCCTCGCCGCCGCCGGCGCGGACGACCCTGCCGGGACCCTGCGGCCACTGCTCAGCGCGGCCCTCGACAACGCGCTCGACAAGGGCGACGCCGCGCTGACCGGCCCGATCGTGCGGGGAGACGTGGAGACGGTCCGCGCGCACCTTGCGGAGATCGCCTCGAAGGCGCCGCACACCTTGGACTCCTACCTCTCCATGGCCCGCTCCACGCTCGACCGGGTGGTCACCGACGGTCGTCTGCTGCCGATCCGCGCCGCCAAGATCTTCGCGCTCCTCGATGAGGCCGAGGTCGAGGTGGAGTCGTCGCTCGAGGCCGCGCGCCGCCACCTGGACAGCCCTGCCTACTGACGCGCTCGCCGTCACTGATTCCCGGACAGCCCCAGGAGTTCACCGCATGGCCCCCGTCCTCGCCTCCACGCGCGCCGAACTGGCCGCGCTGCTCGCCGCGACCCCGGGAGGGCAGCCCGTGGCGCTGGTCCCCACGATGGGGGCGCTGCACCCGGGCCACGCGTCGCTGATGGACCTCGCGCGCAGCCGTACGACCGGCCCGGTGGTCGTCAGCGTGTTCGTGAACCCGATGCAGTTCGCGCCGACCGAGGACCTGGACCGCTACCCGCGCACCCTCGATGCCGACATCGAGTTGTGCGCGGCACACGGCGTCGACGTGGTCTTCGCGCCGAGCGTGGAGGAGATGTACCCGGGCGGCTTCAGCCACGACGCCGTCGACGAGGGCGTGAGCGTGAGCCCCGGCGCCCTGGCCGACATGCTGGAGGGCGAGTCGCGCCCCGGGCACTTCCGCGGCGTCCTGACCGTGGTGGCCAAGCTGTTCGGTCTCGTACGCCCCGACGTCGCGGTCTTCGGCGAGAAGGACTACCAGCAGCTCGCCCTCATCCGACGCATGGCCTCAGACCTCTGCATGGGCATCGACGTCGTGGGCGCGCCGACCGTACGGGAGGACGACGGGCTCGCCCTGAGCTCGCGCAACCGCTACCTCGACGCCGAGCAGCGACAGGTGGCGGCGACGCTGAGCCGGGCTTTGCGGGCCGCGCAGGAGCGGGCGCCGTACGGGGTCCCCGCCGCCCGGTGGGCCGCGATGAAGGTGCTGCTCGGCGAGCCGGGCCTGGAGTTGGACTACCTGGCCCTGCGTGCACCCGACCTGGGCGAGCCGCCCGAGGTTGGTGAGGGCCGGATCCTCGTGGCCGCGAAGGTCGGCGCGACGCGGCTGATCGACAACATGGCCATCCACTTCGACCAGGCTCCCTTGCCCGCCTAGGCCGGGGTCTGCCGCCACCCACCCACCCGACCGCCCCCACCCCGCCCCGCCCCGCCCCCACCCGACCGCATGTAAAGCGGGGTTATCCGTACTGGTGCCCCGTTGTGACGGCGCAGAAGTAGCGATAACCCCGCTTTACATGGAGAAAGGAGCAGCCCGTGCTGCGCACCATGATGAAGTCCAAGATCCACCGAGCCACGGTCACCCAGGCCGACCTGCACTACGTCGGATCGGTGACCATCGACGAAGACCTGCTGGACGCCGCGGACCTGCTGCCCGGTGAACTGGTGCACATCGTCGACATCACCAACGGGGCGCGGCTGGAGACGTACACGATCGCGGGCGAGCGAGGGTCGGGCGTGATCGGGATCAACGGCGCGGCGGCCCACCTGGTGCACCCGGGCGACCTCGTCATCCTCATCGCCTACGCGCAGATGAGCACCGACGAGGCGCGCGAGTTCACGCCCAGCGTCGTGTTCGTCGACGCCGACAACGCGGTGGTCGGGACCGGTGGGGACGCCGCGGACACCTTCGGGCAGCCGGACCTGCTGCGCGGGGACGCGCTCGCCGGTGCGCAGCCTGCCGGCGCCGCGCACTAGGTTGTGTCAATGACCTCCCCTCTCCTGCCGGAGCGGCTCGCAGCGCCGGAGCCCGGCTGGACCACCCGCGCCGACGTGGTGGTCATCGGGTCGGGCATCGCCGGCCTCACGGCCGCACTGCGCCTGCGTGACCATGTGGACCGCGTGCTCCTGGTGACCAAGGACGTGCTCGCCGCCGGGTCGACCCAGTGGGCGCAGGGCGGCATCGCCGCCGCGCTGGGGCCGGGAGACTCCCCGATGGAGCACGAGTGGGACACCGTCGTTGCCGGGGCAGGTGCCTGCGACATCGACGCCGTACGCACGCTCGTCAACGAGGGGCCCGAGGCGGTCCGCGAGCTGATCGCGCTCGGCACCAACTTCGACCACCACGACGGCGAGCTCTCGTTGACCCGCGAGGGTGGCCACCACCGCGACCGCATCGCCCACGCCGGGGGAGACGCCACGGGAGCGGAGATCCAGCGGGCCCTGATCGCTGCCGTCGCGGCCGATCCCCACATCGAGGTCATCCAGCACGCGCTGGCGTTGGACTTGCTCCTCGGCGCGGACGCCGGGGTCGCGGGCGTCACCTTGCACGTCATGGGCGAGGGTCAGCGCGACGGCGTCGGTGCGGTGCTGTGCCGCGCGGTCGTGCTCGCCTCCGGAGGGCTGGGGCAGGTGTTCAGCCAGTCCACGAACCCGCCCGTGAGCACCGGCGACGGGATGGCGCTGGCACTGCGCGCGGGAGCGGCGCTGCGGGACCTGGAGTTCGTCCAGTTCCACCCGACGGTGATGTACCTGGGCCCCGACTCCCAGGGGCAGCAGCCCCTGATCTCCGAGGCCGTCCGAGGCGAGGGCGCCTTCCTCGTGGACTTCGAGGGCAACCGCTTCATGCAGGGCGTGCACGAACTGGCCGACCTCGCGCCCCGAGACGTCGTCGCGAAGGCGATCACCAAGCGCATGATGGAGACCGGCCAGCCGCACATGTGGCTGGACGCCCGCCACCTGGGTGCACAGTTCTGGGAAACCCGCTTTCCGACCATCCTGGCGACCTGCAAGTCGCACGGCGTCGACCCGTCGGTCGACCTCATTCCTGTCGCCCCGGCCCAGCACTACGAGTCAGGCGGCGTGCGCACCGACCTGTGGGGCCGTACGGGTGTCCCCGGGCTGTACGCCACCGGCGAGGTGGCCTGCTCCGGGGTGCACGGCGCCAACCGGCTGGCCTCCAACTCGCTGCTGGAGGGCCTGGTCTTCGCCGAGCGCATCGCCGAGGACGTGCACGCGGCCCGCCCGGCCCCCGGCGACCCGGTGCCGGCCGAGGTGGCGTCGGAGGTGGCGTCCGGGCTGGTGGACCCGCGCGTACGGCCCCGGATCCAGGCCCACATGAGCAGGGGCGCGAGCGTGCTGCGCAGCCGCGAGTCGCTGCGCGCCACCGCCAAGGCGCTGCTCGACGCCCGCTGGACGCCGGTCGAGGTGCCGCCCCGCACCGAGTCCTGGGAGGCGGCGAACCTGCTCACCGTGGCCACCGTGCTCACCGGCGCGGCGGCGGCCCGGCTGGAGAC
>JAEWOG010000034.1 GCA_023460975.1 Actinomycetes bacterium
CGGCCACGCTGGGCGAGCTGGGCTACAAGGTCAAGTCGTTCTGCTACCAGGACTCGCCCCGCAGGGCCCACTCGATCGCCGCCCAGGGCGGCATCAACGCCGCCAAGAACTACCGCGGCGACGGCGACAGCGTCTACCGGCTGTTCTACGACACGGTGAAGGGCGGCGACTACCGCGCCCGCGAGTCGAACGTCTACCGCCTCGCCCAGGTCAGCGTGAACATCATCGACCAGGCGGTGGCGCAGGGGGTGCCGTTCGCCCGCGAGTACGGCGGCCTGCTCGACACCCGCTCCTTCGGCGGCACCCAGGTGTCGCGGACCTTCTACGCCCGGGGCCAGACGGGCCAGCAGCTCCTGCTCGGCGCGTACCAGGCCCTGGAGCGGCAGGTCGCGGCGGGGAACGTGGAGGTCCACACCCGCCACGAGATGCTCGAACTCATCATCAGCGGCGGCCGGGCCCGGGGCGTCGTGGTCCGCGACATGGTCACCGGCGAGATCGAGACCCACCTCGCCGACGCCGTCGTGCTCGCCAGCGGCGGCTACGGCAACGTGTTCTTCCTGTCGACGAACGCCAAGGGCTGCAACACCACGGCCATCTGGCGGGCGCACAAGAAGGGCGCCTACTTCGGCAACCCCTGCTACACGCAGATCCACCCGACCTGCATCCCCGTCTCCGGCGACCACCAGTCGAAGCTGACGCTGATGTCGGAGTCCCTGCGCAACGACGGCCGGATCTGGGTCCCCAAGAACATCGAGGACTGCGGCAAGGACCCGCGCGAGATCCCCGAGGAGGACCGCGACTACTACCTGGAGCGGATCTACCCCTCCTTCGGCAACCTGGTCCCCCGCGACATCGCCTCGCGTGCCGCGAAGTACCAGTGCGACGACGGCAAGGGCGTGGGCCCGGCCGTGCGCGAGGTCGACGAGGACGGCAACGAGCGCATGGTGCGCCGCGGCGTCTACCTCGACTTCGCTGACGCCATCAAGCGCCTCGGCGAGGACGCGGTCCGCGAGAAGTACGACAACCTCTTCGACATGTACGAGCGGATCACGGGCGAGAACCCGTACCAGGTGCCGATGCGCATCTACCCCGCCGTGCACTACGTCATGGGCGGCCTGTGGGTGGACTACCACCTGCAGTCCAACATCGAGGGCCTGTTCGTCACCGGTGAGGCCAACTTCTCCGACCACGGCGCGAACCGCCTCGGCGCCTCCGCGCTGATGCAGGGTCTGGCCGACGGCTACTTCGTCCTGCCGAACACCATCCGCGAGTACCTCGCCGACGGCCCGTTCGACAAGATCGACGAGTCGCACCCGGCCGTCGTCGAGGCTCGCGCAGAGGTCACCGACCGCATCGACAAGTTCCTCGCCATCGGCGGCACCCGCTCGGCGGACTCCTTCCACAAGGAGCTCGGCCGGATCATGTGGGAGTACTGCGGCATGGAGCGCACCGAGGCGGGCCTCAAGAAGGCGATCGGCCTCATCCGCGACCTCAAGACTCAGTTCTGGAGCGACCTCAAGGTCATCGGCTCCGCCGAGACCCTCAACCAGAGCCTCGAGAAGGCCGGTCGTACGGCCGACTTCATCGAGCTCGGTGAGCTCATGTGCATCGACGCCCTCAACCGTCGCGAGTCCTGCGGCGGCCACTTCCGCGCCGAGTCGCAGACCGAGGACGGCGAGGCTCTGCGTCACGACGAGGAGTTCGCCTACGTCGCCGCCTGGGAGTACGCCGGCAACGCCGCCCTGGGTGGCGAGATGGGCCTGCCGGTCCTGCACAAGGAAGACCTCATCTACACCGCGATCGAGATGAAGCAGCGGAGCTACAAGTGACCAGCCGCGACCTCACCCCGATCGAGACCACCAAGCGAGGAACCAAGTGAAGCTCACTCTGAAGATCTGGCGCCAGGCCAACGCGGAGGCCCAGGGCGCGCTGCAGACGTACCAGCTCGACAACGTCTCCGAGGACATGAGCTTCCTGGAGATGCTCGACATCCTCAACGAGGACCTGAACGAGAAGGGCGAGGAGCCAGTCGCGTTCGACTCCGACTGTCGTGAGGGCATCTGCGGCATGTGCTCGCTGATGATCAACGGCGAGGCGCACGGCCCGGAGGTCACCACGACCTGCCAGCTGCACATGCGCTCGTTCTCCGACGGCGAGACGATCACGATCGAGCCGTGGCGCGCGAACTCCTTCCCGATCATCAAGGACCTGGTGGTCGACCGCAGCGCGTTCGACCGCATCATCCAGTCGGGCGGATTCATCTCGGCCAACACGGGTTCGGCGCCCGAGGCGAACTCGGTGCCCGCCCCGCGCGACAAGGCCATGCGCGCGTTCAACGTCGCGACCTGCATCGGTTGCGGCGGCTGCGTGGCCGCGTGCCCGAACGGCTCGGCGTCGCTCTTCCTGGGTGCCAAGATCACCCACCTGGGAGAGCTGCCGCAGGGTCAGCCCGAGCGCTACTCCCGCGTGGTCGACATGGTCGCCCAGCACGACCACGAGGGCTTCGGTGGCTGCACCAACATCGGCGAGTGCGCCGCGGCGTGCCCCAAGGAGATCCCGCTCGACGTGATCTCGCAGCTCAACAAGGACCTGCGCACCGCGCTCAAGAACGGTCACTGAGCACCCTTTTTCGTACGACGCCCCGCAGCCATCTGGCTGCGGGGCGTCGTGCGTTCACGGGCCGTTTCCCGGCCGCTGCGAGCCAGAGACTTGCGTACGACATTCTTTCGATATATCGTGAGTGTTACGTAATCAATCGAAAGGAGGGGCTCCATGACCTGGGACCCTGACACCACACGCGGCCCACGAGGCCGCAGCAACCGTCGACGCGGCCAGATGCCGTTCGACCCCACCGGCGCCGGCCCGTCCCGCGAGCAGCGCCGCCAGCACCACCCCGGACACCCCGGCGGCGAGCGCGAAGCCTTCGGCCCCGGAGGACGCGGTCCTCGCGGCCCACGCGGCGACAGGCGGCGGGGCTCTCGCGCGCGTCGCGACGTACGCGGCGCCATCCTCGTCATGCTGACGGCTGAGCCGATGCACGGCTACCAACTGATGCAGTCGATCACCGACCGCAGCAATGGCAACTGGACTCCCAGCCCGGGCGCCATCTATCCCGCGCTCTCCCAGTTGGAGGACGAGGGGCTCGTGACGATCAGCACCGAGTCCGGCCGCAAGGTGGCCTCCCTGACCGAGGCGGGACGCACGGCGGCCTCCTCGCACGCGGACCCGTTCGCCGCGGACGACGACTCCCCCGCCGGCCCCGACCTGCGCGAGGCCGTCGGAGCCCTCCACGTGGCCGCCCGCGAGGTGGGCCGCAGCGGATCACCCGCGCAGCGCGAGAAGGCGCGCCGCGTCGTCGACGAAGCACGCCGGGCGCTCTACCTGATCCTGGCCGACGCAGATCACGGGTCTGTGGCCGAGGACGCCCAGCCCGATGAGGGCTGAGTCAGTTCAGCCCGACGAGGGCTGATTCAGCGCGGGCCGAGGCGGCGCAGCAGCGCCACGAGGGCGAGCATGGCTCCGGCACCCACGGCGGCAGCCGCGGCCGGTTCCATCTGCTCGTCCCGGGCCCGGCGCCCGGGCGCGTACGCCCCTGTGCCCGGCCCCTCGATCACCCGAGCCGCGGCCGCGAGGTCGAGGGCGGGCCCCTCCACACGAGCGGCGGCGTCCTCGTACTGACTGCGCCGCTCGCGCGCCGCGCGGCTGGTGTACGACCAGCTGGCGGCGTACAACACCACCCGGGAGAAGTAGTTGATCCACACCAGGAGAACCAGCGCGATCCCGAAGGCCTGGGCGGCCGGCTGCTTCGCCGTCGAGGCCAGCAGCAGCGTCGAGAGCTGCTTGAGCACCTCGAACCCGACCGCCCCGAGGAGGGCTCCGCTCCACAGGGACCGCGCGGGGACATCCGGCGCTGCCAGCAGTCGGAACAGCACCCAGAACAGCACCGCGTTGGCCAGCAGCCCGATGAGGAGGCTGACGCCGACGACGACCGGCTGCACGGCCACCCCGAGTTCGAGCGCCTCCAGGATCGGTCGTGAGAGCCGCGTCAGGACGCCGGACACGGCGACGCTGAGCAGCAGGACGACGCCGATGAGGACGAGCGCGACCAGGTCGAAGGCGTAGGAGACCACGACGTTGCGTTGGTGCCGCTCATCGACGACGAAGGCTCGCCGCAGCGCGGTCTGCATGCCACGCAACCACCCGAGGCCGGAGTAGAGCACCGTCACCAGACCGATGAGGGCGATGCTTCCGGCCGCTTCCTCCACGTCGGTCAGGTCGATCCCCCGCGGCCCCACCATCCCCGGCAGGACCTGGTCGATGGCCTCGATGAGCGTGTCGCGAGCCTCGGGGAAGGCACCCGAGACCGCCCCCACTGCGGCAAAGGCGAGCAGCAGGATGGGGAAGACGGACAGGAACCCGAAGTAGGTCACCGCGCCCGCCAGCGTGCTGCCGTCGACCTCGCCGTAGTGCTGCACCGTTCGCACCACGTGGTCCAACAGCGGACGCCGCTCGCGGGCGCGTTCGACCCGCTCCTTGACCTTCTGCACGAACGCCATCGCGTGCTCCCCCCTACCGTCCGCCGAGGCGGAACTCGTCGGTGGGGCGCCACCCCGCGGTGAAGGTGTGCACGTAGAGGTGGAACTCCTCGGCGGCGAAGGTGCACTCGAAGTCGGCGAGCTCCGCGTACGCCTGGTCGAGCCGCTCGTCGTCGAGGTGGTGGGCGATCGTCACGTGCGGGTGGTAGGCGAACTCGAGCGGGACCTCCAGCGGCCCCGAGCGGAGCGCGTCGGCCAGCTGCTCGAAGCCGGAGATGCCCTCGGCCACGGTCACGAAGACGACGGGCGAGACGGGACGGAAGGTGCCGGTTCCGCGCAGGTGCACGCGAAAGCCGGCGACCGTCTCGGCGACCGAACGCAGGTGCTCCTCGATGACGGGCAGGTCCTCGTCCTCCACCTCGGTGGGCGGAATGAGCGTGATGTGCGTGGGGATCAGGGTGGCCGTGAGATCGCCCAGCGAGGTCCGGTAGTCCTGGAGCTGGGTGGCCCAGGGCTCCGGGATCGCGACGGCTACTCCGATGGTCGGCACGCGGCGAGCCTACCCGTACGGCCTCTCGGCGCCGCGACCCCACAAACCGGTGGCGGACTGGCCCGACCGGCTCGGTACGATCGAGCAGTGACTGACTCGTACCGCGCCTCCGTCGCCCGCAGCAACGAGGTCGAGGCCCAGATCGCCGCGCACCCGGAGAAGTTCCGGATGCTCACCGGTGACCGCCCGACCGGCGCCCTGCACATCGGGCACTACTTCGGCTCCATCCGCAACCGGTTGAAGCTGCAGTCGTTCGGCGCGGAGATCTGGCAGATCATCGCGGACTACCAGGTCATCACCGACCGCGAGATCGCCGGGGACATCGCGGGCAGCGTCCGCAACCTGATGATCGACTCGCTGGCCGCGGGCATCGACCCGGAGCAGGCGACGTTCTTCACCCACTCGGCGGTCCCCTCGCTCAACCAGTTGCTGCTGCCGTTCCTGAGCCTGGTCAGCGTGGCCGAGCTCCAGCGCAATCCCACCGTCAAGGACGAGGCCGCGACGGCTGGCATCAAGTCGATCAACGGCCTGATGCTGACCTACCCCGTCCACCAGGCGGCGGACATCCTGTTCTGCAAGGGCAACGTGGTCCCCGTCGGCAGGGACCAGCTCCCGCACATCGAGCAGACCCGCGTGGTCGCACGACGCTTCAACGAGAAGTACGGCGCAACGTTCCCCGAGCCGGACGCCCTGCTGGCTGAGGTGCCCATGATCCTGGGCACCGACGGCACCAAGATGAGCAAGTCCAAGGGCAACGTCGTCGAGTTGCGGATGAACGCGGACGAGACGGCCAAGAAGATCAAGGGCGCCAAGACCGACTCCGAGCGCTTCATCACCTACGACCCCGACACGCGTCCCGAGGTCGCCAACCTGTTGGAGATCATCGGCCTGTGCGAGGGCGTCTCTCCGTCGGCGGTGGCCGAGGAGATCGGCAACGGCGGTGGCGGCGAGCTCAAGAAGCGCCTCACCGAAGCCGTCAACACCGAGCTCGCCCCGCTGCGGGCGCGGCGTGCCGAGCTCGAGCAGGACCCTTCGTACGTGGACGGCGTGCTGCGCGCCGGCAACGAGCGCGCCAACGAGGTTGCTGACGCCACGCTGCGCGAGGTGCGCGAGAAGATGGGCATGATCTACGCGTAGGCCCGACCAGCGAGGGGTCTAGACCACTTGCGGCGCTCATAATGGACACCTGTCCAGTTATTTGGCGTTCTCCTCTGTTCAACACATGTGACTGACCAGTAGCGTCGTCGGCTGTGTCGCTCGCCACAGGGCGAGCACCTGGGAGGAGACCGCATGTTGTCCTTGTCCGTGCGCCGCGCCACCAGAGCCGGCCTCGCATCCGCAGCCTTGGCACTGGGCCTGACCGCAGGCTTGCTGACCGCCCCCGCCAACGCCGTGGCCGAGCCCCCGCGTCCGGCGTTCTACGAAGCGCCCGCCACGCTTCCCGCCGCCAACGGCGACGTCATCCGCAGCGAGAAGCTGTCCTTCCTGCTCGACCCCGCCGACGCCTCGAGCGTCGTGACCAACAGCCACCGCATCCTCTACCGCTCCACGGACCGCACCGGGAAGCCCATCGCGGTCTCCGGCGTCGTGCTCGTGCCGAAGACGCCCTGGATCGGCTTCGGCAAGCGACCGATCATCGGCTACGCCGCCGGTACGCAGGGGATGGCGGACCGCTGCGCCCCGTCGCGCTTGTTCGCCGAGGGCATCGAGTACGAAGGCATCGGCATCGCCAAGCTCCTCGCCCGCGGGTACGCCGTCGCGATGACCGACTACGAGGGCCTCGGCACCGCTGGCGTCCACACGTACATGGACCGCGTCTCGCAGGGCCACGCAGTCCTCGACGCCGTCCGGGCAGCCCAGCGCCTCGGCCTGTCCGGCATCTCGCAGGCCAACCCCGTGGGCCTGGAGGGCTACTCCCAGGGCGGCGGCGCAGCCGCATCGGCCGTCGAGCTGGCCCCCTCGTACGCCCCCGAGATCAAGCTCAAGGGAGCCGTCGTCGGCGCGGTCCCGGCCGAGCTCGGCGCGGTCGCCACGAACCTCGAGGGCACGCTCTGGTCGGCCTTCTCGTTCTTCGCGCTGCGGGGCCTGGCCGAGAGCTACGACCTCGACCTCTCGCCGTACCTCAACGCCGAGGGCCAGAAGGTCTTCACCGACGTCGAGAGCGACTGTGTCTTCGACCTCTTCTCCACCGCGTTCAAGAAGTCCAAGGACCTCTCCGCCAGCGGACAGCCCATGGCAGAACTGATGAAGAACGAGCCCTTCCGATCCATCATCGCCCAGCAGCGCATCGGCACCATGAAGCCGACCGTGCCGGTGCTGGTCAACCACTCTGCGCTCGACGACACCATCCCGTACAGCGTGGGCAAGGCGATGGCGAAGTCCTGGTGCGGCAAAGGAGCCAACGTGCGGTTCTCGTCCAACCTGGCCCCGCTCCACGTCGGCGGCATGCTGCCCCACTGGGGTCAGGACAGCCTGTTCTGGGAGGCACGCTTCAACGGCCTCCCCCAGGTGAGCAACTGCTGGACCCTGTGAGCGCGACCGCGCGGATCACTGGTCAGTGAGAAGTGCAGAGGACCCTTCGGGCGCCGTTGCCCGGAGGGTCCTCTGCTGCTCGGTGGTGGGAGGGAGGACCGAGCGGACTGGGGACTTGCGTCATACAAACCGGCGTCGGGCCCGCCGCGCGTCATACAAACCGGCCCCGCCCCGCCCCGCGTCATACAAACCGGCCCCGCCCGGCCCCGCGTCATACAAAGCCGTACCTATGGGTGCGGGTCTGTATGACGGATGCGGGCGAGGCGACCACAACGTATGACGCACGCCCACGCCCGCCGCGCGTCATACAAACCGGCGTCGAGCCCGTCCCGCGTCATACAAAGCCGTACCTATGGGTGCGGGTCTGTATGACGGATGCGGCGAGGCGGGCACAACGTATGACGCACGCGGCGAGACGAGCGCTACGTATGACGCACGCGGCGCGGCGAGCGCTACGTATGACGCCGCCTCAGACGGCCCAGGAGAAGGTCTCGGCGACGTGATCAGCCATGGGGTACACCCCACGGAGCTCGTCGCGTCGGTTGAGGAGTTCGTACAGGTCACGCACGTTGTCGTCGCGCAAACGGTGGCGGCGGACGGTCTCGGACTCGTGGTCCCGCTGGTTCATGGGGTTCACCTCCGGTGCTCTGGCCGGGGACGATCTGCCCCGGTTCCCAGAGCCTCTCGGATGGCGGCTACCGGGGCGTTGACGGCACGTTACGAGTACGTCAACAGGTGCGTGACGCGGCTCACGCGGACGCGTTCTGGCGGCGCTGGAGTACGGCGGAGGCCAGCAGGAGTGCGACCCCCAGCACCGACAGCCCCGCACCCACGATGCCCGGGGCCCGGAATCCCCAGCCCGCCGCGATGACGAGGCCGCCCAGCCACGCGCCGAGCGCGTTGGCGATGTTGAGGGACGCGTGGTTCATTGCCGCACCCATCGTCGGGGCGTCCCGGCTGACCTGCATCAGGCGCAGCTGGAGGTTGACCACCATGATCGAGCCGAGCGTCGTGATCGCGAAGACGATCGGGAGCGTCCCCCAGCCCGTCGGGGCGAGCACGCTGAACAGCAGCAGGCTGATCCCCTGGCCAGTACCGCCGATGAGCAGGCTGCGCATGATCGACCAGTCCGCCATCCGTCCGGCAAGCCACGTGCCGGCCACCATGCCGAGGCCGAACGCGGTCAGGAACACCGGCGCCACCGACTGCGGAAGACCGCCGACCTCGGTGATGGTCGGGACGATGTAGGTGTAGACAGCGAACATGCCGCCGAACCCGACCGCACCCGCGAGCAGCGTGAGGATGACCTGCGGCCGCTTGAGTGCAGCGAGTTCCGTACGCCAGTGCGCCTCGGTGTCGCCGGGGATCGGGGGGACACAGGCCAGCAACATTGCGATCGTGACGAGACCGAGCACGGAGACCAGCCAGAACGCGGACTCCCAGCCGAGGTTCTGCCCCAGCCAGGTGGCGGCGGGCACGCCAGCCACGTTGGCGAACGACAGCCCCAGCATCACCGCGGCGACAGCTCGACCCGCGCGTCCGGGCGGAGCGAGCTGTGCGGCCACCAGGGAGGCGACACCGAAGTACGCGCCGTGCGGCAGTCCGCTGGCGAAGCGGGCGGCGAGGAGGCCGTCGTACGAGGTGGCCAACGCCGTGGCCGCGTTGCCGAGCGCGAAGAGTCCCATCAGGCCCAGCAGGACCGCACGCCGCGGTAGCCGGGACCCCAGGAACGCCACGAGCGGAGCACCCACCACGACGCCGATCGCGTACGCCGAGATCGCGTGACCAGCCGTTGGGATCGACACGTCGACCGCACTCGCCAACTGCGGGAGCAACCCCATCGAGACGAACTCGGTCGTGCCGATCGCGAACCCACCCATCGCCAGCGCGAGGACGACGAGCGCGAAATGACGGGTCCGGGTCTCGGTGGCAGGCACGGGGGTGAGTTGCGTGGTCATCGTCTGGTCAACAGTGCCCGCTCATGCGCTATTCCGCACAACGGGCATCCAGCGTCACGGTTTTCGCGGGCACTCCTACGTCAGGCACCGGCATGTTTCACGGGCAGATTTCGCGAGTCTTGTCGCTCCTTGACAACTCTTTTGCGCCACAACGACCATCAGCGAGTTCTTCGACACCACGGATGTAGCGAACATCGCTGTGGCCTACCCATGATGGAGGCGCGGACCATGAGGGCTCTCTCGTCCGGTGTGAGCATCGCGGCACTGGTCCTGTGCCTTTCGGCGTGCGGTGACCAACAGCGGGCGCTGGACGACGAAGTCGCACCGGCGGCCTCCAGCACGTCTGCGGCTCCTGGCCTCGACTGCAATGAGGGTGTCGAAACACAGTCATCGGACGAGCCGTACCGGAACCGGGCGAGCCCGCCCTGTGGATGCTCACACGGGTCACCGGAACTGAGGACTTTGACGGATACCGCCTCACCGCCTTCTTCTCCGTGGTGGGGACCATCGACGGTCGCATCGTGATGTCGGGGGATGCCCTCGCCGCACGCGAGGCCGAGGAGGCGGGCACCCTCGACGCGCTGACCCGCACCCTCGCCACTGCACGCTCCGGTGTTCAGCCGGCCAAGTGACCCCACCGGAAGGACAGCTCACGCCATGGCCCCGTCGCCGCCACGCGGCCATCGACCAGCACGACGACGCGATCGGCCTGGGCCAGCGCGGCCCGCTTCGCGGTCGCCCCGATGACCGTGGTCCCCCGCTCCGACAACGCGCGCCACAGCTCGATCTCGGTCGTCGCGTCGAGCGCCGACGAGACGTCGTCGGCGAGCACGAGCTCGGCGTCGGTCGCCAGCGCCCGGGCCAGCGCGAGACGCTGCACCTGACCGCCCGAGAGCCGTACGCCCCGGTGCCCCACCAGCGAGTCCTTGCCCCCGGCCTCGTCGATGTCCTCGCCCAGACGGGCGGCGCGGACCGGGTCGTCGAAGCGCCGGTCGTGACCGAGCCGCACATTGTCGGCGAACGTGCCCGAGAGCACCCTCGGAACCTGGGCGGCGTATGAGACCTGGCCGGGTCGCATGAAGATCTGCGCATCCTCGACCGTCTCGCCGTTCCACAGCACGTCGCCGCCGTGCTCGATCAGGCCGGCCATGGCGGCCAGCATGCTCGACTTGCCCGACCCGATCTGCCCCACCAGCAGGACGAGTTCGCCCTGGTGCACGGTCAGGTCGACGTCGCTCACACCGATCGTGCCGTCGTCGTGCAGCGCCGAGAAGCCCCGAAGCGTCAGCTCCTGAAGCGGCACCCGCTCGACGGGCTCAGGCTCCGGGGAGGTGCCCGCGACGAGGTCGACGCCGGGCGGGAGATCCATCAGGTCGACGCCGCCGGCGAAGCGCGCCGTCTCCTTCTGCCACGCTCGCGTGCCCGGCGCCTCGGTGACCACCAGCCCGGCCACCCGGCCGAACCAGTCGAAGCCCGCGACGGCGTTGGCCACCAGCAGGGTCGTGCCGAGACCCCAGCCGCCGCCGACGAAGACCCACCAGGCAGCCACGACGCCGCACTGGACCATCACCATCGGGACGCCGTCGAGCAGCGCCTGCACCCGGTGCTCGCGTACGGCTGCCTGGACCCGGCCGCCGTCAACCTTGAGCAGGTGCGCGTGAACGGCAGGGGTCGCAGCAGCGAGCTTGACCGTACGCGCGGAGTCGAGCACCGAGACCAGCGACCGCCCGAAGCCCGCCCGGGCCCGCGACGACTCAGCCGCGGACCGCCCAGCGATGGGGCGGCCAAAGGTCGAGGCGAGCGCCGAGACGACCAGCACGGTCAGCAGCACCGCTCCGGCGATCCACGTGCCGGCGAGCAACGCGGTGACGGCAGCGAGGATCATGCCGTTGATGAAGTCGACCCACCGGTCCGCGTAGCGCGCGTACCGGTCGGCGTCCATCGTGCGCGCGACGACCTCGCCCGGGGGCGTACGCGGCAGCCGGTGCTGCGCGGTCTGGCCGTACAGGACCGACATGCGGGTGCGCAGCAGGATCTCGATCCACCAGCGCGGGTAGCGGTAGAAGGCGTCGGCGAGCATCAAGGGTGCCGCGAGCAACGACACGACCAGCGCCCCGACCATCCACCCGGAGGCGCCCTGGTCCCCGAGATCCTCGACGAGGTGACCCCAGATCAAACCCGTCATGGCGCCCTGGGCGCCCGTGATGGAGGCGCCGAGGAAGAGCGCCGCCCCAGCCAGTCCCCACGCGGGTCGCACGCTCAGGACGTGCCGGATGCCGCGCGTGAGCGAGGGGCCGGTGCCGACTTCTTCCACGTCCGGGGGTGGGCCGACCCGGCGCCGGCCACCGACAGATCGAGCGGCGTCGTCCAGGCTTGCGTGGGCCGGCTCCTGGTCCTCGGTTGTCTCGGCAACCTCGCGGTGGGCTTCCTCCACCCGGCTGGCCGCCAGCAGGTCCCGGAACGGGCCGTCGATCACCGCCAGCTCAGAGCGCGGGCCGGCCTGGACGACGTGGCCGTGGTCGAGCACTGCCACGAGCGGAGCACGCTCGATCGTGGTGAGGCGGTGGGCGATGAGCACGCCGGTGCGTCCGCGGAGCAGCCTGTCGGATGCCGCCACCACGCGGCGCTCGGTCAGCGGGTCCATCCGAGCGGTCGCCTCGTCGAGGACGACCACCTTGACGTCGCGGATCAGCAGCCGCGCGAAGGCGACCAGCTGCTCCTCGCCGGCCGAGAGCTTGGTGCCGCCCGGTCCCAACAGGGTGTCGATGCCCTGGGGCAGGCCGGACACCCACTCGGTGAGACCGAGCTGCTCCACGGCGGCCAGGACTGCCTCGCGGGGACGCTCGGCGAACAACGTGATGTTCTCGGCGAGGGTGCCCGCGAGAATCTCGGTGCGTTGCGTCACCACACCGACGCTGGCGCGCAGCTGCTGCAGGTCGAGGTCGCGTACGTCCACGCCCCCGAGGAACACGGCACCCCGCGGCGGCTCAACGGCGCGCGAGACCAGGGACGCCACGGTCGACTTGCCCGATCCCGTACGGCCGACGAGCGCGATCGTCTGACCCGCGGGCACCGACAAGGTGACGTCGCGCAGGGCGAAGGACCCCTCCGCATAGCTGAAGTCGAGGTGGGAGACCTCGAGGTCGTAGGCCGGCAGGTCGGGCGCGTCCAGGCCGCCTGCGGGCTCGGGCGGCAGGGCCAGCATCTGGCGCAGCCGAATGACGGCTCCCATCCCGGCCTGGATGTCGGGAAGGTGGTTGGCGAGCATCGCGACCTGGCCCACGAAGGTGGACGACACCAGGAACAGGGTCACCAGGCGGGCAACGCTCAGCTCGCCGGAAGCCGCCAGCGCGACCCCGGCGACGCCGATGCCAGCGAGGAGTCCGTGCAGCAACACCCCGGCACGTCGACCGAGGCGCGCCTCGACGCTCACGACGTCGCGGAACTTCGCGTGGACCGATGCCGAGAGTTTGGTGACGCGCGAGACGACGTGGGCCTGACCCAGGCTCGTACGGAGGTCGTCGCGTCCAGCGATGCCCTCCTCGAGCGCGGCGGCGTGGTCGGTCCACGCCATCTCCTCGATCACCTTGCGG
Source organism: Actinomycetes bacterium (assembly GCA_023460975.1). GTDB lineage: Bacteria > Actinomycetota > Actinomycetes > Propionibacteriales > Nocardioidaceae > Nocardioides. Next base: position 13,169 of record JAEWOG010000034.1, read on the forward strand.
CGAGCGATCTCGCCCAGCAGACGTCGGATGGATGCGAAGGTGATCGCGGCCAGCAGCGGGAACAACAGCCACGCCGGCCACCAGGTCAGGCCCGCAACGATCCACATCGGGACTGCACCGAAGAGGGTGCGCGCCAGCATCCACAACTGCCACCGCATGAGGTTGCCGACCTCGTGGGTGTCGTCGTCGACGCGGTCGAGGATCTCGCCGACCGCCTGCTCGTTGAGCGCGCTCAGCGGCTGGCTCAGCGCTGCATTGAGCAGGTCCTCGCGCAACTCTCCCTCGACCCGGTCCGAGACACCGACCCACATCACCTTGCCGGCGGTGTCGACGATCGACGCCCCCACCACGCACAGGGCCAGGGTCGCGATCAACGCCGCCGACGGCGACTCGGCCAGGCGACCGGCCACCACCGTCCCCAGCGTGGTGCCGACCGCCGCGACGGCGGCGAGCACCAGCGCGACGAGCGCGACCGGAGTGCGCAGGCGGCGCAGATCGACGGCGCGTCGCACAGGGGCCCGGCCGGTGTCAGCGGATGGCTGCGAGGGGGGCTGCGGGCTGTTGGTCTGCGGGGCGAGCGTGCTGGTCATCGTCCACCGACATTACGCCGCTGCACCGACAACTTTCCTCCGATTTTCCGGCCTGTGAGCCGGTGGAGACCAAAGTCTCTCGCCCCCGCCCTCGCAGGCCGTACGAACCCCCAGCCGTCAGGGCGTCTTGCCCGCCGAGCGTCGTCGCACGGCCAACCCGATGAGCGTCGCGAGCAGCGCGACGGCGACCAACGCCCCGGCCAGCATGGCCACCATCGGCCCGTCGATGCCACCCCGGGAGTCGTCGTCGGAGGGGGTTGCCGAACCCGGCTCCTCCGTCTCCTGGGTGGGCGAGGCGCTGGGGCTCGGCTCGGCGGTCTCCTCCTGCTCCCCCGAGGTGAACTGCGGGGTGCTGAGGACGTCGCCAGTCACCGCCAGGTCGAGGCGGTACGGAACGGGCAGCTTGGGCAGGTTGCCCTGCGTGAGCGGTCCGGGGCCCAGCGTGAGGACGACGATGTGGGTGCCCGCGTAGAACGGTGCGTCCGACCCAGAGGCGAGCTTGTCGAAGTAGACGGCGCCCGAGGTCGCCGCTATCGCCACGTCGGGTCCCGTGACCCGCGCCTCGGAGTCCAGATCGGTGCCCTCCATGAAGCTGGTCGGCAACTCGGACCTCCCCGGGCCGAACACCTGCACGCCGAGCGACGCAGTGTCCAGGCCGGCCTTGAGCACCGACCGGGACACGGCCTCGGTCTGCGCTCGTACGTCGACCTGCTGCCCCCAGTCGGCATCCACCGCGAAGGTGAGGATCTCACCGGGGACGATCTCACCGGCGTACGAGCCGGGATCGAGGGGCTCGGGGTCGGCAAAGCTCGTGCCGCCGCTCACTGGCGTCGTGACGTCGGCCGCGGGCTCAGCCCACACCGGATCCGAGGCAGGGTCCGAGGCCAGCGACTCGGGGTCCACGACCGGCGGGATCTCGAGCACCCGGATCTCGGCGGCCCCCTTGCGTGCCTCGGACCAGCGGTAGACCTCGACCTCGAAGACCAACTCGTCAGCCGTGCGGCAGGTCTCGTCACGGTCGAACTCGGACGCGGTCACCGAGGTGGCGGCCAGCCGGCCAAAACTCGTCAGGCCCACTGCGGCGTCGCAGGTGTATGCCTCGTCCGTGGCCAGCTTCGAGCGGACCATGACGCCCACGTCGCCCCGCCCGCGCACCGTGGCCGAGGCCACGAGCGATGAGCCCGGGATCGTGCGCTGGATCCGGTACTGGTAGAAGTCCTGACCCCGCTCGTAGGTGTCCACCCAGTCGCCGGCAGTGATGACGGGCGCCTGGGCGGGATCCGCCGTCCCCCGCACCGGCTGGCCCACGGTCTGGTAGCCGCGGGCGCTGCGCTCCGCGAGCCGCGAGAGGCTCTTGGTGAGCTCCTCGGCGTCGCGGGCGTCGTAGTAGGTGCCATTGCCGTTGGCCGCGATGCACTCCAGGGCCGCGCGAGCCTTCGCGTCGACGTCGAGACCGACCACGTCGATGCGCAGGTCGATGCCCGTACGGGAGAGCTCCTCGGCCACGACGCACGGGTCGGGGTCGCAGGTCGGCACCCCGTCGGAGACGAGGATGATCGTGCGCGCGCCCTCGTTGCCGAGGTCCTTGCCGGCCTCGCGCAGGGCATGGCCGATCGGCGTCTCCCCGTACGGCTTGTAGGACTCCACGGCGGCCGCCAGCTCGTCGCGATTGTCGACACCCGGCTCGACCACGAGCTCGGAGTCGGTGCACGCGCCGGGGTCCTTGGCCGAGAACACCTTCGAGCCGTACACCCGAAGCCCCACCTGCTGGGACTCGCCCAGCGCGTCGATCGCGACGCCGAGGGCCTGCTTGGCGGCCGCGATCTTGGTGGTGCCGCCTCCCGACGGCTCGGCCATGGAGCCGGATGAGTCGAGGACCAGCATCAGGCGTCCCGCGTCTGGATCGGCCTCGTCTGCCGCTCGTACCGTCCCGCTCGCAGACGCCGGGGCGAGCGCTCCCATGCTCCCCAGCAGAACCTGGCTCGTCAGCAAGACCAACCCCGTCAGCAGCCCCACTGCCTTCACTCGTGCTCGCACCGACCTCATGCCTCCCCTGCGCCGCGGTCTGTTCGAGTCGACCCTTCCCCGTTCGACGTCGGCGAAACTCCCGGAACGCAGCACGGGCCGCCACCGAGTCGGTGGCGGCCCGTGCAGGGGCGTCGTGGCCTCAGAGAGCGGCCAGATCCGCGTTGAACGTCGCGGACGGGCGCATCACGGCAGCCGTCTTCTCGGCGTCCGGGCGGTAGTAGCCACCGATGTCGGCGGGCTTGCCCTGGACGGCGAGCAGCTCGGCCACGATGGTCTCCTCGTCCGCGGCGAGCTTCTCCGCCAGGGGGGCGAACGCGGCCGCGAGGTCGGCGTCGTCGGTCTGCTTCGCAAGCTCCTGGGCCCAGTAGAGGGCCAGGTAGAAGTGCGAGCCGCGGTTGTCGATCGTGCCCAGCTTGCGACCCGGCGACCGGTCCTCGTTGAGGAACGTCTCCGTCGCCTTGTCGAGGGTGTCGGCCAGCACGCCGGCGCCGGGCTTGCCCGACTGCTCGGCGTACAGCTCCAGCGAGGGAACGAGCGCGAAGAACTCACCCAGCGAGTCCCAGCGCAGGTAGTCCTCCGCGACGAGCTGCTGCACGTGCTTGGGCGCCGAGCCGCCGGCGCCGGTCTCGAAGAGGCCACCGCCGTTCATCAGCGGAACGACCGACAGCATCTTGGCGCTGGTGCCCAGCTCCAGGATCGGGAACAGGTCGGTGTTGTAGTCGCGCAGCACGTTGCCCGTCACCGAGATGGTGTCCTCGCCGCGGCGCAGGCGCTCGAGCGAGAACGCCGTGGCCAGCTCGGGGCTGAGGATCTTGATGTCGAGGCCGTCGACGTCGTGCTCGGTCAGGTAGGTGTTGACCTTGGTGATCAGCTGCGCGTCGTGGGCGCGAGCCTCGTCCAGCCAGAACACGGCAGGGGTGGCGGAGGCGCGGGCACGGTTGACGGCGAGCTTGACCCAGTCGCGGATCGAGGCGTCCTTGGTCTGGCACGCGCGCCAGATGTCACCGGCCTCGACGTCGTGGCTGAGCAGCACGTCGCCGTTGGAGGCGAGGACTCGTACGGTACCCGCCCGGGCGATCTCGAACGTCTTGTCGTGCGAGCCGTACTCCTCGGCCGCCTTGGCCATGAGGCCGACGTTGGGCACGGTGCCCATCGTGGCCGGGTCGAGTGCGCCGTGGGTGCGGCAGTCGTCGATCACCGTCTGGTAGACCCCGGCGTACGAGGAGTCCGGGATGACGGCGAGCGTGTCCTGCTCGTTGCCCTCGGAGTTCCACATGATGCCGCCGCCGCGGATCATCGCCGGCATGGAGGCGTCGATGATGACGTCGGAGGGCACGTGCAGGTTGGTGATGCCCTTGTCGGAGTCGACCATCGCCAGCGCGGGGCCCTCGGCGAGCGCCTTGGTGAAGGCGGCCTTGATCTCGGCACCGTTCGCCAGCTTGTCGAGGCCGGGAAGGATCGTGCCCAGACCGTCGTTGGCCGAGAGGCCCGCGGCGGCGAGGTCGTCACCGTACTGGGCGAACACGTCGGCGAAGTAGGCCTTGACCACGTGGCCGAAGATGATCGGGTCGGAGACCTTCATCATCGTGGCCTTGAGGTGGGCGGAGAACAGGACGCCGGAGGCCTTCGCCTCGGCGATCGCGTTGACCAGGAACGCCTTGAGGTGGGCCACCTGCATGACGGAGGCGTCGACGACCTCGCCCGCCAGGACCGCGATCGACTCCTTGAGGACGATGCTCTCGCCCGACTCGGTCTCGAGCACGACCGACAGGGTGTCGTCAGCGGGGACGACGACCGACTTCTCGTTGGACTTGAAGTCGTGGGCGCCCATCGTGGCGACGTTCGTCTTCGAGTCGCTCTTCCACGCGCCCATGCGGTGCGGGTGCGCCTTGGCGTAGTTCTTCACCGACGCGGGCGCGCGGCGGTCCGAGTTGCCCTCACGCAGGACGGGGTTGACCGCAGAGCCCTTGACCTTGTCGTACTTGGCACGAATCTCGGTCTCCTCGGGCGTCGAGGGGTTCTCCGGGTAGTCCGGGATGTCGAAGCCAGCAGCCTGGAGCTCGGCGACCGCGGCCTTGAGCTGCGGGATCGAAGCCGAGATGTTGGGCAGCTTGATGATGTTGGCCTCAGGCGTGGTGGCCAGCTCGCCGAGCTCGGCGAGGGCGTCGTCGGCGAGGCCGAACTGCGCGAGGATGCGGGCGGCGACGGAGATGTCGCGGGTCTCGACCTCGACCCCGGCCTTCGCGGCGTACGCGGAGACGATGGGGAGGAACGAGTAGGTCGCCAGCAGGGGCGCCTCGTCGGTGTGGGTGTAGATGATTGTGGCCATGGTGCGACAACTCCTGTGGTGGTGTGCACGACGTGGATTACTTGACGTCAAGATACCTGACGCGCAGGGCGCGCCGAACATCGAGCGCACAGCCCAGCATCGGCCCTCGCGTGCGACGCGGCAACGTCGCTAGAGTTCCACGAAGCCCCACCCGGCTCGTACGGCCACAAATTGGGTGGGTTGGTACGTCGCAGAAGAGGGAAGGCATCCGTCATGACTGACTCACCTGAAGCCCCTGAGGCTCCCACACTCGGCCAGAAGGTCGCGGCCGAGATCATCGGCACGTTCGGCCTGGTCTTCTTTGCCGTCGGCGCCGCTGTCTTCAGCGTCACCACCGGCGAGGGGCAAGGTCAGTACGTCGGCATCGCGTTGGCGTTCGGCTTCTCGATCGTCGCGTTCGGCTACGCGTTCGGACGAGTCTCCGGCGCCCACTTCAACCCGGCCGTCAGCATCGGCGCAGCCGTCAGCGGTCGCATCTCGTGGAGCACCGCCGGCCTCTACTCGCTCTCGCAGATCGTCGGCGGCCTCCTCGGCGGTGCGCTGATCTTCGCGATCATGTTCAGCTTCGACGGATTCGACCCGGGCTCCTACCCGCTCGGCGCCAACTCGTTCGGCGACGTCGCCGGCTCGTCCGGCATCGCGTGGTGGGGTGCCCTGCTCGTGGAGTTCGTCGCGACGCTCGCGTTCGTGTGGGTCGTCCTCGGCGTCACCGACGATCGCGCCAAGGCGACGACCACCAACGCCGTGCTCGCCATCGGGTTCGCCCTCACCCTGATCCACCTCGCCCTCATCGGCCTCACGGGCACCTCGGTCAACCCCGCCCGCTCGATCGGCGTGGCCTTCTTCAGCGGCGAGGACGCCATCATCCAGTTGTGGCTGTTCATCGTGGCGCCCCTGCTGGGCGGCATCGTGGCCGGCCTGACGTACCCGCTCATCTTCGGGCGCGACGTCGAACCGGTGCCCGGCTCCGGTTTTGCGTTCTCCTCGGGCAAGGCTCAGCCGGGCTACCCCGGTGGGTACGACCCCGCGTGGGGCCACCCGCAGGCCGGCTGGGGCCAGCAGGCGCCGCAGCAGCAGTGGCAGCCCGGCCCGCCGCAGGGCCAGTGGGGCGCACCCGAGACCCCGCAGCCCCCGGCGCAGCAGTGGGGCCAGCCCCAGGCCGGTGGGTACGAGCAGCAGTGGGCCCCGCAGCCCGGTCAGGCCGCGCCCGGTCAGCCCGCGCCAGGCCAGCCCGGTGCCCCTCAGCCCGGTGCCCCTCAGCATTGGGGTCAGCCCACCGACGACGACGAAGGCCACACGCAGGTCCGTCGCCCCGACTGACCGACTCCAGGCAGCAACGGCGCGGGGATCACTCCCCTGCGTCGTGGAGGACGAGGCGCAGCACGCGCCCGTCGTACCGCTCCTCCTGCACCATCCCGAGGCCCGGCGCGAACCAGCGCCGGGCCTCGGCGCTGTCGCGGCCGTCAACGACACCGCTGAACGCCGTCCCGCTGGTCTGCACCAGACCCTCGAGGTCGCCCATCGCGGTGCCGAGGCGTACGTCGGTCGCGTCGATCCGGGTCCACTCGGCGGTGTCGGTGCCGAGTGAGCGCATCTCGTAGGAGTCCCCGACCCTGAAGGAGGCGGGCAGCACCAAGCCCGCCTCCGCGCCGTCGACGCCGGCCTCGAAGTCAGCCGCCGTGCCCTCGCGGGCGAACCACCACACGTTGCCGGCGCGGTCCTGGGCGTACGCGTCGCGCCACACCGCGTCTTCCACCGTGCTCGCGGCGGCGGACACTTCGACCGACACCCAGGTCACGGGGACGCCCGCCACTCGTCCGGATCCCGTCACCGCGCGCTCGAGGGAGGCGATCGGATCCGAGCCGTCGCGCAGGAGGTACTCCCACCGTGCACCGTCGTCGAGCCGCATGAAGGGGTGATCGACGGCCTGGGCGAAGTCGTTCGCGCGCGGTGAGGGCGTGGGGATCTCCAACGCATCGACGCCTTGGGGCGGGTACGGGGCCGGCTGCCCCACGCCGCACCCGGCGAGCACCAGGATGAGACCGCCAGCGGCGAGGAGGCGGCTGCTGGACGACATGGGCGCCAGCATGCCACCGCCCATCACACAGACCTCGGCGCGGGGGCGTCGGTGAACGCTGCTAGCGTCACAGGGTCAGACCCACCCCCTTGAGGAGAACTCGTGACCGCCTCCACCCAGCCGCTCAAGGTTGCCGTCACCGGCGCTGCCGGACAGATCGGCTACAGCCTGCTCTTCCGTCTCGCCTCCGGCGCACTCGCCGCCGACCGCCCGATCGAGCTCCGTCTGCTCGAGATCGAGCCCGCCCTCAAGGCGCTCGAGGGTGTCGTCATGGAGCTCGACGACTGCGCCTTCCCGAACCTCGCCGGCGTTGAGATCGGCGCGGACCCGGAGAAGATCTTCGACGGCGTCAACCTCGCCCTGCTCGTCGGCGCGCGCCCGCGCGGCCCCGGCATGGAGCGCGGCGACCTGCTCTCCGCCAACGGCGCGATCTTCACCGCTCAGGGCCAGGCCCTCAACAAGGTGGCCGCTGACGACGTGCGCATCGGTGTCACCGGCAACCCGGCCAACACCAACGCCCTCATCGCGATGACCAACGCCCCCGACATCCCCGACGAGCGGTTCTCGGCGCTGACCCGCCTCGACCACAACCGCGCGATCTCGCAGCTCGCCGCCAAGACGGGCGCGAAGGTCACCGAGATCACGAACATGACGATCTGGGGCAACCACTCGGCCACCCAGTACCCCGACCTGTTCAACGCCAAGGTCAACGGCGCCAACGCCGCTGAGCTGGTCAACGACCAGGCCTGGCTCGCCGACACCTTCATCCCGACGGTCGCCAAGCGCGGCGCCGCGATCATCGACGCGCGCGGCTCGTCGTCGGCTGCCTCGGCCGCCTCGGCGACCATCGACGCTGCCCGCGACTGGCTGTTCGGCTCCGCCGAGAACGACTGGGTCTCGATGGCCGTCAAGTCCAACGGCGAGTACGGCGTGCAGGAGGGTCTGATCTCCTCCTTCCCCGTCACCACCAAGGACGGCAACTGGAGCATCGTCGAGGGCCTCGAGGTCTCCGACTTCTCCCGCGGCAAGATCGACGCCTCCGTGGCCGAGCTGGCCGACGAGAAGGCCGCGGTCACCGAGCTCGGCCTCATCTGAGCCCACCCGCGTACGCACAAGACCCCTGCACCGTTTCGGTGCGGGGGTCTTGAGCATCCCACCCCAGGAGCCCCCATGACCGCACCCACCACCGCTCTCGTCACCGGTGCCGCCGGAGGCATCGGACTCGAGGTCGCGCAACGGCTGGCACGGCAGGGCCACGCCGTCGTCGCCCTCGAGCGCGACGAGGAGCTTGCCGACCGCGCAGCCACGGCGATCGGCCACGGCGCCATCCCGGTGGCCTGCGACCTGACCGACGCCGCGGCGGTGGCCCGGCTGTGCGCACGCATCGAAGCGGAGTGGGGCCCCACGCTGGCCTTCTGCCTGCTCAACGCGGGGGTCGTGGTGCCCGCGAACGTACGTGACATCTCCCCTGCCGACATGGACCTCCAGCTCGAGGTCATGCTCACGTCCGCGATCCACCTCGCGCGGGCCGCCTCCCGGGCCATGGCTGAGCGGGGCGGCGGCCACCTCGTCGCGACGGTGTCCCAAGGGGCTGTGCTCGCCCTGCCTGGCTCGGCGACGTACTCGGCGGCCAAGGCGGGGCTGCGCGCCTTCCTCGGCGCCCTGCACCTGGAGATGCGCGGCACCGGGGTCACGGTCGGGGGCGTCTACCCCTCTGCCGTGGACACGCCCATGCTCCTGCACGAGGCCCAGCACGGCGGCAGCCTGCTCAACTTCGTCGGCACCATCTCGACGGTGGCTGACGTGGCGGACGGTGTGGAGAAGGCCGCTCGTACGGGGCGTGTGGAGGTCTTCGTCCCCGCCTCCGACGGCCTCACCACGCGACTCCTCCAAGCCTTTCCGCGTCTGGTCCCCCTGATCCTTCCCGTTGCCGAGCGCATCGGCGAGCGCGGCCGGAGACGCTATCTGGCGAGGCAGGTCGCCACGACCGACAGGAACCCGCGATGACCGCTCCCAGCGCAGCCCCACACCCCAGCGACGAGGCCGTGCTCGACCGCAGGGATGCCGTCGCCGTGATCGGCGCCGGACCTGCGGGGCTGAGCATCGCCAGGATGCTGCGGCTGCGCGGCATCGAGTACGACCACTTCGAGCGGCACACCGAGATCGGCGGGCTGTGGGACATGGACAACCCCGGCACCCCGATGTATGAGTCGGCCCACTTCATCTCCTCCCGGGACACCTCGGGGTTCTTCGACTTCCCGATGCCCCGGCACTACGGCGACTACCCCAGCCGGACCCAGGTCCTGGAGTACACCCGTTCCTTCGCGGACACCTTCGGGCTGCGCGAGGGCATCCACCTCGGTACGGCCGTCGAGCGCGTCGAACCGGCGCCCGAGGACACCTGGCTGGTCACCACCGCCGACGGCACCACGCGCCACTACCGCGCGGTGGTGTGCGCGACGGGCACCAACTGGCACCCACGGGTCCCGCAGCACCCCGGCACCTTCAACGGCGAGGTGCGCCACGCGGTGACGCACACCCGAGCCAGCGACTTCGCCGGCAAGCGCGTCCTGGTGGTGGGGCTGGGCAACTCCGGCGCCGACATCGCCTGCGACGCCGCCCAGGCCGCCGACGCGGCCTTCGTGAGCGTGCGCCGCGGCTACTACGTCATCCCCAAGCACGTCTTCGGTGTGCCCTCGGACCAGTTCGAGGAGGGTGGAGACTGGGTGCCGCGGTGGCTGGAGCGGGCTGCCGTCACCGGCCTGCTGCGTCTGCTCGTCGGAGACATCACCAAGTGGGGTCTGCCCAAGCCTGACCACCGCATCTTCGAGTCGCACCCCCTGCTCAACAGCCAACTGCTGCACCACCTCCAGCACGCCGACCTGGCCGTACGACCGGACCTGGCGAGCTTCGACGGCGACGAGGTCGTCTTCGTCGACGGCACCCGCGAGCGCATCGACGTGGTCCTCTATGCCACGGGCTACGAGATGCGCATCCCGTACGTCGATCCGCAGCTCCTGCGCTGGAACGGCGACCGCCCCGACCAATACCTCACCGCGTTCAACCGTGAGCACCCCACGCTGTTCACCCTCGGGTACGTCGAGGTCAACTCGAGCGCGTACACGCTCTTCGACAACATCTCCGACCTCCTCGCCCGCTACTTGGACGCGCAACGCAACGACCCGGCCACGGCCCGTACGTTCGAGCACCTCCTCGCGACCCACCAGCCCGATCTGTCCGGCGGCATCGACCTCGTCGCCTCCCCCCGGCACGCGGGCTACGTCGACGCGAAGGCGTACAAGAAGGCGCTGGCCGTCGTGCGCCGCACCACGGGCTGGAAGCCGCTACGGGCCGGCTTCGCCGACAGCCTGCGCACCTGAGACAAGCGGGGTCCTCGACCCCCTCGCCCTCACACCTGGTCGGGGATGGAACCCGCCAGGAAGAGCATCAGACCGCCCAGCAGGACCAGTACGCCAGCATCGAACGGCTTGTTGCGCACCGCGAGCATCCCGGCGTCGTACGGCTTGAGCACCAGACGCACCACGGCTGCGAACAGCAGGGCGCCGCCGAAGACGCGGACGCCCGCACGCCACTGGCCCAACGCCACCAGCACCATGCCCACGGCCACGACGGCGAGGACCACCAGGTAGAAGGCGCCGCCGATGGTGGAGGGGTACTTGCGCCCTTCCGGCTCCGCGAGGGGATCCTCGACGACCTCGCCGTCCTCACCGACGACCAGATCCTCGGCAGACACGGCAGGCACGTGCTCGGGCGGAGCGATCTCCCGCTCGGGGGTGGCGTCGTCGGGGGTGCTCACCGATGCAGCGTAGTCGTGCGCGGGGTCGCTCAGCCCAGCCGGGCCTCGGCGATGCCCACGACGTTGGCCAGCAGCATCGCGCGCGTCATCGGGCCGACTCCGCCGGGGTTGGGCGAGACCCAGCCCGCGACGTCCCACACGTCGTCGGCGACGTCCCCGGCGATCTTCCCGTCCACGCGGCTCACGCCGACGTCGAGGACGGCAGCCCCGGGCTTGACCATGTCGGCGCTGATGATGCCGGGCACGCCGGCGGCCGCGACCACGATGTCGGCCTTGCGCACGTGGGCGGCCAGGTCGACCGTGCCGGTGTGGCAGAGGGTGACCGTGGCGTTCTCCGAGCGACGCGTCAGCAGCAGGCCCAGCGGGCGCCCCACCGTCACGCCACGCCCGACCACCACGACCTCGGCGCCGTTGATGGCGACGTCGTGACGACGCAGCAACTCCACGATGCCGTACGGCGTGCACGGCAGCGGCGCCTCGTTGCCCAGCACGAGCCAGCCGAGGTTCGTCGGGTGCAGCCCGTCGGCGTCCTTGGCCGGGTCGATGAGGCCGAGCACCTTGTTCTCGTCACGCCCGCGCGGCAGGGGCAGCTGGACGATATAGCCGGTGCATGCCGGGTCGTCGTTGAGCTGACGCACCGCGTCCTCGATCTCGGCCTGCGAGGCGGTCTCGGGCAGGTCGATGCGGATGGAGGCGATGCCGACCTCGGCGCAGTCCTTGTGCTTGCCGCCGACGTACCAACGCGAACCCGGGTCGTCGCCGACCAGGATCGTGCCGAGGCCGGGGACGATGCCCTTGTCGGCCAGCGCACTGATGCGGACCTTCAACTCGTCCTTGATCGCGGCCGCGGTGGCGGAACCGTCCAGCTTGCGTGCAGTCATCAGTTGATCCTAGGAGTGGGAGCGTTGAGCCGGTCAGTGGAAGAAGTGGCGGGTGCCGGTGAAGTACATCGTCACGCCAGCTGCCTTGCAGGCCTCGATGGTGAGCTCGTCGCGTACGGATCCGCCCGGCTGCACGATGGCCTTGACGCCGGCCTCGATCAGGATCTGGGGGCCGTCCTCGAACGGGAAGAAGGCATCGGAGGCAGCCACCGAGCCGCGCGCGCGCTCGGCGCCCTCGACCAGCGAGTTGGCCCGCTCTACCGCGAGCTTGCACGAGTCGACGCGGTTGACCTGGCCCATGCCGATGCCCACGGAGCCACCGTCGCGCGCGAGCAGGATCGCGTTGGACTTGGCGGCGCGCACGGCCTTCCACGCGAACGCGAGCTCGGCGAGGGTCGCCTCGTCGGCGGGCTCGCCGGTGGCGAGGGTCCAGTTCTCCACGGCGTCGCCCTCGGCGTCGACGTGGTCGACGGTCTGCATCAGCAGGCCGCCGGAGATCGGACGGGTCTCCACCGGGGAACCCCCCTCGGCGCCCGCAACGAGGATGCGGATGTTCTTCTTGCCCGCGAGGATCTCCACGGCGCCGTCCTCGTAGCCGGGCGCCACGATCACCTCGGTGAACACCTCGGCGACCTGCTTGGCCATCTCGACCGTGACCGGGCGGTTGGCAGCGATGACGCCGCCGAACGCGGAGACCGGGTCGCACTCGTGGGCGCGACGGTGGGCCTCGGCGACGTCCGTACCCACGGCGATGCCGCACGGGTTGGCGTGCTTGATGATCGCGACCGCGGGCTCGGAGAAGTCGTTGGCAGCGCGCCGGGCGGCGTCGGTGTCGACGTAGTTGTTGTAGGACATCTCCTTGCCGTGCAACTGCTCGGCCTGCGCGAGCCCGGCCGGGCCGAAGCCGTTCAGGTACAGCGCCGCCTTCTGGTGCGGGTTCTCGCCGTAGCGCAGGACCGCGGCCTTGTCGTAGGTGCCGCCGATCCAGGCCGGGAAGCCCGTGGAGGTGCCCTCGGCGTCCAGCGAGGAGTCGACCAGCACCGATCCCATCCAGGAGGCGACGTGGGTGTCGTAGGTGGCGGTGTGCACGAAGGCCTTGGCGGCCAACTCCTTGCGCTCCGCGTACGTGAACCCGTCGCCCTGGGCCGCCGCGAGGGCGCGGCCGTAGTCGGCGCCGTCGGTGACGATGGCGACGCTGGGGTGGTTCTTGGCGGCCGCACGGACCATCGAGGGGCCGCCGATGTCGATCTTCTCGATGATCTCCTCCACCGTGCCGCCGGCGGCGACCGTGGCGGCGAACGGGTAGAGGTTCACCACGACCAGGTCGAACGGCTCGACGCCGAGGTCGGCCAGCTGCTGGGTGTGGTCCTCGAGGCGGCGGTCCGCGAGGATGCCCGCGTGCACCCGGGGGTGCAGGGTCTTGACGCGGCCGTCCAGGCACTCCGGGAAGCCGGTGAGGTCCTCGACCTTCGTGACCGGCAGACCCAGCGAGGAGATCAGCGCCGCAGAGCCGCCGGTGGAGACCAGCTCGACGCCCGCGGCGGCGAGACCCCGTACGAGGTCCTCCAGGCCGGTCTTGTCGAAGACGCTGATGAGCGCCCGCTTGATCGCGATCGTGTCCTGCTGGCCTGCCATGGTGCGTCTCCTCGGTCGAGAACTCGGATGTCGAATTCGACGAGGGCACCCAGGCGGTCGATGCCGGCTCTTTCACTCCCTGGTGGTTGCCCACCTGCGCCAGTCGTGTGCAGTCAGTCTAGGCCGCTCAGGCCCCGAAGGTCACCTTGCGGCCCGAGACCGAGATCCCCTCGCGGGCGATCCGACCCACGGTCGTGACGAGCATCTCCCGCTCGGCCACCTTGATCCGCTCGTGCAGGGACTCGACGTCGTCGTCGGGCTCCACGCTGACCGCGACCTGGTCGACGATCGGGCCGGTGTCCACTCCCCCGTCCACGACGAACAGGGTCGCGCCGGTGACCTTGACCCCGTACGCCAGAGCGTCGGCGGGCCCCTGCATGCCGGGGAAGGACGGGCTCAGCGCCGGGTGGGTGTTGACCGTGAGAAACTGACGCAGGAAGTCCTCCGAGACCAGCTTCATGAAGCCCGCGCACACCACCAGGTCGGGCTCGAAGCCCTCAACGCTGCGGCGCAGCGCCCGGTCCCAGGCGTCGCGGTCGGGGAAGTGCGAGACCTCCTTGACGAAGGTCGGAATGCCTGCGCGGTCGGCGCGGGCCAGCCCCTCGATGCCCGGCCGATCAGCACCCACGGCGACGATGTGGACGCCGTACGCGGGGTCCTCGGCGGCATCGAGCAGGGCCTGCAGGTTGGTCCCGGCGCCCGACACGAGGACGACGACGCGGGCGCGAGCGGTAGTGGTCACGGGCGGTGATTCTAGCCGCGCGCGGGCGGCCTCAGCCCCGCGTTTCCTCACGAGAGACGCGCGCAAGCGCCACCACGACCAGGGCGCCGAGCAGCGCACCCACCCCCAGCGCGGTGAGCGCGTGGACCAGCACCTCGGAGGTCGGCGCACCGATCGTGCGCATCCGTCCCGGGCCGGCCGACCCGCCCGCGAACGAGGTGAGGACAGTGACCGCGAGGGCAGCCACCAGACCTCCGCCAGTCGCGGCCAGGAGTGAGTGGTCCCACCGAAGAACAGGTCCGCGACGCAGGGTCCGTACGGTCGCCAGCGCGGCCACCACCGCGGGCAGGCCCAGCAGGAGGGTGCCCCACACCTGGCCCGCGCCAGCCCCAGGCAGGGCCGCCACGAGCGGGAACAACGGAAGCGGACCCAGGGAGACACCGGCGAGGGTGACGACATTGCCAGCGCCGATCTCGAAGCCGGGTCCCAGGAGGTACGCGCCCGTCAGGAGCGCAGCATTCGGCACGAAGGCGGCACTGATGACGCTGTAGAGCGTGGCCTCCCCAGCCGTGGTGTGCAGCTTGGCCAGCACGGTCGCCGCGTCATCGAGGTGCAGGGCCAGGGACACGGCGAAGACCGCGATCCCCAGCAGGGCGAACGCGCGCACCACGGCGTAGGCCACCTGCGCACCCATGCGTACGGGGACGGGGAGGACGGCCGCCCAGATGGCGGCGCGGCCCGACCCCACCGCGATCGCGGGGGCAGCCACCACGGCACACAGCAGCGCGCAGGCGACCACGAGCCGGGCACGGTCGGCGCCCACCTCTCCCGCGCCCGCAAGCGTCGCGACCAGCAGGGCCGCCACGAGGTAGGCCCCGAAGAACGCCCCCACCGCGGAGGGCACCGTCAGGTCACGCTCGCCGTCACCGATCCGGTCGGCATCGGGGCCGTGGCCAGCGACGGCGACGCCCACCCGGTGTCCGACCCGGCCGAGCGTCCACGCGCAGGCCAGCGTGAGGCCCAAGGGGATGACGGTGATGCTCGCACCGTTGATCTCGAATCCGGATCCGTGCGCGGCCAGCCACGCGAGCGCGCCGGCCCGCATCCCGCCGCGGGGAGTGCCGTGGACACCCGCATCGCTCACGAACCAGCCGACCACACCCACGGCCATCAGCACCACGAGCGGCGAGAGCGCCGCGGCCAGGCCGCCCAGAACACTCACTGGCAGCAGGGCGCGGCGGGGCGACCGTACGTCGGGACGGGAAGGACGGGCAGCGGTGGAGGTGGACATCGCCTGGCCATCATCACCCGCGGCCATGGGCGGATCGCGTTCCCACGCCGCCTTCCGAGGTGTGGAGTGGATGTGCACGGCGTGGTGCGCTCCCGTACGGTGGCAGGGTCATGAGCATCCCGGGTGATTTCGACGAGTTCTACGCGCGCTCGCGCGAGCAACTCCTGCTCGAGACGTACGCACTCACCGGCGACGTCACGGCCTCGCGCAGCGCGGTGCGCGACTCGTTCGCGATCGCGTGGCACCACTGGCGCAAGGTGAGTCGCCTCGAGGACCCCGAGGCATGGGCCCGCCCGATCGCGCTCGGCCGTGCGCAGCGCCGTCGCGCCGCCCGCCGCTGGCACCGCGACAAGAACCTGCCCGAGGACGCGCAGCGCACGCTCGCGAGCCTGGCCGAGCTGTCGCAGGTGGACCGCCGCATCCTGGTGCTGTGCACCTTGGCGCCGGTGGGGCTGGACGAGATCGCCCGCCTGGTGGGCCTGCCCCGCACCAAGCTCGAGCACCACCTGCAGTCGGCGACGGCGGACTTCACCCTGAGCCGTGAGGTCTCCGCCACGCAGGTGCGTGAGGTCCTCGAGGACCTGCGCCCCCTCATCGCTCGCACCCGGTGGCCCGTGGAGGGCACCGTGCGTCGCCAGGGCACGGTCCGCCGCCGCGGCTTCACCCTCGTCGGCGTCGGGATCGCTGCGGTCGCGGTCATCGCCAGCGGATCCCTGATCACCGCCGCCAGCGACGCCACCCCGGTCTCGCTGGCGGACGAGACCGTGATGCCGCCGGTCTCCGTGCGCGCCGACGACGAGCAGGATCCCGTCGCGGCCCCCGACGAGTCCCTGCTCATCTCCACCGATCACGTCTCCCGGCTCGACCCGTCGCTGGAGTGGGCCCAGGCAGCCGAGCCGGACTCGGTCCGCACCCGCTGCCAGCCCGTGGAGTGGTCCGAGCTCGGCGCCAGCACCCTGAGCCGCGGATGGACCGCCTCCCGCGAGGTCACCGAGAAGAAGAAGATCCGCCAGGGCGGCAAGACCCGTACGAAGAAGGTCACCCGCACCGTGGAGGCCGCCCAGGCCACCGAGGTGGTCCTGAGCGTGGCCGACGAGGAGACCTCGAGCGCCGTCTACGGCACCGTCCAAGCGTGGTTCACGCGCTGCTCGGACGAGCGGGTGCAGCTGCTCGACACCCAGACCCTCGAGGGTGTCGGCGACGAGGCGATGCTGTGGGTGCTGCGCGCGTGGGACTCCAATCCCGGCACGATCCACCTGGCGACTGCGCGCAGCGGTGACCGCACGTACGTCACCTCGGTCTCCGCGCGCGGCAAGAAGCCGTCGGTGAAGACAACCGCGGCGCTGCTGGCCACCTCCGTCAACCGTGGGTGCGGTCAGGAGGGCACCGGCGCGTGCGCAGGCCCCCCGGACGCCACCTCCGTGCCACCGCTTCCGGTCGGCGACCCGGCCGGGCTGCTGTCAGTGGTGGATCTTCCGCCCGTGGCGTCGGCACGCGGGCCCTGGCAGGGCACCGACGCGATCAAGCCGAGCACCAACCTGGCCGCCAGCCGCTGTGACCGCACCTCGTTCGGCGGCAAGGCGACCCGCAACCCGCTCTCGCGCACCTTCCTGTTCCCCGAGAGCACGCGGGCGACTGAGTTCGGACTGACCCAGGTCGTGGGGCTGAGCGGCAAGACGCCGCCCGCGAAGTTCGTCGACACCGTGCGCTCGAAGGTACGCCGCTGCGCCTCGGACGCCTTCGGAGTCCAGGTCACCCAGCTGACGCAGAAGGGCAAGGGCGCCCGCACCCTCACCGCCTGGCGGTTCGCGGTCGAGGTCAGCGAGAACCGCACGGTGCCCTTCATGATGGCGATCATGCGTGACCACAACGCCGTCTCCCAGGTGGGCTTCTCCCCCAGCGGCAAGATGACGATGACGAACGCAGACTTCGTACGGATGTCCGAGGTGGCGCTCGAACGGCTCAGCGACTTCCCGGGCTGGAAGGGCTGACGCGCCCACTTCCCCGTACGACGTCATGGCCGGCGGTCGCCCCCACCGCCACTCGCCATGACGTTGCACCAGGCCCGGACCGCCCCGACTGCCCCACCCCCGACCCCGGCCCGTACGTCATGGCCGGCGGTCGCCCCCACCACCACTTTCCATGACGTTGCGCGAGACCGGGGCCGC
>JAEWOG010000035.1 GCA_023460975.1 Actinomycetes bacterium
TCCTGCAGGAGTACCCGATCGAGCAGTACGTCCGCGACGCCAAGATCGACACCCTCTACGAGGGCACCACCGCCATCCAGGGCCAGGACTTCTTCTTCCGCAAGATCGTCAAGGACCAGGGCAAGGCACTGGGCCACCTCGCCGGCGAGATGCAGGCGTACGTCACCGACGAGGGCGCCGCCGAACTCGCGGGCGAGCGCGCACTCCTGGCCCGCGGCATCGACGACGCCCAGGCGCTGGTCACGGCGATGATCAACGACCTCATGTCTGCTCAGGACGAGATCAAGAACGTCTACAAGGTGGGCCTCAACACCACCCGCCTCCTGATCGCACTCGGCGACGTCGTCTGCGCCTGGCTCCTCCTGCGCGGGGCCGAGATCGCCGTCGCTCGCCTGGCCGAGGGCGTCACGGGCGCCGACAAGGCGTTCTACGAGGGCAAGATCCAGGCGGCGAAGTTCTTCGCGCGTACCAACCTCCCCCGCGTCGCCGCCGAGCGCGCGATCGGCGAGGCCGTGGACCTTGAGCTCATGGAGATGGACGAAGCAGCCTTCTGAGCCTTCGGGCGTCATACGAACCCGCTGACCCCGGGATCGCGTCATACACAGTGACGCGGTCCCGGGGTTGCGTCATTCAAAGGGCTCTGTGGCTGGGCGGGCGTCATACGTACGCTGCTCGCCCGGCGGCGCGTCATACAAAGGCCGCTCGCCCCGCGTCGCGTCATACGAACCCGCACCCATACGTACGGATCCGTATGACACCCGGCGAGCCAGCGGCGAAACGTATGACACAGGACCGGGCCAGGCCGGCTCGTATGACACACGCCCCGTACGGGCCCCCGACGCCTCGCGTCATACACAACGGCCCGCACCCGGCACGCGTCATACAAAGCCACACCAATACGTACGGGTTCGTATGACGCGGAGCCCGGGCCAGGCCGGCTCGTATAACGCGGAGCCCCGGCCAGGCCGGTTCGTATGACGCAACCTCGGGCGAGTGCGAAGAAAGAAGCAGCAGGGCCGCCCCGGATCGAGCGCCCCGGATCGAGCGCCCGGATCGAGTCCCCGGACCACTACCCGGAAATAGGTGAACCCGCGGCGTCTCGGGTCACCGCGGGTTCAAGAGGAACAGTACGGGCGCCTCCCAAACCTCCGCAGCGGATTACCAACTTTCGGTACAAAAACTTTCAATCGGTCTAGACATGGCCTCCGCTGAGGCGCGGACACCCTCAGCGAAGCGGGTCGAACGGGGCCAACTGTCGCGGCGCGACCCCGGTCACGATGGCTTCGGCCAGCAGCTCCCCGGTGACCGGCCCGAGCGTGATGCCCCACATTCCGTGCCCGCCGGCCACGTGCACCCGCGGGGAGCGGGTACGGCCGACCAGCGGCAGGCCGTCTCGCGTGCACGGGCGCGAGCCCACCCACTCGTCCTGGCGCTCATCGAGGTCCGCGCCGCTGAGCAGCGGTCGAGCCGCGTTGACGATCGCGGCGATGCGGCGCTGGTCCAGCGGCGCCTCCGGCCGCCGGAACTCCATCATGCCGGCCACCCGCAGCCGGTCGCCGAGCGGCGTGCAGGCCACGCGAGCCGCCGGGAAGTAGACGGGCCCCGAAGGCACGTGCTCGATCGGCACGCTGAAGCTGTACCCACGACCGGCCTGGACGACGAGCTTGATGCCGAAGTCATCCGCCAGAGCGTTGAGGTGCGCGCCCGAGGCGATCACCACGGCGTCGTAGGTGTGCTCCCCCGCCTCCGTGGTGAGTCGGACGGCGCCACCGGAGTCAACGACGCTGCGCACGTCGCTGCCCTCGAGGATCTGCACCCCGATCTCGCGAGCCGAGGCGGCGAGCGCCTCCACGTACGCGCCGGGGTTGATGAAGCGCTGGTCGTGCAGCAGGATCGCTGCCCCGATGGCGCCCGACAGGGCCGGCTCGACCTGGCGCGCACCGTCGCCCGAGAGGACGTCGAAGGTGATGTCCTGCCCGGCCGCGTGGATCTGCTCGATCTCCTCGAGCAGGGTCGTGCGCTGGGCCTCGGTCCGGTACGCCGCGACGAAGGTCTTGGCGTCGTACGTCGGCGCCGCCACGCCACCCTCACCGAGGCGGTCGAAGGCCCCCAGCGCGAGGTCGTTGACCCCGATCAAGGCCTCCATCGCCGTACGCCAGCGCGAGGCCGTGCTGTGCCGGGCGAAGCCGAGGAGGAACCGCAGGAGTCGCCGGTCGGCGCTCGGGGGGATGTAGAGCGGCGAGGACGGGCTCACCAGCGCACGAATGCCCGAGCGCAGCACAGCCGGCTCCGGGAGCGGGGTGGCGATGCCGGGGGTCAGCCAGCCGGCGTTGCCCCAGGAGGCTCCAGCCGCGACGCCGACCTTGTCGTGGACGGTGACCTCGAGTCCCCGCTGACGCAGGTGCCACGCCGTGGCAAGGCCGACCATCCCGGCCCCGATGACACCGACCCGCTGAGGCTGCTGAGCATTCATGGCACGAGCATGGGCCCGAACCACCCGGTAGCGATTGTCGATCTGCCACAATCCAGAGGCATCCAATTGTCCGAATCTCACACGGAGCACCGATGGAGCCCGACCCCCACGCACTGCCAAGCGCGGCCCGTCTCGTACCCGCGCTCCCCGTCGCCGTCCTCGAGGTGGTCGTCGAGGGCGAGGCGCGGCCCGTGACGGCACTCGAGATCGTCGAGCCCGACGACCCGACACCCCTCGAACCCGGCGACCTCGGCCTCCTCGTCGGCGCCACCACCCCCGACGCAGCGCTGGGCCACCTCGCCCACGCAGCCCGAGCCGGCGGGATCGTCGCCCGCCGCACGATCACCACCGATGAGCGAGTCCGGGCTGCCTGCCGCGAGCGCGGCCTCCCCCTCCTCGCACTGGCCGACGACGCGACGTGGAGCCAGGCCCTCGGCCTGCTCCGGACGGCGCTGGACCAGGCCCGCACCCCCGACGGCGGGCAGGACCCGTACGCGGACCTGTTCACCTTGGCCGACCGGGTCGCCGCGATCCTCGACACCCCCGTCACGATCGAGGACGCCCAGTCGCGCGTGCTCGCCTACTCCACCGGCCAACACGACGTCGACCCCGCCCGTACGTCGACGATCGTGGGTCGCCGCGTGCCTCGGGCCGTACGGGACCACTTCCGCGGGCGCGGCGTCTTCCGGCGGTTGGCGACGTCGGACGAACCCATCCTGGTCCCCGCGGGGGCGGGCGGGATCCGGCCCCGCTTCGTCGTACCGGTCCGGGCCGGACAGGAGTGGCTCGGCTCGATGTGGGCCGTCGTGGACGGCGAGGTGAGCCCGGATCGGGCCGAGCAGGCGCGCGTCGCGGCCCAGGTCGTCGCACTGCACCTGCTCCGACTGCGCGCCCACCACGAGGTCCATGACCGCCTCCTCACCGCCCGTCTGCGGGCCACGCTGCGCGGCGAGGTCGACGCCGTCCCGGATGCGCTGGGCGAGGGTCCGTGGCGAGTGGTCGCGCTCGCCGGGCCGGTCGACGAGGTGCCGCCCGAGGACCGGCTCGCGATCTGGTCCGGCACCCTTCGTCGGCGCGGCTGGCGTCAGCCTCTGCTCGCCGACGTCGAGCGCGGGTTGCATGCCGTGGTCGCAGCCGACGGCGAGGGCCCCGGGTCGTGGGCCTGGCTTGCTCGCACGGTGGCCACGGAAGCCTCCCGCGTCAGCGGGTTGAGCGCCTTCGCGGGCGCCGCGGTCGACTCGCCCTCGCAGCTGGCCGCCTCGTGCGCGCAGTCCGCAGAGGTGCTCGCTTCGGGGACCGCCGGCCCCACGACGGTCGAGCACGCGTGGGCCGACCTGCTGGTGCTCCGCGGGACGCGGGTGGCGGGCGGTATGCCACTGCCCACGCCCGTACGCCATCTCGCCGCCCACGACGCACAGCACCACACCGCGTACGTGCCGACCCTGCTTGCGGTCCTCGACCACTGGGGCGACTCGGCCCGCGCGGCCAGCGCTCTGGGCGTGCACCCCAACACGGTGCGCAACCGGACCGCCCAGATCCTGCGGCTGGTCGACCTCGACCCGTACGACCCCACCCAGCGCCTGGCGGCATGGCTGGATCTCAAGCAGTACCCCTCACGCGCCTGAGGGTCGCTCCTGGGCCTTCTGGCGGAACCACTCGCGTTCGATCCAGACCTGCTCCGCCTCAGCACGCTTCGCCTCGTACTGGTCGTGCAGTCGAGCTGCCGTCTGCCCCAGCACCGCCATCACCGGCTCGGGCTCGAGGCGCCCGAGAGCGAGCAGTGGGTTGATGAGCGAGTCGGCTGCGGCGCTCGGCGAGTTGTGCGCGCGTACGTGCTCCTCGAGCCTCGCCAACTTGAACCGGCCCTGTTCATCCAACTCCGCCCAGACCTCCTGAACCGTACGCGGCGCATAGTTGCGCCACCCGAACGAGTCGGCCGCAGCCTTCTCGTAGCGGCGCAGCTTGAACACCGGCCCCAGCGGGCCACGGTCGTCGGGGGTGGTGCGGTAGAGGACCACCCGCGCCCCGGCACACGCGGCCTCCAGGGCGGTCAGTCCGGTGGCGAGCACCGTTCCTGCGCCGTGCATCCACGTGATCGGCTCCCAGGTCTGGCCGTGGAATCCGTACGCGTCCTGAGGCAGGTGGGCGGCGCAGTACGCCTCGGCCTCGGCGCGCCACGGGCCGTCACCGACGACCTCGAGCACTGCGGGGAATCCGGCTGCGCGGCGCTCGGTCACGAGAGCGACCCCGGCTTCGACTTGGCTGCGCTTCTCCACCGACAGCCTGCCCAGGCACAGGACCCTGTTGATGTCGCCGGCCGGCTGCGAAGCGATGTCGTCGACGGGCACCGCGGGCACCAGCACACCGACGAAGGAGCGGTCCACGCCGAACGCCTCTGCGTATTCCTGCGCGTAGTTGGCACCGATCGTGCCGAGCGTCAGGCGGCCCGATGCGCACAGTGCCCGCACGATCTGCGAGGTCGTCTGCCACACCTCCTCCCCGACCCACGGGATGGTCCGGGGTGCCGAACTGTGGAGCGACAGCATGGTCGGGGCCACCGCGGCCAGGGCGGGCAGGGCGAACAGGGTCCGCCTGTCGAACACCTGCACGCACACATCCGTCGGCTCCAGCAGTCGGCCCACCTGGGCGAAGGCCTCGGCGCGCGCGTCCCAGTCGATCTGCGCCCACGCGATGCCGGCGCTCTCGTACCTGGGACGCCACTCTCCGTCCGGGGCCACCACGACGACCTCGTGACCGCGCTCGACGAGCACCTCGAGCATGGTCAGGTAGACCCGCGGCACGCCACCCATGTCGAAATCCCCGAGGAGGCAGACGACCCGCGGCAGATCCGATCCACTCTCGCGGGAGTGGGTGCGCGCACTGAGCATGGGGGAATTAGACCACCGCGAGCTCCCCCTGCACAGGATGCTTCAGTGCCCGGAAATGACGTCGGCGATCCGCGCCACCGGGGAGGTGGTGCGTCTGCCGCCGTCCTCTGCCCGATCGGCGGCGCGATAGGCGGCGTACATCGCCTGGACGCCCAGCCAGCGCAGCGGCTCGGGCTCCCAGCGGCGGGCGCGGTGGTTGACCCAGGGCAGCGTGGTGAGGTCCGTGTCGCGCCCGAGCACGAGGTCGGCGAGCGTACGTCCGGCCAGGTTGGTGGCCGCGACGCCGGTGCCGACATACCCGCCGGCGTGCCCGAGCCCGGTACGCCGGTCGTGGCTCACGGTCGCCGACCAGTCACGTGGCACTCCGAGGACGCCGGACCACGCGTGCTCGATCGCGACGTCGCCGAGCACGGGGAAGAACCGGAGCAGCAGGTCCCGCAGCGCCGCGACAGTGTCCGGCGGGGTGGAACCGTCGGAGTCGATCGCCGAACCGAACCGGTACGGCTTCCCGCGCCCGCCGAACGCGATCCGGTCATCGGCGGTGCGCTGGGCGTACATGTAGACGTGGGCACTGTCCCCGAGAGTCTCCCGCCCAGCCCAGCCGATCGCGTCCCATGCCGCCGCCGGCAGCGGCTCGGTGACGATGAGGGAGGAGTTCATCGGCAGCCAGGTGCGCCGCTGCCCCGGCAGCCGCGCGGTGAACCCTTCGGTGGCCCGGATGACGTGCGCCGCCCGCACCGTCCCGTACGAGGTCCGCACCTGCCCGGGTCGGATCTCCTCGGCTCGGGTGGCCTCGTGGATGACCACGCCCGCTCGTTCGGCGGCGGCGGCGAGGCCGACGACGAGCTTGGCCGGATGCACCCGCGCGCAGTGCGGATGCCACATGCCGCCGAGGACGTCGGTGAGGGCGATGCGTTCGGCGCTCTCGCGCGCCGAGAGTTCGATCCAGCCGGCGTCGGGCCAGCGTCGCGCTTCGGCGAGCGCGGCCCGCAGGCGCTCCTGCTGGGGTCGCGACCGCGCCACGACGAGCTCCCCGCCGAGGTGGATGTCGGCGTCGATCCCTTCGGCGGCGGCGACCCGTACGACCTCGTGGACGGTGTCGGTCAGCGCCCGCTGCTGCCGGGTGGCTGCGTCGAAGCCGTGGGAGGCGACGTACTGACCGGGCTCGCCGGTCACCGAGTTGGTGAGCCAGCCCCCGTTGCGCCCGGAGGCGCCGAACCCCGCGAAGCGCTCCTCGAGCACCATCACGCGCAGAGTCGGGTCGGCGCGGCGCAGGTAGTACGCCGTCCACAGGCCGGTGTAGCCGGCCCCGACGATGCACACATCGACGTCGGTGCTGCCGGGCAGCGCGGGGCGTGGGGCCGGGAGCCCGATGGAGTTCCACCAGTGCGACACCCCACCGTTGAGCGGACTGCTCACGCGCTCACCTCCGACGTCTGAAACCATGCGCAAGCCTAGAAGAATCGCGCCTGGCGCACGAAGGAGATCCGATGAGCACCGACCCCGCTGTCCCCGTGGAGGCCGTCGCAGCTGGCGGCTTCCAGTTCGTCGACATCCCGACGCACGAGGTGGACCGGATCGAGGCCCAGACCCAGCCCGTCGTCGACGCCACGCGTCGCCTGGCCCGCGCCCTGATCCGTACCCGCGCCGACGGGGACGAGCTGGCCGCCATCGCCAAGGAGCTCGAGGACCTCGCCTCGCGCCTGGACGCCGACTCCGACCCCGGCCCGGTGGGGGTGCGCTACAACGCGCACGGACGCAGCTGGGAGTGGGGCAACGCCGCCGTCGGGCAGCGCAACGCAGCCGCCGCGCCGCTGGAGTGCTGGTTCGTCGACGACGGCATCGACGTCGCGGGCACCGCTGAGCTCGACGAGCGTCACGAGGGGCCGCCCGGGCTCGTCCACGGCGGGGTCTCCGCCCTGCTGCTGGACCAGGTGATGGGCAAGACCGCGAGCCGACACCACACGCAGTTCACCTTCACGGGCACGCTGACGATGAAGTACCGCCAGCCGCTGCAGATGGGCCGCGTCGAGCTGTACGGGCGCATCACCGGCGAGGAGGGCCGCAAGGTTTTCGTGACGGCCACCATCGGCAACCCAGGGTCGGTCGCGGTCGAGGCCGAGGGGATCTTCATCAAGCCGGCGTGGTGAATCGCCCACCTATGATGACTCGGTGAGCCCTACCGACCCCGACATGCTCGAGCTCGTGTTCCGGCGACAGGATGACGGCGGCCCCGCTCCCGGATCGGCGCTGGACGACGACCAGCTCGCGCGGGCCTACCCGTGGCCCGATGCGGGCACGTGGGTGCGGGCCATGATGCTCGTGTGCCTCGACGGCGCCGCAGCGGGTCCGGACCACCTCAGCAAGTCGATCTCGGGAGCGGCCGACCGACGGATCATGGCGGCCGCACGCCGCTACAGCGACGTGATCCTCATCGGCGCCGCCACGATGCGCGCCGAGCACTATTCGCCGGTGCGTGCCAAGGACACCGACATCTCCGTACGGGAGGAAGCCGGGCAGCTGAGTGCCCCCGTGCTGGCGATCGTCAGCGGGTCGCTGGACCTGCCCTTCGACCTCCCGGTGTGGGCCGAGTCGACGCAGCGGCCGCTGGTCATCACCGGGCCCGCCCCCGACGCCGCGGCTCTCGCGGCGGCGCGCGAAGCGGCCGACGTGGTGCAACTGCCCGCCGTGAGCCCGCACGCCGTCGTCGAGGCCCTGAGCTCGCGCGGACTGCGCCGGATCGTGTGCGAGGGCGGCCCCACGTTCCTGCGGGAGATGGTCGTGGCCGGCGTCGTGGACGAGGGCGACATCACCGTGTCCCCGCTGCTGCCGGGCACGGGCACCTCACCCCATACGGAGGTCTTGTCGCACCCTGCGCGAGCGCGCCTGGAGCAGGTGCTGCGAGGCGGAGACTTCCTCATGAACCGCTACCTGCTGGGGGACCGATGATCGCGCTGGCGGACCTGGCCAGGCTGGCTGCTGCGTACCCCGACGCGCTCGAAGCGAAGGTGGCGCCCCTGCGTGTGGGTGACGCGATCGTCGACACCGACGCCGACCCGGTGCTCATGGGCGTCGTCAACCTCTCGCGCGACTCCTCCTACCGCGAGAGCATCGCCGTCAGCACCGCCTCCGCCCTGAGGATGGCCCGTACGCAGGTCGCGCAGGGCGCCACGATCATCGACGTGGGCGCCGAGTCGAGCAGGGCCACGGCAGCCGCGGTCGACGACGCGGCTCAGCTCGCCCACTTGCTGCCGGTGATCGAGCCGCTGGCCGCAGACGGCGTCGTGGTGTCGGTGGAGAGCTACTCCCCCGGGGTCGTCCGCGCTGGCCTCGCCGCGGGGGCGCGGGTGTTGAACCTGACCGGGTCCGACTCCGACGACGTCATGTTCGCCGCCGCAGCCGAGCACGGCGCCACTGTCGTGCTGTGCCACGTCCTCGGCCCGAACGCGCGCGCCCTGGACGGCTCGGACGTCGACGCAGATCCGGTGCCACGCATGCTCGAAACGTTTGGGCGTCGCATGGAGCGCGCCCGCGAGCTCGGTGTCACCGACATGGTGATCGATCCGGGGCTGGGCTTTGGGTTCCGGCTGGGAGACCAGCGCTCACGGGCCCAGTACCAACTGGTCGCGCTGCTCCACTCGTTCCGCCTGCGCACCCTCGGGGTTCCGGTGTGCCATGCCCTGCCGCACGCCTTCGACGTCTTCGAGGGTTCCTTCCGCAGCGGCGAGGGTTTCTTCGCCGTCATGGCCCACCTCGGTCGTACGGGGGTCTACCGCACCCACGAGGTGCCGCTGGTGCGCTCGGTGCTGGACGCGATGACGAGCTTCGACGCCGAGGTGTAGCCGGCCGGTTGGGCGTCCGGTTGCTCCGGGAAATGCAGAGTGCGGTGTTGGTGCGTCACCTGGTGA
>JAEWOG010000036.1 GCA_023460975.1 Actinomycetes bacterium
TCCTGCAGGAGTACCCGATCGAGCAGTACGTCCGCGACGCCAAGATCGACACCCTCTACGAGGGCACCACCGCCATCCAGGGCCAGGACTTCTTCTTCCGCAAGATCGTCAAGGACCAGGGCAAGGCGCTGGGCCACGTGGCGGGCGAGATCCAGGCGTTCCTGGCGGCCGAGACCGGCGGCGCGGCCCTCAAGGTCGAGCGCGAGCTGCTCACCAAGGCCCTGGAGGACGCGCAGGCGATCGTGGGCCACATGATCAACGACCTCATGTCCGCCCAGGACGAGATCACCAACATCTACAAGGTGGGCCTCAACACCAGCCGCGTCCTCATGGCACTCGGCGACGTCGTGTGCGCGTGGCTCCTGCTGCGCGGTGCGGCCGTGGCGCTCACTGCCCTGCAGGGCGAGGTCTCCGCGAAGGACAAGTCCTTCTACGCCGGCAAGGTCGCCGCGGCACAGTTCTTCGCCGCCAACACCCTGCCCAAGCTCGCCTCCGAGCGCGTCATCGCCGAGAACATCGGCCTGGAGCTCATGGAGCTCGACGAGAGCGCCTTCTGATCCGACGCAGCACACGAAGGGCCACCCCGATCGGGGTGGCCCTTCGGCATTTCCGCCCCACCTGACATCTGTCACGGCTCAGGGGTGACAGCGAGCAGGGGCGTGCGTCCGCGGTGCCGCACAGAGTGGAGGCATGGACAACGCACCTGCGATCCGGGCGACCGGACTGAGGAAGACCTTCCGGGCCCCGGGCGGTGCCCAGGTCGTCGCCGTCGACGGCGTCGATCTCACCGTGGAGCGGGGCGAGATCGTCGCCTTCCTCGGACCCAACGGCGCCGGCAAGACGACCACCATCGACATGTTGCTCGGCCTGATCCAGCCGGACGCGGGCTCCGTCGAACTCCACGGGACGACTCCGCGTGAGGCGTTGGACGCCGGACGCGTGTCGGCCATGATGCAGACGGGCGGCCTCCTGCCCGACTTCACGGTCGCAGAGACCGTACGCGCGCTCGCCGCCCTGCACGGGCGCGGCGACCGGGTCGAGGAGGTGCTCGAGCGCACCGCGCTGACACCGCTGGCGCGGCGCAAGGTCGGCGCATGCTCCGGCGGTGAGCAGCAGCGCCTGCGCTTCGCCCTGGCGCTGGTCCCGGATCCGGAGGTGATCATCCTCGACGAACCGACGACCGGCATGGACGTGGCGGCGCGACGGTTCTTCTGGGAGACCATGCGGGCCGACGCCGCGGCCGGCCGCACGATCGTGTTCGCCACTCACTACCTCACCGAGGCAGACGACTTCGCCGAGCGGACCGTACTCATGGCGTCCGGACGGGTCGTCGCCGACGGCGAGACCAGCGACGTGCGGGCGTCCTTCGGCCCTCGCACCGTGTCCTTCACCCCACCCGCGCACGCGGTGCGCGGCGACGACGTCGACCCCGACTGGTTGGCGTCGGTCCGCGACGCCCTCGCCCCGCTGGGCGTGGACGCGGTGGAGCTGTCCAGCGCCAGTCTCGAACAGGCCTTCCTGGCCCTCACCGACGGAGCGAACCGATGAACTCGACACCCGACCTGACCGCTCCTGCCACGACGGTCCCGGCCCGTCCCACCAGCGGCACACTGACGTACGCCGCCCTCGACCTGCGCCGACAGTTGCGCGACAAGGGCGGGATGTTCTTCATCGTGGCGCTGCCCGTGTTCATGTACCTCGTCTTCGGCACCGGGGGCACCGAGCAGGTCGGCAGCGGCAACGTGGCGATGTACGTGACCATCTCGATGGCCGCGTACGCCGCGGTCACCGCCACCACCTCCGTGTCCGGCACTGCCGCCGCCGAACAGACGATGGGATGGGGGCGACAGCTGGCCCTGACCCCACTGCGGCCGGCCTCGTTCGTCGCGCTGAAGGCGGGGGTCGCGATGACGGTGGCCGCGGTTCCGGTCGCCCTCATCTACGTCGTGGGGGCGGTGACGGGCGCGCAGGGGGACACGAGGGACTGGGTCCTGTCGGCGGCCGTCGTGTGGGTCGGCTCGGCGATGTTCGCCGCGTACGGGCTCGCCGTCTGCCTCATCTTCAAGGGGCCCAACGCCGTCTCGATCGCCAGCGGTCTGGTCGTGGTGATGTCGTTCCTCGGCAACGTCTTCATGCCGTTGGAGGGCACGATGCTGGACATCGCCCGCTTCTCCCCGATGTACGGCTACACGATGCTGGCGCGCTACCCGCAGACCGAGGGCTGGCTGCTCGACGGCTCCCACGACCCGTTGTGGCTGCTCATCACCAGTGTGGTGCTGTGGACGCTGGCGTTCGGTAGCGTCGCAGCGTGGGGGATGCGCAGGAGCAAGGAGCGGGCATGAGCCCCGAACGGACCACCTCACCACCGTCACCCAGCGGCTGGTGGGTGGTCGCGGCGATCTGGCTCGTCTTCCTGGTCTATCCGGTGCTGGCGGTCTTCGACGCCGACCGCCCGGTGTGGGCCAAGGTCGTCGCGCTGATCCTGATCGCCACGTTCGCCGTCGTGTACGGCCTCGCGTTTGCCGAGCGACTGCGAGGGTTCACGGCGTACGCACTCCTGCTCGCCCTGGCGGCCGGGACGGTGCCGGTGATCGGCGCCCAGACCACGGGCATGGTGCCGTTCCTGTGCGTGGGGGCGATCCTGCTGCTGCCGCCTCCGTGGTGGAAGGTGCTGGGGGCGGCGTCGGCGTTGCTCCCACTGGTGGCCGTGCTCGGGGACAGCGACTTCCCGAGCATCTACTTCCTGCTGCTGGTGTGGCCGCTGAGTGCGGGCATGGCGGTGCTGCGCATCGTCACTTCCGCGGAGGAACGCGCCGATGCCAACCGCGCCACCCTCGCTCTGGTGAGCGAGCGCGAGCGGGTGGCACGCGACGTCCACGACGTGCTGGGACACTCGCTGACGGTGCTGAGCATCAAGGCCGAACTCGCGTCGCGGCTCATCGATGACGACCCCGACGGCGCGCGACGAGAGTTGGAGCAGATCCAGCAGATCGCCCGACAGGCGTTGGGTGACGTACGGGCCACGGTGGGCGGCCTGCGGGCCAGCAACCTGGCCACCGAACTGGTGGCGGCACCCCGCGTACTCGCCGATGCAGGCGTGGAGGTGAGCGTCGTCGGCGGCGTCGACGAGGTCGACCCGGCGCACCGGATCCTGCTCGGCTGGGTGCTGCGGGAGGCGGTGACCAACATCGTCCGGCACGCCCACGCCGGCCGCGTCGAGATCACGGCCGTGTCCAACACGCTGCGCATCACCGACGACGGAACGGGCATCCAGGGCGCCGAGGGCAACGGGTTGAGGGGGATGCGTGAGCGCGTCGCTCAGGCCGGTGGCACGCTGGTGCTGACATCCGGGACGCCGGGAACGACCGTGGAGGTGGTGCTGGGATGATTCGGGTCCTGCTGGCCGACGACCAGGCGCTCGTACGGGGGGCGCTGGCCGCCCTGCTCGCGCTGGAGAGCGATCTCGAAGTGGTCAGCGAGGTGGGGCGGGGAGACGAAGTCCTCGAGGCCGCCCGCGCCTCCGCCGCGCAGGTCTGCCTCCTCGACGTGGAGATGCCGGGTCTCGACGGGCTGGCCGTGGCCGCCCAGCTGAGCCGGGAGTTGCCCGAGGTGCGCTCGCTGGTGGTCACCACGTTCGGACGTCCCGGGTACGTACGCCGCGCCCTCGACGCCGGAGCGGCGGGCTTCGTCGTCAAGGACACCCCCGCCCGCGAGCTCGCCGAGGCCGTACGTCGGGTCCACGCCGGGCTGCGGGTCGTCGACCCCGACCTCGCCGCCGAATCGCTCATGGACGGCCCGAGCCCGCTCTCCCCACGGGAGGCCGAAGTGTTGCGGCACGCCCTCGACGGGACGTCGGTGGCGGCGATCGCCAAGGCGATCCACCTCAGCCAGGGCACCGTGCGCAACCACCTGTCCGCGGGCATCGGCAAGACGCGCGCCAACACGCGCGCCGAGGCTGCGCGGATCGCCCAGGAGCGCGGCTGGCTCTAGGCCTCGTTCGACCCGTCGCGGCGCTCCTCGACGTGCCGGGTCTCGCCCCGTTGCTTGTTCATGACGAGCGCCAGGACGATGGCGAGCGCGCCGACCAGGACGAGGATCCATCCCAGTCCGTTGGCGTCGACGACCGCCCCGTCGAGAGCTGAGATGTCGAGCACGCCTGCGACGAGGACGAGGCCGACGAGCAGCAGGATGATGCCGAGTCCGAGACCCATGGGGACCCCTTTACGTTGACAGTGTGGCGCCCGTCACTCTGTCACGTGCTCGGCTGGGGGTCCATCACCCGAGGCGCCACCCAGGGGCAGGCGAAGGACCCCGTCGGCGCCTGCGGCGATCGACACGGGGACGCCCCAGTCCTGCTGCACCATCCGGCACGCGGCGCCCTCGGCGGCCTCGCCGTCCCCGACGACGTCGCAGGTCGCGGCGCGGGCGGCGACGTGCAGGACGCCTTCCCCGACGCGGGGATCCAGGACCAGTGAGCGTACGAGGTCGGTGCCCCGGCCCTCCCCTTCGCGCAGGAGCGCGGGCGGCGTCGCCGTGACCAACAACTGGCTGGCCGGGCCGAACCTGTCATCGACCTTCTGCCCCGGCGGCGGGGTGAACTCGATGCGCAACTCCACTTCCGCCGCGACCGGGGTCACCGGGCGCTGCGTGCGGTGCGCAAACTCGGCGACCTCGACCACGCCGCCGAGAGCGACGGTCGTGATCGCGTGCGCCGCGCTCTCGACGACCAGCGCTGACCCATCCTCGGCCAGCAGCACGGCGCTCGGCTCGGCGAGGCCCGTGGCCAGCGTGCTCACCTGCCCGTCGGGCGTCCAGCGCCGCAGCGCACCGTTGTAGGTGTCCGCGACCAGCACCGAGCCGTCGTCCAGCGCACACACCCCGAGCGGATGCTGCATGAGCGCGTCGGCGGCCGGGCCGTCGCGGAACCCGAAGTCGAACAGCCCCGTGCCCACCGCCGTGTGGATCTCACCGCGCCCGGACTCGTACGACACCCACCGCAGCGCCGACGTCTCGCTGTCGGCCACCCACAGGCGCTGCCCGTCGGCAGAGACGGCGAGGCGTGAGGGCTGGGCCAACCACGCGGTGGCCAGCGGACCATCGAGGAGGCCCTCGTTGGTGGTGCCCGCGACCACCTCGACCGCGCCGGTGCGGGGGTCGTACGTCCACAACTGGTGGGTGCCGGCCATCGCGATCCACACGACGTCACGCCACCACGTCACGTCCCACGGGCTGGAGAGCCGCGCGGTCGATTCGCCCGCCATCCACTGCTGGCCGTCCCCCGCGAGCGCGCGGACCTCGCCGGTGGCCAGGTGAACGCCCGCCAGGCGGTGGGCGACCGTGTCGGCGACGACCAGGTCGAGGCCGGTGAGAGCAGCGACGTCGGGCGGCAGGACGCACACGCCGTTGGGCTCGGTGAACCCGCCGATGCGCTGAGTGACGTCGCCGTCCTCGGTCAGGATCACGACCTCGCCGTGGCCCGCGTCGGCGACGGCGAGCGACCCGTCGGGCAGGCGTACGGCCGAGGCCGGGAAGCGCAGGTCACCCGACTCGACGGGAGCGGGCACGTACGGGGAGTCCCCCACCTGCAGCGTGCCCTGGGCCCGGTGGACCTCGACGAGGTCGGCCAGCAGCGCGTCGATGGCGTGCGCGTGACCCTCGCCGGCGTACTGGGCGACGACGTAGCCCTCGGGATCGATGAGGACCAGCGTCGGCCAGGCACGTGCCGTGTAGGCCTGCCACGTCACCAGGTCCGGGTCGTCGAGGACGGGATGGGTGACGCGGTAGCGCTCCACCGCCGCCGCCAGAGCGACCGGGTCCGCCTCGTGGGTGAACTTCGGCGAATGGACCCCGATCACGACCAGCTCGTCGGCCCACCGTTCCTCGACGGGGCGCAGCTCGTCCAGGACGTGGAGGCAGTTGATGCAGCAGAACGTCCAGAAGTCGAGCAGCACGAACCGCCCGCGCAGATCGGACAACCGCACGGGGCCGTCGGTGTTGAGCCAAGCGCGGCCTGCGAGTTCGGGGGCACGGACCTTCACCGTGCGATTCTCCCTCACCCTCACGGTCCTCGGCGCTGCGTGGGTGACCGAAGTCGTACCGCGCCCCTAGAGTGCCCGGCATGAGCGAACTGACGGGGTACGTCGAGACGTGGTGGAGCGCCGTGGGCGAGTTCGGGTCCCTCCTCGAACGGCTGCCCGACGACGCCTGGCACCTCCCCACCGACCTCGCGGGGTGGGACGTCCACGCGGTCGTCGCCCACACCGCCCACCTCGAAGCCCTGCTGGCCGGGACACCGCACGACGACGTAGAGATCGGCAACGCCCCGCACGCCGTGGGGATGATGGGCCAGTTCACCGAGCAGGGCGTCGTCGCCCGCCGGGGACGCAGCCCGCACGACCTCATCGACGAGATCCGTACGAGCACCGCCGCCCGCCATGCGGCGCTGGTCGCCGATCCGCCCACCGACCCCGATGCTCCGGCGCCCGGGCTGTTCGGGGCGATCGGTTGGAGCACCCGCACGCTGCTGCGCAACCGCCCGCTCGACGTCTTCATGCACGAGCAGGACATCCGCCGCGCCGTCGGCCTGCCCGGCGGCATGGACGCGCCGGCGGCGATCCACACCGCCGACTACCTGCTCGAGAGCCTCCCCTTCTCCATCGCCAAGAAGGCCGCCCTGCCTGCCGGAACCTGCGTCGTCCTCCAGGTCGCGGGTCACGCCCCCGTGGCCGCCGAGGTCGGCGACGACGGGCGCGGACGACGCGTCGATGCCGCGACGGCGACCCCGGACGTACGACTCACGACCGACCGGGAGTCGTACCTCCTCCTCGCCGGAGGCCGGCGTACCCCCGACCCGGCGCGCGTCAACGTCGCCGGCGACGCCGAGCTCGGCCAGCGGCTGCGCACGTCCCTGGCGGTGACGCCGTGAGCGACGCCCCCACCACGTGGCGCCCCGATGACATGCCGAGCCTGGCGGGCCTCACGGCGGTCGTGACGGGCCCCACCGTGGGTGGCCTGGGCTTCCACACGGCGTACGAACTGGCCCGCAACTCCGCCCGCGTGATCCTCGTGGGGCGCAACCCGGCGAAGGTCGCCGAGGCGGCCCGCGAGATCCATGCCAGCCAACCCGGCGCCGACCTGGGCATGGTGGAGGCCGACCTGTCTCGCCTGGACTCCGTACGACGCGCAGCCGACGACCTGCTCACCGAGTCGCGCATCGACCTGCTCGTCAACAACGCCGGCGTGATGGCGCCACAGCCAGCCCAGACGGTGGACGGCCTGGACCTGCAGATGGCCACCAACCACTTCGGGCCGTTCCTGCTGACGGGGCTGCTGTTCCCCAAGCTCAGCGAAGCGCCGGCGGGGCGGGTCGTCACCGTGTCGTCGCAGATGCACCGGATCGCCCGTTCGGCCCCGCTGAGCGACCCTCGACGCACGCACGGAACCGTCTGGCGCTGGACCGGCTACGGCCAGGCCAAACTGGCCAACCTGCTGTTCACCTACGAACTGCAGCGGCGCCTCGACGCGGGCGGGCACCGCGTACGCGCCCTCGCCGCGCACCCCGGATTCGCTGGCACCCACCTGGCCGTCAACAGTCAGGTGCCCCAGAGCTCGCGCCGGCGCGCCTCGATCCTCGACGCCACGATCCGTGCGGTGTCGCAGTCCGCAGCCCAGGGCGCCTGGCCGACCCTCATGGCGGCCACCGCGGACCTCCCAGGCGGCTCGTACGTCGGCCCTCGAGGCGTCGCCGAGTTCAGCGGCGAACCCACCCTCGTCACGCCCCACGCGATGGCGCTGGACGAGGTGTCCCAGCGCAGGCTGTGGGAGATCAGCGAGGAGGCCGTCGGGCTCGTGTGGCCCTGACGGGTGTCATACAAACCCGGCTCACTCCGGGCTTGCGTCATACAAACCCGGCTCACTCCGGGCTGGCGTCATACAAACCCGCACGCCCCGGCCCCGCGTCATACAAACCCGCACCAATACGTACGCATCCGCATGAC
Organism: Actinomycetes bacterium; assembly: GCA_023460975.1. Taxonomy (GTDB): domain Bacteria; phylum Actinomycetota; class Actinomycetes; order Propionibacteriales; family Nocardioidaceae; genus Nocardioides. The sequence continues at coordinate 7,998 of JAEWOG010000036.1, forward strand.
GCAGGAGCCCAACCGACCCATTCGTATGACGCAGACCGCCCACCGGCCCCGCGTCATACAAACCCGGCTCACCCCAGCCC
>JAEWOG010000037.1 GCA_023460975.1 Actinomycetes bacterium
GGGCCGGCGGGGGGCGGGTTTGTATGACGCGGGGCCGGCGGGTGTGGGTTTGTATGACGCGGGGCCGGCGGGGGCGGGTTTGTATGACGCCGGGGCCTGTGGCGGTCTGCGTCATGCGAATGTGGCCGGCCGTGGCCTGTGTCATACGAAGGCGTCTGGGGGCCTCGTGTGTCATGCGGATGCGGCGTTATTGGTGTGGGTTTGTATGACGCCGGGGCGGCGGGGGCGGGTTTGTATGACGCCGGGCCGGCGGGGGCAGGTTTGTATGACGCCCAGCCCGCGAGAGCGCGTACGTATGACGCAACCCCACCCCAGGCCGTACGAATCGGTGCCACCACATGACACAGGGCGGAGGCCCGGAGGCCGTCCGCCCTGTGGCGAGGTACGTGGTGTCAGCGCGCGCGCTTGGAGAGCCGCTCGAGGTCCATGATGACGACCGAGCGAGGCTCCAGGCGCAGCCACCCGCGAGAGGCGAAGTCGGCGAGCGCCTTGTTGACGGTCTCGCGCGAGGCCCCGACGAGCTGGGCGAGCTCCTCCTGGGTGAGGTCGTGGTGCACGTGCACGCCGTCGTCGGCGGTACGGCCGAAGCGGTCTGCCAGGTCGAGCAGCGCCTTGGCCACGCGACCGGGAACGTCGGAGAAGACGAGGTCGGCGACGACGTCGTTGGACTTGCGCAGGCGAGCGGCGAGCTGCGAGAGCAGCGCGCGCGCCACCTGGGGCCGGCCGTCGAGCCAGCGCAGCAGGTCCTCGTGGGACAGGGAGACGAACGTTGCGTCGGTCACCGCAGTCACCGTGGCCGAACGGGGGCCGGGGTCGAAGAGCGAGAGCTCACCGAACATCTGGCCGGGACCCATGATGGCCAGCAGGTTTTCGCGGCCGTCGGCCGAGGAACGGCCCAGCTTGACCTTGCCGTCGAGCACGACGTAGAGCCGGTCGCCCGAGTCGCCCTCGTGGAAGAGCACCTCGCCGCGGCGCAGCTTGGTCTCCGCCATGGAGTTGCGCAGGGCGGTGGTGGCCTCGTCATCCAGGCCGCTGAAGAGCGGCGCCTGACGCAGCACGTCGTTGTCCACTAGGAACTCCTCCGGTGGGCGTACGCCCGCGCGCGTCCCCGGCACAGGCTCGTTCGGGGCGATCCTACCCGTGGCACGGCTCACATGTGGCAACCCGGTCGTACGTGTCTGCCGCGGCCGTGGCGAAGCGTGGGCCCCGAGGACGGGCGCCCGAGGTTGTCGGTGGCCCCACGTAGGCTTTGGCGCGTGCCCCAGACCGTGGTCGAGAAGCCCGACACCTCACTGGTGCGACGCGCTCGCAAGATGAACCGGGTGCTCGCCGAGACCTACCCCGACGCGCACTGCGAGCTCGACTTCGCGGACCCGTTCCAACTGCTCGTGGTGACGGTCCTGTCGGCGCAGACGACGGACCGGCGGGTCAACGCGGTGCGTCCCACACTGTTCGCGGCATACCCGGACGCGACGGCGATGGCGGCCGCTCAGCGCGAAGACCTGGAGACCATCGTCGGGCCGTTGGGCTTCTTCCGGCAGAAGACGACCTCCCTGCTCAATCTGTCCGCAGCGATCGTCGACGACTTCGGTGGGCAGGTGCCCGGCCGCCTCGAGGATCTGGTCACGCTGCCAGGGGTGGGGCGCAAGACGGCCAACGTCGTCCTGGGCAACGCGTTCGACGTCCCCGGCATCACCGTGGACACCCACTTCGGGCGTCTGGTCCGTCGGTTCGGCTGGACCGAGGAGACGGACCCGGTCAAGGTCGAGTTCGCGATCGGCGCCCTGTTCCCCAAGCGCGACTGGACGATGCTGTCCCATCACGTGATCTGGCACGGCCGGCGCCGCTGCCACGCCAAGAAGCCCGCGTGCGGCGCGTGCCCGCTCGCCCGGTCCTGCCCGTCCTTCGGGGCCGGCCCGACCGATCCGATCGAGGCCGAGAAGCTCGTCCGCACCCAGGGGCCCGCGTGAGGGCGGGGTTCTGGCGACGTGCCGCGGTGGCAGCGGCACTGGTCGCGGCGCTGGGCGCCTGCAGCGACGACGGCCGGATCACCCCCAGCGCGCCCGACGTCTCGGTGGACACCCCCGAGCTGCGGGCGGTCAAGGCCGAGATCGGGATGGAGGACTGTGTCCCCGGAGACGGCGAGGCACTCGACGACGGCCTCCCCGAGGTCACCCTCCCGTGTCTGGGCGGCGGCACCGAGGTCGACCTGTCCTCGCTGCGAGGCCCCCTGGTGATCAACCTGTGGCAGGCATTCTGCGAGCCGTGCAAGCGGGAGATGCCGGCCCTGGAGGAGTTCCACCAGACCTACGGCGACCGTGTCCCGGTGCTCGGCATCGACTTCAACGACGTCAAGCCCGGCGCGGCGCTCGAGTTGGCGCGGGAGACCGGGGCGACCTACCCGTCCCTGGCGGATCCGGGCGGCGAGCTCATGGGCAAGCGCGCCTTCCAGATCGCCTCGCGAGGCCTGCCGGCCTTCGTTCTCATCGACGCTGACGGCGAAGTGGTCCAGCAGCTCTCCGGCGGGGTGGACACCGTGGAGGACCTGGTCGACATGGTGCGTACGCACCTGGGCGTCGACCTGACCGCGCCGGAGGCGCAGCCGTGAGCTCCCTGCCTGACTGGATGCAGCCCGTCGTCGAGGGCAGTCGCACGATCCAGGCCGACCAGCTCACCCGGTTCGTGCCCCCGGACGACTTCTCCGGCCGGACCGGCGCGGTCCTGATGCTGTTCGCCGACCGGGAGATCGAGTACGGCATCGACGTCGCCGACGACCTCCTGCACCGCGGCGAGATCCTGCTGACCGAGCGGTCCCACACCATGCGCTCGCACCCGGGCCAGGTCTCCTTCCCCGGCGGCGGCATCGACCCGGGGGAGACCCCGGCCCAAGCGGCGCTGCGGGAGGCGTACGAAGAGGTCGGCCTCGACGCCAGCGGGGTCGAGGTCTTCGGGCAGCTGCCCGAGCTGTGGCTTCCGCCGAGCAACTACGCGGTCACGCCGGTGCTGGGGTGGTGGCGTGAGCGGACCCCCGTACGCATCGCGAGCCCGGCAGAGGTCGAGGCCATCCACCACGTCTCCATCGCCGAGCTGATGGACCCCGATCACCGCATCTCCGTACGCCACCCGTCCGGGTGGAAGGGCCCCGCGTTCCTCATCGGCGAGGACAAGGATGTCGTCCTGTGGGGGTTCACGGCGGGGATCATCTCCCGCCTCTTCGACCACCTCGGGTGGACTCTCGACTGGGACTCCGCGCGGGAGCGTGACCTGCCCGCCCACATGCTGCAGGGTGAGGAGCGCAACGGCCCCCGCCCGGCGCCCAACACCCGTTTCGAGGAGTAGCGATGAACGTCCTCGACTGGTGCCTTCTGGCCCTCGTCGGGTTGTACGCGCTGTCGGGCTATTGGCAGGGGTTCGTCACCGGAGCCTTCGCCACGCTCGGCCTGCTGCTCGGAGGCGTGGTCGGCGTGTGGGCGGCGCCCGTGCTACTGGGTGACGCGGCGCCCTCGACCTGGGTGTCGGTCGGGGCGCTCGGGGTCGTCATCGTGGCGGCCACCCTCGGACAGGCGGGCTTCCAGTTCCTGGGCGCGCGCATCCGCGATCGCATCACGTGGCAGCCGGTGCGGGCTGTGGATGCCATCGGCGGTGCCGCCCTGAGCGCGCTCGCGGTGCTCGTCGTGGCCTGGGCCCTGGGTGTGGCCGTCTCGGGCACTCGGATCGGCGCGATCACCCCTGTCGTACGCGAGTCCAAGATCCTGGCGCAGGTCGACCGGGCGCTCCCGCTGGAGGCCTCTGGCCTGCTGCGCGGCTTCAACAACGTGGTGGGAGCGGGGTTCTTCCCCCGCTACCTCGAGCCCTTCGCCCCCGAGCGCATCGTCGACGTGGCCGCCGGCCCCGAGCGGTTGCTCACCGACCCGGACGTCCTCATCAGCGAGGCCAGCGTCGTCAAGATCGTCGGCGAGAATGCCTGCACAGGAGGCGTCGAGGGCACCGGATTCGTGTACGCACCCGGTCGCGTGATGACCAACGCCCACGTGGTCGCCGGGGTCACCCGGCCGGAGGTCGAGATCGACGGGCAGATCAAGGTGGGCACCGTCGTCCACTACGACCCGCGCCTCGACGTCGCGGTCCTGCGTGTCGATGACTCCAACGCCCCGCCGTTGGCGTTCGACATCGAGGTCAAGGCCAAGGACGGCGTGGCGATCGTGGGCTACCCCCAGGACGGGCCCTTCGACGTCCAGACGGCACGCGTACGCAGCCTCCAACGGCTGCGCTCACCCGACATCAACAACTCCAGCGTCGTCGTGCGCGAGGTCCTCGCGCTGCGCGGCCTCATCCGTCCCGGCAACTCGGGTGGCCCGGTCCTCACTTCGGGTGGGGACGTCGCCGGGATGGTGTTCGCGGCATCGGTGACCGACGCCGACACCGGCTACGCGCTCACGGCATCGCAGGTCGCGGATGCCGCATCGGCCGGAGCCAACAACGACATCGCCGTCGCCACCGGCAGTTGCGTGCGCTGAGGGCGCGTACGGATCAGGCCTGACCCTTGAACGCCTTGGGGATCTCCTGGGCCTGGTGGATCGCGCGCTCGGGGGCGCGGACCTGCTTGACCTTCTTCACGCCCACCAGCGCGAGGATGGCCGCGATCACCGCGTACGCACCGAAGACGATCAGGAACGCCCAGTGCAGGCCGAGGCCAGCCCAGTGGATGAAGTAGGCGATCGACACCGACAGCATGATCACGGCGAGGACGAGCAGGAAGCCCGCGGCCGCGAACAGCCCGACGCCAGTGCCGCCGGCCTTGACGCTGATCTTGAGCTCGGACTTGGCGAGCGCGATCTCCTGCTGGATCAGCGTGGACACGTCGCGCGAGGCGTCAGCCACCAGCTTGCCCAGCGTCGGGTCGGTGTCCTTGGCCGGTTCCGGAGCCATCTCGTCGTCCTTCGTCAGGGTCGTGCGGGGGACGACCTGACCCTACACAACGGCCGGACCGGTACGATGAGCGACTGGAGAGCCGGGAAGTCTGGTCGGCCCGCGTCGTGTGATGCGGTTGATGTTCACCCACCCCGGAAGGCACCATGCAGCGACCAAGCACGCCCCGAGCCGACGACGAGATTTACCTCCTCGGCCCCGCCTACATCGAGTCGGACCGAGGTCTGGCCCGGGTCGGCAAACCGTTGCGGGAGTTCCTGCGGGTGGAGTCAGCGGGTTCGGTCCTGCTCCTGATCGCCGCGGCCGTGGCCCTGATCTGGGCCAACTCGCCCGTCGCGGACTCGTACGGCTCGTTCTGGCACACCGCCATCACCGTCGACCTGGGCTTCGTCGAGGTCAGTGAGTCGCTCCAGCACTGGGTCAACGACGCCCTCATGGTCATCTTCTTCTTCGTCGTCGGGCTGGAGATCAAGTACGAACTGGTCAAGGGCGACCTGCGGGACCCGCGGGCGGCTGCACTCCCGGTGTTCGCCGCGCTCGGCGGGATGGCCGTGCCGGCGGCGCTGTACGTCCTGGTGGTGGGCCCCGGTGCGGAAGGCTCGCACGGTTGGGGAATCCCCATGGCGACCGACATCGCCTTCGCCGTCGGTGTCCTGGGACTGCTGGGGCGGCGGATCCCGTCCGCAGCGCGCCTCTTCCTGCTCACCCTCGCGATCGCCGACGACATCGGCGCCATCATCGTGATCGCCGTCTTCTACACCGCCGACCTGAAGCTGTGGTGGCTTGTCGGCGCGTTGGCCGTGCTGGCGGTCATGGTGATGCTGCGGGTGCGGCGGGTGTGGACCACCGCGATCTATGTGGCGCTCGGGGTCGCCCTGTGGTTCTTGCTGCTCCAGTCCGGCGTCCACGCCACGCTGGCTGGCGTGGCCGTCGGCCTGATCACCCCGACGGTGCCGCTGCTGCGGGAGGACGTCGCGCGCGACTACGTACGCCGCACCTTGGACGACAACGAGCTCGACGCCTCCGAGCTGCGCCGCCTGCACTTCCTCATGAACCACGCGGTCTCACCGGTCGAGCGGCTGCAGAGCGCGCTCCACTCGGTCTCCTCCTACGTCGTGTTGCCGATCTTCGCCCTCGCCAACGCCGGGGTCAGCCTGTCCGGGGCAGGCGAAGTGCTCACGTCCGGCGTGGCACTGGGCGTGATGGCCGGGCTGGTGCTCGGCAAGCCTGTGGGCGTCGCGCTGTTCACGTGGGTGGCTGTCCGGTTCGGGCTGGGACGCCTGCCGGATCACACCTCCTGGCCGATGGTGCTGGGGTTGGGCTCCGTCGCGGGCATCGGGTTCACGGTGTCGCTGTTCGTCACCGAACTCTCCTTCCCCGGCCACGAGGAGTTCGCGGTGGCGGCCAAGATCGGCGTGCTGCTGGCCTCACTGGTCTCGGCCGTGGTCGGCGTCGCGCTGCTGATGCTCGCCACCCGCGGCCGCGAGCCGATCGAGGCCGACGACTGAGACATGACAGTGGGGTGTCCGCGGCGCACCACGGACACCCCACTGCGAGTCGTACGGCTCAGCCCTTGGCCGCAGCCTCACGCGCCGCGATCAGGTCCATGACGCTCGAGTCGGCCAGCGTGGTGACATCGCCGATCTCGCGGCCCTCGGCCACGTCCTTGAGGAGGCGGCGCATGATCTTGCCGGATCGCGTCTTGGGTAGTTCGGGCACGACCATCACCTGACGCGGCTTGGCGATCGCGCCGATCTCCTTGGCGACGTGGGTCCGCAGCTCCTCGACGATGTTGTCGCCCCCGTCGCCGGCAGACTCACGCAGGATGACGAACGCGCACACGGCCTGACCGGTGGTGTCGTCGGCCGCGCCGACGACGGCCGCCTCGGCGACCTTGGGGTGCGACACCAGGGCGGACTCGATCTCGGTGGTGGAGAGCCGGTGCCCCGAGACGTTCATGACGTCGTCGACGCGGCCCAGCACCCAGATGTCGCCGTCCTCATCCTTCTTGGCGCCGTCGCCTGCGAAGTACAGGCCCTTCCAGCGAGACCAGTACGTGTCAACGAAGCGCTGGTCGTCGCCCCACAGGGTGCGCAGCATGGCGGGCCACGGCTCCTTGAGGACGAGGTAGCCGCCCGAGCCGTCCGGCACCGAGTTGGCGTCATCGTCGACCACATCGGCCACGATCCCGGGCAGTGGCGTCATCGCGGAGCCGGGCTTGCCCGCCGTCACGCCCGGCAGGGGGCTGATCAGGATCTGTCCGGTCTCCGTCTGCCACCACGTGTCGACGATCGGGCACCGGTCGCCGCCGATGACCTCGCGGTACCACATGTAGGCCTCGGGGTTGATCGACTCACCGACCGACCCGAGCAGGCGGATGGAGGACAGGTCGAAGCCGTCCGGGATCTCGCGCCCCTGCTTCATGAAGGTCCGGATCGCGGTGGGGGCGGTGTAGAAGATGGTGACGCCGTACTTCTCCACGATCTCCCACCAACGGCCCTTGTGCGGGGAGTCAGGGGTGCCTTCGTACATGACCTGGGTGGCGCCGTTGGCGAGCGGACCGTAGACGAGGTAGGAGTGTCCGGTCACCCAGCCGACGTCGGCCGTGCACCAGTAGACGTCGGTGTCGGGCTTGAGGTCGAAGACCGCCCAGTGCGTGTACGAGGTGCCCGTCAGGTAGCCGCCGGTGGTGTGGAGGATGCCCTTCGGCTTGCCGGTGGTGCCGGAGGTGTACATGACGTAGAGCGGGTGCTCTGCGTCGTGCATCTCGGCGGTGTGCTCGTCGGAGGCGGTGCCGACCGAGTCGTGCCACCACACGTCGCGGCCCTCGGTCCAGGCGACGTCCTGACCCGTACGGCGGACCACGAGGACGTGCTCGACGAGACCGTCGACCTTGTCCGCGGCCTCGTCGACGGCGGGCTTGAGCGCGAACGGTGAGCCGCGGCGGTAGCCGCCGTCGGCGGTGATCACGACCTTCGCCGCGCAGTCGGTGATGCGGGAGGCCAGCGCGTCGGCCGAGAATCCGCCGAAGACGACGGTGTGGACGGCGCCGAGTCGGGCGCAGGCCAGCATCGCGACGACGACCTCGGGGATCATCGGCATGTAGATCGCGACCCGGTCGCCCTTGCGTACCCCGAGGTCGGTGAGGGTGTTGGCGGCGCGCGAGACCTCGGCGAGGAGGTCGGCGTAGGTGATGTCGCGCGTGTCGTCGACGGGCTCGCCGACCCAGTGGATGGCGACCTTGTCCCCGTTGCCGGCGGCGACGTGGCGGTCGACGCAGTTGACGGAGGCGTTGATCTCGCCGCCGACGAACCACTTGGCGAACGGCGGGTTGGACCAGTCGAGGACCTGGTCCCACTTGGTGCCCCACTCGAGGCGCTCAGCGGCCTGGGCCCAGAACGCCTCGCGGTCGGCACTGGCGCTCTCGTACGCCTGGGCGGTCACGTTCGCCTGGGCTGCGAAGTCGACGGGAGGGGCGAATCGGCGCTCCTCGTGGGACAAGTTCGCCAGCGCCTCGGTGTTCTCGCTCACGGATATCCTCCTGTGGTCTGTGTCACGCTCAACGCTATCCAAGTGACCCCCGTCACGACAGACGGGTGGTCGCCGCCGTCGCCGGGCGGTCAACGTGGTGCGGCCAGCGGTCGCCGGTGGACCTGAGTACCGCGGCTCAGGCACGCGGTGTGCTCGGGATGGGAACCTGCGCGGCATGAGCTCTGTCGACGTCTCGCGACCCCGTACGAAGGCCCGACGCCCGCTCTCGTCCCCGGTGCAGTCGCTGCTCGCGGCGGTGGGGTTGCTGGTGGTCGCGGCGGCGCTGTTCGTGCCCGGCGTCCTCACCTCGATCAGCCACGTATGGCCGGAGGCGGCCCAGGTCCCCCTCGATGGTCGCCCCCACGAGATCGATGCGCAGCCGGGGGAGCCGATGCTCGTGTGGGTCTGGCTGGCCGAGGTCGAGCCCGCGTGCGAGGTGCGCGACGGCGGCGTCGCGCTGGATCTGGTCGAGGCCACGCGGTCGTACGAACGGGGTGGCGGGACGGCGGCGCCGTGGCGGGGGCGGTGGGTCTTCGTGCCCACGTCCGAGGTGGTCACGATCGAGTGCGTCGGCGTACGCGGGTCGCTCGCCATGGTGGAACCCAAGCCGTGGCTGCCGTCGTTCATCGACGGGGCCTCGTGGTGGCTGCGGGCGGCGATGCTGTGTGCCGCGCTGGGGGTCATCGCCCTGGTCGACGGCTTCGTGGGGCTGGTGCGCGGCCGTACGAGCCGGAACTGACGCGCGAGTTTGGCCTGTTCCGCGGCGCCATTCCGCAGGGGAGGTGCGCGATAAACGCGCGTTACTTGAGAAGGGCGGGGCGGGAGTACGGGGGGCGGACGCGGAACGACCCGCGTCGAGGGACGCGGGTCGTTCCTTGCCAGGTTGCGCCAGGTGTGGCGGTCGACTGGTTGAGCGGATGGAGTTCCGGAGCGATCAGTGCTCCAGGGCCCCCTCGGCTCCGGCGCCCGTGAGAGCGCGGACCTCGAGCTCGGTGTAGCGCTCCTCGGCGGCAGGCTCCTTCGAGGTGAGGGTGCCGATGATGCCGAGCAGGAAGCCGCCGGGGATCGAGACGATGCCCGGGTTCTGCAGCGGGAACCAGGCGAAGTCGGCGTTGGGGAACAGCGACGTCGGCAGGCCCGACATGACCGGCGAGAAGACCACCAGCCCGACGGCCAGGATGAGACCGCCGTAGATGCTCCACACGGCACCGCGGGTGTTGAAGCGCCGCCAGAACATGTTCATCAGGATGGCCGGCAGGTTCGCCGACGCCGCGACCGCGAAGGCCAAGGCCACGAGGAACGCGATGTTGAGCGTCTGCGCCGGGATCGCCAGGAGGATCGAGACGAGACCGATCACGCCCGCCGCGATGCGGGAGACCTTCAACTCCTCGGCCTCGGTGGCCTGCCCCTTGCGGAACACGGAGTTGTAGAGGTCGTGCGCCACCGACATGGAGCTCGTCAGGGTCAGCCCCGCGACGACGGCGAGGATGGTCGCGAAGGCGACCGCGGCGATCAGGGCCAGCAGGATCGCGCCCCCGGTCGACCCGATGCCGCCGCCGACGACCTCGGCCAGCTTGGGTGCGGCCAGGTTGCCGGCCGCGTCGAAGTCGCTCTTCTTCAGCAGCGCCGCGGCGCCGAAGCCCAGCACCAGGGTGAACAGGTAGAAGGTGCCGATCAGGCCGATCGCCCAGAGCACCGACTTGCGTGCGTCCCGGCTGGTGGGGGTCGTGTAGAAGCGGATCAGGATGTGTGGCAGGCCAGCCGTTCCGAGCACGAGGGCGATGCCGAGCGAGATGAAGTCGATCTTCGACGTCGTCGACCCGCCGTACTTCAGGCCAGGCTGCAGGAACGCCTCGCCCGCGCCGGAGTTGGAGGCCGCCGAGCCGAGCAGGTCGGAGAGGTTGAAGCCGAACTTCGCGAGCACCAGCACCACGATCAGCGCGGAGCCCGTCATCAGCAGTACGGCCTTGATCATCTGGACGTACGTCGTGCCCTTCATGCCGCCGACGGTGACGTAGAAGATCATCAGGCCGCCGACGATGAAGATGGTCACGTTCTTCACCGCACCCGAGTCGATGCCGAGCAGCAGGGCCACCAGGGCGCCCGCGCCCACCATCTGGGCCAGCAGGTAGAAGATCGAGACCACGACGGTCGAGGTCGCGGCAGCCGTACGGACTGGCCGCTGCTTCATGCGGTAGGCCAGCTGGTCGGCCATCGTGTAGCGGCCCGAGTTGCGCAGCACCTCAGCCACCAGGAGCAGGGCCACCAGCCAGGCGACCAGGAAGCCGATCGAGTAGAGGAAGCCGTCGTAGCCGTAGAGGGCGATGGCACCCGTGATGCCCAGGAACGAGGCGGCCGACATGTAGTCGCCGCCGATCGCGAGGCCGTTCTGGAAGCCGGAGAAGGAGCGACCCCCGGCGTAGTAGTCGGCGGCGCCCGACGTCTGCTTGCTCGCCCGCAGCGTCACCACGATGGTGAGCGCCACCACCGCGAGGAACAGGAGGCTGGTGAGGATCTGGTTGCCGTCCATCACTGGCCGTCCTTGCGGTAGCGGTCGAACTCATCGACGAGCTGGGTGGCCAGCGGGTCGAGGTGCTTGTTGGAGTAGCGGCTGTAGAGGTAGGCGATCCCGAAGGTCGTCACGAACTGCAGCAGGCCGAAGACCAGGGCCACGTTGACGTGGCCCACGACCTTCGTGTTCATGAAGCCGGGGGCGAACATCGACATCCCCACGTACAGCGCGTACCACGCCATGAACACGGCCGTGGCGGGGATGATGAAGCGCCGGTAGAGGTGGCGCAGCCGAGCGAACTCGGGCATCTCGGCGAGATGGTCGTAGACCGGGTCGTGCCGGGAGGCCTGGTCATGGGTGTCCGTGGTCACCGGTGGCTCCTTCCGTGGGGTGTCGGATGTGATCCCCCTCACCGTGCACCCGCCGCGAACCGTGTGACGAGTCTCACGGTCGAACCCCGCGCCGGATGGAGAAGCGGATGCGCCGAACGGCACCCTTCGCACGACGAACGGTCGTGCCTAGGGTGGTCGGATGACGACGTTGCGCGAGGTCCAGATCACCTTCGACTGCGCGAACCCCCGCCGGGTCGCGGCCTTCTGGGCCCAGGCGCTGGGGTACGTGGTGCCCGAGGACGCAGCCGGGGTGGATGCGTGGTCGGTGGCCCAGGACCCGACCGGGGCGGGGCCGCGCCTGTTCTTCCAGCAGGTTCCCGAACCGAAGACCGTCAAGAACCGCGTCCACCTCGACGTACGGGTCGGGACCGGGCTGGTCGGCGAGGCGCGGCTGGCCGCGCTCAACGCGGAGGCAGACCGTCTCGAGACCCACGGGGCGCGCCGCATCGAACTCCTGCTCGCCGACGAGGAGAACGAGTCGACGCTGGTGATGGCGGACGTCGAGGGCAACGAGTTCTGCCTCGACTGAGGCTGCCGCCCGCCGCCGACGTGCCCGCCTGCCCACGCGGTCCGTAGGCTCGCAACTGCACGACGGCCCCTGACGAGGGTGCTGATCCGAAGCCAGGAGGCTGCATGTCCCGCGCAACGACTCGATTCAGGACGATCCTGCCCACCTCGAGCCGTACGGCCATCGGCGCGACGGTGGCCACGGGCGCGCTGGGCGCTCTCGCCGCAGCCCCGGAGAAGGTCGGGCGGCTGTTTCGCCGCCGCTTTCCCACCGTCGCGGTGACGGGGATGACGGGGGTGGGCAAGACCGAGTTGGCCAACCGCCTGTCCCGACGCTCCGGCAGCGAGGACGCCGCCCAGGCGGGCTCCGCGGTCATGGAGCGCCGCACCCGCCGCTCGCCGAAGATGCACGGCTTCCGGTTCCTCGTGGTGCCCGGCGACAACGCCGCCACCCGGTTGGGTGCCCTGGACGAGGTGTTCCACGACCAGCCCGTCGACGGCATCGTCCACGTCGTCGCGTACGGCCACGCCACGCCCCGACGCACGGCGGGCACGACCGGTGCTGCGCACGCGACCCGCGACGCACAGCTCGCCGCCGAGCTCGAGGACTGGGCCATCACCTCCCACCGCATCGCGTCGATGGCCGTGCGCCGCGACAAGCCCATCTGGCTGGTGATCGCGGTGACCAAGACCGATCTGTACGCCGACATGCTTGAGGAAGCCGTCACCTACTACTCGCCCGGGAGCGGGTCGCCGTTCGCGGCGAAGGTCGATGAACTCCGCGCGCTGGCGGGAGGCGCGAAGCTCTCCATCGACGTGCTGCCGGTGTCCGCGACCAAGACGAACACGAAGATCGACGCCCTCGCGGCGCGCATGGCACAGCTCAGCGGCCACGTCTGAGCGCTGAGGCCGGTTGGCCCCTCAGCGCTGGAGGTCGACGTTCTCGGGGGTGTGCAGCCGGACCATGAAACGGTCCGCGTGGCGCGGCACGGTACGGCGGGTGAGTCGGGAGACGACCACCATCGAGGTGGCCGCCAGCGGGACGGTCCACGCCGCGGGTTGCGCGAGCAGGGCCGAGCCCCACGTCTCGACCTCGCCGGCGAACAGGTTCCAGGTGACGGCCGCGAAGGACCCCAGGCCCCCGAGGATCAGTCCGGTCGCAGCGCCGGCGGGAGTGAGGCCGCGCCACCAGATGCCGAGCACGAGCAGCGGCGCAAAGGTGGAGGCGGACACCGCGAAGGCCAGCCCGACCGTCCGCGCCACGTCCACGTCCAGGGCCGCCAGCGAACCCGCGAAGGGCACGATCACGGACAAGGCGACCGCGAGCCGGAACGCCAGCACGCCATCGATGCGTGGGGAGAGTCGCGTGGTGACGTCCTGGCTGAGCACTCCCGACACGGCCACGATCAGGCCGGACGAGGTGGACAGGAACGCGGCGAAGGCGCCGGCGGTCACCAGCGCGGTCAGCAGGTCCCCGAGCACTCCGCCCACCATGAGGCGGGGCAGTTCCAGGACCAGGATGCTCTCTTGGCCGGTGGCCACGAGGTGGTCGGCGTACACGCGTCCCAGCGCCGAGTAGAGCGGCGGCAGGAGGTAGAACATGCCGAGCAGGACGAGCACCGCCAGGGTCGTACGTCGCGCCGCCCGCCCGTCCGGGTTGGTGTAGAAGCGCACCGCCACGTGCGGCAGGCCCATCGTGCCGAGGAACGTCGCGATGATCAGGGAGTACGTCGTGTAGAGACCGCGGACCCCGCCGTCGGCCACGGGTGAGGACCACATGACCAGGTCGGCGGGATCGTGCGGCTGCGGTGAACCGTCTTTCACCCACACGATCAGCAACAGGAACGCGGGGATCAGCAGGGCGGTGAGCTTGACCCAGTACTGGAACGCCTGGACGAAGGTGATCGAGCGCATCCCGCCCGACCCGACCGCGACGAGCACCACGACGGCCACGACCACCGACCCGACCCATGCCGGAGCCCCGGTCGCGTGCCGCAGCGTCAGCCCCGCCCCCTGGAACTGCGGGAGGAGATAGAGCCACCCGATCGCCACCACGAGCAACGAGCACAGGATCCGTACGCCCCGCGAGTCCAGCCGCGCCTGGGCGAAGTCGGGCAAGGTGTAGGCCCCGCTGCGGCGCAACGGGGCTGCGACCAGGATGAGCAGGACGAGGTAGCCGGCGGTCCAGCCGACGGGGTACCACAGCATGTCGGCACCGAAGACGAGCACGAGCCCGGCCGCCCCGAGGAACGACGCCGCCGAGAGGTATTCGCCGCTGATCGCGGACGCGTTCAGCCGCGGCGCGACCGTGCGGGAGGCGACGAAGAAGTCGCTCGTCGTGCGGGACAGGCGCAGTCCGTACGTCCCGATGGCCAGGGTCGCGACCACGACGAGGACGACGGCGACCACGGTCGAGACCGCGCCGATGTCACCCACGAGAGTCCCCGGAGCCCTCGCCGGCCTCGTTGACCAGCTCGGTGAACGCCCGCTCGTTGGCCTCGGTGTGGCGCACGTGCCACCACCCCAGCACGGCCAGCCACGGGTACGCCAGCACGCCCAGCAGCAGCCAGGAGATCGGGATGCCGCCCACGCGCACCCCGGCGAGGTCGGGGAAGACGAAGAAGGCGAGCGGCACCAGACCGAGCGTGAGGCCGAGCGCGAGCAGCACCCGCCCGGCCAGCCAGAGCTGCTCGCGCAGCAGGGACCGCATCAGCACCTCGCCCAGCGCCGTCCCGCTGTCGATCTCGCGGGCGCGGGTGCGGCGGGGGGCTCCGCCCGGCAGGCGCGGCGGACCGGTGACCCGTACGCGGGGCGGCCGGTCGGCGGGCTGGTTCACGCCCCCGACCGTAGTCGCCGCGATGATTGCTGGCGAGGGTTCCTCAGCGCCGTCGGCACCGTGTGCTGCGCTCGGCGCCCGCGCACCGGTCGGCGCCGGGACCGCCGTACGCACGGTCGGGGCCCGGACCCCCGACGATGCGGTCGTTCCCGGAACCGCCCAGGAGGACGTCGGCGCCCGGCCCACCGAGGAGACGGTCGTCGCGCAGGCGACCGTAGAGGGAGTCGTTGCCCGGGCCGCCGCGCAGCACGTCGGCGCCCTGCTTGGCCTGGAGCAGGTCGTCGCCGGCTCCGCCGATGAGGATCGAGTCCCGGCGGCACGACCGCGGGGGATACCAGGTCTCCCACACCGACGAGCCGTCGGAGAGGAAGACGCCGTCGTTGCCCCCGCGCCCGCGGAACCGCGCCGTGCAGGCAGAGATGTCGACACGATCCTTGGCGTCGCTGCCGAGGACCGTGACCTCCCTGCCGCCGAGTTCGAGACTCTCGGCACCCCGCAGCGTGAGGGCCACCTGGTCGGTGCTGCCCAGCGGAGTGAGGGTCATCGTCTCGGCGCGCAGATCGGCCGTGATGGATGCCCCCATGTCCCCGGTCGCGAAGTCGTCGTGCGCGGAGGGACCGAGATCGAGCACGCTGCCAGCCGCCGGTGCGGTCTCGATGAAGACGTTGTCCATTCCAGCGCCCGTGGACACCGTGGCCCCCAGGGGGGTCTTGGTTCGGAGGATGAGGGTGTCGTGGGTGGAGGACCCGGAGAAGGTGACGTACCCCGTGTACGCGTCCGCGGCCTCGAGCGTCCAGGACGTCACACGGGGGGCGGGCCGCTCCGCGAAAGGCTCGTACGCGACGTCGCCGATGCTCACGGTGTGGGCGGTGGCATCGACCGACACTGCCCCGTCCCCGGGAGCGAGCCGAACCGTGACATCTGCCTGCCACGTGCACACTCGTCCGTCGGGTGAGCACTCCTCGGGCTCGTCGGCTCGCGCGGCTCCGGGGCCGGCGGATCCGGCGAGGCCAGCGGCCGCCGCCAGAGCCGCGACCGCTGAGGCCGCGCGTCGCGAGAAGTCCGCCCCCGCACTCATCGGCGCGTGCAGCGCTTGGCCTTCTCGATCCCGGTGCACGTGTTGCGTCCCCTTCCGCCGTTGGCCTCGTCGTGGCCCCGGCCGCCCTGCAGGACGTCGTCGTCTCGGGCGCCGATCAGGCGGTCGTCGCCCCCGCCACCCTTCATCACGTCGTCGCCGCCCCGGCCGTACATCTCGTCCTTGCCCGGCCCACCCGCCAGGACGTCGGAACCGTGCCAGCCCACCAGGTAGTCGTCGCCCGGACCGCCGACCAGAGTTCCGTTGCGGTCGCAGCCGCGCGGGATCCAGACCTCGTGCATCGAGTCGTACCTGATGTCGAGGACGTCGTCCCCGGAGCCCGTGGTCCCGTCGACCACGATGTCGCCGTCGGTGGCAGCCGGTGAGATGGACGCCGATCCGTCGTTTCCCTGGCACACCTTGTTGTCCGGTGTGCAGGTCGATGCGGATGCGCTGGGCATCAGAGCACAGCGAGCAGCCCTGTGCTCAGCGCGGTGGCGGTCAGGGCAGTGGTCAGGGCTTTGGTCAGGATCGTCGTACGTCGCATGGGTCCTCCCGAATCGGCTCTTCACCTCTTGGATGACTCCTACCCGCACAAAAGTTGCCCACGCACGTGGGGTCAGCGCGTACCGCGACCGGTGAGCACCTGTCGCAGGTCCTTGGTGTGGCGTCTGCTCACGGCGAGCTCGGCCCCACCCACCACGACGCTGACGCGGCCGGCGTCCGTACGGACCTCCTCCACGTGGGGCAGGGCGACGAGGACGGAGCGGTGGATCCGTACGAATCCGGCGTCGGCCCACTCCTCGGCCAGGGTGCTCAGCGGGGTCCGGACGAGATGGGACCCCTGCGCGGTGTGCAGGCGGGCGTAGTCCCCCTGGGCCTCCACATGGGTGATCTCGGAGCGGTTGACGAAGCGGGTGACGCCGCCGCGCTCGACGGGGATCTGTACGTCCTGGGACTCCGGCGTGCCCGCGGACTCGACCACGCGCCGGACGGCTTCGGCGAGGCGTTCCTCGCGGATGGGCTTGAGCACGTAGTCCACGGCCCGCAACTCGAAAGCGTCCACGGCGTGCTCATCGTGCGCGGTGACGAACACGATGGGCGGCGGGTTCTTGAACTGCGCGAGCACCTGGGCCAGTTCGAGGCCGGTGAGGCCGGGCATCTGGATGTCGAGGAAGACCGCGTCCACCTCCATGTTCTGCAAGGCCCGCAGCGCCTCGGCGGCCGAGTCACACGTCAACACCCCGCCGACGCGGGGGTCGCGTTCGAGGAGGTAGGCGATCTCGTCGAGCGCCGGCCGCTCGTCATCGATGGCCAGGACCCTCAAGCCGCCTGCGTTCATGCCCGGACTCCCCTCGTGTGTGGACTCCCTCAAGCCCGGCCCCTCAAGCGTGGACGCCGGGGGCGAACTTCGGCACCCGCACGGTCGCCTTGGTGCCGGCTCCCGGTGCGGTCTCCACCACCAAACCGTAGTCGTCGCCGAAGGCGTTGCGAAGGCGTGCGTCCACGTTTCCCAGACCCACCGAGTCCAGGTCGGTGTCACCGGCCAGGGCCCGGCGTACGCGCTCGGGGTCCTCGCCGGTGCCGTCGTCCTCGACTTCGATCACGCAGTCCTGGCCGCGGTCGCTGGCGCGGATCGAGAGCCGTCCGACGCCGTCGGGCTTGTCCACGGAGGCCTCGAGCCCGTGGCGTACGGCGTTCTCCACCAGCGGCTGGATGCACAGGAACGGGACCGCGACGGGCAGCACCTCGGGCGCGATCTGCAGCGTCACCTGGAGGCGGTCGCCGAAGCGGGCCTGTTCGAGCAGCAGGTAGCGCTCCACCGAGCGCAGTTCCTCGGCCAGCGTCGTGAACTCCCCGTGGCTGCGGAACGAGTAGCGGGTGAAGTCGGCGAACTCGAGCAGCAGTTCTCGCGCCCGGTCGGGGTCCGTCCGCACAAAACTGGCGATGGCGCCCAGCGAGTTGTAGATGAAGTGCGGGCTGATCTGGGCGCGCAGCGCGCGCACCTCGGCCTCCATGAGCGCCGTACGGCTGTCATCGAGCTGGGCGAGCTCCAGTTGCCCGGAGACCCAGGTGGCGACTTCGTCGGCCGTACGGATCAGGGTGCCCGTGGCGTGCGGAGTCCCGGCGGCGAGGGCACCCACGACCGCGTCCTCGGTGACCAGCGGGCTCAGCACGACCTCGCGCACCTGGCAGGTGGGGTTGTCGCACACCAGGTCTCGTCGCCCGACCACCTTGGTGGACCCCGACTCGAGTACGGCCGTGAGGTGGTCCGTCAGCTGGTCTGCGTGGTGCGAGCCCAGTCCGTCCCACGCCAGGACGCCGCTGGTGTCCGCCAGCGCGGCAGCCGAGGTGCCGAGCAGGGTGCGCAGGTGGCGTACGGCCCGCTCGGCGCTGGCGGGCCGCAAGCCCTCGCGCAGAGCGGGTCCGGCGAGCGAGGCAGTGTGCAGCGTGCGGAACGTGGCCCGGTCGGCCTCCGAACCCAAATGGGTTCGGCGCCTGCGTCCGAACGCGAGCCACGCCATGCGCGAAGGTTAGCGCTCGCAGCCCTTGCGCTTCTCACCTTCACGCACCGGTCACGACCGCGACCCGCGTCTCCGAAGTCCTTGCCGGTCCCGCCCACCAACAGGTCGTTGCCGTTGTTGGCGAACCTCCGGTGGTTGCCCGCGGCGCCGAGGAGACGGTCATCCCGTCACTTCCCGTCAAGGTGTCCTTGCCGGGGCCGCCGCGCTGCACGCTGTCTCGGGCGCCCGACGCTTGAAGATCTCCCACGTGTGGTCGAAGCCATGGCGCAGCTGGTCGTCGCCCCGACGTCCTTCCAGCACTGAGCGCTGGGCGATGGCGTACAGGCTGTTGACGCCACGAGAAGTTGCGGACTACTTGAAGTCGATGAGGAGCATGTCGTCGCCGGGGCCCTCATCGGCACGGGGCTCGTCGCCGCCGACGTCCGTCTGGGGCCCGACGACCACCTCGAAGGTGCCGGAGTCGGCGACCGGATCGAGGACGCGTGCGCGGAAGCAGCGGACCGTGTAGGGCACCTGCATGCCGTAGTGGCCGCGGCCGTACTCCGAGTAGAAGTCGGCCACCTGGGCGAGCTTCTCGGCCCGGTGGTCGGCGTCGAGGGAGGCGATCGAGGAGCGCGACAGGGCGAGGTCGATGATCGACTCGCGGTTGACGTCCTGCCAGGCCTTGAAGGTCGTGTCCTCGACGAAGCCGAACAGGCCGCTGTTGACGAGCTCGTCGACCGAGGAGGTGTCCTGGTCCTGGTGGCCGATCAGGTCGCACAGGCGGCGCACCCACGGGATGCGTAGGTCGGGGCTGTTCCACACCAGCGCGATCTCGCCCTCGGGCTTGAGGATCCGAGCGATCTCGGGAAGCGCGCGGGCGTGGTCGAACCAGTGGAACGCCTGCCCGACGACCACCACGTCGACGGAGTTGTCGTTGGCCGGGATCTCCTCGGCGACAGCCTGCTTGGCGCTCGCCCCGGGGACCTCGCGCTCGAGAATGGCCAGCATCTCCATGTCGGGCTCCACGGCGTGCACCGCATGCCCCTCGGCGACCATGACGTCGGTCAGCTTGCCCGTCCCGGCGCCCAGCTCGAGCACGATGCGGGGCTCGGTGCCCAGCATCCAGCGCACGGCTTCGGCGGGGTATCCCGGACGTCCGCGGTGGTAGGCCTCCGCGACCGATCCGTACGAGCGGGCGGGGTCCGGGGTGGGCTGGCTGTCACTCATCGGGGTCAGGCTACTAGCGTCGGGTGACGTGAGTGCTGATCCGCTGGCCTGGTTGACCACCCTTGAAGGCGTCCCGTCGGCCTTCGCTGCCACCCGTGACGGCATCGACGTCATGCTGCGCGACCGGGGGCTGCGGCGGACCTCGCCCGAAACCACCGCCGAGTCGCTGCTGCGTGGCGCCCACGCGACCGCTGTGCTCGAAGGCTCGACGTCCACCCTGGCCGAGGTCCGGGCAGGCGAGGGGGACGAGATCGCGCGCGACGCCGTACGGCTCTCCGCGGTCGAACTCTCGCTCGCGCCCCTCATCAAGACCGCTCCGCTGCAGGCGATCGCGCGGCTGCACGCGGTGGTGGCGACCGGGTCGCTGCCCGAGAGTCAGTTGGGCCGGCCCCGTGACGCCGCGGCCGCCGACCGGCTCCAGGGTGTGAGCGAACTGCTCCTCACTCCGACCGAGGTGCCCGCGCTCGTGGTGGCCGCGATCGTGCACGCAGACCTGGCCACGGGGGCGCCGTTCGCCTCCCACAACGGCATCGTCGCCAGGGCGCTGGAACGCCTCGTCCTGGTCGCCAAGGGCGTCGACGCGAAGTCACTGGTCGTGCCCGAGGCGGGTCACCTGGCCCTGCGTGCGCAGTACGAGTCGAACCTCGTCGGCTTCCGCGAGGGCGGACAGCGAGGAGTCCACGCATGGCTGCTGTACGCGGCCGAGGCGTACGCGGCCGGCGCCGAGGCCAGCCCCCTGCGTACAGCTGGTTGAGCGGTCGCGCTGGTTGAGCGGTCGCGCTGGTTGAGCCTGTCGAAACCCACGCGTCTCGACAGGCTCGACGGGCGGAAGTTGCTGGTTGAGCCTGTCGAAACCACACGCGAACGGCACCTGTCCAGCTGGCGTAGGTGCCGTTCGCTCACACACGACGCCAATCGGCTACCAAGCGTGCATCGACAATTGCTGCTGCGGGAGTGTCCCGCCATGACAGCGCCCATTCAAGATGGGTGGATCACCGCGTGGGTACCGGGGTCGTGTGGAATCTGTGGTGTTGTCCTTCCGTTATACGCCCGCGAGGCGGCGACCTCAAGGGCCGTACGGACCAGAAACGCCTCAGAAGTCGACGCGACGGCGACGCGCGTTCGCCCACAGGACGCCACCGGCGGCGAGCGCACCGCCGACCGCCAGCGCGGCCAGCGTCTGCTTGGTCTGCGGGCGTCCCAGCGGGCCTTGGAGCGCCACGGGACGGACGAACTCCAGGACGGGCCACTCGCGTGAGTGGGCGACCTTGCGCAGGTCCTTGTCCGGGTTGACCACGAAGGGGTGCCCGACCGCCTCCAGCATGGGCACGTCGGTGACGGAGTCGGAGTAGGCGAAGCACTCCGTGAGGTCGTAGCCCCGTTCGAGGGCCATCTCCTCGACGGCCCGCGCCTTCTCCTCGGCGTAGGCGTAGTACTCGATCTCGCCGGTGTACTTGCCCTCGACGATCTCCAGTCGGGTCGCGATCACGTGGTCGGCGCCCAGGAGTTCACCGATGGGGCCCACGACCTCCTGCCCGCTCGCTGACACGATCACGACGTCGTGACCGGCGTCGTGGTGCTCGGCGATGAGGGCGACCGCCTCGTCGAAGACCAGCGGCTCGACGATGTTGGACAGGGTGTCCTCGACGATGTCGTTGACCGTGGCCACGTCCCAGCCGGTCACCAGTTGCGACAGGAAGTGGCGCAGCTTTTCCATCTGGTCGTGGTCGGCTCCGCCGACGGCGAACATGAACTGTGCGTACGCCGAGCGGAGCAGGGCGCCACGACTGATCAGGCCACCGGCCTGGAACTCGCGCGAGAAGGCCAACGTGCTCGACTTGGCAATGATCGTCTTGTCCAGGTCGAAGAAGGCCGCCACGGGGCTGGACATGCGCACATCGTAGGGCGTCGCTCTCCGACGTGTTCGACACCGGGGTGCGCAGGGTCGCCCGCAGGCCACCTTCTGTCCACAGGGGCTCGGCGTGCGCGGCTGTCCACAGGTGGGCCCGCGCGGGGCGTACGGCCCCCTCCGCGGGCAGCAGGCTCGCCTCATGCGCGTCGTTCTCCTCACCCATGATCCCGCCCTTGCCGACGAGGTGGCCCGCCTGGCCGCCGCGGGAGGGGTCCAGCCGGACGTCCTCTCGTACGACGACGCGCTCACCGCGTGGCCCACGGCGGCGCTCGTCCTCGTCGGAGCCGACCTGGCCGAGGCGCTGTCCGGCCTTGCGCCCGCACGGCGGGAGGAGGTGCACGTGGTGGCGCTGGGTCACCAGGGCGACGGGGTGTTCCGCGCGGCGATGGGCTTGGGGGCTCAGTCGGTGGCCGAGCTGCCGGGTGCCGAGGCGTGGCTCGTGGAGTTGCTCACCGATGTCGGCGAGCGGCCTCTGCGCGGCCTCACGCTGGGCGTGCTGGGGGGAGCCGGCGGTGCGGGCGCGAGCACCTTGGCGTGTGCGCTGGCCCAGATCGCGGCGGAGTCGGGGCCCGCGCTGCTGATGGATGCCGACCCGCTCGGGGCGGGGCTCGACCGGATGCTCGGGATGGAGTTGCTCGACGGGGCGCGGTGGACCGACCTCGCCTCCTCGCCGGGACGGCTCTCCGCACGGGCGCTGCGCGAGTCGGTGCCACGCGCCGGACAGTTGGGAGTCCTCGGCTGGGGCGCCGACCCGCCGGCCGGCCTCGAGGCAGCCACAGCTCGTCACGTGCTGGCAGCCGCCGCCCGCGGCCACGAGGCGGTCGTGCTCGATCTGGGCCGGGTGGCCACACCACTCACCACGGATCTGGCCTCCCGGTGCGAGGCACTCGTGGTGGTGGCGCCGGCCAGCGTGGTCGGACTCGCCTCCACCTGCCGGGTCCTCGGCTCCCTGGGCGGACTCGCCGACCGCTGTGCCGTGGTGCTGCGGCACGGGTCCGTGGTGGCGGAGGAGGTCGAAGTGATGACGGGCCGGCCGGTGCTTGCGGTCGTCCGGGAGCAGCGGGGGCTGAGTGAGGCCCTGGACCTGGGGATGGGGCCGGTCCGCTCGCGCCGCAGCGTGCTGGGCAGGGTGGCCCACGAGGTGCTCGGGAGCTTCGCGTGATCGCGGTCGGGGCCGACGTCATCGAGGACGTCCGCGCGCGCTTGGCCTCTGCGGGAGGCGAGGTGACGGCGTTCCGCGTGGCTCAGGCGCTGCGCAGCGCGGGGAGGCCGGTGGGGGATGCCACGGTGCTCGCGGTGCACCAGGCGCTGAGTCGCGAGGTCCTCGGGGCTGGCCCACTCGAACCGCTGCTGCGGGTCCCGGGAGTCAGCGACGTGCTGGTCAACGGGCCCGATGACGTCTGGATCGACTGCGGTGCGGGCCTTGAGCGGGCGCCGGTGCGATTCGCCGACGAGGCTGCCGTACGGCTCCTCGCGCAGCGCCTGGCCGCCTTGGGTGGGCGCCGCATCGACGACGCGACCCCGCACGTGGACGTACGGCTGCCCGACGGCACCCGGTTCCACGCGGTGCTGGCGCCCACCGCTCGGCCGGGCACCGTGCTGTCGTTGCGGGTGGGCCACGATCGACGCTTCAGTCTCGAGGACCTCATCGCCGCTGGTGCCGTGCCTCCCGACGGAGGGGAGCTCCTGCGGCGCATGGTCGCGGGTCGGCTCGCGTTCATCGTCTCCGGCGGCACGGGCACCGGCAAGACGACGGTGCTCTCGAGCCTGCTGGGCCTCGTGGATCCTGGCGAGCGCATCGTGCTCGTCGAGGACGCCAGCGAGCTGCGCCCGCCCCATCCCCACGTGGTCGGTCTCGAGGCGCGCCCGGCCAACGCCGAAGGCGTCGGGGAGATCACCTTGCGCACCCTCGTGCGCCAGGCCCTACGCATGCGCCCGGACCGGCTCGTGGTGGGCGAGGTGCGCGGCGCTGAGGTCGTCGAGATGCTCGCCGCGCTCAACACGGGTCACGCCGGGGGATGCGCGACCGTGCACGCCAACTCGGCGGCGCACGTTCCCGCGCGCATCGAAGCCCTGGCGCTCGCCGCTGGTCTGGGGCGCAGCGCCGCCCACAGCCAGCTCGCGGGAGCGCTCGACGCCGTGATTCACCTCGCCAGGGGGCGCGACGGGCGCCGCAGGGTCGTCGAGGTGGCCGTCCCCGTGCGCGGTTCGGACGGGCTGGTGTCGATGCGCACCGCGTACGCCTTCGAGGCCGGGGGACTCGTCCCCGGGAGAGCCGCGGAGGCCCTTGCGGCGCGGTTGGGGGAGGTGACCTGATGTGGTGGTCGATCGCCCTCGTCGGTACAGCCGCGGCCCTGCTTGCCCTCGGCAGGCCCGTGGGCGAGGCCGGGCGATCGCCCCGGCGGGGCACGACGCTGGTGCCGCGGTGGGTGCTGTGGTGGCGACGCGCGCGGGAGGTCGGGCCTGCGATCCACGAGGTGTGTGAGGTCCTCGCCTCCGAGCTCGCGGCCGGGCGCCCGACGTTGCAGGCCCTCGAGGTGGCGTCGGGGCACTGGGATGGCCTCGACGCCGTGGTGCGCGCACACCGCGTCGGCGTCCCCGTCGCGGAGGCGCTGCGCCAGGCCAGCCGTGCTCCTGGCGCAGGTGACCTCCGCCTGCTGGCTGCGGCGTGGGAGGTGGCGGAGCGCTCGGGGCATGGCCTGGCTGACGCCGTGCGACGGATCGCCCGCGGCATCGAGGCATCCCAGCGGAGCAGGCGCGTGGTCGACTCGGAGTTGGCCTCGGCCCGCGCGACCGCCCGGCTCGTCGCCTGCCTTCCGGTGGCCGCGCTCGCCATGGGATCGGGGACGGGCGCCGACCCGTTCGGGTTCCTGCTGGGCACCCCGGTGGGGTGGCTTGCCGCCATCGCGGGGCTGGGGCTCCTCGTCGCCGGGCTGGCATGGATCGAGGCGATCGCGCGGGGAGCGTCCGGGTGATCCTCGGGGCGGTCGTGGTTACTCTGGCCGGCCTGGCGGGCTGGTGGGCAGTACGCCCCCCGGCCCGCCTGCCGCGTGAGCGCACGGTTGGCGGGACCGTGCGGCTCATGCCGGTGGCCGCTGCGTGCGGCGTGGCCGCCGGGGCGTGGGCGCTCGTGGGCGGGGTGCTGGGCATGCTCGTGGCCCTGGTGGGTGCGGCGCTCGTGCACCGGTGGGCTCTCGCCCGGCCGACGCGGGAGCAGGTACGCGAGGCCGAGCGGGTGAGCAGGGAACTGCCCCATCTCGTGGCCCTGCTGGCCGCGACGCTGCGGGCCGGCGCCGACCCCGCTGTCGGCCTGGCTGCCTGCTGCGACGCTCTGGGCGGTCCGAGCGCCCGACGCCTCGCCCCCGCGATCGCGACCGCCCGGTTGGGGGCGCCAGCGGCCGCCTGGCGTGGGGTGGCCGCCGACCCGGTGCTGGGGCGACTCGGTCGCGTCCTCGAGCGCACACAACTCACTGGAGCCTCCGTGGCCGACGCCGTCGAGGCCCTCGCCGACGATCTGGCCGCCCAGCTCCACGCGGGAGCCGAGGATCGTGCGCGCCGGGTGGGCGTACGTGCCGCGGTTCCGCTCGGCCTGTGCCTGCTGCCTGCGTTCATGCTGCTGGGCATCGTGCCGGTTGTCGGTTCCCTGCTCTCCGACCTCCTGCCGTGATCGTCCGCGCCCGAAGTTGTCCACAGGCGCTCGGCGTGCGGGGTTCTCCCCAGCCGGCGCCTTCCGGGCCCCGCGCCTCGGGAGATCTCGACAGGCTCCTTCGTACGGCTCGCGCATCGGGTGCGGCCCACCAGAGAGGACGATTCATGACCGAGGATCACACCACCAGCCGGGCTCGGGGCCAGTCGATGAGGCCTCGTGGCGTCTCGCGTGACGAGCGCGGCATCACCACCGCCGAGTACGCCGTGGGCACCGCCGCGGGCGCGGGCTTCGCGGCGCTGCTCTATCGGCTCCTGAGCGGGGGATTCGGCAATGACCTGCTCGAGTCCCTCTTCGACCACGTCATGGGTCTGCTGGGGATCCGGTGACCCGGGGGCGTGGTGAGAGGGGCGCGGTCACCGCCGAACTGGCCATGGGCCTGCCGTTGCTGGTGGCGCTGACGCTGTGCCTGGTCTGGCTGCTGTCGCTGGCGGCCGGTCAGGTGCGCGTCGTCGACGCGGCCCGCGAGGCGGCCCGGCTCGTGGCGCGAGGCGACGATCCCGAGCAGGCTCGTGGGCTCGCCGAGCGCATCGCCCCCGACGGCGTCGCCGTGGAGATCAGCCGAGACGGCGACTGGGTGGTGGTGCGCGCCAGCGTGCGCGTGGAGCCGTTCGACTCGGCCCTCGGCCGCCTCGGCGCCGTCACGCTGAGTGCCGAGTCGACCGCGGCAGCCGAGTCGCCTCGATGAGGCCCCGCGGTGACGGCGAGCGGGGAGCCGCCACGGTCGTGGTGGTGGCGATGGCGTCCGTGCTGCTGATGGCGAGCCTCGCGGTGGCTGGGACGGGGGCGTTGGTGGTGGCGCACCGGCGTACCCAGGCGGGGGCCGACCTGGTGGCGCTCGCGGCCGCAGGCGCCTTGGTGGGGGGCCAGGATGCCTGCGGACGGGCCGCCGAGGCTGCCGCGCGCAACGACGTGAGCGTTGCGACGTGTGTGCTCGAGGGTGAGGCCGTGCGCGTCGAGGTCACCGCGCCCGGTCCTCGCCTGCTCGGCGCGCGGCCGACGATGCGGGCGAGCGCACGTGCCGGCCCCTCGGGGGGTTCCTCAGGGCGCGGAGGTCAACAACACCTCGAGCAGCCGTACGGCTCCGGCCTTGTCGAGCGGATTGTTCTGGTTGCCGCACTTGGGCGACTGGATGCAGGAAGGGCATCCGCTCGCGCACTCGCAGGAGGTGATGGTGTCGAGGGTGGCGCGCAGCCACGGTGCGGCAGAGTGGTAGCCACGCTCCGCGAAGCCGGCCCCGCCCTGGTGGCCGTCGTGGACGAAGACCGTCAGTTGACCGGTGTCGGCGTGCAGGGCCGTCGACACTCCGCCGATGTCCCAACGGTCGCACGTCGCAAACAGCGGCAGAAGCCCGATCGAGCAGTGCTCCGCCGCGTGGGCGGCCCCGGGCAGGTCTGCTGCCGCGAGCCCGGACTCGGCGATGAGATCGGCGGGGACGGTCCACCACACGGCACTCGTGCGCAACGTCCGCTCCGGCAGGTCGAGCGGCTCCTCGGCCACCACCTCACCCGAGGGCTGGCGCCTGACCAGGAAGGAGACAACCTGCTGGCTCACATCGACCTCGCCGACGTGGAGGCGACAGCCACCCCAGTCCACGGATTCACGCGTGGTGACGATGCTGATGTCGGTGACCTCGCGGGCCGAGGTCGAGTAGGCCACGTCCTCGCGGTGCATGCTCGCCACGTGCTCGTCGAGGTCGAGGGAGTCCACGATCCACGTCTCGCCGCGGTGCACGTAGACGGCGCCGGGATGGGCCTGGCTGTGCGCCGCCGCCCCGTTGACCGTGCCGACCACGCGCCCGGTGTCCTGCTCGACCAGTTGCACCGGGGCCCCGCCTGCGGAACGGATGTCGGTCATGTCCGCGGCGCGACGCCGGTCGGTCCAGAACCAGCCGCGGGGGCGGCGCCGCAGCATCCCGCTCGACGTCAACTCGTCCAGCACCGCGCCGGCCCCGTCGCCGAACAGCGGCAGGTCGGCCTCCGTCAGCGGGAACTCCTGGGCCGCCGCGCACAGGTGCGGGGCGAGGACGTACGGGTTCGAGGTGTCGAACACCGTCGCCTCCACGGGCCGCCCCAGCAGCGACTCGGGGTGGGTGACCAGGTAGGTGTCGAGCGGATCGTCGCGGGCCACCAGCACCGCCAGCGCATCCTCCGCCCCGCGTCCGGCCCGACCCACCTGCTGCCAGAACGCCGCCCGCGTGCCCGGGAAGCCCGCGATCAGGACGGCGTCGAGACCGGAGATGTCGATGCCCAGCTCGAGCGCGTTCGTCGCCGCCAGCCCGACGAGTTCGCCGGAGCGCAGCGACGCTTCCAGGGCGCGGCGCTCCTCGGGCAGGTAGCCGCCGCGGTAGGCGGCGATCCGCCCCGGCAACGAGTCGTCGACCTCCGCGAGCAGTTCCGCGGTGGTGAGGGCGACCTGTTCGACACCGCGACGCGAGCGTACGAACGCCAGCGTCCGCACGTCCTCAGCCACCAGGTCGGCCAGCAGGTCGGCGACCTCGGAAGACGCCGCGCGCCGCACCGGCGCGCCGTTCTCCCCCTCGTGGGAGGTGAACGGAGGCTCCCACAGGGCCACGGCGACCTGTCCGCGCGGCGACCCGTCGCCGGTGACGGCGAGGACGTCGTGACCCGTCAGCCGCTGCCCGGTCACCTCGGGTTCGGCGGTGGTGGCGGAGGCGAGGACGAACACGGGCTCGGAGCCGTACGCCGCGCACACCCGCCGCAGTCGACGCAGCACCTGGGCCACATGGGCGCCGAAGACCCCGCGGTAGTGGTGGGCTTCGTCGACGACCACGTAGGCCAGCCGACCGAAGAAGTCGGACCAGCGGTGATGCCCGGGCAGCAGCGAACGGTGGAGCATGTCGGGGTTGGTGAGCACGTACTCGCCGTGGTCCCGGGTCCACTCCCGTTGTTCGGGGGGCGAATCGCCGTCGTGCGTCGAGATCCGTACGTCGAGCCCGAGGCCGCGCAGGGTGGCGTACTGGTCGTGCGCCAGCGCCTTGGTCGGTGCCAGATAGAGGGTCGTGGCGCCGCGTTCGCCGCGGCGACCACGTGCGGCCAGTGATGCGGACAGCGCGGGGACCTGGTAGGCCAGCGACTTGCCCGACGCGGTCCCCGTGGACAGGGCGACGTGCTGTCCAGCGTGCAGCGCGTCAGCGGCTGCGGCCTGGTGCTGCCACAGCTGCGACACGCCGTGACGGCCGTACGCCTCGCGCACCTCGCCGGGCACCCAATCGGGCCACGGGGCGGTCCGTGCATCCCGGGCCGGGAGGACCGCGAGGTGCTTCAGGCGACCCTGCCGACCGGGGACGGCCACGAGCCTGTCGACGAGACCGGTGACCCCTGCGCCTTGCGTCGCCGCCACACCACTCACGCCCCGAGTCTCGCACTCGCCTGTGACGCCCGTACGGAAGCGGTGTGCCGTTGCGGGTGTGAGCGCTGACTCACGGGGTAGGGTCGGGCATGGTTTGATAAGGGCCGACAGCGTGTCCGCTGGTGGACACGCGTCCGTCCGGACTGTGCACTTTTGTTTCGGGGAGCTGGAGTAAGTCGTGGATCTGACCCTTGCCACTCGCGAGGAGGACGGCCGCGCCGTCGTGGCGGTCGGCGGCGAGATCGACGTCTACACCGCACCCCGACTCCGCGACCGGATCTCGGAGCTCGTTGCGGCCGGCAGCTATGACATCGTCATCGACCTTGAGGCCGTCGAGTTCCTCGACTCCACGGGCCTGGGGGTCCTGGTCGGTGGCCTGAAGAAGGTCCGCGCTCACGACGGTTCGCTCGAGCTCATCTGCACGCAGGAGCGCCTGCTCAAGATCTTCCGGATCACGGGTCTGGCCAAGGTGTTCGTCATCAGCGACTCGCTGGCGCCCGCCAGCAACTGAGCGCCGCTTCCTCCTTCCACGCCCCTCCCGGACCCGGGTGGGGCGTTGTCATCGTGCCCTCCGACGCGCCCAAGAATCATGGGGTGTGATCCGGCTCACACACCGCTAGGCTGCGGCCACCTGCAGTGCAACCAACCAGTGCTCAACCCCCGATCGGGAGGAACGCATGACGGTGACATCGATGGTCGTCGAGCCGGAACTCAGCGGAACGAACCTCGTCCTGGTGGTGGTCGTCGCGGCGATCGCCCTCTGCGCTCTCGCACTCGCCGCGGTCTTCCGCGGTCAAGTGCTCAAGGCGGCCGAGGGCACCGAGAACATGAAACGGATCGCCCAGGCGGTACAGGAGGGCGCCAACGCCTACCTGACCCGCCAGTTCCGTACGTTGGGCATCTTCGCGGCCCTCGCCTTCGTCATCCTGCTGGCCCTGCCGGCCGACGAGATGGCCGTACGCATCGGGCGCTCGGTGTTCTTCCTGCTCGGAGCAGGGTTCTCCGCCGCCATCGGATATCTCGGCATGAGCCTCGCCGTGCGCGCCAACCTGCGCGTCGCCGCGGCCGCGGAGACCGAGGGGCGCGACTCCGCGATGACCATCGGGTTCCGCACCGGCGCCTTCGTCGGCATGGCCACCGTGGGACTCGGTCTGCTGGGCGCCTCCACGGTCGTCCTGATCTTCCGCGACGAGGCGGCGCACGTCCTGGAGGGCTTCGGCTTCGGCGCCGCTCTGCTGGCGATGTTCATGCGCGTCGGTGGCGGCATCTTCACCAAGGCGGCCGACGTGGGCGCCGACCTCGTCGGCAAGGTCGAGCACAACATCCCCGAGGACGATCCTCGCAACGCGGCCACGATTGCCGACAACGTGGGCGACAACGTGGGCGACTGCGCCGGCATGGCCGCCGACCTGTTCGAGTCGTACGCGGTCACCCTGGTGGCGGCCCTCATCCTGGGCTCGCAGGCCTTCGGTGACGCAGGGCTGGTCTTCCCGCTGCTGATCCCCGCGATCGGCGCCCTGACGGCCGTCCTCGGCATCTTCATCACCAAGCCCCGGGCCGGCGAGAACGGGCTCACCACTATCAACCGTGCCTTCTACATCTCCGCCGCGGTCGGCGCGGTGGCGTGTGTGGTCCTCGCGTACGTCTATCTGCCCTCGAGCTTCAGCGAGTTCGCCAACATCACTGGCACCGACATGGCGGGTGCCGAGGGTGACCCGCGCTTCATCGCCTCTGCCGCCGTGGTCATCGGCGTCGTCATGGCGGCGGCGATCCTTGCGCTCACCGGCTACTACACCGGCACGGAGCACGAGCCGGTCAAGGGCGTCGGGCGTACGTCCCTGACGGGCGCCGCGACCGTGATCCTGTCCGGCCTGGGGGTCGGGTTCGAGTCTGCGGTCTACACGACGCTGGTCATCGGCGCCGCGGTGTTCGGCGGCTTCCTGCTCGGCGGGGCGACCCTGACCGTCTCGCTCTTCGCCGTCGCCCTGGCTGGGTGCGGCCTGCTCACCACCGTCGGCGTGATCGTCGCGATGGACACCTTCGGGCCGGTCTCCGACAACGCCCAGGGCATCGCCGAGATGTCGGGCGACGTGAGCGAGGAGGGGGCGCAGATCCTCACCGAGCTCGACGCCGTCGGCAACACCACCAAGGCCATCACCAAGGGCATCGCGATCGCCACGGCCGTCCTGGCGGCCACCGCGCTGTTCGGGTCGTACGCCACCTCGGTCTACACGGCGTACGCCGAGTCCGGTGCCACGGAGGCGCTGGACTTCACCGTGTTCAGCCCCGTGATCCTAGTCGGCATCCTGATCGGTGCCGCGGTGGTGTTCCTCTTCTCGGGCCTGGCGATCAACGCCGTGGGCCGGGCTGCGGGTGCGGTCGTGATGGAGGTTCGTCGCCAGTTCCGCGAGATCCCCGGGATCATGGAGGGGACGGGCCGCCCGGAGTACGGCAAGGTCGTCGACATCGTGACCCGCGACTCGCTGCGCGAACTCGTCACTCCCGGGGTGCTGGCAGTCATGGCCCCGATCGCCGTGGGCTTCGGCCTGGGCGTGGAGGCGCTGGCCGGGTTCCTGGCGGGAGCGATCGGCGCCGGCACCCTGATGGCGGTCTTCCTGGCCAACGCGGGCGGTGCGTGGGACAACGCCAAGAAGCTGGTCGAGGACGGCCACCACGGCGGCAAGGGATCGGACGCCCACGCCGCCACGGTGATCGGTGACACCGTCGGCGACCCGTTCAAGGACACCGCCGGTCCCGCGATCAACCCGCTCATCAAGGTGATGAACCTCGTCTCGCTGCTGATCGCGAGCGCGGTCGTGTCCCTGTCGATGGGGTCGGACTCCAACGACCTGGTGCGCTACCTGATCGCCGCCGCGGCCCTGGTCGTGATCGTCGTCGTGGTCGCGGCATCCAAGCGTCGCGAGTCCGGGCTGGTCGACGAGAGCGCCACCGAGTCCGTCTCGGCCTGAGGCGCGGCCCGCTCGGCGAACCCGCCTGCGTCATACAAAGCGTTCCCTCGTGGGTCCGCGTCATACAAAGGGTCCCCCTGGCGGCCCGCGTCATACAAAGGCGTACCTATAGGTGCGCCTTTGTATGACGCCTGGCCGGGCTCGGTGGGTTTGTATGACGCCTGGCCGGGTTCGGCGGGTTTGTATGACGCCTGGCGGGGATCGGCGCCTTTGTATGACGGGAGCCCAGAGACGGCGGGTTTGTATGACGCCGAGCCCAGCGGCGGCGAGGGGGCGCATGGAGGGGGTCACTACCATCGAGGCGAGGTCAGCCTGCAGGCCGACCTGTCGCCCCCGAAGTGCCCCTGGAGAAGTCGTGTCCCGCATCGCCCGCGCCCTGTTGATCGCCCCCGCTGCCCTGCTCCTCGTCGCGTGCGGCGGCTCCGAGTCCTCCGAGGACCTGCCGGAGGGCGCCGACGCGTACGTCACGGCCATCGCCACGTCGATGACCGCCGGTGCTGAGGAGTCGGCGATCAGTGACGAGCAGGCGCAGTGCATCAGCGAGGGCATGGTGCGCGTGATCGGCTACGAGAACATCAAGAAGGCCGGCACGCC
Source organism: Actinomycetes bacterium (assembly GCA_023460975.1). GTDB lineage: Bacteria > Actinomycetota > Actinomycetes > Propionibacteriales > Nocardioidaceae > Nocardioides. The sequence continues at coordinate 32,070 of JAEWOG010000037.1, forward strand.
TGAGGAGTACGAGAAGGCCGAGGCCTCGCTCGACTTCGGCGACCTCGAGCTCACTCAGGAGCAGGGCGAGGAGATGTACGACGGCTTCGGCGAGTGCGGGGTCGACGTGCAGCAGATGATGCTCGACGAGCTCCAGAACGTGGACTCGCTCCCGGCTGAGGCCGTGGCGTGCGTCGAGGGCGTCATCACCGACGAGGCCGTACGGGAGTTCTACGTCGCGATGATGATCGGCGACTCCTCCGCCGCTGACGCGGAGCTGACCACCGGCATGCAGCAGTGCATGGCCGACGCCGCCAACGAGGCTGACCCGCAGGAGGGCGACTCCGACGAGGGCGACTCGAGCAAGCAGAACTCCGGCAAGCAGGACTCGTCCAAGAAGTGAGGCGAGCCCGCCGAAGGTGAGCCCGTCGACGCGGCGAGTTCGGGCCTGAGAGGCTTGGGGCATGAGTCTGGACTTCACCGCCCCGCTGCGTACGGCTCTGGTCGACGCGGGCTTCACCGTTGACGGGGTCGAGGACCTCCTGGGCGAGCAGGCGCACAAGGCTCTCGCGCGCAACGAGACGACGCCGGGGGTGCGAGCGACGGCGGATGGTTCGCCGCTCTCGACCCTGACCAGGCTCTTCCTCCTGCAGACCCCGGTGGACCGCGCCGACGCGGACCGGGCGCTGCCGGGTCTGGTCGATGCGCTGTGCAATGCGGGGCTGTTGGAGCAGAGCGTCAGCGAGGTGGCCGCCCGGCTCGACTGCCGGCCGTACGCCACCGACGAGGGCGACCTGTGGGTGGTCTCCGACCTCACGCCTGGGCTGGACGGCTCGCCGAACAAGGTGGGCGCCGACCACGTGCTCGGGATCTCCTCGGCGTCGACGTCCCTGGCGCAGATGACGATCCGGGACGACGTCGCCCGCGCTCTGGATCTCGGCACCGGCTGTGGCGTCCAGGCGTTGCACCTGGCCTCGCACGCCGAGCAGGTCGTGGCGACCGACGTGAACCAGCGGGCCCTGTGGATCGCGCGCATGAATGCCGCCCTCAACGGGGTCGAGGTGGACGTGCGCGACGGCTCGTTCTGGGAGCCCGTGCGCGGTGAACGCTTTGACCTGATCGCGACCAACCCGCCGTTCGTGATCTCGCCCGCGACGGGCGAGCGGCTCGTCTACCGCGACTCCGGCCTCCCCGGTGACCGCGTGGTGGAGGACATCGTGCGCGCGGCGCCCGACCACCTCACCGACGGCGGCTGGTGCCAGGTGCTGGCCAACTGGGTCATCGAGGCGGGGCGGGGCTGGGACGAGCGTCTGGCCACCTGGCTGCGGGCCGACACCGACGCCTTCGTGGTGCAGCGTGAGGTCGTCGACCCTGCGTCGTACGTCGAGTTGTGGCTCAAGGACGCCGGCGTCCACGGCCGCCCGGACTATGCGAGCCGCTATGACACGTGGCTCAGCTGGTTCGAGGCCCAAGGCATCGAGGCCGTGGGCTTCGGGTGGATCAACGTGCGCGCAGGTGGGCGCGGCCACCACGAGCTGCTCGAGTGGCCGTACGACGTCGAGCAGCCGGTCGCGGGCGCCTTCACGGCGTGGGCCGACGCCGCTGACGCCGTGCCCGAGGTGGACGAGGGCTCACGGCTGCGGGTGCGTACGGATGTCCAGCAGGAGACGTTCGGCGCTCCGGGCGCAGCGGACCCGACGACGGTGGTCCTGCGGCAGCAGCGCGGGCTGCGGCGGGCACGCACGGCGGACACGGTCGAGGCGGCGCTGGTGGGTGCCTGTGATGGGGACCTGACGGTCGGGCAGATCCTGGACGCATTGGGCCACCTGCTCGAGGCGGACGCGGGTGAGCTGCGTGCCACGTACCTGCCCGTGGTGCGCGAACTGGTTGCGGAAGGCTTCCTCGAAGCCTGAGCCCAAGACCTGCGGGTGGGGAGGGTTCCTAGACTCGCTGCATGCCCCACGAGCTCGTGCTGCTGACAGCAGGAGCGCTTGTGATCATCATCGCCGCGGCCGTGCTGTCGCGACGGACGGGAATCGCGGCGCCCCTCCTCCTGCTCGCCCTCGGAGTGGGGGCGAGCTATGTCCCGGGGATGCCCGAGATCCACGTCGAACCCGAGCTGATCCTCGCGGGCGTGCTGCCCCCGTTGCTGTACGCCTCGGCCGTGCGGATGCCGGTCGTCGACTTCCGCCGCAACTTCGGGATGATCTCGTGGCTCTCGGTCGGGCTGGTCGTGACGTCCGCGGTGATCATCGGGTTCGTGGTGCACTGGGTGTTCCCACAGATCCCGCTGGCGCTGGGGATCGCGTTGGGGGCGGTGCTGAGCCCGACCGACGCCGTCGCGGCGACCGCGATCGGCAAACGGCTGGGACTGCCGCCACGACTGATGACCGTGCTGGAGGGGGAGAGCCTCGTCAACGACGCCTCGGCGCTGGTGGTGCTGCGGGCGGCGCTCGGGGTCGTCACGCTGGGCACCTTCAGCCTCGCTGACACGGTCGCGGCGTTCGTGTGGGCCGTGCTGGCCGCCGTCCTCGTCGGGTGGGGCGTGGGCGCGGTGACGGTGCTGCTGCGCGAGCGGTTGGGAGATCCCGTGCTCAACACGACGATCTCCTTCGCGGTGCCCTTCCTGGCGTACTTCCCGGCCGAGGAGTTGGGTGCCTCGGGTGTGCTGGCGGTCGTCGTCGCGGGGGTCTTCACCGGTCACGTGGGGATGCGCCGCTTCAGCGCCCAGGACCGGCACTCGGAGGCCACGAACTGGGCCACGGTCAACTTCCTCCTCGAGTCGGGCGTCTTCCTCGCGATGGGGCTGCAGGTCCCAGGCCTGCTGGCGCAGGCGCGCAGCGAGAGCGGCGTGGGCAACCTGTGGCTCCTGGTGGGGCTGCTGGTCGGGCTGCTCGTGGTGCTGCGCTTCGCCGGGGTGGCCGTGGCGCTGCTCGTGCCCCGGCAGGGTCGCGCGGCCCGGACCGAGCGGGTCGAGACGTGGGTGGAGGAGGTCGGGCAGCGCCTCGACGCCGTGGACCCGGTGACCGAGACCCAGGAGATCCGCCTCGACCGACTGCGGCGCCGGCTGGCTCGTACGAGCGCGGACGCGGCCTTCGCCCGGCGCGAGCCGATCACCCGCCAGGGCGGTCTGGTCCTTGCGTGGGCGGGTATGCGGGGTGTGGTCACGCTGGCGGCCGCGCAGACGATCCCGCACGGCACCGAGCACCGGGCGACCCTGGTGCTGGCGGCGTTCCTCGTCGCCGTCATCACCTTGGTGGGTTTCGGCGGCACGCTGCCTGCCCTGATCCGGCGCGTCGGCTTCACCGTACGGCCGCTGGGCCGGCGCAACGCGGAGCTGAGCCAGTTGATGACCGAGCTGGGCGAGCGGACGGTGGAGTCCGTGGGCCCGCTGTCGGACCTCAGGATCGACGGCGACCCGCTCGACCCGGAGCTGGTCGAGTGGATCTCGCGGCGCTTCATCCCGCTGCTGATGGGCGCGTCCGCCGAGCTCAAGAAGCGCAAGCCCGACAGTTGGGAGAAGTCGCTCATCGTGCAGCGGCGCTACCTGGCGGCCATGCAGGACGCCTTGTGGGCGGAGCGCTCGATCGGGGCCTACTCCTCGGCCACGTACGCGGCCGCCCAGGCGCTCCTGGACCGCGAGGAGCGCCGGATGAACCCGATGGGATGAGTCGTGTTTGCAGGCTCCCGCGCACCGCTCGTTGGGGATACCCGGATTGCGTTGTGAGGCCGAGGCGTTACCGTTGCGGGCGTTCCGCGTGTGCTCTCATCCGAGAGGTGCCCTTGCGGACTCTGGGCAAGGAGTAGGTGGAAGTGGCAAAGCTCGTCATCGTCGAGTCGCCGGCCAAGGCGAAGACCATCGGCGGCTACCTCGGCAAGGACTACGTCGTGGAGTCGTCGATCGGCCACATCCGCGACCTGCCCAACAGTGCCGCAGACACCCCGGCCAAGATCAAGGACAAGCCGTGGGGTCGTCTCGCCGTCGACGTGGACAACGGCTTCGAGCCGTACTACGTCGTCCCCCGCGACAAGAAGAGCCACATCGCCAAGCTCAAGAAGTTGGTCAAGGAAGCCGACGCGCTCTACCTCGCCACCGATGAGGACCGCGAGGGTGAGGCGATCGCGTGGCACCTGCTCGACGAGCTGAAGCCGCCGAAGGGCCTGCCGGTCCACCGGATGGTGTTCCACGAGATCACCAAGCCCGCGATCCTGGCCGCGGTGGAGAACCCGCGGGAGATCAACGACGACCTCGTCGAGGCCCAGGAGGCGCGCCGAATCGTCGACCGTCTGTACGGCTACGAGGTCTCCCCGGTGCTGTGGAAGAAGGTCATGTCCGGCCTGTCTGCCGGCCGCGTCCAGTCGGTCGCCACGCGACTCGTCGTGGACCGTGAGTCCGAGCGGATGAAGTTCAAGGTGGCCTCGTACTGGGACATCGACGCCACGATCGACGCCGGTTCCGGCGCCGACCCGCGGATGTTCGGCGCCAAGCTCTACTCGGTCGACGACGTCCGGGTCGCACGTGGTTCGGACTTCGACAACACCGGCGCGCTCAAGGGCGCCCAGCGGGTCCACCTCGGCCGCGCCGACGCGGAGGCACTGGCGGCCGGGCTCGCGGACACCGCGTTCACCGTGCGCTCGGTGGAGTCGAAGCCCTACCGCCGCTCCCCGTACGCCCCCTTCCGTACGACCACGCTCCAGCAGGAGGCCTCCCGCAAGCTCTCGATGAGCGCGAGCATGACCATGTCGGTCGCGCAGCGCCTCTACGAGAACGGCTACATCACCTACATGCGTACGGACTCGACCACGCTGTCGGGTTCGGCCGTGGCCGCGGCCCGCGCGCAGGTGGCAGAGCTCTACGGCTCGGAGTACTTGCCGGACGCGCCGCGGACGTACGCCTCCAAGGTGAAGAACGCCCAGGAGGCGCACGAGGCGATCCGTCCCGCGGGCGACTCGTTCCGCACGCCGGCCCAGACGGGGCTGACCGGAGACCAGTTCCGCCTCTACGAGCTGATCTGGATGCGCACGGTCGCCTCCCAGATGCGCGACGCGGTCGGCAACTCGGTCACGATCCGGGTCGGCGGCCAGGCGGCCGACGGTCGCGACGCCGTCTTCTCCGCGAGCGGTCGCACCATCACCTTCCACGGGTTCCTCAAGGCCTACGTCGAGGACATCGACGATGCCTCCAAGCGCCGCGACGACGCCGAGGCGCGCCTGCCCGACCTCGCTCAGGGTGCGGCCGTGAGCGCGGCGACCCTGTCCCCGGAGGGCCACGAGACCAAGCCGCCGTCCCGCTACACCGAGGCCACGCTCATCAAGGAGCTCGAGGAGCGCGAGATCGGTCGCCCCTCGACGTACGCGTCGATCATCAAGACGATCATCGACCGCGGCTACGTCTACAAGAAGGGCACGGCCCTCGTGCCGGCCTGGCTGGCCTTCTCGGTGACGCGGCTGCTCAAGGAGCACTTCACGCGGCAGATCTCCTACGAGTTCACCGCCGACATGGAGGACCGGCTCGACGAGATCGCGGCCGGCCGGGCCGACCGAGCGGCTGAGCTGAGCGAGTTCTACTACGGCACCGACAAGGTCGACGGCCTCAAGACGCTGGTCACCGAGCTCGGCGACATCGACGCCAAGGAGCTCGCGACCTTCCCGGTCGGCGGCAGCGAGACCGGCATCAACCTGCGCGTGGGCCGCTACGGCCCCTACATCGAGGGCCCCGACCCGAAGGGCGACGACGGCACCGGTGCGCTGGTGCGCGCCAACGTCCCCGAGGACCTCCCGCCCGACGAGCTGACCCTGGACAAGGCCAAGGAACTGCTCGCCACCCCCGCGGGCGAGGAGCAGGTCGTCGGCGTCCACCCCGACACCGGCCTGACGATCGTCGCCAAGAACGGCCGCTTCGGTCCGTACGTGACCGAGCAGCTGCCCGAGGGCGCCCCCAAGTCGGCGAAGCCGCGCACGGGCTCGCTCTTCAAGTCGATGTCTCTGGAGACGGTCTCGCTGGACGACGCGATCCGGCTGCTCGACCTGCCGCGGCTGGTCGGCGTCGACGAGGACGGCACCGAGATCACCGCGCAGAACGGGCGGTACGGCCCCTACCTCAAGAAGGGCACCGACTCGCGCTCGCTGACCAGCGAGGACCAGATCTTCGACATCACGCTCGATGCGGCCAAGGCGATCTACGCCCAGCCCAAGCAGCGGGGCCGCGGCGCGGCCCAGGCGCCGCTCAAGGAGCTCGGCAACGACCCGGTCTCGGGCCAGCCCATCGTCGTCAAGGCGGGCCGCTTCGGGGAGTACGTGACCGACGGCGAGTACAACGCGACCCTGCGCAAGGACGACACCGTCGAGGCGATCACCCTCGAGCGCGCCGCCGAGCTGCTGGCCGAGCGCCGGGAGAAGGGGCCGGCCAAGAAGGCGGCCAAGCGGGGCGCGAAGAAGACCACGGCAAAGAAGACGACCGCCAAGAAGGCCACTGCCAAGAAGGCGACCGCGAAGAAGGCGACGGCGAAGAAGGCGGCCGCCAAGAAGTCCTGACGGGCGACGTCGGGTCGCCGGAGCGCCCCGCGACCGGTCTGCGGTCTGGCCCTGTACGCCGGGGCCGCGGCTGCATAGGGTGTCTGCACGGTTCGACCGCTTCTCGGTGTGGTCGACACGGTGAGTGGGGGACCGATGGTCGTTCGGGCGTACACGGGTGTTGTCGTAGTGCTGGGGCTGGTGGCCTCCGTGCTGGTCGCGATCGGGCTGGCCGCGCCAGCGCACGCGGGGGTCACGGTCTATCCGGTGCCCACCAGCAGTGCGGGACTGGGACGGATCGTCACGGCCCCCAACGGCGACATGTGGTTCGCGATGAAGGACGCCAACAAGGTCGGGCGGATCACGCCGGCAGGTGTCATCACCGAGTTCGACCTCGGCCCGCAGACCGTTGAGGGCAGCAGCGTGTACGGCATCGACGTGGGTGCCGACGGCTGGGTGTGGGTCAACCACGACTCGGGGTGGAAGACCTCCCGCCTCAACCCGGCGACCGGCGAGCAGCAACTGATGGTGGAGTTCGACTATCCGTACGCTGGCGATGTCAGGGTGACGCCCGACGGTGCCGGCTGGATCACGGTCAACTACGACGAGTCCGGCATCATCCGCGTGATGCCGGGCGAGCAGCCGCAGTGGACTGCGAATGCCCCCGAGTGTGAGGACACGCTCGGGCTGGGCAGGGACGGTGCGCTGTGGTGCCAGTCCGATGTGAATTCCCAGGGCCTGGTCCGGGTCGGAGCGGACGCCAACAGTGGCGTGACGTTCCCGCTGCCGGCCAACGGCACCTACCCGCAGGGGATTGCGGCCGGGCCGGTCGGCTCGGTGTGGTTCACCCGCCATTCGGGTGGCACGTGGCTCACCTCGCCGTACAACGGTTCCGTTGGCTACCTGGACGCCGCGACCGGTGCGACGAAGACGTGGAGCACGGGTTGGAACACCTCGCCTCAGGACCTCGTGAAGGCGCCCGACGGCACGATGTGGTTCACCAACACCGGCAGGTCGCCCGGCATCGGCTGGATCACTGCGGGTGGGGTTGGCGTCATCTCGTCGGTGGGCAACTACCGCCCGTGGTCGCTGACGTTCGGCTCGGACGGCGCCGTCTGGGCGACCGATGCCGTCAACAACGTGATCCTGCGGGTCACCACCGACGAGATCCGCACGACGAACATCGATCTCGGCAGCGGCGTCGAGATGACCGCGCCTCCCGCCGTGCCCGGCCCCGGTGGCCCAGGCGACCCGGGTGGCCCGGGCCAGCCCGGTGGTCCCGGGGCGGTCAGCACGGTCGGGGTGCTGGGCCGGATGCCCAAGGTGAGCGTGGTCAAGAAGCGCAGGATCTTCGTGCCGGTCGCCTGCCCGGTCACCTCGACGGGAGGCTGCGAGGGCTCGGTGCAGGTCGTGGCGCGCAAGGGCAAGGGCGCGTTGAGCAAGGCAGCCCGGTACGGCTTCTCGGCCGGCGGGAGCGCCAAGATCAAGGTCACGTTCACCGCGAAGGGGATGCGCGCCCTCAAGAAGGGCAAGGCCGTGAAGGTGAAGGTGCGCCTGAGCTCGAAGGGCAAGTCCAGCGTCACCAAGGTCATCAAGGTGCGTCGACGTTAGTCGATTGCGCACCGCGAACCTCGGCTCGTCAGGGCCGTGTCGGTACGCCCCCGTAGGGTGTTCCGCGTGAGTGGTGGGGTGTACGCAGATCGCGGCCTGTTCGTGTGCTTCGAGGGTGGCGACGGGTCCGGCAAGTCCACGCAGTCGCGCCTGTTGGCCGATGCGTTGGGCGAGCGCGGCCACACGGCCCTGCTGACGTTCGAGCCCGGGGACACCGAGGTGGGGCGCAAGGTCCGCCAGATCGTTCTGTCGCCCGAGACCGGTGACCTTTCTCCGCGCACCGAGGCCCTGCTGTACGCGGCGGACAAGGCGGAGCACGTCCACCGGGTGGTGCTGCCCGCCCTGGAGCGGGGTGAGGTCGTGATCACGGACCGCTACGTCGACTCCGCACTGGCCTACCAAGGTGCTGGCCGCGCGCTGGCCCTCGACGAGGTCGCCTGGGTCAACCGCTGGGCCACCGGTGACCTGCGCCCCCACCTGACGGTGGTGCTCGACCTGGAGCCGCAGGCCGGCCTGGGGCGTTTCGAGGCACGCGACCGCATCGAGGGCGCAGGCCTCGAGCTGCACCAGCGCGCCCGTCAGGGGTTCCTCGACCTCGCGGCCGCGGCACCCGAGCACTACCTGGTCCTCGACGCCCGCGAGAGTGTCGAGGACATCGCCTCGGCGATCCTCTACCGAGTCCTGCGCGAGTTGGAGTCGCGGTGAGTGCGCCGACCGTCTGGGACGAGCTCGTCGGCCAGCGCCCCGTCATCGAGGTGCTGCGGCGCGCCGCAGCCGGCGAGGGCATGACCCATTCGTGGCTGTTCGTGGGACCGCCCGGCTCCGGTCGCTCCAACGCGGCGATTGCCTTCGCCGCGGCACTGCAGTGTGACACCGGCACCGGCTGCGGCACCTGCCACGCGTGCCACACGGTGCGGGCAGGCTCGCACGCCGATGTGACCCTGGTCCGCACCGAGCGCCTGACCATCGGAGTCGACGGCGTGCGCGACCTGGTGCGCAGGGCAGCGCTGAGCCCCAACGGGCCGAAGTGGCAGATCATCGTGATCGAGGACGCCGACCGGCTCACCGAGCAGGCCAACAACGCCCTGCTCAAGGCGATCGAGGAGCCCAACCCGCGCACGGTGTGGCTGCTGTGCGCTCCCACGACCGAGGACCTGTTGCCGACCATCCGGTCGCGCTGTCGCCTCGTCACCCTGACCACGCCCCCCGACCGCGACGTCGCCGCCTTCCTCACCCGCGTCCACGGCGTCCCCGAGGCCCTCGCGGCGCACGCGGCCCGCGCGAGCCAGGGGCACATCGGCCGAGCGCGAGCACTGGCCACGGACGAGGCCACGCGCAACCGGCGCCAGGAGGTCGTACGGCTCGCGGCGCGGCTGCGCAGCGTCGGCGCGTGCATGACGGCGGCCGCCAACATCCACCAGATCGCGAAGGACGAGGCCGAGGCGCTGTCCTCGGAGCGGGATGCGCGGGAGAAGACCCGGCTGGACGCCGAGTTCGGTGTCGAGCAGCGGGGGCGGAAGCCCCGCGAGTACGCCAGCGCTCTGTCGGCGTTGGAGAAGGAGCAGAAGGCGCGCGCCAAGCGGCAGGTCCTCGACGTGGTGGACCGTTCGCTCCTCGATCTGGTCTCGATCTACCGTGACGCCATCGCGGTCGGCCTGCGTACCCCGGCGAGGCTGGTCAACGAGGAGTTGCGCAGCGACGTGGAGGAGATCTCCCGGGCAGCGACGCCGGAGCGGCTGCTGCAGATGGTCGATGCGATCTTCGCTGCGCGTGAGCAGATGCTGGAGTTCAACGTGCAGCCCCAGCTGGCGTTGGAATCGATGGCCGTGGCCTTGCGGCTCGAACCGAGGGGGAATCGATGAAGCGGACCGTGGCACTGCTGGCTGTGATCGCGCTGGTGGTCGTGGCGCTGGGCGCGTCCGTGGCCGTGGTGTGGCAGTCGAGCGACACCCCTGCGGGCGCTGACGGGTCGTCCGTGACGTACGACCCGACCTCGATCCCTGAGGACTCCGACCCGGTCGGCGCCCCCGAGGGCTTGGAGCGGTTCTACGAGCAGCGCATCGACTGGTCCGAGTGCGGCGACAACGACTGCGGCTCCCTCGAGGTGCCGCTCGACTACTCGCGTCCCGACGGCGACACCATCTCCCTGTCGGTGCTGAGGGTGCCCGCGGGCAAGGAGGCAGTGGCCTCGATGGTCGTCAACCCCGGGGGGCCCGGGGCGCCGGGCACCTCGTACGCGTCCTCGGCGTCCTTGGTGTTCGGCAAGTCGCTGCGTCAGCACCTCGACATCGTGGGGTTCGACCCGCGTGGCACCGGCACCTCCGCGGCGATCGACTGCCTGAGCGACGCTGACCTCAACGACTACCTCGCGACCGTGGCGGTGCCGACGACCCCGGCACAGGTGGAGGAGTTCACTGAGGCCGCGCAGGAGTTCGGGCGCGGGTGCGCCGACCTGTCGGGCAACCTGGTCAACCACGTCTCCACCATCGAGGCGGCACGTGACATGGACGTGCTGCGCGCGGCGCTCGGGGACAGCAGGCTGACCTACTTCGGGGCCTCGTACGGCACCAAGCTGGGGGCCACGTACGCGGAACTCTTCCCCGAGCGGGTCGGGCGGCTGGTGCTGGACGGCGGCGTCGACGTGTCCATCGACTCGGAGACGCTGAGCCTGGAGCAGGCGCGTGGCTTCGAGACCGCGCTGAGGGCGTACGTGCAGAACTGCATCGACACGGCGGAGAACTGCTTCCTCGGCGACTCCGTCGAGGAGGGGCTGACCACCATCTCGGACCTCCTGGCGTCCATCGACGACGAACCGTTGGAGGCCGGTGACCGGCTGCTCCACGGCAGCGAGGCGTTCTACGGCGTGGTGACGCCGCTGTACGTGAGCGACTACTGGTTCTTGCTGTCCCAGGCATTGAAGGGCGCGCTGGATGGCGACGGATCGGCTCTGCTCGAGCTGGCCGACATGTACGCCTCGCGGTCGGGCACGAAGTTCTCAGACAACAGCATGGAAGCGATCTACGCCATCAACTGCCTCGATGACCCGTGGTCGATCCCGGCCTCGCAGGTGCCGAGCAAGTACGACGAGTTCGAGGAGGCATCGCCGACCTTCGGCAAGGTGTTTGCCTGGGGCCTGATCGGCTGCAGCGGCAGCGAGGGTCGTACGACGGAGAAGCCGATCACCATCGACGGCGCGGGCGCCGACCCGATCCTCGTCGTGGGTACCACGCGCGACCCGGCCACCCCGTACGAATGGTCGGTCAGCCTCGCCGAGCAGCTCGACTCCGGCGTCCTGCTCTCGCGCGACGGCGATGGCCACACGGGCTACATGGCCGGCAACGCGTGCGTCGACGAGACCGTGGAGTCGTACCTCCTCGAGGGGGAAGTGCCCGAGCAGGGCCGCTCCTGCTGACTTGCCTCGGGGGCGCGTCGTACGGCGTGCGTCCGGGGGCTCGCGTCATACAAAGGGGTCCCTTGTCGGCGTCGCGTCATACAAAGGCGTCCCCGGCGGGCCCGCGTCATACAAAGGCGTACCTATAGGTGCTCGTTTGTATGACGCGTGGCGGGTGCGGCGGGTTTGTATGACGCCGACCCCGATCCTGGCGGGTTTGTATGACGCCGAGCCTGAGCCCGAGGGCCGCGTCATACAAATGCGTCCCCGGCGGGCCCGCGTCATACAAAGGCGTACCTATAGGTGCTGGTTTGTATGACGCGTCGCCGAGCCCGACGGGTTTGTATGACGCCGACCCGAGCCGTACGGGGCCTCACACAGGCTCGACGAACTGAAGGATCCGTCGAGTCGCCAGCTCGATCATCAGGGTCGCTGCGGGGGAGAGGGGTACGCCGGCGCGGTGGACGATGGCGATGGTCTCCTCCTGTCGCGGCCGCAGCGGTGCCATCGTGACGCCTGGGGCGAGGCGCGGGATGAGCTGGTGGGCGACCCCGCGCTGTACGACGGAGTCGGCCAGCCCTCGTCCGACGAGTTCGATGGCGGTCTCGACGTCCTCCACCTCGATCCGGGTCGCGGGGTTGTGTCCGACCTCCTGCAGCATGCGCCGCAGGATGATGCGCGTGGAGTCGTCGGTACGCCAGGTGGTCTCCGACATGACCAGTTGTGCCTTCGCGAGCCGTGCGGCGGTCACCGGTGAGGCCGTCGCGTCGGGGTCGGCGCTGATGTAGACGAGCTCGTCCTTGGCCACGGGCGTGATCTCCATGCCCTCGCCGGCGAACCCGGCGGTGGCGATCATCGCCGCCTCCATCTGTCCGCGCCGCAACTGCTCCCACACGGCGTTGGAGTTCTGGCCGATCAGCTCGACGCGCACCCCGGGGTGGCGGGCGAGGACGTCGGCGACGAGCGCGGCGCCTCCGTAGAGCCGGGCCGTGCCGAACAGGCCGAAGCGGATGGTGCCCGTCTCCAGCCGTCGTACGGAGTGAGCCGCCTCCTCCGCGTCGCGCGCTGCCGCGAGGACCTGGGCTGCGTGCGGGTGGAAGGTGTCGCCCACCGTGGTGGGAACGACGCCGCGACCCACGCGGCGGAACAGTTGGACGCCGAGCGTCTTCTCGAGGGCGCGGATCTGTTCGGAGACGCTGGGCTGGGCGTAGCCCAGGCGATCGGCCGCCGCGGTGAGTGAGCCGGTCTCGTACGCCGCCATGAAGCACGTGAGCTGGTGCAGCGAAAGCATAGGCAAAACCTATACTGACAAACGGAAAGAGAGGCTACCCCTTCAATCTCGGCGTCGAGATACTAGGAGTGTCCGCAATGCGCCCAGAGGAGGTACCCCGATGTTCAAGCACCACTGCACCAGCTGTGAGAAGACCCAGCTGATCTTCGAGAGCCAGGTCCAGTCCGTCACTGGTACCCCCGAGGGCGTCGTCGCGACGTTCACCTGCTGGTGCGGGTCCGAGCAGACCAGCACCGCGGGCTTCTTCTCCGGTCCGGCCGCGCCCACCTCGCCGGTCGTGCACCACGCACTCGCCTGATTTTCCGGGCCCCTGCCCGGTGTCATGAAGCCGTCCCCGCTGCCGTCGGGACGGCTTCGTGGCGTTCGGGCCCCAGTCCCGCAGGAGAGGGACCCGGATTGGCTTGGCGTTCCGGGGTTCGGCTATCCTGCACGAGTTGCCCGGCCGGTCCACCCGACCTCGCCGGGCAGCACGCCGCCTTAGCTCAGTCGGTAGAGCGAATCACTCGTAATGATTAGGTCGTCGGTTCGATTCCGACAGGCGGCTCACACGAGGACCGCAGGTCAGCGCCCACGAGGCCGGACCTGCGGTCCACGTGTATTTCGGGCCCCCTCGGGTGTATCCCCCGCGCCAGTGGGTAGTGGTCTCCTGTGGCCCGCGCAGTGCGGTCGCTGAACAGCGAGGGGGAGACACGTGCAGGTGAGGGACGTCCGAGTTCACAGGTGGTTGGCCGTCGTGGCGGCCCTGGCGGCCATGGCCGGCGGGATGCTGGTCACGGTGTCCTCCCCGCCCGCGCACGCAGCGCACGCCTGCGTCGACGCGGTGCCCGGGCAGTACCGCGCCTGCTTCACCGACGGCACGTCGTCCTCGACGCTGCTCTTCGACGACGCTGCCGCACGGCTGGACTCGACCGTCTCCGGCGACTCGGTGCGGATCGCGATGTACCAGTGGCACGCGGTCAGTTCCGACCCGCTGCTCGAGGCCGTACGACGCGCCAAGGCCCGCGGCGTCTCCGTACGGGTCCTGCTGGGCAATGCGCTGGGGTCCAACAAGCCGGGGACCGCGGGCGCTGGCCAAGCCCTCGTCGACGCCCTCGGATCCGAGAACGTCCTCAATTGCACGGAGGCCATCGACAACTGGGGATGCCTCAAGGGGGGCACGAACCGCCCCGGCTTGATGCACAACAAGTTCGTCCTCATCGATCACGCCGCCACGGGAGCCAAGGAGGTCATCACCTTCTCCTCCAACATCACCACCGGCCAGTTCGCCCGCTCGCAGAACAGCGTCACCGTCGCCAACAACGCGGATGCCGCTGCCCTGCACGGCGGCTACCTGTCGTACTGGAACCGGATGGTCGCCAGGAGTTGGGGCGACTGGTCCTCCGACTCCTCGCGCACCGTGGACGGTGTCAACGGCAACAAGGCGTTCTTCTTCCCGCGCGAGAACGGGGACCCGCTCGCGAGCATCATCGCCGAGAAGTCGTGCGCGGGTGACTCGGAGGAGATCCGTGTCCTGTCCAGCGACGACGACTTCCGACCTGCCCTGGTGAGCGCGCTCTCGGGCGCCAAGCAGCGCGGCTGCGACGTGAAGATCACGATCGCCGACGAGGCGGCTCGCGCCAGCTTCGCGGGCAGCGCCATCACGAGCGCCGACATCACGTACGCGCCCACCAACCACAACAAGGTCGTCCTGCTGCGGACCCGTACGACGCCGACTTCCGCCCTCGACGACGTCGTCTTCGTCGGATCGCACAACGTCGGGCTCAACGCCCTCCTCAGTGCCAACGACGTCATGCTGCGGCTGAAGACCCCCCAGGTCGTCGCTGCCTACCGCACCTACGTCGAGTCCATCCAGAATCCCCAGGCCCCGACTCCGACGCCGACCCCGACTCCCACTCCCACGTCGACCCCGACGCCCACCCCGACCCCGACGACGAACCCCAACCCTCCGGTGAGTCAGGTGACGATGGAGGGTCGCCGGGTGAAGGTGAACGTGAGGGTCTCGAGGAAGCGAGCGGGACTCCGCTGCCCCGCGCGGGCCAGCGTCACCGTCGTGAAGGCGGGCAAGGTGTTGGGTCGCGGGCGCATCAAGGCGCGCAAGACGGGCCTGAAGTGTCGGGTGAAGGGCCAGATCACCCTCAAGGGCAAGGCTCCCGCGAAGGCGAAGGTCGTCATCCGGGGTCACAACCTCAGGACCAAGACCGTCACGGTGCGGCGCGGCTGACGCCTCCCGATCAGCGGGAGCACCGTCCCCGATCTGGCGGCACGCGGCACTCTTGGGCCATGAGCACTGAGTCGACGACGTACGCCCCCATCCCCCTGGCTGAGGTCGGCGAGTTCGACCTGACGACCGACGTGGTCGTGGTGGGCTACGGCATCGCCGGTGCCTCCGCCGCGATCGAGGCGGCTCGCGCAGGCGCGCAGGTCACGTTGCTCGAGCGATTTTCCGGCCCGGGCGGGTCGTCGGCCCAGTCAGGTGGCGAGCTCTACCTGGGCGGTGGGACCCGCGTCCAGAAGGCGCTCGGCATCACCGACACCGTCGAGGACATGCGCGCGTACCTGGTCGCGGCGCTCGGACCGCACGCCGACGAGGAGAAGATCGGCGTGTACTGCGAGGGCAGCGTCGAGCACTTCGACTGGTTCGACGCGATGGGCGTGGGTTTCCACGAGACCCTGTGGGACGCCAGCGGCTGGATGCCCTTCACCAAGGACGGCCTGATGTGGCTGGGCGAGAACGCCTGGCCGTTCACCGAGCTCGCGGCGCCTGCCCCGCGCGGCCACCGCCCCCCGGCCCCCGGGTTCGCCGGCGGTGCCCTGATGGAGAAGGTGACGGCGGCCGTCGAGGCCGAGGGTGTCGACGTACGCCTCGACACCCGGGCCCAGGCCCTGGTGGTGGACGAGTCGGGGGCCGTGGTCGGCCTGCGCGTACGCGGCTTCGACGGCGACGTGACCATCCGCGCCACCCGCGGCGTCGTGCTGACCACCGGCGGGTTCGTCGACAACGAGCGCATGCTCACCGCGCACGCCCCCGACCTGCTCGGGCACGGCAAGGTCTCCGACGGCGGCGACGACGGCTCCGGCATCGAGATGGCGGTCGCCATCGGTGCGGCGACGCGGCGCATGGGTGTCGTCGAGGTGGCGTACACGTTCTCGCCGCCGATGGCGAGCCGCGGCATGCTGGTCAACGGGCTGGGCCAGCGTTTCGCCACCGAGGACGCCTACCCCGGCGTACCCAGCCACGCGGCGCTGCACCAGCCCGGCCCCTGCTGGGTGATCATGGACGAGGAGGGCTTCGAGTCCCTCACCCCCGCCGACACGTGGGGTGCGCAGCCGAAGTTCGCCGCGGAGACGCTGGAGGAGCTCGAGGTCGACCTGGGCCTGCCTGCCGGGTCGCTGGTGCACACGGTGGCCTTGTACAACGAAGGTGTGGCGCGCGGGGAGGACCCGCTGTTCCACAAGAACGCGAGCTGGTTGCACGAGCTCAAGGGGCCGTTCGCGGCGTTCGACCCGGCCGACCTCTCGCGGGCCTCGGGGTCCAGCACGACCGGGTTCTCCGGCTTCACGCTCGGGGGGCTGCACACGGACGTCGACGGACGCGTCCAGGCGGCCACCGGTGGCGTGGTCGAGGGCCTGTACGCCGCGGGTCGGGCCTCCTCGGGGATGCACGGCTTCGGGTACGTCTCGGGAACCTCGCTGGGTGACGGGTCCTTCTTTGGTCGCCGCGCCGGGCGCGCTGCCGCGACGCGCTGAGTGCCCTCTCCTCGCGGGATGTCATGCGCTCGGCGGCAGCGGGTGCGCCCACCGTATGACGTCCGTGGGGTGGCCGGTGAGCGCTCGCACGGATGACGCAGGAGAATCGAGTCATGACCTCACCCCAGGTGCACGAGGTGGCGATCAAGCTGCGCTACCGCGACCTCAACCTCGCCGCCCACATCGACAACGTCGAGGCCATGCGCCTGACCGACGAGGCCCGACTGGAGTTCCTGCGCTTCGCGCGCCTGGACACGGCCGCCGGCCCCCGTACGGGACTGCTGGCCACCCTCCCCGACGGGGTCTCGGAACTCGTCGCCGGCCTGACTGTCGACTTCCGCAGCGAGATGATGTTCGACGCCTACGAGCCGTACGTGTGCCGCATGTGGGTCTCCCGCCTGGGCAACTCCTCCTTCGACCTGTCGACCGAGATGCGTACGGCCCCGGGCCGCGAGCCCGCACTGGTGTCGGTGGCCTCCCTCGTGCTGCGCGACAACGTCTCAGGACAGGTGTGGTCGATGGATGAGTCGACGCGAGAACTGTTCTCGGAGTTCCTGGCTGATCCCGTCGCCCTGCGTCCCCGCTCGTGACGCAGAGCACTGGTTTCCCCGTCCCTCATTCTGGGTAGATGCGGGGCACCAAGCACACGGGTCGCCGCCGGCGGTGGTCCGCGAAAGGAAACACCATGAAGATCCGCTCCACGCTCGTCGCCGGTGCTGCCGCGGCGGCGCTCATCGCCTCGGCTGGCACCGCTGTGGCGGCGCCCGCCGAGCAGCGCATCGGAACCGCCACCGTGTCGGCCACCTCGGCCTTCCCCGGCGTCCTCACCACGGCGGAGGGGTGCATCACCGTCCCCGTTGACTACGCGGTCACCGTGCCGGCCACGGCCAGCAGCTGGACGGTGGACCTGGTGGCCACGCGCCCCGACGGCACGACGAGCGACCACATGGTGGCCAGCAGCTACCTGGACAGCCTGCCGACCGGATCGGGCGAGCTGCTCGCCTGCATGCCGCTGCCGCTGGGCGCGTGGACCGTCACGCCGCGCGTGGAGTGGCGCGAAGGTGCCGAAGAGGGCACCGCGACGGGTGCGCCGTTCGCGCTGGACGTCCAGACCTACGTCCCCGACTTCAAGGTGAAGGCGAAGCGCAAGGGCGCCAAGGTGACCATCACCTCCACGCTGGCGGTCAAGACCTCCGCCGGTGCTCTCGTGCCGGTGGCCGGCGTTGACGTGCATGGCTTCTACAAGGTGGGCAAGAAGTACAAGAAGATCAAGAAGGGCGTCGGCACGACCAACGCGAAGGGCGTCTTCAAGATCAAGACCAAGCTGCGCAAGGGGGCGAAGGTCAAGGTCTACTGGCTCAACAAGGCCGGCGTTCAGGTCGCCACCAACGGCTACCAGCTCGAGTACCTCGCCGCGGACGACAAGGACATCAAGATCCGCTGACAGCGCCCCGGCGCTGCACGGGGAAGTGCGGTGTTGGTGCGTCACCAGGTGACGCACCAACAC
>JAEWOG010000038.1 GCA_023460975.1 Actinomycetes bacterium
GTGTAGCGCACGGCCGTGTTCTTGGCGAGGATCGTGATCCCCTTCTCACGCTCCAGGTCGCCGGAGTCCATGACGCGTTCGGCCACGCCCTCGGCCTGGTGGGCGGTGAAGGCGCCGGCCTGGTGGAGCATGGCGTCGACCAGCGTGGTCTTGCCGTGGTCGACGTGAGCCACGATGGCCACGTTGCGGATGTCGTTGCGCTTGCTGCTTCCGGACACGTCGGTGCGATCTCTTTCGGGTGGGTGAACCCGAACGGTTCGCACGGGCGAAGCCCGATTTTATGCGCCACGCGCCCGATCCTGTGATTTCGCGGCTCCCCGGGTGGTCCAGACCGGAGGTCTTGTGGCTGTCACTGCTGCGCGATTGAGTGGCGGTATGCGATCTCGGCGCACCCCTTCACCCGTCCCCTGCGGCTTCGTTCCGCCCTACCTCCTGCGCCGCGTGGCCGACAGTGGTTCGGCGCGCGCCCATCAGACACTGGTGACCGACGAGGCCCTGCGGTTGGGGCGTGAGGTCGCATCCGTACGACCCCCCTCGGCCGTCGCGGCGGGCTGGGTCGTGCATTCGGCCGACGGTTCGACGGTGTTGCCCGGGCGTGCGGTGCGTGCCCGCGGCGACGCGGCCGTGGGGGACCTGGCGGTGGACGAGGCCGCGGCAGGCATCGAGCAGACGCTGGCGATGTTCCGCGAAGAGTTGGGGCGCGACTCCTACGACGGCGCCGGGGTGGGTGTGTCGCTGACGGTCCACTACGCGCGCGACTACGCGAATGCCTTCTGGGACGGCACACAACTGGTGTTCGGTGACGGAGACGGTGAGGTCTTCGACCGCTTCACCAAGCCGGTGGACGTGCTCTCTCACGAGTTCTCCCACGCGCTGGTCGAGCACACGGCTGGCTTCGCATATCGCAACCAGTCGGGGGCACTCAACGAGTCGGTGGCCGACGTGTTCGCCGCCTGCCTCAAGCAGCGAGTGCTCGGCCAGACGGCCACCGAGGCTGACTGGCTCATCGGAGAGGGGTTGTTCCGATCCGGCGTCCAGGCGCGGGCGCTGCGGGACATGGCGGCGCCGGGGACCGCGTACGACGACCCGCGGCTGGGCAAGGACCCTCAGGTCGGGCACATGGACGACTACGTCGACACAGCCGACGACAACGGCGGAGTGCATCTCAACTCGGGCATCCCCAACCGCGCCTTCCACCTCGCCGCCACCGCGATCGGTGGTGGGAGTCTGGCCGGGGCGGGGGCGATCTGGTACGCCGCCCTGACGTCGGGGACGGTGGGGCCGGACGCAGACTTCGCCTCCTTTGCCGCGGCCACGATCGCCGCCGCGGGGGAGCGGGTCGATGCCGTGGCCTCGGCATGGGCGCAGGTGGGGGTCGGCGCCGCTGCCCCCGCTCTCGACCCTGTCGTCGCAGTCCCGGCCAGCAGCCTGCGTGTGTCACGGTCGGGAGGGTTCGCGGGGATCACCCAGCACTTCGAGGTCGACCTCGACTCACCCGACCCGGCGGTGGCGGACGTCCGTACGGCCCTCGCTCGCGTCGAGTCAGAGCAGGCGCTCTCGGGGCTCGGCAAGTCCAACCTCCCGCAGCCGGACCGGTTCTCCTACACCTTCCAGGTCGGGGCCTCGGAGCCCGTACGCGTCGCGGAGCAGGATCTCTCCGACTCCTTGCGTTCCCTGGCGGACGCCGTACGCCGCTGCCACCCCGACGGCCGCTGATCCCGCGCGATTGGGTCAGCGCCCTGTGCGCTGGAGCGTCATACGTTGCGGCCAGGTCCCGGGGGGCGGCGTCATACGTACGTGTCGGGCCGGGCAATGCGTCATACATACGTGTCGGGCTGGGCTGTGCGTCATACGAATGCGTGGGGCCGGGCTGTGCGTCATACGTACGTGTCGGGCCGGGCTGTGCGTCATACGAACGCGCACCTATGGGTGCGGGTTTGTATGACGCGGCGAGGCTCCGGGCGGGTTCGTATGACGCATCCCGGCCAGGCGACGGGTTTGTATGACGCGGGCCCGGGCCGGTCTGCATGACGCACAGGCCGTACGCCGGCCGTACGCCAAGACGTACGTCAGGCGAGCGCCCGGTCCAGCGCTGCCTGGACGTGCAGCGTGGTGCAGGGGAAGACCGGAATCTCGACGTCGGCCTGCTTGATCAGCAGTTCGAGCTCGGTGCAGCCGAGCAGGACTCCCTCGGCGCCGGCGTCCCAGAGTTCGTTGATGATCTCGATGACCTTCGCCCGCGTGCGCGGGACGACGACGCCGTGGACGAGTTCCTCGTAGATCGCGCTGTTGAGGAAGTCGAAGTGGGACGAGTCGGGGACGACGACCTCGAGACCCTGGCGCGCCAAGCGGTCGGTGAAGAACGTCTCGCTCATGGCGACCTTGGTGCCGATGAGGCCGACCTTGGTGATGCCGGCCGCGACCACGGCCTCGGCGACGACGTCACCCAGGCGCAGGAGCGGGATCGAGACTGCGGCCTCGACCTCGTCGGCCACCTTGTGGAACGTCGTGGTGCACAGCATCAGGAAGTCCGCGCCGGCGCGTTCGACGCCCTGGGCCGCGGAGGCGAGCAGCTGGCCGATCTGGTCCCAGCGCTCGGTTTCCTCGAGGTCGGTCAACTCCGCGAAGTCGACGGTGCTCAGCACCAGACGCGGGGAGGACAGGCCGCCCAGACGTTCCTGGATGCCCACGTTGAGGTCCCGGTAGTACACCGCGCTGGATTCCCAGCTCATGCCGCCGACGAGTCCGATGGTCTGCACGCGTGCAGTCTCCCACATGCCGTACCTGCCGGTAGCCCCGACCGCGACGCGCGTCGGGTCAGAGCGTGCGGTGCACCTTGTGCGGCGCGGCCTGGGCGCGCGGCTTGATGACGAGTTCGTCTATGTTGACGTGGGAGGGACGCGTGGCGATCCAGCCGATCGCGTCTGCGATGTCCTCGGCGACCAGCGGCTCGTCCACCCCGGCGTACACGGCGTTGGCTCGCTCGGCGTCGCCGTCGAAGCGTACGAGCGCGAACTCGTCCGTCCGCACCATCCCGGGCGCGATCTCCGAGACGCGGATCGGCTCGCCGTTGAGTTCGAGGCGCAGCGTCTCCGTCACGACCCGTGCCGCCGACTTGGCAGTGGTGTAGCTGCCGCCGTTCTCGTACGAGACGCGCCCCGCGATGGAGCCGACCGTCACGATGAGCCCGTCACCGCTGGCGCGCAGGGCACCCAGCAGCGCCTGGGTGACCCGTACGAGACCGATCACGTTGACCTCGTACGCCTGCCGCCACCCCGCCAGGTCCCCGGACTCGACCCGGTCCCCGTCGAAGGCGCCGCCGGCGTTGTTCACCAGCACGTGCACCTCCTCCAGACCCGCGGCCAGGGCGGCCACGGAGGCGTCGTCGGTGACGTCGCACGCGACGGCCACGCCGCCGATCTCGGCGGCCAGTGCCTCGATCCGCTCGAGGCGTCGGGCGGCGCACACGACTCGGAAACCCTCACGCGCCAGGACGCGCGCCGTGGCCGCCCCGATCCCGCTGGAGGCTCCGGTGACCACTGCTGTTCGACGCTGCTGCTGCTCCACGCACCCATCGTGGCAGGATCGTGCGCCGTGACGATCATTGCCGCCGCAGACGGATCCGCCCTCGGCAACCCCGGGCCTTCCGGCTGGGCCTGGTACGTCGACGACACGTGCTGGGCCAGCGGCGGTTGGCCCCACGGCACGAACAACATGGGCGAGCTGATGGGAGTCCTCGACCTGCTGCGCCAGACCGCGCACCTCGACGAGGACCTGCTGGTCCACTGCGACAGCACGTACGTCATCAACACGATCACCAAGTGGATGGCGGGCTGGAAGCGCAACGGGTGGCGCAAGAAGGACAAGAAGCCCGTCATGAACCTGGAGATCATCCAGGCCATCGACGTGGCCATGCAGGGGCGTCGCGTGGAGTTCAGGTGGGTCAAGGGGCACGCCGGGCACCCGCTCAACGAGGCGGCTGACCGCTTGGCCAACGCGGCGGCGGCCGCCTACCAGCGCGGCGACGTGCCGCCCGCCGGGCCGGGCTTCCCCGGGGCAGGCGCCCAGCCGGAGGCCAGCGCGGTGCAGGCCGCGCCGAGCGCTCGGACGCCCGAACCCGAACCCGACCTCTTCAGCGACCTCGAGGCGGAGCCGTCCTCGGTCCTCACCCCCGCCGAAGAGATTGTGGCGCGTGAGCGCGAGCTGCTCAGCGACGCCGTACGCAGTGATCGCAGCGCGGTGGCCGCCCTCCTGCACCCCGACTGGCAGGAGATCGGGCGCAGCGGACGCCTGTGGAACCGCGCCGACCTGCTCGAGTCCATCGGTCCCATCGGCGCCGTCGAGCTCGAGGTGATCGACGTCGTCGACGTCGCCCCCGACACCCTGCTCCTGGTGTGGCGCGCGGTCACCTCCGCCGACAGCACGCTGCGCAGCTCGCTGTGGAAGCGGACCGCTGGCGGGTGGCAGCAGATCTTCCACCAGGGCACGGCAGAATCCTGAGGGGCGCCCCACTCGCAGGTGGGGGAGACTGCAGGGAATCAACCGGCGTGGGCGTGGGTTCAGTTCCACGGATGACTCTGCGGACAGGAGGCAGCGTTGGACCGGGTCGCCATGATCAGCCTGCACACCTCGCCGCTCGACCAGCCGGGCACCGGCGACGCGGGCGGCATGAATGTGTACGTCATCGAGCTGTCCCGCCGCCTCGCGGCGCGCGGCCTCGACGTGGACGTGTTCACGCGCGCCACCTCCTCGGCCCTCCCGGCCACGGTGGAGGCCGCTGACGGGGTGCTGGTGCACCACGTGCACGCGGGCCCGTTCGAGGGTCTCACCAAGACGGAGTTGCCGGGCCAGCTCTGCACGTTCGCGCGCGAGGTGCTGCGGGCCGAGGCCACGCAGCCGATCGGGCACTACGACGCGGTCCACTCCCACTACTGGCTGTCGGGCCAGGTCGGGGCATTGGCCCGCGACCGCTGGCAGGTGCCGCTGATCCATTCGATGCACACGATGGCGAAGGTCAAGAACGCAGCGCTGGCCGAGGGCGACGCCGCCGAACCGGTGGCCCGGGTCATCGGCGAGGAGCAGGTCGTGGAGGCCGCCGACCTCCTCATCGCCAACACCGACGTGGAGGCCGGCCAGCTCATCGAGATGTACGACGCGGCCCCGGACCGGGTCCACGTGGTGCACCCCGGCGTCGATCTCGAGGTCTTCCGTCCCGTTGACCGTACGCTCGCGCGGGTCGCGCTGGGGTTGGACGCCGACGCCGTGGTCCTCCTCTTCGCGGGCCGCATCCAGCCGCTGAAGGCCCCCGACGTGCTGCTGCGCGCCGTCGCCGTCCTGCTCCAGAACTCGCCCGAGCTGCGCAGCCGTGTGGTCGTGCCCGTCGTGGGCGGGCCGTCCGGATCCGGCCTCGAACGCCCCACTGCGCTGGTCGACCTGGCCGCCGAGTTGGGTATCGCCGACGTCGTGCGTTTCGTCCCCCCGGTGGACCAGCGCACGCTCTCGCAGTGGTACTCCGCAGCAACCCTGGTCGCCGTCCCTTCGTACAACGAATCGTTCGGCCTCGTCGCCGTCGAGGCCCAGGCGGCCGGAACTCCCGTCGTCGCCGCGGCGGTCGGCGGACTCCGTACGGTCGTCGCCCACGAGGTCTCGGGCCTCCTCGTCGACACCCACGAGCCGGCCGACTGGGCCGCAGCCCTACGACGCCTGATCGAGGACCCCGACCTCCTGGCCCGGATGCGGTCCGGTGCCGTGCGTCAGGCCGCGGAGTTCTCGTGGGAGCGAACGGCCCAGGCCACGCTGCGTGCCTACGAGGTCGCCCGCACCCACGTCGCGACGGAGCTCGTCCGATGAGCGAGCCGAGCGCCCAGCCTCGGCCTGACGTGGTGGCGGCCGCCGCCGCGGTGGAGGCGTGGCTGCAGGCCAACGACCTCGCGTACGAGGTCCTCCCCGGCTCCTCCTACTCCTTCTCCCTGCCCGGCGAGAAGAAGCTGCAGACGCCCGTACGCCTCGACGTCGGGCCGCACGCGCTGGCGGTGCACGCCTTCGTGTGCCGCAACCCCGACGAGAACCACGAGCGCGTCCACCGCTGGCTGCTGGAACGCAACCTGCGGATGTACGCCGTCTCGTTCGCCGTGGACGCCTCCGGCGACATCTACCTGGAGGCGCGGCTGCCGCTGGCGAGCGCGACCCTCGACGAGCTGGACCGCGTGCTGGGTTCGGTGCTGGAGAACGCGGACTCGTCCTTCAACACGGTCCTCGAACTCGGTTTCGCCACCTCGATCCGCAAGGAGTGGGAGTGGCGCGTCTCGCGCGGTGAGTCCCTGGCCAACCTGGAGGCGTTCCGGGGATGGCTCGAGACCGCCGAGGACTGATCAGGTCGCGGCGCGGGGTGGGCGCCGAGCCACGAGCACCCCGGCGATGCATAGGGCGCCACCGACGAACGCTGCCAGTGGCGGGACCTCGTCGAGCATCAGCCAGGCCATGAGGGTCGTGATGAACGGCACCAGGAAGGTCGACTGGGCGAAGGTGCCCGCGTTGGGGGCGTGCGAGAGCGCGTACGCCCACGTGGAGAACGCGATCGCGGAGGGGAACACCCCCAGGTAGAGCAGCCACCACCAGGTGTTGGCGCTGGCGCCGCTGAGCACACTCACGGTCTGGGCGCTCCACGGCAGGCAGACCACGAGGCCGACCAAGGCGTACCAGAACGTCAGCTCCACGGGCCGCATGGTGACGAGCAGGCGGCGTTGGGTGAGCACGCCGACGGCGAACGTCAGAGCGGCCACGAGCGCCAGCATGACCCCGACGACATCGCCCTCGCTGTGCCCGGCCTGCCCGCGGGCGATCAGGACCACACCGCCGAAGCCGATCGCCATCCCCAGCACCATCCACCGGGTCAGCCGTTCACCCAGGAACGACACGGCCAGCAGGCCGACCAGGATGGGCCCGACCTGGACGACCAGGGCGGCCGTGCCGGCGTCGATGCGCCGCTCGGCCTCGTTGAGCGTCAGGTTGTAGATCCCGAACCAGCTCGCACCGCCCACGAGGATCAGCGTCCACTCGGTGCGCGACGGCAGCCGACTGATCCGTCCCCTCATGAGCACGAGCAGCGCGAGCAGCATGACCGCGAGCCGTACGAGGGACAGCGGCCCCGGTGGCACGCTCGCGCCCAGGTGTCGGATCCCGACGAAGGCGCTCGCCCACAGCACGAGGGTGGTGCCGGCTGCGGTCAGCGTGAGCCACAGCGGAGCGGTGGGCGACTCGTCGGCCACCGCCTCGAGCTGGGTGGTGGCGGGCTCGGTCACGGACCAACTCTACGGACGCCCCGGCTCGGGCTGCCAGCGGAATTCGGACGTCGCACCGCGACTTCCGGCCACTGCCTCACACGTCGAGCTTGTAGCCCAGACCACGCACCGTGATGAGGTACTGCGGGGCGCCCGGATCGGGCTCCAGCTTGCTGCGCAGCCGCTTCACGTGCACGTCGAGCGTCTTGGTGTCCCCGACGTAGTCGGAGCCCCAGACGCGGTCGATGAGCTGCCCGCGAGTCAGCACCCGGCCAGGGTTGCGCAGGAACATCTCCAGCAGCTCGAACTCCTTGAGGGGGAAGCGCTGCTCGGTGCCGTTGACCGTGACGACGTGACGCTCGACGTCCATCCGTACGGGACCCGCCTCGAGGGTGTCGGGCATGAGTTCGGGTTCGGTGCCGCGGCGCAGCACGGCCCGGATGCGGGCCGTCAGCTCGCGCGGAGAGTACGGCTTGGTGACGTAGTCGTCGGCGCCGAGTTCGAGCCCGACCACCTTGTCGACCTCGTCGTCCTTGGCGCTCACCATGATCACCGGGACGTTCGAGGACTGCCGGATCGTGCGGCACACTTCGGTGCCGGGCAGCCCGGGCAGCATCAGGTCGAGCAGCACGATGTCGGCGCCGTTGCGGTCGAACTCCGCGATCGCGGCGTGGCCGTCGGCGGCGATCGCGACCTCGTAGCCCTCCTTGCGGAGCATGTACGCCAAGGCGTCGCTGTAGCTCTCTTCGTCCTCCACGACGAGCACCCGGGTCACCGGCGTACCTCCTGATCAGTCTGGATGGCGCGGGCCTCGGTGCCCGCGCTCGGCGCCTGCGCGCCTGCAGTGTCCGACGCCTGCGGCGTCGGCGAATTCGTGGGTGATGGCATCAGGGGCAGGGTCAGCGTGAACGTCGACCCCTCGCCCTCGACGGACCACACGCGCACCTCTCCACCGTGGGTGGCGGCGACGTGCTTGACGATGGACAGACCGAGTCCGGTGCCGCCGGTCGAGCGATGCCGGGCGGGATCCACGCGATAGAAGCGCTCGAAGATCCGCTCGATCTCGTGCTGGGGGATGCCGATTCCTTGGTCGACCACGGAGATCTCGGCCGTCTCGCCCACCTTGCGGGTGGCGATGACGACGCGCGCGCCCTCCTGGGAGTACGCGACCGCGTTGGCCACCAGGTTGCTGACGGCGGCGCCGACCTGGTCGGCGGAGCCGTACACCTCCAGCCCCTGGTCGCCGGAACACACCACGCTCACCTGCCGGGCGCTGGCCTTCGTCGCGATCATGTCGAGCGCGTCGGTGACCACGTCGTCGAGGCTCACGGCGCTGGGCCGGTCCATGGGGTCCGAGCTCTGCAGCCGCGACAGCTCGATGATCTGCTGCACCAGCGTGGTCAGGCGGTCGCTCTCGGTCACCATGCGGCCCGCGAACCGCTGGACGGCCTCGGGGTCGTCGGCGGCGTCGGCGACGGCCTCTGCCAGCAACTTGATGGCGCCCACCGGCGTCTTGAGTTCGTGGCTGACGTTGGCGACGAAGTCACGGCGTACGGCTTCGACCCGCAGTTCGCGGGTGCGGTCGTCCACGAGCGCCAGGACCTGGCGTGAACTCAAGGGGGCCACGCGGGCCGTCAGGGTGCGGGCGGGTGTGCCGTCGGGGCCGTCGATCTGGAGTTCGCTCTCGCGGATCTGACCGTCGCGGCGGACTTGCCGGACCAGGTCGAGCAGAGCCTCCACCTGCACCTCGCCGTCCCGCACGAGTCCGAACGCGTACGTGGGAGCAGAGGCAGTGAGGACGGCATCGGACTCGTCGAGGACCAGAGCACTGGAGCGCAGCACCGAGAGCACCTTCGAGATGCCCGGGTCGATCGCGGGCGGGGCGGTGTCGGGCATCTTCGTGCGCTGGCGCTCGCTGAGGTAGAAGGCCGTGAGCGCGCCACCGGTCACCACACTCGCGGCGATCGCCGCCAGCAGGGCTTGGGTCGTGGGGTCCACACGCCGATCGTACGCACCGTGGCGGGGTGGTTCTGAGCGTTCGCAGCTCCAGTGGCGCAGTGTTCACCGCCTGTTCACCGCGAGGTGCGAACCGGACACCTTGGCGCCCTACGTTGCCACCATGCGAGAGGCGTTCCAGGATCAACTTGACGGCATCTTCATCGACCTCGGCACCATGTGCGGGCTCGTCGAGACGGCCGTACGTGAGGCGACCGTCGCGCTGATGACGTCCGACGCGATCGTCGCCGAACGGGTCATCAGCGCGGATGCCGTCATCGACGCCCGCCGCGAGCGCATCGAGGACGCGTCCTTCTCACTGCTCTCGCTCCAGCAGCCGGTGGCCGGAGACCTTCGTACGATCGTCTCCGCCCTGCGCATGGTGAGCGAGCTCGAACGGATGGGCGACCTGTCCGCCCACGTCGCCAAGATCGCCCGGATGCGGGTGCCGCACGTGGCGGTGCCCGAGGAGGTACGCCCCACTCTGCAGGCGATGGCCGACACCGCCCAAGACATGGTCCGCCGCGTCGGCGAGATCATCGCCGAACGCGATGTCGACGCCGCCACGATGCTGCGCCGCGACGACGAGGAGATGGACCGGCTGCGCCGTGTCTCGTTCTCCCAACTGCTCTCCGAAGCCTGGTCCCATGGCGTCGAGCCCGCGATCGACGTGGCCCTGCTGGGTCGCTACTACGAACGCATCGCTGATCACGCCGTCTCCGTGGCGGGCCGGGTCGTCTACGTCGTCACCGGTGAGGCGCCCGAGCGCGCCTGAGGCTGCGCCCTCCGTACTGCCTGGGCGCCGTGCGTCATACGGATGTGCGTGGTGCGGCGTTGCGTCATACGTACGGGGCTTTGGGCGCTGTGCGTCATACATACGGGCTTGGTGGCGCTGTGCGTCATACGGATCGGCGTTGTCCGGGGCTGTGTCATGCGGAGTGGGGCGTATAGGTGCGGGTTTGTATGACGGGTGGCCCGGTGGGAGGGGTTTGTATGACGCGGCCCGGAGACGGGCGCCTGGGCGCTGTGCGTCATACGGATCGGCGTTGTCCGGGGCTGTGTCATGCGGAGTGGGACGTATAGGTGCCGGTTTGTATGACGGGTGGCCGGGCGGGCGGGGTTTGTATGACGCGTGGCCGGGCGGGCGGGGTTTGTATGACGCCGAGCCCGGCGGGCAGGGGAGACACCAGGAACGCAGAAGCCCCCGACCATGAGGTCGGGGGCTTCGTACGAGTTCGGTCCGGGTCAGCGGCCCTGGTTGGCGACCGCGGCAGCGGCGGCTGCGGCGGCCTCGGGGTCGAGGTACTCGCCGCCCGGTACGACGGGCTTGAGGTCCTCGTCGAGCTGGTAGACCAACGGCATGCCGGTGGGGATGTTCAGGCCCGCGATGTCATCGTCCGAGATGCCGTCGAGGTGCTTGACGATGGCGCGCAGCGAGTTGCCGTGGGCGGCGATGAGGACGGTCTTGCCGGCCTTCAGGTCGCCCGCGATCTCGGTGTCGAAGTACGGCAGCAGACGCGTGATGACGTCCTTGAGGCACTCGGTGCGCGGAAGCGCGTCGCCGAG
The DNA here is from genome assembly GCA_023460975.1 of Actinomycetes bacterium. Lineage (GTDB taxonomy): Bacteria > Actinomycetota > Actinomycetes > Propionibacteriales > Nocardioidaceae > Nocardioides. The sequence continues at coordinate 10,842 of JAEWOG010000038.1, forward strand.
GTCGGCGTAGCGCGGGTCCCCGACCTGGGAGAACTCGTCGTCGTCGGCCAGCGGCGGCGGCGGGACGTCGAACGAACGGCGCCACGTCATGAACTGCTCTTCGCCGAACTCGGCGAGGGTCTGCTTCTTGTCCTTGCCCTGGAGGGCGCCGTAGTGGCGCTCGTTGAGGCGCCAGTCGCGCTTGACCGGGATCCAGTGGCGGTCGGCGGAGTCCAGCGCGAGCGCTGCCGTGTTGATGGCGCGCCGCTGCAGGGAGGTGTGCACGACGTCGGGCAGGACGCCGGCCTCGCGCAGGAGCTCGCCGCCGCGCACCGCTTCGGCGCGACCCTTCTCGGTGAGGGCCACGTCGACCCAGCCGGTGAACAGGTTCTTGGCGTTCCACTCGCTCTCGCCGTGGCGGAGCAGGATCAGGGTGTACGTCATCGCGCGCTCCCTCAGTGACCCGAGGGGGCCTCGGCATCGGCCGGCGGCTCGACGTCCTCGGCACCCGGGGAACGGTCCAGGCCGGCCCAGTCGCCGTGGAAGTTGGACACCACCGGGACGTCGAAGCTGGTGGTCTGCCCGTCGGCGAAGGTGAAGGTGAGGACCAGCATGTTGCCGGCCTCGAAGTCACCGGTGACGACGATCGGCGTCTCGGTGTCGGCGAGGTTGACCAGGCCCTTGGCGGGCACCTCGACGGGCTCGAACGCCTCCGTCGTGACCTCGCTGGCGCTGCCGCCGGTGGGGGTGTACGTGCCGGTGACGCCGGTGAGCTCCGAGGACGCCTCGGTGTCACCGTTGACCAGGGACACGACGAGCGTGCCCGCGCCGTGCTGCGCGGCGACGACAGCCGCGCCGAGCAGGTCGACGTTGCCGCTGCGGTCGTTGGTGCCCGCGGCGGGGGTGTAGACGGAGTCCGTCGCGTAGTCGAAACCACGGATCCGGTCGACCGCTCCGCACGCGGAGAGGGGGAGGACGAGCGCCACTGCCAAGGAGGCGGTGACGAAGGAACGTCGCAGCTGCATGATCAGGGCCTTCGCAGGTCGTCTGACGGCGCGACCCCAGCGGCCGCACGTACGGGCTCATGCTAGCCCCGTCGCGCCCCGGCGCGGGCCCCGGCCCGGTGAACGGTGGGCACCGTACTGCTTGTGTGTGAGCAGGCTCACGACCTCGAACGCGTGTCGTACGGGGTGTTTCGGGCACGCATCTGACAGGCAAACGGCGGCCGATTCTCGCGGGCCACCACACCGACCGGGAGTCTGTCAAGCCCGCGCATGGCCTCTGACCTGCGCAAACGCGTCGGGAGTACGTGGATCGGCGTGTTAGACTGCTCACCTAGGAAGGGGAACTGAACACATGACTTTCACCGTCGGCGAAACGGTTGTCTATCCCAATCACGGGGCCGCAGTCATCGAGGACATCGAGATGCGGAAGATCAAGGGGGAGGACCGCCAGTACCTCGTTCTTCGGATCGTTGCCCAGCAGGACCTCGTTGTCCGAGTGCCCGCGTGCAACCTCGATCTGGTCGGGGTCCGCGACGTGGTGGACAAGGAAGGCCTTGAGCGCGTTTTCAGCGTGCTGCGGGCAGCGCACGTGGAGGAGCCGACCAACTGGTCGCGCCGCTACAAGGCCAACCTGGAGAAGTTGCACTCCGGTGACGTGATGAAGGTGGCTGAGGTCGTCCGCGACCTGTGGCGCCGCGAGCGTGACCGCGGCCTGTCGGCCGGCGAGAAGCGGATGCTGGCCAAGGCGCGCCAGATCCTGGTCTCCGAGCTCGCGCTTGCTGAGAAGACCAACGAGGACAAGGCAGAGGCGATGCTCGACGAGGTTCTCGCCTCCTGATTTCATCTGTCGTCCCGATCGAGGGCCCCACGGTTCACGCCGTGGGGCCCTCGATTCATTGCGGGGCCGGGACCTGACGTCCGGCCCCACGACGCATGGCCCGGAGCGAGCCGGAGGAGCGAGCTGGAGGCGGGCCTACGATGGACGGCGATGACTGACTACGAAGACGAGACCATCGTGGTGGGCAGCGTCGTCGACGCCGACCGGGGACACCTGCCGTACGCGCTCGTGCACGGCGAGTCGCTGGTGGCCTGCGCCGCGTGGGCGCTGGGGCAGGCCGGTGTCCGCACCGTCGACCTGGACTCGGGCTGGGACCAGATCCAGGCTGAGGGTTGGCCGATCGTCCTGCACGATGCGCTGTGCCCGATGACGCCGGCTGAGTTCGTGGCCGAGTGCGTCGAGGTGTCGTTGGCCGAGGACAGCGTGGTCGTCGGCGTCAGGCCCGTGACCGACACCGTCAAGGTCATCGCCGACGGGCAGGTGGGCGCGACGGTGGACCGGGACGACTTGATCGCCGTGACGAGCCCGGTCGTCCTTCCCTCGAGCGTCGTGGCGGCCCTCGACGGCCCGCCGGGCAGCGACTTGGCCGCTCTCGTCAGCGGCTTGGCCGCCGCAGGACGCCCGGTCCGTACGATCCCCGCACCCGCGCAGGGTCGACGTGTCGCCTCCGAGGAGGACCTGCGCGTGCTGGAGGCCCTCACCGCTCCCGGGTCCGACGAGCGTGAACTGCTCGGCTACTGAGCCGTTGCGTCCAGCAGTGCCTCGGCCAGAGCGACGTCTTCGGGGAACGTGACCTTGAGGTTCCTCGCCGTGCTGGGAACGGCGACGATCTCCAACGCGGCGTGGCGAGTCAGCGATGCGGCCGTGTCGGTGCCCTCGAACCCCTCGGCGTCTGCGGCGGTGTAGGCCGCGAGCATGTCGGGCGCCCGGAACGCCTGGGGTGTCTGGACAGCGCCGAGGCTGGCGGCGGGGATGCCCAGATCCGTGTGCAGCAGTCCCTCGACCGGAACCACCGGGATCGCGCCGCCCCGCTCGCGAGCGGCATCGATGGTGGCCTCCCACAGGGCGCGCCCGGCCAGCGGGCGGGCACCGTCATGGATGGCCACGACGTCGACGTCGCCGGTGGTGATGGCGTCGGCGAGGGCGCGTACGGCCGCCCACTCCGAGGCGTGACGCGTCGCGCCACCGCGCACGATCCACACCTCACGATCACCGAGGTGGGGCGCCAAGGCCTCGGAGACCTCTGCCTCCTCGCCCGGCCGGACGACGACCACCACCCTCGCGGCGTCGGGCACCGACAGGGCGTCGAGCAGGGTTCGGGCCAGCAACGGCACCCCGGCGATCTCCAGGAGCACCTTGTTGACCCCGGCTCCCACGCGCGAACCGGAGCCAGCGGCGAGAACGACGAGAGCGGCAGGCACGCTCGCAGGCTATCTGCAGGAGCGCCGAGCGGGTCCGGAGGACGTCACCCTCGTACGACGAGCGCAGTCGCGATCGCGGCGACGCCCTCGCCGCGTCCCGTCAGGCCGAGCCCGTCGGTGGTCGTGGCCGACACCGTCACCGGCGCGCCTGCCGCAGCGGAGAGGGCGGCCTCGGCCTCAGCGCGTCGTGGCCCGAGCCGGGGGCGGTTGCCGATCACCTGGACCGCCACGTTGCCGATCTCGAACCCGGCCGCGCGGACGCGCCGCGCCGTCTCCGCGAGCAGAGTGGCCCCGGATGCGCCCGCCCACTGCGGCTCGGCGGTGCCGAAGTTGCTGCCCAGATCCCCCAGGCCTGCGGCGGAGAAGAGGGCGTCGCACGCCGCGTGGGCGGCGACGTCGGCGTCCGAGTGCCCCTCCAATCCGCACGCCTCATCGGGGAAGTGCAGGCCAGCCACGTGCATGGGCACACCCTCCACGAGGCGGTGGACGTCGGTGCCGATGCCGGTGCGCGGGATGTTCACACTGCGATGATGCCGCAGGGTGAATCGGTCAGGCGCAGTGGTCTCCGACACAATGTCCGGATGGACACCGAGCAGGGGCGCTGGGCGCTGGCTGGGGTGGCTGCGGGAGTCGCAGGCACCGCAGCGTCGTACGCCGCGTCCATGGTGTTCACGATCCGGGATGCGCCGCTCATGGCCATCACTGACGTCCTCGCCCAAGTGACTCCGGAGGAGTTCGTCCAGCGCGCCCTCGGGTTCCTCGGCGGCGCGGGCGCTGGGCTGCTGATCGTGGTCCTCGTGGCTCTGCTCGGGGCCGGCTTCGCGTGGGCGGGGATGCTGCGGCGCACCCACTGGTGGGCGCCGCTCCCGTTGTGGGCGGTGCTGTCCGCCATCGGCGCGGCCGCAACCCTCGTCGGCGCCGAGCACGTACGGCTCCAGGATGTGTCGCCGTTCGTCATTGGTGCGGGCACGGCAGCGCTCCTGATGGAGCTGCTGGCGCTGCTCCTGGAGCGCACCTCGGTGCGGGAGGAGGCGGGCGCACCCGGGCGTCGGGGTTTCCTGATCGCGGTGGGTGTGGTCGCGGTGAGCTCGATCGCGCTCGGCGTCGTCAGCCGCGTCATCGGGACCGACCGGCGCCACGTCGCCGAGATGCGTCGCCTGCTCCGCCTGGAGGGGTTGACGCGCGGGCGGATGCCGGCCTCTGCGGAGTTGGGTGTGCCCGGTGTCAGCGCCTGGCAGACGCCGACCGAGGAGTTCTTCGTCCACCACGAGTCGTTCGCGGTGCCAGCCGTGGAACCCGACGAGTGGTGGCTGCGCATCCACGGTCTGGTCGACCGCGAACTGCGCGTGAGCTACCGCGAGATGGTCAGCCGCGAGCTCACCGAGTCATGGATCACGCTGGCCGGCGTGCACAACGAGGTCGGCGGCGACCAGATCGGGAACGCGTGGTGGTCGGGCGTGCTGCTGAGCGAGCTGTTGGCATCGGCGGGGGTCAAGGCCGGCGCCGACTGCGTCGTCCAGACGGGCGCCGACGGGTGGAAGTGCGCCACACCGCTGAGCGCCCTCACCGATGACCGCGGGGCCATGCTCGCGGTGGGGATGAACGGGCGCCCGCTGCCCATCGAGCATGGCTTCCCCGCTCGTACGATCGTGCCGGGGCTCTTCGGCGACGTCTCGGCGGCCAAGTGGGTCGTGGACCTCGAGGTGACGCGCTTCGCCGTCCTCGACGACGACTTTGCCGACGACGGCTGGTCGGTGCGGGCCCCGATCAAGCCGAGTGCCCGCATCGACGTCCCGGCGGCCGGGGAGCAGGTGGATCCGGGCGTGCTCAGGGTGGGCGGGGTGGCGTGGGCTCCGCCCTCCGGCGTGGACCGGGTGGAGGTGTCCCTCGACGGCGGCGAGTGGATGGTCGCCACGCTGGGCGGCACGGCCGGGCCCGACACGTGGGCCCAGTGGACCCACGAGTTCACCGTCGCCCCCGGCGACCACCTGCTGGTCGCGCGCGTGACCGACGCTGAGGGCAACGTGCAGACGAGTGTCCGCACCGATCCCAAGCCCGATGGCGCCACCGGTTGGCACACGGTGGAGTTCTCGGTGGTGCGCCCGGACGCGTGAGCCGTGCGGCCCCCTGGAGTCAGGCGGGCACGTTCAGGCGGGCAGGATCAGGAGTTGCGGATCACGTACGCGGTGCCGTTGCTGGCGGTGAGCCAGATCTTCTCCAGTTCGGCGCGGTCGTACGTCCGCCGCACGGCGCCGTTGCTGGCTCCGGCCGGGTCGTTGACGACCGGGTTGCCGGCGGCGTCGAAGCCGACGAGCACGATGAGGTGGCCATTGCTCGAGGTGAGCGGGCCTCCGGTCAGCTGCCCACGGGAGAACGCGATCGACAGCACCAGAGGAACGCCCTGGGCGATGTAGGTCTCGGCCTCGGCGAGGTCGGCCATGCGGGTCACGTACGCGTCCCCGGCCACCAGCGTGGCGGCGTAGGCGGTGTTGAAGGCCCAGTTGCCCGTGCCCGAGTAGCCGTGGTCGTACACGCGCCGTGCCGTGTGGTCGACGACCGCGTCGGTGTGGTTGGCGGGCACGCCGACGACGGGCGGGATCAGGCCGTACCCCGCGAGCACCATGGCCGTCGAGGTGGGCGAGCACCATGCGGTGCCGCCGCCGCCGAACTGGGGGTAGTGCCCGCGATGGGTCATCTGTGAGTACGACGGGACGGGGAGTACGGTCCCCGCCGCCGCTCCGGGTTGCGAGGTGGCCCCCAGCGTGCGGGGGGCGCTCGCGACCGCTCCGACTCGTTCCAGGGCAACCGTGTGGCCCTTGCCGCGGCCCTTGAACATGACCACGCGTACCTGCCAGGCGGTGACGGTGGAGGTGGCCTGCCAGGTGTCCACGGAGACCTTGCCGAGGTCGTCGCTCTGCCCCGAGAACGTCGTACGGCGCACCTTGGGGTTGTCGAGGGCCCAGTCGGCGATCGTGTCCCAGCTGCCCTGCGCGCCGTCGGTGCCGCGGGCGCGGATCTGCACCCGGACGAAGGCGTCGCCGGAGGTGGTGGCCTCCCAGGACGGAAGGATCTGCGTGGAGTCGAACCCCGGCGTCACCCAGGGCGAGGTCCAGGTGCCGGTGCGATAGACGCGGCCGTGCACCTTGCGGCGCTTCGGCTTGCCGATCACGACCGTGTCGCCCACCACCGTGGCGTTGCCCCGGCGCCCAGCGAGGAAGTCGGCGTTGGTGCCCCACGACACGTGCCCGATCTGCGCGGTGCGGCGCCCGGCAGCCGGGTCGTGGGCAGCCGGGTCGTGGGAGGCGTCGGCGGCTGACCCGCTGGTGGCGGTGAGCAGGCCCAGTGGCAGGGCGAGCGTCGTCAGTACGGCCAGGGTGCGGGTCGACGTGCGGCGGCGGAGCCGGAGAGTGGCGCGGGACACCCCGCGACGATAACCCGGCAGGTCCCACAGGTCACACCAGTCACAGAATCGGCCCCGGGCGCGGGGACTGCGGCCTGAGCGTGGGCGCCCCCTAGACTTGCCGGGTGACTTTGAGGCTCCACGACACCGCCACCCGCGAGACCCGCGACTTCGTACCGCTGCGCGCGGGCAAGGTCGGGATCTACGTCTGTGGCCTCACCGTGCAGTCCGAGCCCCACGTGGGCCACGTGCGCTCCGCGGTCAACTTCGACGTCCTGCGCCGCTGGCTCATGGCCAAGGGTTATGACGTCGACTTCATCCGCAACGTCACCGACATCGACGACAAGATCCTCGCCAAGTCTGCCGAGCGCGGCATGCACTGGTACGAGCTCGCCCAGCGGATGCAGCGCGAGCTCGGACGGGTCCTGGACTCGCTCAACGTCATGGCGCCCACCTACGAGCCCGGCGCGTCCGGCACCGTGCCCGAGATCCTCGAGCTGATCGGTCAGCTCATCGACGCGGGGCACGCGTATGCGGCGCAGGACGGCTCAGGCGACGTCTACTTCGACGTGCGCAGCTGGCCCTCGTACGGCGAACTCACCCGGCAGCGGGTCGACGACATGGAGCCCGCCACCGACGCCGACCCGCGCGGCAAGCGCGACCCGCGTGATTTCGCGCTCTGGAAGGGCTGGAAGTCGGACAGCGAGCCGGCGAGCGCGGCCTGGCCCTCCCCGTACGGCCCCGGTCGCCCCGGCTGGCACATCGAGTGCTCGGCGATGGCCGGCAAATACCTGGGCGAGGCGTTCGACATCCACGGGGGCGGCGTGGACCTGCGCTTCCCGCACCACGAGAACGAGCAGGCGCAGTCGCGCGCGGCCGGCCACCCGTTCGCGTCGTACTGGATGCACAACGCGTGGATCACCACGGCCGGCGAAAAGATGAGCAAGTCGCTCGGCAACTCCCTCCTCGTGCCCGAGGTGCTCAAGCGCGTGCGCGGCATCGAGCTGCGCTTCTACGTGGTGGCCGCTCACTACCGCTCGCACGTGGAGTTCTCGTTCGAGGCGCTCGACGAGGCCGCCAAGGCGTTCCGGCGCATCGAGTCCTTCGTGCTGCGCGCCGCCGAGGTAGCCGGCACCCAGCCTGCGATGGGCGAGGTGCCGCAGGCGTACGCGGACGCCCTCGACGACGACCTGGGCACCCCGGCCGCAGTGGCGGTGCTGCACGAGACGGTGCGCGAAGGCAACAAATTGCTGGCCGACGGCGCCGACGCGGCGCAGGTGCTGGCGATCGCGGGTGCGGTGCGGGCCATGCTCGACGTCCTCGGGCTCGACCCGTACGACCCGGCGTGGTCCGCGAGCGCGGCGGCGGACGACGACCGACTCACGGGCGTCGTCGACGCCCTCGTGGCAGGACTGATCGCGGAGCGGACCGCCGCCCGCGATGCGAAGGACTGGGCGCGCGCAGACGCGATCCGGGACCAGATCAAGGCAGCTGGCATCGAGGTGACCGACACCCCGTCCGGCCCGAAGTGGAGCGTGAGCTGACGTGGCAGGCAATTCCCAACGGCGCGGAGCCATCCGCAAGTCCGGCAAGGGCGCGACCATCGGGTCGGGCGGCAAGGTCCGCCGCGGCCTCGAGGGCAAGGGGCCCACTCCCAAGGCGGTCGACCGTCCCAACCACAAGGCATACAAGGCTGCGCAGAAGTCCGAGCGAGCCCAGCAGGGGCGCCCCAAGCGCCGTACGGTCGGCGAGGCCGAGTGGATCGCGGGCCGCAACTCCGTGGTGGAGGCGCTGCGCGCCCACATCCCCGTGACGTCGCTGCACGTGGCCGAGGGCGCCGAGCGCGACGGTCGGCTGCGCGAGATCTTCAAGATGGCCGCCGAGCAGGGGCTGAGCATTCTCGAGGTCACCCGCCACGAGATGGACCGGATGACCGGCGGCGTGGTCCACCAGGGCGTCGTCGCTCGGCTCCCCGCCTTCGAGTACGCCCACGCCGACGACCTCGTCGTCGACGCGGTCAAGAGCGGCGACACGCCCCTCATCGTGGCGCTCGACTCGATCACCGACCCCCGCAACCTGGGCGCGATCATCCGCTCGGCCGCCGGGTTCGGCGTTCACGGCATCGTGATCCCCGAGCGGCGCGCGGCCGGCATGACGGCCAGCGCGTGGAAGACGAGCGCCGGCGCGGCTGCCCGCCTCCCGATCGCCCAGACGGTCAACATGACGCGTCAGATCAAGGCGTACCAGGACGCCGGCTGCATGGTCGTCGGCCTCGCTGCGGACGGCGACGTGACGCTGCCCGAGCTGTGCGCGCCCGACGGCCTGGCCGCTGGCCCGCTCGTGGTCGTGGTGGGATCCGAAGGCAAGGGCCTGGGCCGACTGGTGGCGGAGACGTGCGACCAGATCGTCTCGATCCCGATCGCCAGTTCGCTGGAATCCCTCAACGCCTCTGTCGCTGCCTCGGTCGCCCTGTACGCGATCAACCAGGCGCGAGCCTGAGCGATGCCGAGGACCGTGGCGGTCACCGCACGCCTGACGCGTGTGGCCCTCATGGTGTCCGTGTGGCTCCTGCTGGGCTTCGTCAGCGGTTCGGCGTTCCTGCTGGGCGACTCCCGCTCGATGGTGCTCGCCGGGCACGAGGCCGTGGTGCGGCCCAGTCTGGACAACCATGCGGTGATCCACACCGGGCCCCTGCTGCCGGACCTGCGGATGCCGTTGCGCAGCCCGGTCGGTCTCGACATCGAGCTCGGGGCCAGCGAGGTCTCCTCGGCGGACCAGCTGGTGGAGCGCTATGCCGTCATCGCGGCGGAGCCGGAGGCCCAGATCGCCAAGGTCTCCGACGCGGTGGTCGACATGGTCGTCTCCGCGGCTCTGCGAGGGTTCGCGGTGGGGGCCATGCCGGTGGCCGTGTGGGTCCTCATCGGGAAGTCGCGCCGCCACGAGCTCTACCGGTCGGTGCGCCGCCCCGCCGGCGCCGCGGGTGCGGTGGCGCTGCTGGTCCTGCCCGTGCTGGTGTGGCAGCCCTGGGACGCCGAGCGCGTGCCCCGGGTCACCTCGGGTGAGTGGATCGGCGTCGAGGAGTTCCTCGACGGCGCCGTCCCGGTGCCGGAGGCGCTGGCCGGGCTTGAACTGCTGCAGGGCACGACGACGGTGGAGAGCAAGCGGCTGCTCCTGAGTGCGGTGGACACCTACGACAAGTCCAAGGAGTTCTACGACGCGGCAGCGACCGCGGCCGGCGAGTTGGACCTGCGTACGCCCGAGGCGTCGGAGACGGTGGCGATCCTGGTGAGCGACCGGCACGACAACATCGGGATGGACCACGTCGCCCGCGCGATCGCGGATCAGGCGGGAGCCACGGCGATCCTGGACGCCGGTGACGACACCTCGACCGGGCAGGAGTGGGAGGCGTTCAGCCTGGACTCGCTGGCCCGGGCCTTCCGCGACGTCGACCGTTGGGCCGTCGCTGGCAACCACGACAACGGAACCTTCGTCCGCGAGCACCTGACCGATGCCGGCTGGGTCATGCCCGAGGGCGATGTCGTCGAGGGGCCGGGCGGGGGTCTGCTGCTCGGCATCGACGACCCCCGGGCGAGCGGGCTGGGCAATTGGCGCGACACCACCGGGGCGACCTTCTCGGAAGTGGCCGAGGCCCTGCGCGAGCGGGCGTGCGAGTCCGAGGAGCGCGTCGCGACGCTGCTGGTGCACGACGCCAACCTCGGCAAGCCTGCGCTGGAGGCCGGGTGCGTGGACCTGGTCGTCGGCGGCCACACGCACGTCCAGGCCGGCCCGACCGAGGTGGTGGCGGAGTCAGGGGCCGTGGGCTACTCGCTGACCAACGGCACGACGGGCGGGGCGGCGTACGCGATCGCCCTCGGCTCGAAGCCCCGCCGCGACGCCCACGTCAACCTGATCACCTACCGCGAGGGGCGTCCGGTCGGCGTGCAGACCGTCAAGTTGCAAACGGACGGCACCTTCGTCGTCTCGGAGTGGACGCAGATCCTGCCGCATGCCGAGGGCGAGTCGCCGACGGATCGGTTGCCGGCTGTGACGGCCCGAGGGAGTTCTGTTTCAGGAAGTCCATTTTCTGGAACGTGAGCCCGGTTCCAGCCATTGCGCTCACGACTGTCAGCGCGTAATGGGATGCTCCGCGCATGGGGGCAGCGGAACGGATGCGGACCGTCGAGGACTCGACGCCGCTCAATGGGGACACGATCGACGTGGGGGCACGGATCGCGTGGACCGTGCGCATGGCACGGCTGACCGCCGATCCGGGCATCGACAACCGCCTGCGCACGCTGGCTGACCTCATCGGGTCGAGCCCCGCTCACCTGTCGCGGGTCGAGACGGGTCAGCGTCGCGACGGCGCCGTGATCGACGGCTACGAGCGTGTCTTCGGGATGCCCCGCGGCTCCCTGCGTGCCGCGATCGAGGTGCTGTGCCGCACCTTCCCGCATTCCTCGCCCCGCGACCTCGACCCTGGGCACGTCATCCGAGACGTGGCGACGTTGTCGGCGTTGACGGCATCGATCGAGTCCGGGCGACCGGTGAAGGCGGGCGAGTGGCTCGCCTGGGCGAGCGCGATGGCCCAGGACGGCAACATCGGCCTGCCGGCACCCCAGATGTACGCCATCGTCGTGCGGCTCATCTCCGAGCTCGCGCGCAGTCAGGGTCACCCGTACCCGGTGCGGTACGAGGCCCTCGCCCGACTCCGCTCCAGTGCGTACGGCGCGGTGGTGCTGGACGCCGTCAAGGCGCACGCGGCCCGCCCTTATGCCGCCGGCCTGTACGACGTCCTCTCCGCCGCGGCCGAGTGCAACACTCCCGACGCGGTCGAGTGGTTCCTCACCCTGCTGGAGGGCGAGGACGAGGGCTTGGCCGTGGGTGGGGCGCTGGCACTCGAAAATCTGGGTGCCATCACTGGGCCAGAGTTCTGGGGTCCGGTGGCCGCGCGCATCGTGGCAGTCAGCGACACCGCCGAGCCCGGCAGCCCGGCCGCCACGTGGTCGGCCCACCTCCTGCGGCTCATCCCGGCCGCCGTGCGGCCCGCGCTCAGCGCGCGCCCGACGCGTCCGCTGCCGCCGGCGGTGACGCTGCCCACCGCAGAGCGGGGACCCGACAACCACCTGTGGGTCTCGTGTGTCGCCGCGGCCCACGATGTCACCCGCGGGCTCGGGCTGACGGACCAGCCGATGCTCGCGCGCCTGCTCTATGACATCGCCTTCGGTCACTGGGAGACCCGTGCGGTCACCAGCTACATGCTGCTCGACGCGCTCCCGCGCGTCTCCGACCGCCTGGGCGCGGCCTTCGCGACCCTGCTCGACACGGTCGACGACGAGGCCGCCCGCGACCGCATCCTGCGGCGGGTCTCGTACTCACTGTTCGCCCACGACGCGAGCATGTTCGGCGAGTGGATCGACAGCGACATCGACTCCATGCGCCAGGCCGCCTTCATCGCAGCCGGGCCGGCCGGGATCCACCTGCCGGCGCAGATGCTGCTCGAGCACGCGGGCAAGCCTGGGTTCGCCCGAGCGACGCTCTACTCGGCCGGCATGAGCAGCCACCCGGTCCTCGGGGAGCTCGCGACCCGACCGGAAGTTCCTGAGCGGGTCCGTGTCTCGGCTGCGTGGTGGCGAGACGCCGGAGGCATGCTGCGGGACTGAGCGGGCGTCAGCCGTCGAGCTCCCACACGTCGAGCCGCGGGCCTTCGCTGGCAGGCACCCTGATGAGGTCGTGCACTGCCCTCAGGTCGGCGCTGCCGCCGTCGGTGCCGAAGAGATGCGTGCCGCTGCTCGCGCCCAGGTCGTGCGCGTCCAGCTCGATCTCCCCGCCAGCACCGCGACGCGCCACGACGAGGTGGCGTTCGTCTGGGTGCTCGCGCAGGAACGCGACGACGTCGGCATCGGCGTGGGCCCACCGCAACCCGCCGCGACGCAGCCCCACCCGGCTGCGGCGCAGCTGCGCCAGGGCGCCGTACGCCGCGAGGGTCTCGGCGTCCCACGTCTCGCTCGCCTGCCACGGCATCGGCCGCCGCGCGTCCTCGCCCGTGACGCCTTCGAGGCCGATCTCGTCGCCCGCGAAGACCATGGGGACGCCCGGCAGCGTGAACTGCAGACCGGCCGCCACGCGGTGCACCTGCGGTGAGCCGACCACGGTGCGGATGCGGGCGGAGTCGTGGGACCCCAGGATGTTCCAGCTGCCGGCGGTGGCCCGCCAGCCGTAGCGGCCCATCCAGCGGCGCAGCGCGTCGACGTAGGCCTCACCGTCGCGCCGTGCGACGGGAAGGGGCCTGCCGAACGACCGCGCGGGGCTGGCGGGGTCGCGCAGCCAACTCCACAGCGGCCAGGAGAATCCGGAGTAGTTCATGGTCCCGTGCCAGCCGTCACCGTCGACGTCACCGGCGGCGTCGTGGTTGTGCTCGCCGATGACCCACGGGTCGGGCCGCAGGGCCTCGGCCGTTCTCCGTACGCCGCGAGCGACGTCGTGGGCCACGTCGATGGCACCGAGGCGACCGGTCATGTTGGCGACGTCGATGCGCCACCCGTCGATGTCGTACGGGGGCTGCAGCCAGCGGGCGACGACGGAATCGGGGCCCTCGACCATCGCGGCGCGCAGGCCCGCGCTGGTGTGGTCGACCTTGGGGAGGGTGTGGTGCCCCATCCAGGACTCGTACGTGCCGTCGGGGTGGAAGTGGTAGTAGCTGTGCTCCGGCGACGACGGGTCGGCGCGTCCCGTCGTGAACCACTCATGGGTGTCGCCGGTGTGGTTGGTGGTGAGGTCACCCAGGATCCGCCATCCGCGGGCATGCACGGCGGTGCTGAGGCGCTCGTACGCGGCGTCGCCGCCCAGGAGCGGATCGACCTCGTCGAACGTCGTCGCGTTGTAGCGGTGGTTGGACTCCCCGGGAAAGACGGGGGTGGTGTAGACGATGTCGACCCCGATCGAGGCGAGGTGGTCCAGGCGCTCGGTGAGCCCGTCCAGATCGCCGCCGAAGAACTGGACGGGGGTGCGCGGGTCATCGGGCTCGAAGATGACCTCGTCGTCCCACGCCGCAGGCAGGGCCCACGCCGGGAGCCGGTGATCGGCCGCGGCCGCCGATCGGGCGAAGCGGTCGGGGAACACTTGGTAGACGACGCCGTCTCGGCCCCAGTCGGGCGCTTCGGGATGGGCAGTGAGGAGGAAGTCGTCGGAGTCGGGGACGTCCACGTCGGCCAGCCCGGCGCCGGTCAGCCACCGCTGACGCTCGCCCGCCTGGTCCACGAGCAGGAAGCGGTAGTGGGTGCGCGGGTTGTGCACCGGGACCAGGGCCTCCCACCACGTCGCCCGGCCGTCGTCGCGCACGGGCCGCGCCTCGTGGAAGACGGGCTCCGCGTCGTACGTGGTGCGCAGCCACACGGCATCGAGTGGATCCGCGTTGCTGACGCGCACTCGTACGGCGACCGCCTGGCCCAGAGTGGGGGCCGGGTCGTCGACGTACAGCGGTGACCCGTCGTGGTGGGGCTCGCGCAGCAGGGACATGCGCCCATCCTTGCAACTGCGCCGTCGTCGGTGCGAACTGCGCGCCGCGCGTCACCTAGGATGTCGCCGCGCCCTCGGGTGTGTGCCGGTGTAGCTCAGTTGGTAGAGCAGCTGTCTTGTAAACAGCAGGTCGCGGGTTCGAAGCCTGTCACCGGCTCCGCGACGCAGTACGCAGACGATCCCGGCCCTTCCAAGGGCCGGGATCGTCTGCGTACGGGTGTACAGGCGTGCGGGTCAGGCCGGGATGACGATCGTGCCCGAGGTGAACGGGACGTTCACGGCGGCTGCCGGGTTGATGCCCGTCACCGTCAGCGCCATGGTGACCTCGTCGGTGCTGGCGAAGCTGAAGACCTGGGAGACGGGGAGCTCGGCCGATGCGCCCGGCTCGATGGTCACAAAGGTCTCGGGAACGGTCATGGTGACGTCCGTCGTGCCCAGGCCGGTCACCGGAAGTCCGAGCGTGGTGACGTCCATGCCCATGACCTCGATCAGCGTGATCGGCAGCGAGGCAGTGATCGCCACGTGGATGCCTTGGGCGGGCAGGTCTCCCGTGTTGGTGAAGGTGGTCGGGGGCACTTCGACCTTGTTCGGGGTGGCAGCGACCCGGAACGGGGCCGCGGAGACAAAGGTGGTCGACAGGTTCGTGGAGTTCGTCGATGCGGCGAACGCCGGCGCGGCGGAGACCAGCGTGACGGCGGGGACAGTCCACGCGGCTGCGCGAACGACCGTTCTGCGGGTGGGGTGGCTGGTGGGCATGGGCAGACCTCCGAGGCAGTGGCCGGGGTGGCGAGCCGTGGTGCGACCGGCCCCCGCGGCGGTCATTGTGACGTTCGAGAATCTAGAGATCCCGCCGGTATGTGACTACGGCCACCCTCAATCGTCTCGGCGGATGAGATTTCGTGCACAGCACAAGAGCTCCCGACCCCGCAGGGTCGAGAGCTCTTGGGCGTGCGAGCTGACTGCCGTCAGGGGATCGTCGTGCCGGAGGAGACGTACGGGGTGTGGTAGCCCGCGTCCGCGTTGACCCCGGTCACGACCGTCGACATGGTGACGGAGCCTTCCTGGGCGAAGGTGAAGGTCTGGCCCAGTGGGGAGGTGTAGGTCCCTCCGTTGGGCTGGATCGTGGCGGCGGCCAGGCCGTCTGCCGGCACCTGCATGGTGACGACCGTGGTCCCCAGGCCGCTGATCACGACGCCCACGGCGCCGGGATCGATCGGGCCGGCCATGATCTTGGTGATCGCAATGTTGGCTTCGATCCGCACGCTGATGCCCCGCGACACCACGTTGCCCGTGTTGATGAAGGTGGTCGCGGGGACCTCGATGGTCGTCGGGCTGCTGCGCGAGGGAGTCGGCGCTTGAGACGTCGACAGGTCGGTGTAGTCCGTTGATGCGGCAAACGCTGGGGCTGCCGTCGCGACCGATACGGCCGGCAACGTCCACGCAGCGGTGCGGACCACTGTGCGGCGGGTGGGCTTCGCTTCTGTCATGGGGGTCCCTCCGAGGCGGGGCCACGGAAGGAGCCGGTGAAGAAACTGGTCCCCGTGGCTGGCGATGTGACCTGTGCAACATAGAGTTGCACGCTGTGAAACGCAACAAATAGCTCGGAAAGTGTCCCGTATCCCGAGATGGGCTATTGCGTTCAGCGTTCGCCATCCGGCCAGTTCAGCGAACCTGGGTGACCTCGAACTCGTTCGCGGGGTGCGCGATCGCGTCCTGCGCATCGATGAGCCGCAACTCGCGTTCGCCCGACTCCAGGGTGCGCTTGAGCACCGCATAGACCGACGAGGCCGTACGGGCGAGCGCCTCGGCAGGGGAGCCCGACGCATGCAGGTGGGCCGTGAACAGCGCGGCGGTGATGTCGCCCGAGCCGTTGGCCTTCATCGGGAGCAGGGGAGTGACCACCAGCCACGCGCCTTCGCCGGTGACGGCGAGCATCCCGATCGACCCCTCGGGCACGGCCTCGACGGAGGTGACGAGGATCGTCGAAGGGCCCATCGCGCGGGCCGCGTCTGCGGCGGCGAGGACCTCGTCGAGTGTGCGCGGCTCGGTGTCGGTCATGAAGCCGAGCTCGAACTGGTTGGGCGTGAGGATGTCGGCGACCGGCACGACCCTCTCGCGGATGATCGGCGGGATGGCGGGATTGACGAAGCAGCCCGACTTGGCGTTGCCCATCACGGGATCGCACGTGTAGGTCGCCTGGGGATTGGCGGCCTTGACCCGTCGTACGGCATCGACGATGACGTCGGCGATCTCGGGTGAGCCCTGGTAGCCGGACAGGACGGCATCCACGGTGCCGAGCACGCCGCGCTCCTCGATGCCGGTGACGACCTCGCGTACGTCTTCGGCGGCGATGAGCGGGCCGCGCCAGGCGCCGTACCCGGTGTGGTTGGAGAAGTTCACCGTCAGGACGGGCCAGACCTCGTGGCCGAGGCGCTGGAGCGGGAAGACGGCTGCCGAGTTGCCCACGTGGCCGTACGCGACGTGGGACTGGATGGAGAGGACGCGCACCGGCCCAACCTACCGCCGAGGCTCGGTCGGAAGTGCAACGAAACCCCTACCGGTGCCGAGTAGAACTTGTTACTGTTCGGCAACATACGGTTGGTATGTGACGGCGGTCTCCTTCGTACCGCCCCTGAACTCTGAGGTGTTGCATGGCGAAGAAGTCCTCCGCTCCGACGGCCACTGAGGCCGATTACATCGTCGTCGGTGCCGGCTCCGCCGGGTGCGCCGTCGCGGGCCGTCTGGCTGAGGCCGGCGAGTCCGTCCTGCTCATCGAGGCAGGTGGCCCCGACGACTCGAGGATGTTCCGCCGCCCCGGCATGATCACCATGATCCACAGCGAGCCCAAGCTGAAGAAGCGCTTTGACTGGGGCTTCCGTCACGCGCCCCAAGAGCACCTCGGCGGCCGCCGCCCGTCGGCGCCGCGTGGCCGCGTCATGGGCGGCTCGGGTTCGGTCAACGGCATGATCTACGTGCGCGGCAACAAGGGGAACTTCGACTCCTGGGAGGCCGAGGGCGCCACGGGTTGGGGCTACTCCGATGTCCTGCGCCAGTACAAGCGCATGGAGGACTGGCAGGGTGCGCCGAGCGAGTGGCGCGGCAAGGGTGGCCCGGTCAAGGTCCTCGAGAACGGCGACATCTGCGACGCCACCGCCACCTTCCTCGAGGCCGGCGTCAGCGCGCTGGGTGTCCCGCGCAACCCGGACTACAACGGCGAGTCGCAGCACGGCATGCACGTCATCCAGGAGAACACCTCCGGCGGCATCCGCTACTCCTCGTCGTACGCGTATCTGGTGGCGCGCGAGAACCCGACCCTCAACATCATCAAGGGCGGCCACGTCACCAAGGTCGTCATCGACAACGGTCGCGCCACGGGCGTGGAGATGTCCGACGGCACGAACTCGTACACCCTGAAGGCGAACAAGGAGGTCATCGTCTCCGGTGGCGCCTTCAGCTCGCCGCAGCTGCTCATGCTCTCGGGCATCGGCCCGGCCGCGCACCTCGCGGAGCACGGCATCCAGGTCGTCGCCGACCTGCCGGTGGGCGACAACCTGCACGACCACCTCTTCGTGCCGCTCAGCTACGTCATGCCGAGCGCCCGGCACCACGGCAGTGCGCCCTACTTCGCCTCCGGGCTCACCAAGGAGGTGCTGCGTCGCGGCACCACGTGGGTCGCGCGCAGCGTCTTCGAGGCCTTGGCGTTCGTGCGCAGCTCGCAGGCGACCGACGTGCCCGACATCCAGCTGCATGCCCTGCCC
>JAEWOG010000039.1 GCA_023460975.1 Actinomycetes bacterium
GCGACGGGTCGTTTCTCCACGGTGATGGCGGTGATGACCAGGCGAGTCTTCGACATGGCCGCACGCTGCTGGTGGGGGGTCAGCTATGTCGTGAGACATGTGTCCGGGATGTCCTGAGCCAGCACACCTTCCGGGGTACACATCGACTCCCGGTCCACCTCTGGTGGGCCGGGAGTTCGGCATTTCGGGCACGTCGGGTGGCCGCGCGCAGGCGGGTTGCCTCGGCGGGGCGCCGATGTGCATTGGCGTGGGTGTGTGCGTTAAAGTTGTCGTCGTTGCCCACGCGGCAACGGAATGCCCCGGTCGTCTAGCGGCCTAGGACGTCGCCCTCTCACGGCGGTAGCGAGGGTTCAAATCCCTTCCGGGGTACAGATCCGATCCCGGACCCATCAGTGGGTCCGGGATCGTGTGATTTCACCCCTCAGACGGCCAAGTCGTGGCCCCGGCCGTCGTGTCCGATTCCCGCGAGTACGCACGCGCGTCGTCCGGCAGACTGGGGACATGAGCAACGCGGCCGACACCCTCGATGATGCCTCGCGATATCGCGCGGTCAGCAGTCGTGACCGTCGGTTCGACGGTGTGTTCTACACCGCCGTGCGGACCACGGGCATCTACTGCCGGCCCTCGTGTCCGGCGCGTACGCCGGCTGCCGCCAACGTGACGTTCCACCCGACGGCCGCCTCGGCGCAGGCGGCTGGGTACAGGGCCTGCAAGCGCTGCTCGCCGGACGCGACCCCGGGAGCGCCCGGATGGGATGTCGACGGCGACCTGGCGGGCCGCGCCATGCGCCTGATCGCGGACGGCACCGTGGACCGTGAGGGCGTGGACGGGCTGGCCAGCAGGCTCGGCTACACCCCGCGGCACCTCTCCCGGCTCCTCCAGGCCGAGCTCGGCGCCGGCCCGCTGGCGCTGGCCAGGGCGCGACGGGCCCAGCAGGCGCGCGTACTGATCGAGGGGAGCGACCTTCCGTTCGCAGACGTGGCGTTCGCGTCCGGCTTCGCCAGCGTGCGGCAGTTCAACGACACCGTGCGCGAGGTGTATGCCACCACGCCGAGCAGCATGCGCGGCAGCAGGCGCTCGCCCCGTGCGGCCGGTCGGATCGAGGTGCGCCTCCCGGTCCGCACGCCCTTCGCTGGCGCGGCCCTGCTGGACTTCCTGGCCGTGCGCGCGGTCCCGGGCATCGAGGTGGTCCACGAGCGCACCTACTCCCGCACCCTGCGCCTGCCCCACGGCACGGGCGTGGTGAGCCTGGAGCTGCCGGACGTGTCGACAGCGGGGGAGACGGCCCACGCCCGCGCCACCTTCGTCCTCGCCGACCTGCGTGACCTGGGCGCGGCCACCGAGCGGGTACGCCGCTTGCTGGACGCCGACTGCGACCCGGTCGCGGTGGGTGAGGTGCTGGGGTCCGACGGACGCCTGGCTCCGCTGGTGCGGGCTGTGCCCGGGCTGCGCGTTCCCGGCCACGTGGACGGCCACGAGGTCGCCGTACGGGCGGTGCTGGGTCAGCAGGTGAGCGTCGCGGCCGCGCGTACGCACGCTGCCCGGCTGGTGACTGCCGCCGGTGAGGCGGTGGAGACGGGCGTCGAGGGCCTGACGCATCTGTTCCCCCGCGCCGAGCAGGTAGCAGAGGTCGACGCGTCCGTGCTGGCGATGCCGCGTGCTCGCGCGGCCGCGCTGAGGGGGCTGTGTGCCGCGCTGGCGGCCGGAGAGGTGGACCTGGAGCGGTCCACGCCGCGCGAGGACGTACGCGCGTGTCTGCTGGCAGTGCCCGGGATTGGCCCGTGGACTGCCGACTACGTGGCGATGCGCGCCCTCGGTCACCCCGACTGTTTCCTGCCCCGCGACACCGGCACCCGCGACGCATTCATGCGGCTCGGCCTTGACCCGCGTCTCGCCGAGCAGACCGCCGAGCGTTGGCGACCGTGGCGCAGCTACGCCCAGCTGTACCTGTGGCTGAGCCACTCCCTGCCTGAGGACCCCAAGGAGGTCTTGTGATGTGGACCGTGATGCAGTCGCCGATCGGCGACCTGAGGATCGTGGAGCGCGGCGGAGCCGTGACCGCCATCAACTTCTCGCCCTTCGGTGACCTGCCCGACGGGCAGCCGTTGGGGGAGCGGGACGACGACGTGGAGGTGCTCGTCGAAGCGGTGCGCCAGTTGCGCGCGTACTTCGCGGGAGAGTCGCGTGACTTCGACCTCCCGCTGGCTCCCGAGGGGACCGAGTTCCAGCAGCAGGTGTGGGGTGCGCTGCGTGGCATCCAGTTCGGTGAGACGGCCACGTACGGACAGATCGCCCAGCGCCTGGGGCGTACCAACGCCGCATCCCGGGCTGTCGGGCTGGCCAACGGCCGCAATCCGATTCCCGTCGTCGTTCCCTGTCACCGGGTGATCGGCAGCGACGGAACCCTGACCGGGTACGCAGGTGGGCTGGAGCGCAAGCAGGTCCTGCTCGGTCTGGAGCAGGACGCCCTGTTCTGAGGGCGGCGAGTCACTGACGTTGCGAACGGGCGGAGTGGCCCAGGATCGCGCCGACTGCACCGGGGCCAGCCACCAACCCGGCGAGGAACCCGCCCAGGCCAAGGTCGAGCAACAACGCCTCGACGAAGCTCTCCGAGTCGGCCGCCGCCCCCGCGGCCAGGAAGGCGAGGGTTGCGGCCGCGTACGTCATGGCGGAGACGACGGCGATGATCAGGCCGAGGGTAAGTCCTGCTCGGTAGGACTCGACACCGCACCACGCGAGCGCGGCCACCGACGCGACAGCGAAGGCCAGCAAGCCGGCGCCGATGTTGGCGTCCGGAGACGGTGAGGACCACGCGATCACTGCGACGACGCCCTGGCTGAGCGCGGCCAGCGCCACTCCGCCGATCGCGCCACGCAGGATCCCGAACCAGTTCACGTGAGTGCTCATGGTTCCACGATCGGGCATCCGAGTCGGCCGCGCCAGAGCCCTCAGGCGCCGGCGCGCCAGCGGCGCAGTCC
>JAEWOG010000040.1 GCA_023460975.1 Actinomycetes bacterium
CCTCCCGTAGGAGTCTGGGCCGTGTCTCAGTCCCAGTGTGACCGGTCACCCTCTCAGGCCGGCTACCCGTCGAAGCCATGGTGAGCCATTACCTCACCATCAAGCTGATAGGCCGCGAGCACATCCCACGCCGAAAAAACTTTCCACACACACCACATGCGTGGGCGTGTCGTATCCGGTATTAATCACCGTTTCCGGTGGCTATCCCGAAGCATGGGGCAGATTACTCACGTGTTACTCACCCGTTCGCCGCTCGAGTACCCCCGAAAGGGCCTTTCCGCTCGACTTGCATGTGTTAAGCACGCCGCCAGCGTTCGTCCTGAGCCAGGATCAAACTCTCCATCGAAAAACAAACCCACAACCACACCAAAGCGCAGCCATGGAAAAGAGAGCCACATCCCCTGACAGAACAACACTGACAAAAAACATTGTCAGAATCATTGCCAAAGAAACCGCGACCACCCACCACAAAGATGGACAGTCAACGGGGCATAACAAACTAATTCGTCGACTATATGACACACTGTTGAGTTCTCAAGAATCAGACACACCCACACCCATCCACCCAGCAACACCAGGCAGCGGCCTCTTGGGGCAACCTGCACAAGATACCGAACTTGATTCCCAGGATGTTTCCCGGGCCTTTGGCCGGCCCACTCCCCCGCAGCGAACTGCGTTGTCGTGGTGTTTGTGGTCTCCGCGCGGTTTCCGTCTCATCCGACTTTCAGCCGGGATTCGGCGCCACTCGCGGCGACAGGAGAAACATTAGACGACGTTCGCGAGAGCGCACAAATCGGGGTACCCCTCAACGCGTTTGCGCAGGTGAGAGGGGGTGCGTACTGCCGCGCAGCGCTCGGCGTCAGCCGGCGAGGGCAGTCGCCAGCTCGCTCCGGGACGAGATGCCGAGCTTGCGATAGGCGTTGGTCAGGTGGAGTTCCACGGTCTTGGGGGTCACGTACAACCGCATGGCGACGTCGCGGTTGGTCATCCCCTGGGCCGCGAGCCGGCACACCCGCAGTTCGCTGGCCGTCAGCGACTGCGGCCCCGCGCTGCGCATCCGTCGCGGGCGGGCCCCCATCCCCCGCAGCAGGGCGAGGCCCCCGTCGCGCAGAGGCGCGGCCGCGCAGCGGTCGGCGAGGTCGACGCCCTCGGTGAGCAGGTCGCGGGCCCGGTCGCGGGCCCCGCGGCGCGCGAGCACCTCACCCAGGCTCAGCGCCACCCTCGCGCGCTCGAGGGCGTGGGCGGTGGGGGTGACGAGGGCGTGCGCCTCCCCCAGGCATCGCTGCGCATGGTCGGAGTCGCCCCGTACGGCCGCCACCCGCGCCGCGCTGCGCAACGCCATCGACAGGGTGAGCGGTGCACCGAACTGTCGGGCCAGCTCCCCCTCCTCGTCGGCGAGCGCGAGCGCGTGGTCGACGTCGTCCACGGCGAGGGCCGAGATCACCGCGTGGTGGCGCCACGGCAACTGGGCGAGGCCGTGTCCGCCCCGGGAGCGAAGGTTCTCCCCCACCGTCTCGTACCAGCCGATCGCGCTGCGGTGGTCCCCAGCGCGCGCGGCCAGGCGACCCGAGCCCAGGCGGACGTGGTCGGCGGGCCCGGAGGGCAGCCCCTCCAACGATGGCCGCATCGCCCTGACTTCGTCGAGTGCGGCGTCGCCGTGCCGCGCCAGCAGCACCCGGCACAGCAACTCCCAGGCCACCGGGGTCGCGAGCGGGAGGGCGTCGGCAGCGTGCCGCAGCGCCTCGCGCAGGTCCGTCTCCGCGTCGGGGAGCGCGCCCGCACCGACCTGCGCCATCGCACGCACGACGTGGCCGACGGCGAGGGCGGCCTGGCTGCCGTGCCGTTCGGCCTCCCCCAGGATCTCCTCCGCGGCCGAGCGCGCCGCCGCCACCTCCCCGCACAGCGCGAGCGCCATCACCGCGTCGGCCCTGCGGTGGACCGGGTCCGGCTGACCGGCCCCGAGCAGCCACCCCTCGCGGGCGCGGTCAGCCACCCCGCGCGCGTCCTCGTTGCGGTGGACGCCGTGCAGGGCCAGGGCCCCGCGCAGGACTCCCCGGCTCGACAGCCCCGCGTCGTCCAGCTCGCCGAGGAGGCGTTCCCCGAACTCCACCACCTCGCCCGTCCGATCGGTGACGATCAGGTAGAAGTACTCGTCGACCTCCAGTTCGAGCCGGTCGCTGCGGCGTACGGCGCGCGCCGCGGCCGCGTGCACGGTGTCGGCCGCGGCGGCCAGGTCGCCGGTGAAGGCCACCGCCTGGGCGAGGGTCCGTACGGCCTCGCACCACCAGGGTGCGTCGGGCGACGCGTCCGCCGCCCTGCGGAGCACCTCGACGGCCCGGGGGTCCGCGCACGCGTGCAGCGCCCGGCCGTACACGTGGTCGAGATCGGCCGGGTGGGTCTCCCTCGCCTGCTGGGCGGCGCGCTCGAGGTGGCGGGCGGCCTCGCGTGCCGCGTGCCGGCGGGTCGCGGCGTCGGAGGCGTCCACGAGGACCCGGGTCACCCAGACGTCCGCGTCCGCGGGCACGTGGTGCAGGTGGAACGCCGCCTTGTCCAGGCTGCCGCGGTCGGCGAGGAACCGGGCGGCGCGCCGGTGCATCGCGGCCGTCTCCACGGGACCGAGCTCGCGCAGCACCGCTCCGCCGAGGAGCGGGTGCGTCAGGGCGAGGCGGTCGGGCGCCACCACGTCCCGGCGGCGCAGGGACGCGCACACGCGTTCGGCGACGGACCACGGCACGTCAGCCGTGGCCGCCACGAGGTCGGGCGAGGGGTCGGAGTCGAGGACCGCCAGTGCGCCGCAGAGCGTCACGGCCGTCGGGCGGACGGACGCGTCCAGCGCGCGCAGCGCGCGGTGCACCACATCGTGCGGCGCCGCGTCGGCGAGCAGGGCGAGCGCCTCGGTGTCCCCGATCTCCCCCGCCTCGCGCAGGATCGCGGCCAGCGAGACGAGGTCCGCCGGCACTCCGCCTGTCGCGTCGTGACACGCCCGGGCGACCGCCTCGCTCGGGGGTACGGGGAGCAGGCCGGCGAGCACGGCATGACTGCCCTCGAGGGTCAACGGGGACAGGGGCACGTCGACGACGGAGGCCGCGCGGAACCACTCCGCGCGAGCGCGGTCGGCCTCCTGCCATGCGGTGGCCACCACGAGGACCGGGAGCTCGTCGAGCCGCCCCGAGAGGAACCCGAAGAAGCGCATCGACTCCTCGTCCGCCCAGTCCACGTCGTCGAGGAGCAGGGCAACCGGGGCGTCGCGCGCCACGTTGGCCACGAGCCAGTAGAGGCCGTGCGCCACCCCGAACCCCGGCTCGAGATCGGTGGCCGAGCGCCCCGACGCCGTCAGCAGGTCGCGTACGCCGGAGGCCGCCCCCTCGAACCATGACTCACGCTGCTGCGGACCTGCCGCTGCCACGAGCGGCTCGAGGAGCTGCCGCACGACGCCGAGTTCGTAGTCCCGCTCGAACTCCGCGCACCGCGCCCGCAGGACCGTGAACCCCTGCAGGGACTCGCCCACGCCCCGCAGCAGCGCGGAGCGCCCCATGCCTGCGCGGCCCCGGACCACGGCGACGCCGCCGCGACCTCGTACGGCGTCGTCGGCCAGCGCGCGGAGATCGGCCAGGGCGCGGGCACGCTCCACCAGGATTGCGTCGGCTCGCTCCGTCGCGCGTGTCATCGCTCCCCCGTTCCTGTGCGGAGCCGACACCGTAGCGAGTCGTGGGCCCCGCAATCCATGGGGTGAATGCTGGGGTTCGTCGCGCTGCGGGCCGCGCGTGCCACGACGAGACTGCAGGCGGGGCCTGCCACGGCCCCGTCGGGACGAGTCGGCACCGCGTGCGGGCCGGGAAACGGGGGAACCATGAGCAGGAGGACGACCGTCCTCGCCGGCCTGACCGCGGCGCTGTGCCTGCCCTGGAGTGCAGTGGCCGCGGGGGGCGTGCCAGCCACGTCCGACTCCACCGCGCCGGGAGCGCACCGCGTCGAGGACGCCGAAGAGGCCCGAGCCCGCCCGCGCCCCGCGCGAAGCCTGCGCGTCTCGGTGTCGGCGCCGCGCGACGCGCGGGCCCAGGTCCGCGTCGTCGTCACCGGACCTCCGCAGCGCGCCCGCAGCCGCGTGCGGTTCAAGCGGACGATCTCCCGGACCACCACGTGGCGCGGCCTGCGGCCCGGGGTCTACAAGGTCAAGGCCGTTCCCGTGGAGCTGTACGACCAGCGCGTCGTGCCGACGGTGACGAGGACGCGCGTACGCATCACCGCCCGCCGGCGGGGCCAGGCCTCGGCGGTGACGTACGCCGCGCCGACGTTCTGCAGTGCCCCCGTCACCTCCGGCCGTCCCGGACAGGTGGCCGCCTGGGGCGACAACTCCGCGGGACAGCTGGGCACGTCTCCCGGCGGACTCTCCACGACCCCGGTCGTGAACCCGTGGCTGCACGGCGTCACGGCGGCGACCGGCTCCCGCACCAGCTCGTACGCCCTCTGCGGCGACGGGACCGTGTGGTCGTGGGGCGCCAACGGGGCCAACGAGCTCGGAATCGGACGGACCGGCAGCCGCACCTGGCCCGTGCAGGTCCCCGGCCTGACCGGCGTCACCGCCGTCGCTGCCGGGACGGACGCCGCGTACGCCCTCACCGGCACCGGCACCGTGCACGCCTGGGGCTCCGGGCGCTACGGCCAGCTGGGCGACGGGCGGTCCGGCTTCGGCACGACCGCGGCCACGCCCGTCACGGTCGCGCTGCCGGGCCCGGCCGTCGCCGTGGCGGCGGGCGGCTACACCGCGTACGCCCTGCTCGCCGACGGCCGGGTCGCGACGTGGGGCTCCGGCGGCGTCGGGCAGCGCGGCGACGGCACCTCGGGCGAATCCACCCCGACCCCGGTGGTCGTCGCCGGGCTCAGTGGGGTGACCCAGGTGGCGGCGGGCGCCGTGACGGGCTACGCGCTCACCTCGTCCGGCGAGGTCTGGGCCTGGGGCGGCAGCAACCAGGGCGAGATCCCCGGGACCGCACCCTCCGCCACCGTGCCCCTGAAGATCGCCTCGGGCGCGACGCTGATCGGCGCCAGCCGCTCGGCCGGCTACTACCTCGACGCCACCGGACTGGTCGGGTTCGGCTCAGGGCGCCACCACGACGCCGGGCGCGACACCGGCGGCAGCATCGCGGCCCCCGGGCCGACGGGCGTCGCGGGGACGGGAGGCATCGTGCAGGTGGTGGGTGCCGGGGGGACGGCGTACGTCCGCTTCGGCATCGATCCGTACGTGAAGTCGTGGGGCGAGAACGGCAGGGGCCAGATCGGGTCCGGCGTCCCGGTCACCGGCCCCTCCGCCACGGACGGGGTGCTGCCCTCGGCCTCCGGAGCGATCCTGATCCCCCAGGTCGCAGAGCTGGGGGCAGTCACCTCGATCGGGGCGGGCCAGTTGAACGGCTACGCCGTCCACTGACCCCCTCGCCACGCACGACGCCGCCGCGGTCACCCGCGGCGGCGTCGGTGTCTCCTGGGGTTGCTCAGCTCAGTCGAGGGCGGCCATGACGTGCTTGATGCGGGTGTACTCCTCGAAGCCGTACATCGAGAGGTCCTTGCCGTGGCCGGAGGACTTGAAGCCGCCGTGGGGCATCTCGGCGACCAGCGGGATGTGGGTGTTGATCCACACGCAGCCGAAGTCGAGCTCGTTGGAGGCGCGCAGCGCCCGCTTCACGTCGGAGGTCCACACGCTCGAGGCGAGCGCGTACTGGACGCCGTTGGCCAGCGCGAGCGCCTCGGACTCCTCACGGAACGTCTGCACCGTGATGACGGGGCCGAAGATCTCGTTCTGGGTCAGGTGGTCGTCCTGGGCGAGGCCCGTGACCACGGTCGGCTCCAAGTAGAAGCCCGCCTGGCCCTGCCGGTTGCCGCCCACGAGGACGTCGCCCCGGGTGCGCTCGAGCATGGTGGTGACGCGCTCGAACTGGTGGACGTTGTTGAGAGGGCCGATCCAGCCCGCCTCGTCATCCTTCGCCTTGCCGTACGTCGTCTCCGCCGCGCGCGCCTGCTCAGCCAGGGCGGCGGTGAAGTCGCTCGCCACGGACTCATGGACCAGGACTCGCGTGGCTGCGGTGCAGTCCTGGCCAGCGTTGAAGTAGCCGGCCACGGCGATGGCCTCTGCCGCAGCCGCCAGGTCCGCGTCCGCGAACACGAGGACCGGCGCCTTGCCGCCCAGCTCGAGGTGCGTGCGCTTGAGGTTCTCCCCCGCCGAAGCCGCCACCGCCCGGCCAGCGCCGACCGACCCGGTGATCGAGACCATCTGCGGCGTGGGGTGGGCCACCACCTCGGCGCCGGTCGTACGGTCCCCGCACACGACGTTGAGCACGCCCGGCGGCAGGAACGGAGCTGCCAGCTCAGCCAGCCGTACGGTGCTCACCGGAGTGGTGTCCGAGGGCTTGATCACCACGGCGTTGCCGGCAGCGATCGCCGGGACGAACTTCCAGATCGCCATCATCATCGGGTAGTTCCACGGCGCCACCTGCCCGACCACGCCCACCGGCTCGCGACGTACCCACGACGTGTGGCCCTCGAGGTACTCCCCCGCGGCACGGCCCTCCAGCACGCGCGCGGCGCCGGCGAAGAACCGCACCTGGTCGACCATCGGGCCGATCTCCTCCGCGCGGGTCACGTGGTCCGGCTTGCCCGTGTTGAGGCCTTCGAGGCGGACCAGTTCGTCCGCGTTGTCCTCAATGGCGTCGGCGAAGTCCAGCAGCGCCTTCTGCCGGGTCGCGGGCGTGGTGCGTCGCCACCCGTCGAACGCCTGGGCCGCCGCCGCGTACGCCGCGTCCACGTCCTCGGGAGTGGAGATGCCCGCGGTGCCGAACTCCTCCCCGGTGGTCGGATCGACGAGGGCCATCTGCGGGCCGGTCGAATCGACGAGCTCGCCGTTGATGAAGTTGCGAACCGTGACGCTCATCTGGTGCTCCTGATCGTGCTGAGGCGTGGGGAGGATGGAGTCCAGTGTGTCAGCGAACACAGCCCGGCGGGCGGGTGAATTCAGGTAGTGACTGCCTCACTCGATGAGCGCCCGCAGTTCCTCGACCAGCTCGTCGCGGCCCGAGACCCCCAGCTTGCGATAGACGTTGGCCAGGTGGTTGTCGATCGTACGAACCGACAACCCACACCGCTCGGCGATCTCCTTGCTGCGCAAGCGCTTCGCAGCGAGCATGCCCACCTCGAGTTCCCGCGCCGACAGAGTGGGGCGTCGCCGCTCAGGCCATGCCTGGACGCGACCCCCTGCCGCGAGCAGGGCCCGCTGCCGGTCGTAGCGGCGCGCGGCCTCCCCGTGGCCACGACGGCGCTCGACGCTCACCGCAACACCCAGCGCGTGGATGGCCCGGCCAGGAAGGCCGACGCGCGTCAACTCGCCCGCGCTCACCGCCAGTGCCTCGGTGTCCTCAGTCGTCAGGGCACGGGTTCGCGCCGCCAGCACCGCTCCCAGCGGCGAGACTCCCCACAGGTCCTCCAGGCTCGCCAGGACCGCCGCCCGCACCGGCCCATCGGGCGCCAGCATCATCGCCTCGTCCAGCGCGAGGAGGGCGAAGTGTGAGTGGTGCTCCCCCAGCGCGCGCTCAGCGGTGCGCGCCAGGCACTCGGCCGCCTGATCGGGTGACGCGGCGGCCAGGAGCACCTCGGCCTCGACCCGGGCCAGATGCAGGGCCACCTTCACGTCGGTACGCGCCTGCTCGCCCATGGCCGCCGCCGCGGCCTGGGCGCCAGCGAGGTCGCCGCGCCGCGCCCGCAGCGCCGCCGCCAACGCGTCGGCGCTCGCGCGCAGTCCGGTGAAGTCGTGCCACGCCAGGTGCCGCTGAGCACGCCCCACGAAGACCTCGGCCTCGGTGTGGCGCCCGGCGTGCATCGCCAGCTCCGCTGTCGCGTACTCCCACATCCCCAATGAAGGGTGCGCGGCGGCGCTGGCCCGCTCGCGCTGGTCCAGCGCGTACGTCTCAGCCTCCAGCAGACCACCGCCAAAGGCCTGGGCGAGGTAGCGAGACAGGTTCAGCAAGTCAGCGGCGTACGGCGGTCCGGCCAGCGGCTCGCGGGCCAGTACGGCATGTCCACGTTCGACGAGCTCGAGCGTGGTCGCACCGTCACCGTCCATCGACGAGAGCATCGCGCCGATCAGGCACATCCCCACCGCGGTGACGTCCTCGGCGACGTGGGCCTGCTCAGCCGACAGTCCCCCCGCGTCGACTGCCTCTCCGGCCATCAGACGCCACTTGACGAGGTCGACTTCGACCAGGGAGCGCGCCTGGTCGTCCAGCGCGGTCGCTCCTGCCACCAAGCGCTCCACGGCTCGGCTGGCGTCTGCGCGGCGCACGGCATGCAGGACGCCCAGTTCTCGCAACGCCACGAACGCCTGCTCGCCGCCGCCCGCGCACACCGCCTCGAGGTGCACCTCGGCTTCCGCCAGACGCCCCAGCGCCGAGCACGCGGTGCCCCGCACCAGCGCGTCCTGGTCGCAACCGCACGCGTCGACGAGCTCGAGCGCCTCCGCGTTGCGGTGGCTGGCCACGGCGTACCCCGCCGCACGGTGGAGGGCACTGCGCTCCACCGCCAACCCCGCACGCACCCGCAGCAGTGTCGCGGCCCCAGCATCGTGGGGTGAGTCGGCGAGCAGGCCCGCGGCCTGGGCGCACAGGTCGGCCCGACGGCGCGGACCGAGACCGTCCAGCACGACGTCGCACACCAAGGAGTCGGCCATCCTCGCCCGTCCCTCCGCCACGCTCACGAGGCCGCGGCGTCGCAGGGCGTCGAGGACCTCGACATCGAGGAGGTCACCGGGGAGGTCGTCAGCGACAGCGAGGAGCTCGATCGTCTGGCGGGCGGCTTCGTCGAGCGGGGCCAGGACACCCGCGACGATGTCGGCCAGGCCAGCCGAGACCGTGAGGGATCCCAGGTCGACCCCCGCCTCTGTCACGCGGGCGTCGTCGGCGCAGGCGCGCACGATCTCCACGACACGTCGGGCGTTGCCAGCTGATCGCGTCACCAACAATGCAGCCGAGGGCGCCGACAGGTCGGCTCCGAGTTCGGCGCGCGCCAACTCGAGGACCGCGTCCGCGCTCAGCCCGGTGAGGTGAGCCCGTTCCCAGTGCCTGTCCAGATCGTCCACGAGCGTGCGGGGCAGGGCCCCGTCTGTGGCTGCAGCGACGATCATCGGCACGCCCACCCGCGCCAACTGGGCCACGAGCACACCGGACGCGCGGTCCAGCAGTTCGACGTCGTCGACCAGGACGACTGCCCCGGCGGCCGACAGCGCCCCCGGCACCTGGGTGTAGATCGCCAGCCCTTCAGCGGGCGTGGGGCCGTACGCGGTGATCACTCCCGCGAACGCCGAGAGCGGAACCCCGGTGTCGCTGTCGGCCCCGCGGACGTGCAGCGGCACCTGCGCCGGGGCGAGCCTGCTGCCCAGCTCACGCAGGACGTGCGTCTTGCCGGATCCCGGTGCGCCGCGCAGGACCACCGAACGTCCGCTCAGCAGGGTCGAGGTGAGATGACCCAGCAGGTCCTCTCGCCCCACGGTCGCCGAGCTGGTGTGCGACGCGTGGGCGTCGGTCCGCTCGGCCATGGCGCGAACCTAGCGGCTCCGAGCCCCCGCCGTGGTGCGGTTCGACGGATGGGCCGCGCGAGACGGCGCCGGTCAGGTCTCGGGGTACGACGTCGGGTCGTACCCGATCAGGTGGGCGTGCTCCTCGTACAGCGCACGCACCGCGGCGGGGAGGATGAAGACGCCCTCCGCTCGAACGCACTCCCCCTTCGCGTCGCGGATCGATCCCTCGACGAAGGTCTTCACCCCTTCCGTACGGACCGCCCGGGCCTCGACGTGCAGGTCCCCCAGCGGCGTGCCCCGTACGTAGCGCAGCGTGAGCGTTCCCGTCATGCCGGGTGAGCCCGAGACCTCGGCGGCAGCGCCGAGCACCTGATCGAGGATCAGGGCGGAGATGCCGCCGTGGGTGAGGTGGTTGGGGCCTTCGTACGCCGCCCCGAGGTGGAAGTCCGCCCAGACGGTCCCGTCGGGTTCGGCCGTCAGCTCGAGGGGTGGCGCGATCGGGTTGCGCCGCCCCACGACCGCGTTGCCCCACGCGAGGCGTCGCCCCGTCGTGCTCCACCGAACGCCCCACGAGCCGTCGATGCGCGACTCCTCCAGCCGCGCCGCCTGCTCCCGCAGCTGGGCGGTCACGTCGCGGATGACGTCAGGTGCGACGGTCGTACGCACGCTCGCGTCAACCAGGGCACGCACCGCGTCGGCGAGCGGGACGTACAGGTCCTTGTCGGCCTGGATCTCCTCCTCGGAGATGTCCAGCAGCATCGGGGTCGGCACGGCAGGGGTGGCGTCGGTCTGGGTCACGCACGTGAGGCTAACCCTCCAGCGCACCTTTTGGACACTTGTCCAGTGCTCGCGTCGTGACGGGCGGGCGCCACCCGGAAGTGACGCCCGCCCAACGCGCTCAGGAGCCGAGGAGGTCGTTCATGGTGGCGATCTCGGCGTTCTGGGCCTCGATGATCTGGCCGGCCAACTCCACGGCGGCCTCGAAACGACCGTCCTCCTGCTCGGCCTCAGCCATCTCGACGGCTCCTTCGTGGTGCTCGATCATCATCTCGAGCCACATGTCCTGGAACTCGTCATCGGTCGCTGACTCGAGGGCCTCCATGTCCTCGGCCGACATCATCCCCGGCATGGTCTCGTGGGGCATGTCCTGGGAGTCCTCGCCCGTGTCGTGCCCAGAACTGGCGTGGTCGCGCATCGTCGCAGGGACCTCTTCGCCCCAGGACGTGAGCCAGTCGGCCATCGCCTCGATCTCGGGAGCCTGGGCGTCCCGAATGTCCTCGGCGAGGGTCTGCACCTGCGGGGTGAGAGGACGCTCCAGCGTCAGATCGACCATGGCCAGCGCTTGTGCGTGGTGCCTGATCATGTCGCTCGCGAAGGTGACGTCGGCGTCATTGTGTTCGGTGGTGCTCAACTGCGCGGCGTCCGTGCTGTCGGAGTCGTCGCCAGAACACGCGACGAGGCTGCCGCCGAGTGCGAGAGCGACGACGGCGCCGAGGAGGCGCGTACGCAGGGTGGTTCGGTGGTGCATCTGGTTCTCCAAGTTCTCAGAAGGTCAGCGGAATTGCTGAGGGCAGGCAGCAGCGACGCCGCCCAGCGCGGCTGTCGACCTCGTGGTCAACCGCGCGGGAGGGGGTCGCAGGCGCCTGTCAGCACCTGACGACTGTGAACCGCCATTGCGGAGGCGGACCGAGACCGAGCACCCACAGACGGACACCCGGGAGTACGGCGACGGGTCGGAAGGCGGCGGGCAACCTCGGCCACACGATGCCTGCCGAGCGAGCCGTCCTCAGCGTCAGCGCCGCGGCGGCGAGCATCACGACGCACCACATCACCATGGAGTCCATGTCATGGCCCCCGCTGGTTGAGCTTGTCGAAACCAAGCCCGCCGACTCCCCCGACGTACTCGACGCGTGTCCCGCGGCGTGCTCGACACCATCAGATGAACCATGGCCCGGGAGGGCATGCATCCCGAGGATGCCGACCACCAGCGCGGCGACGAGTACGGCCAGACCCGTGCGGACACTCAGCGCCATGCCACGCAGACGCGTGACCGTGCTGTCGTTGTCCCCAGCGGTTGTCCCTGACTTCATCCCCATTGAGCGTACCGGTCGGGCATTCACGCGGGCCGCACAAGCAGCGCACAGGATTCGTACAGGTCGGGGCGGTTGAGTCGGCTCCACGAAGCACGACACAGCCGCGAGCGAAGGAACGACGATGCAACGACGCCTCAGCACGATCACCGCGGGGTTGGTCGCCTCGGTCCTCCTGGTCACGGGCTGCTCCGCGACCGGCTCCACCACGGCGAACGGCACGTCGACCACGTCGGCCGTCTCGACCGTTGAGGGGACCTCCACCTCCACGACGACCGAGGCCAGCCCCGACGTCGACTGGAGCAGCCTGGCGACCACGAACGTGACCCTGACCGACGACGGCCTCACCATCACCGAGGCCGGCACCTACGTCCTGACCGGCAGTTCCACGGGGCAGGTGACGGTCGACACCGACGGCGACGTACGGATCAT
This sequence comes from Actinomycetes bacterium, assembly GCA_023460975.1. Classification (GTDB taxonomy): domain Bacteria; phylum Actinomycetota; class Actinomycetes; order Propionibacteriales; family Nocardioidaceae; genus Nocardioides. Next base: position 12,079 of record JAEWOG010000040.1, read on the forward strand.
TCTCGACAACGCCACCATCGACAGCAGCTCCGGCGCGGCGATCCAGGTCGACAACGCCGAGCTCGTGGTGTTGGAGCTGGCCGAGGGCAGCACCAACAGCGTCTCGGATGCGGCGACGCGCACCGACGAGGCGATCGACGGCACGATCTATTCCGCTGACGACCTGGTCATCACCGGCAGCGGCACCCTCGACGTCACGGCCAACTTCGCTGACGGGATCGTCGGGAAGGACGACCTGTGGATCGAGTCGGGCACCCTCAACGTGACCAGCACCGACGACGCGATCCGCGGCAAGGACTCGCTGAGCATCGAAGGTGGCACGATCACCGTCGTCGCCACCACGGATGGCCTGAAGGCCACCAACGACACCGACCTGGACCTGGGCCTGCTCGCCATCTCTGGCGGAGACATCACCATCACCGCCGGTGACGACGCGATCAAGGCCGAGCAGAAGGTCCAGGTCACCGGCGGCACCATCGACATCACCGCATCGGTCGAGGGCATCGAGGCTCCGGTCATCGTGATCGATGACGGGGACGTCTCCCTCGCTGCCTCCGACGACGGCATCAACGCCGCGGAGTCCGCGATCATCACCGACGGACTGGGCGTGACCATCAACGGTGGCACCCTCACGATTGTCATGGGCGCGGGCGACACCGATGCCGTCGACAGCAACGGGGATCTGACGATCAACGATGGGGTCATCGACATCACGGCGCAGTCCGCGTTCGACTTTGACGGCACCGGCAGCCTCAACGGCGGTGAGATCACCGTGAATGGCGAGCAGGTCACCGAGCTGTCGAACCAGATGATGGGGGGCGGCCCCATGGGAGGTGGCCCCGAGCGCGGCTGACGCTGGTTGAGCCTGTCGAAACCCCGCCCCGCTGGTTGAGCCTGTCGAAACCACGCCCCGCTGGTTGAGCCTGTCGAAACCAGCGGGGCGTGCGTACGTCCCGACGACAGCGCGGGGACCGAAGTCAGCGCCCCACGTCGGAGCGGCCGAGGAGTCTCAACAGGATGCGGTCGGAGGGCTCACGGATCTCGGTGCCCGTACCCCATTCCCAGTCGGCGTCCGTGGCAACGAGGTGTGTTCCCTTGAGCCTTGTCCGGACGCTGCCACCGACAGGGACGCTCATCGGCCAGCGGGCTGCGACCGTTGAGTCCGCGATCAGTCGGAATGCCTCCGGGTCGACGGCGCTGCGCAGGCTGAGCGGGACGCGGACGTCGAGGCCGTGGACGACTGCATCGGTCAGTGCGGCGACCTGCGGCATGCCCAGGGGTGTGGCGTCGTTGACCGCGTTGTCACGCAGCTGGGCGAGGATCGCCTCTCGGCCGCGCGCGGTCCATCGCACCGCAGAATCGGCGATCATGCGGTTGAGCCGAAATCCCGCACGCGCGGCGTCCTTCACCGCGTCGAGAGGGCGAGTCGCGGGCGCCCAGGCCAGGTGCGCGGCCACGTTCTCGATCGTCCAGGCTGAGCACAGCGACGCGGTACGCCACTGATCGTCACTCAGGGACTCCAGCAGTTCGATGAACGCGAGGCGTTCCATCCGGATGAGTTCGGTCAGCTCGGTCATGGCGCCTCCAGCAGCATGGTGATCAGCTCAGTGATGCGGGCGGTGGGATCGAAGTGCTCACTCGGGTGGGCGAGCTCGTGCAACACGAGCCCTGTCACGAAGTTGGCGAGGATGACCCAGTCCCGCTCGGGGTTGTGCGAGCGAATGACCCGCAGCCACTGGATCCCCCACTCGTTCACAAGCCCACCGCCATCGGCGATGCTGCGTTGCAGCGCAGGCCGGAGCGCACCTTCCACGAGCAACGCGTGGCGTGCCAGGGTCAAGGTCCGCTGGGTCGTCGTGGATTGGGCCGCGAACTGCCCGAACACCCGGCCCAGATCGTCCGGAGTCAGCGGAACGTCGCTCCGAGCGAGCGTCTCGAAGGCGGCGCGCTCGCGCTCGATGAACCGTTCCATCACCCCTTCGAGCAAGGCATCGCGTGAGCGGAAGTGGTTGGACGTCGAGCCCTGCGCAAGACCCGCCTCGTCGTCCACCGCACGGTGGGTCAGCCCTCTGACCCCTCGAGTCCCCAGGATCTCGATTGCGGCGTCCAAGAGCATGACCCGACGAGATGTCATGCATTCAAACTACGCCTGTTGTTGGGATTACAACAGATGTAGTTCCGGATTCATCGCTTCCGAAAGGCTCAGAGCGCCTCAAGGTCGAAGAAGAGGAAGCCGATGAACTCTTCCCCGGGTTGCAGGCCCTCTGGCAACACCTCTGCGGGAGTGTCGGGGTCAGCCGGGGGTTCGTGGATCCCCACGATCCGGAAGCCGGCGCCCGCGAACGATCCCGCCATCGCGCTCAATGGCCGGTGGAAGAAGGTGAGGTCCACGCTCGTGCCAGCGAAGTCGTAGTCCTCGGTGTACTCGGTGATCCCGAAGTACTCCAGATCCGGGTGCACCAACGGGAACGCGCCAGGGTGGTTGACCGAGGCCAGCAGTCGACCACCCGGGCGGAGCACCCTGCGGAACTCGGCCAATGCGCCCGACCAGTCCGGCAGGTAGTGCAGCACCAGTGACGCCAGCACCGTGTCAAAGGCAGCGTCATCCCAAGGCAGCGGCTCCGCCAGATCGTGGACCCGCAGGTCCATCTCGGGGAGGCTCCGGCGGGCGATCTCGATCATCGCAGCGCTGAGGTCGAATCCGCTGACGTCAGCGCCACGTCGCGTGAGGGCGACGCTCGTCGGACCGGATCCGCACCCGGCATCAAGAATCCGGTGCCCGGCCACATCGCCCAACAGGCGCAGCATTGCGGGCTTCTCGTACCAAGCGTTGAAGAAGCCCTCGGCGTTCGCAACGGCGTACGCCTCGGCAAACTGGTCGTAGTGGGTGTGCGTCATGGGTTCACTCTGCCCGCCCAAGACGGCGTCCCCTCCGCGCAACGCCCGTACAACAGCCGCCTCTCACGCGCCGACTGCTGGCATTAAGGGCCGGAAAAGCATCAGAGGCCGTTTCCGGAATTTTCCGGAAACCGCCTCTGACCTGCACATGTGCACTTTGTAGTCCTGGGCGAGGCCAAGATCATCACCCGAGCCGTCCCTCCGGAGACTTCCGCTCGGAGGAAGGACGAACAACCGCGCACCTCCAGCAGGACTCGCGTCACCAATGAGCTGCGTCGGCAAGTCATCACCCGCTATCAGTCCGGGTCTTGTAGCGCGCAAGCCTGCGCCGATGAGTTCGCCATCGCGAAGGCCACCGTTCTACGCATCCTCAAACAAGCTGGCGTCTCCGTCAGGCCACAAGGTCAGCGGATCACCTAAGCACAGACTCTCGACCTTCCGCTCGCTTGCCGCAGTCGGTCTACGGGGCTCCTACAGCCGCTCAGCTTCCGCGATCGCGTCGTCGACGCCGTAGACGCCGAGCTCCAGGAGCTTGTCCAGCACGTCGAGCAAGGCCGCTCGATGGCCCCTGTTGCGAGATTGCGCTAAGCCACGGACGACGAGCTCACTGATGTAGTGCGCATCGCCAGCAGCACCCGTCCGGATGTCACCGGCCTCACTGCCAAAGACGGAGATGAACCGCTGCGACGCCTTCAGGACGAGGTCATCAACCTTGTCCGGCGCGTGCTGCAGGGTCAGCAGGAGCTGCGGTGTTGCGTGGTCGTAAGCGGGCGAGTCGATCAGTTCGGCGAGCAGATCGGCGAACGGACGGAGTTGGTGATTGCGTAGATGCGGAGCAACCCTGGCGACCGCCTTAAGCACGTCGTCATCTTCATCAGCCATCAACGCGGTGAGAGTGGCGGATGCGAGCGCCGCGTTCGACGTCCGGTCAATACGATTCGCACACAATTCGGCGACCCCCTTACGGGTCATGGCGTCGCCTCCGAGCGCCTTCGTGAGCAAGTCCGGACGAGCCCACTCGAGCCCCGCAAATGCAGCCAGTACTCCCCCGGCCTCCCTGGCTTCGCCATCCGACGACTCCAGCATGCGTTGGATAACTGGGTTGATGACATCCGGATCGACGTTGCCGATATAGAGCATCAGACGTTGCACCATTCCGGCCGCCAAGATCCGATCGTCGGTGTCAATCAGCTTCTTGAACGCCGAGACGGCATCTGCTCGCGCATGACGTAAGGCAGCCGCGAGCGTGTGGGCGGCGCTCGAACGAACGAAGAGCACTGGGTCACTAGCGAGCGTATTGAGGTGAGGGCGGACTAGCTCAGTCCGTTCGCCATCAGCGTCGTAGACCAACAGGTCACCGAGGACTTCCACGAGACTGCCTCGACCGGTGTTGATGGCGTTGTTGTGCATGTCGGCGGCGGACCGGCCGTCGTCGCCGTCACGCTTAAAGATCGGCGAATCGTCCACGGGGTCGGGCGACTGGAGGGCACGCTCAAGCAACAGCTCGACTAGATCGATGGGAACGTCCCGGAAGTAACGCCTCAAAGCATTGCCGAGCCACCTATCGACATCGTCGTGTCCGAGCGACGCGAGATGCCGAACAGCGTCGTAGATCAGTGGCGCCGCGTCCTCCGAACGCTCGGCGTCGGCAAAGCCCATCAGGAGTCCGTCGGCGAAGGCCGGGTTGAAGTCAGCCGTGAGTTCAAGAGCTAGGAGCGCGAATCGCTTCGGATCAGCCTTAGCCTGCTCGCGCAGAACGTGGGACAGTTCGCGGGCACCGCCCGTGAAGTTGCTCCAGTTCGTTCGGTCGGCGTTGTGCTTGGCCATCGCCTTGAGCCACTGATCGTCGGACATCTTGCTTGCCGCGTCCAGCCCGATGGGTGATCCGATCGCGCCGCCCGTGATGCCTTGAGGCCGCGAAGGCGCGTCCTCTTGGAATTTGCGCCGGTACTCGCCCAGCCTGCGGACACCTGCAGGGGTCAACCTGTCTTCTTCGAGGGCTGACAAGAACGTGAATGCCGACCGCCCGAAGCTGTGCCGATCTTCGTAGGCATTGCGTAGATCACGGAACATGTCTTCGAGCTGCAGATGAACGTCGTCAGATAGATGGGGAGCGATTGCCTTGACCAGCTCGCGTGCTGCCCAGTCGGAGTCGGCCATATAGCCACAGTCGAGTCGAGCTCCCCCCTCGAGGATAAGCGACGCCGCCCAGTCTGCGAAGGTCAACTCTCCGGCCGTCAGTGCTCGATAGAGGAGGAACTGAGCTGCGTCGTGACGATCTTCGGCGAGCTCCTCAAGCAGTGAGTGGACCTCCTCCGGCGCCGTACGCGCGAGCGATTCCAGGGCACGAACTGCCCCGGAGAATAGGGCGTCGTCCAGGTCCTTATCGTCAAGTTCGTCGACCTCGAACCGCGCGCAGAAGTGCCGATCGCGGATCGGACGGTCTGGGCGAGGCTCATGCGCAGTGGCCGCCATGACTCGACGCAGGTACGGGACAACTGCCTGCGCGAAGGCCTGCGGCTCAGCTGCTGCGGCTTCGCGGACCAGCTCTGAGGCGCTGTACTCGCGCAGACCGAGCAGGGCCACCTTGCCGCTTTCATCGAGCACCAGGGCGTCGGCGTGCTCGATGACCCGAGCCTCTATCAACTCGATAGCCCAGAGGGGCTCCCGCTTCGCCAGGTCGTGAACCGCCAACCAGAGCTCGTGCTCCGCCGCGTCAAAACCGCCCTCGCGGACTGCTGCGAGGATGAGGTCGAAGAGGCTGCGGCTCAGGAACGGATCAGAGAAGCGAGCGATCCAGCGCAGCCAGTGGAGATATTCCGCCGCGGATTGGCGAGCACCGAGTAGTTCAGCCACCTCGTCCGGCATCTCCTTGACCGCGTTCATCATGAGATTGACTGCGCGCTGCTGCAGTTTGGAGTCGCTGCTATCAAGCCAGGCCGCGATGGCACCGTCCTCATAGAAGCGCCTGAACCAAGGGACGCGGCGGGTGTGTAGCCACAGGCGTTCCTCGTATGTCGGCCCGGTTGCTGACACTTCGAAGATGACCTCGGCGTCCTCGCTACTAGGCGCCCCGAGGTTGGAAAGCACCGCGAGCACCGTCTCTTTGATGTGGAAGCGCACCCGGTCGCTGGTCAGTACTGCCACCGCCTCCACCCTGAAGCGTTCTGGTTCTCGCTCGTAGAGGTGCTGCAGGATCTGGCGAACCTGGCCTCTGCGGAACAGCTCTTGCTCGTCGCGCAGTAAGAAGTCGGTCAGTGACTCGGATCGTGACACCCACTGGCGCGCGAAGGCATAGTCGAAGAAGGTCTCGTGGAAGAAGGCAATTCGGTCGCCGTCGCGGGCTAGTACGTGCTCAGACACGAGGACGTTGGCATCCTCGATGAGTTCATCCTCGTCGAGAATCTCGACTGGAACAGACAACGTCTGCCGGTCGCTCGCCGCATTCGCGACTCGACTCAGCACTGCGTTGAATCGAACGTCGGCTCGCTTTGCGCGGGCCATCTGCCGCTTGCGCTCCCAGTAGGCCTCGAACAGTGAGCCCCTAGATTGAAACGCGAGTGCTTTGTCTTGGCTCGCGATCGAGCTGAGGAGCACGAGATGCATCGGGGTCTGCAAGATTGACCGCTGCGAGGAAGTCAACTTCGTCGCGTCGAGGCCCATCGCCGTCACGGCAGCGTCGACTGCCTGAGCAGTGAGGGGACCGACTGAGACCTTCACTGTGTCCGGTCGATCAGTCAGTGAGCGAATCCGATGGTCGTTGTCGATGTCGAACTCGCGGCACGCCAGGATGACCTTCAAGCCGGTCACAGACAGAGACTCGCGGATGAGATCCATGACGACGTCGAAGCTCTCGGGCATGCGGCCGGATGCCAGACTGACGGCGTCCAACTGGTCGATCACCAGGTAGGCGTCGCGACCATCCGCAGCAAGTGCGAGCACAACTGCGGGCGACGTTTCCAGGCCGAGCTGTCGACCGAGGTCTGTGGTAGATGCGAACGCTTCCAGACGGTCAAGGCGTAGCGCAAGCACCTGTGCACCCGACGCTTCTAGAGCTTCGACGGACTGCTCCAATACAGAGCTCTTGCCACCTCCAGCGGTACCGGCCACTAAGGCGACCCGACGATCGTTGAGCGCTTCGATTGCCCTAGTCGATTCGCTGCGCTCGATGCGTGGCTCGAGCAGTTCACGCTGGACAGAATCGCGCCAGCTGTTGGTGACCGCGCGAAGCTGTTCGCTCGCGCTCTGCCTCGAGTCGGTCGTAAGCGGGCGAATCTCCTTGGCTTCGAGTAGCTCTAGGAGTTCGACGCGGGTGAGCCGGCGACCCAGGTTTCCAAGCAAGATGTCACCGATGGCGAGCGCGATGAGATCGCCCGTGGCGCCGCCCAGCTGGCGTCCTGCCAGCATGGCGTTCATGCGTACGATGTCGCCCTCGTCCTGGACCGAGAACCACATCCCTCGCAGGATCTCCCACGCCTTCTGTGGACTGCCTAGGACCGCAGCCGCCGCCAGTTGACTAAACACATTCTGGAGTTCGCTTGTCAGCCAGGACTGGGTGAACTCGACGAGGTCAGCCGACTTCCGCGCACGTTCCGCCAGTTCTTGCAGCGGTCGACATGGGACAAGCGAGACGAAGTGGAACTCGCGACCGGCAGCCACATGTCCGGCAGCCGACTCGAACACGTTGAGGTCAGCCAGTGCTTTTACAGACCAGCTGTTGCTGTTGCCGTTCTGACGCTTGAGTTGGTGGACCTCGACGGTCGCGCCGTCCGCGAAAGTGAACTCGGAGCCCTTACCGACCTCGGCGTCCACATCTTCAAGGGTCAGCGAGTGGCCGCCGTCAGTCAGACAGTAGAGGGCATATCGAACTGCCCAGGCGAGTTCGTACCGGTTTCCAAGCTTGTCCGCTTCTCCGCCTGGTCTTGGACTCACGTTAACTCCAGGCTGCAGGCGCTTGGCGTACTCGCGTCCTCATCGCGCGTCATCATCACCAGGTCTCCGCGGCCAATGGTGCACCGTTGAGCTGATCACGCCGGCTGCGCCAGTCAGGTAAGTACTTGTCCATCAGCTTGGTGAAGCGCTCGCCGTGGTTGCGCTCGAAGTAGTGCGTCATCTCGTGGACGACGATGTATTCGAGGCAGTCGGGATGCTTCTTGGCTAGCTCGACGTTGAACCACAGGTGCCGGCTCTCGCGGTTACACGAGCCCCACTTGGTCTTCATGCGTCGGATTGTCCACTTGGGCACCGACACTTCGAGCTTCTGCTCCCAGGTTGCGATGACAGACGGGATGGCCTCGCGTAGGTGCTGCCGGTGCCACCGGTCCAGTGCCGTCCGACGCTGCTCAGCCGTCGCGTCGCTCGGCGTGTAGAGCACGAGTCGGTCACCGTCGATCTCGAAGTGGAGACGGCCGGGACGCTCCACGACCTTCAGTCGTTTGCGGAGGCCCCAGACGTAGTGGGACTCCCCCGTGATCATCTCGCGCTCGGTCTGTCGCGGCGCGGCCTTGAGCAGCTCGCGCTGGCGCTTGATCCATGGCAGCCGCTGGATAACGGCGAGCCTGACCTGCTCATCATCAAGTCGTTCGGGAGCGGCGACGCGCACGCGCCCGAGCGGCGGGTAGACACCGATGTGAAGATTCTTGATGTCCTTGTAGATGACGTCGACGTCGATCCCTCGGACTGTTAGGTAGGCACTAGCTGTACTCATGGCGCGCCTTCACGAGTTCAAAGAGTTCGTCGAGCGTGGCCTGGTCGAAGCCGGCGCCGAGGTTGGCGCGGATGGCATTCTTCACCTTGCGCTCCTTGATGGGGTTGCCCACCCAGGCGTCGGGCTTGGTGTGGCGGACGATGGTGTCGATCTCGATCGCCAGATGATCGTCGGGGAAGAAGAAGTCGACCAGTGCGCGCTTCGCGCCGTTGTCGGCCCAGTCCGGATACTTCGTGTCCGACTCCTTGGTGCCGAGTTGCTTGGCGACGTCGAGCAGCTTTGCGAGGTACTCCTGGTAGTCGATGGCCTGCTGGCGTCGCTCCTCGATGATGGCGTCGAGCAGTTCGCTCATCCGGTCGTAGTACTTCGGGTTCATCGCGCGCTCGTCGATGATGACCTTGCGCATGTTGTTGGTGATCGTCTCGGCCACTGCCTCGGGACTGTTCTTGATGCCCGCGGGCAGCTTGTCGATCGCACCTGCGCCGAGCTTGACGATGAGGTCGATAAGTCCTGTGTCTTCGAAGTTCGAGACGGTCTCGGATGCGCTGGCCTGAATGTAGGTGTCGAGAAGGAAGCGCATGCCGGCTTCGTACTGCTTGAAGTCGACGTCCTCGCCGGCCCCGAGCTTCACCTCTGCGCGCACATCGACGTAGTGGGCGATCTCCTTCTTGATGGCCTCAGCCTCGGCCTCGCTGTAGCCCGCGTCGGTCATCTCGTTGGCGAGGTTCGCGAAGGCCCGCGTCACGGCGGCGACCGCCTTGTACAGCTCGACGCGCTTGGGTTCGTTGGCCTTGAGCTGCTCGGCGTTGCCTTGCTCCATCGCACAGAAGTACTGCTGGTACTGCAGCGTGTTCTTCGGTGGGGCGACAGCCTCCACAAGGGCACGGATGCGCTCCAGTGCGTCGTCGAGGTCTTCGCGCGCTTTCTCGATGCGGTCGCTCAGCAGCCCCTCGATGTCCTTCTTCTCATAACCGTCCAGGGCGCCCGAGGTGTAGTCGGTGATCGCGTCCTCGAGCGAGTTGAAGAGGTCCTGGTAGTCGATGATGTAGCCGTAGTCCTTGTCGTCACCGTCGAGACGGTTGACTCGGCAGATGGCTTGGAAGAGGCCGTGATCGCGCATCTTCTTATCGATGTAGAGGTAGGTCGCGCTCGGAGCGTCGAAGCCGGTGAGCAGCTTGTCCACCACTATCAGGAGCCGCATCTGGCCGGGATTCTCGACGAACTGCTTCTTGACGGCCTTCTCGAACTCCTCGACCTTGCCGACGGCGGTGTCCTCGGGTTCGTCGAAGTAGTCGGCAAGCATCTTGCGGTAGATGTCGTACTGACGGATCTTCTCGGTCTTGCCTTCGCCAGAATCTTCCTTGGAGATGTCGCTGGCGTTGGGGACGTAGCTGGTGATGATGGCGCACTTGCCCTTGAAGCCGGCGTTGCAGAACAGCTCGTAGAACTTGCAGGCTTGGTAGATGCTGGAGCCAACAAGCATGGCGTTGCCGTGCCCATCCATCAGGCGAGGCTTGGTCTCCATGTCGAGCAGGATGTCGTTGACGATCTGCTTGGCGCGCGGCTCACTTGAGACGACCTTCTGCATGGTGCCCCAGCGCTTCTTGAGCTCGGCCTTCGAGAGGTCCGTCATGCCCTTGGTCTTGACCTCGAACCACTTGTCCACCTGTGCGGGTGACGTCAGGTTCTGGTCGATGTTGCGGGCCTCGTAGCGCAGGTCCAGCACAACGCCGTCTTCGACGGCCTCGTCGAACTTGTAGGTGTGAATGAAGGAACCGAATGTCTCGATGCTGGTGGCCTTGTCGGCTTTCAGCAGCGGCGTTCCCGTGAAGCCGATGAACATCGCCTCCGGAAGGAGTTGCTTCATGGCCGTGTGCATCTTGCCGGACTGGGTGCGGTGAGCCTCGTCGACGAAGACGAAGATGTTGCCCTTGGCATTGAAGCCCTTGGGGATCTTGGCGTTCAGTTCGGCGATGAAGTCCTCGCCAGCCTCGTCAAGCGCCTGGTCGTCATCGCTGCCTCGGAACTTGTGTACGAGGGAGCAGATCAGCCACTCCTGTGTCTGATTCAGCGTGCCCAGCAGGTCGGCGCCACTCGATGTTCGGTAGATCTGCTCGTTGACGCCGTTGAACACCTTTTCGATCTGATCATCAAGCTCGGTGCGATCGGTGATCAGCAGAACCCTCGCATCGTCCTGATGTTCCCGAATCCACTTGGCAAGCCAGACCATCGCCAGGGACTTGCCGGAGCCCTGGGTGTGCCAGATGATGCCGCCTTCGCGCTTGGCGATCCGTGCTTGCGCGGCCTTGATGCCGAAGTACTGATTGTGGCGCGGGCCCTTCTTGACGCCTGTGTCAAAGACGATGAAGTCATGTATCAGTTCAAGGAAGCGGCTCTTGTCGCACAGCTGCAGCAAGGCGCGGTCGAGCGGATCGGCAACCTCTGACGGCTCCTTCCACTCCAGCCAGTACTTCTCTGGCGTGTCGATGACGCCGTAGCGCAGGCCTTCGACGTCGTTGCCCGCGAAGACGAACTGCACCGTCGAGAAGAACGGGCGGATGAACTCGGCTTTCTGGTTGCCAATGGTCTGCCGGATGCCCTCCGTGACGGACACCTTAGATCGCTTGAGTTCGATGGTCGCCAGGGCCAGGCCGTTGACGTAGAGCACGACGTCAGGGCGCTTGGTGTGCTGACCGAGCACGGTGACTTCTTCTACCACAACGAAGTGGTTGGCGTCGGGGTTGGCCCAGTCGATCAGCCAGACTGTCTCCGTTTGCTGACCGACACCGGGCTTTACGTGCACGCCGTAGCGGAGCAGCTGATAGACGTCCCGGTTCGCCTCGTACAGGTCATGACCGGCGCCGACCGAGGCAGCCTTGCCGAGCTGATCGAGGGCGCGGGTGATCAGGTTGTCGTCGTAGCCGCGAGCCTTAAGGTTCTGGACGAGTAGGTCGGCCTCGATGTTCGAATTGCTTTCGCGGTACTCCCAGTTGCCGAGGTAATCGTAATCAAGCTGATCACGAAACAGTCCGACGACGCGGTCCTGCGCCTTGCGCTCGATCTGTCCGACATCGCTCATGACGCGGCCTCCACTTCAGATCGGTCAACCCAACGTGCAAGCACGCTCAACGCAGCGAGGTACTCAAGCGCTTCTTGTTCACTGAGCTCCTGCTCGGCCTCATGACTAAGGGGATTACGGATGCCAGCGAACACGCCCTCAGCGAAGGTCATCGCTCCACGCTGCACCGACTTGTACGTATCGCTGCCGTCGTCCTTCATGCGGCGAAGACGTGACTTGCCGGTCTTCGGCTCATCGAGGGAGAAGGCCTGCTTGAAGAGATCGGTCTCGCTGACGTCGCGACGCCCCACCTTGTTCTGCGTCTCAGCGTTCAGCTTCTTGATGGCGCCCTCGACTCCTTCGCGGTAGTGGCCGGACTGCCAGAGCGACTTTGCTCCGCTCCAGATCCACGGGTGAAGATCGGCGGCCGAGAGGTCAGGGGCATTCTCGCCGAGATTCTCACGGACTTCCTCGGCGCGGACGAGCTCCTCACGGGCGCGAACTGCAGCCTCGCGGTGGCGAGTCCAGCGGTTGTTCTTTGAGTTCTCGATATCAGTCCGCCAGCCGGGAATCACACGGTCAAGAATCTTCTCGACCACTTGAGCCTGCTTGGTGACGTCTGCGTCGGATGCCGCGGTGTTGTTCCGCGAAGTGATGAAGACCGCACCGTCAGACGAGCTGCTTGCGTTCGTCATCACCGTCATCTTGATGAACTTGTCGAGCTCGTTGAGTGCCCAGTCGACGTTCATGACGCGGCCTCCACTGGTAGCCGAGAACGGCCCGTTAGAAGTTGCTGCATCATGCCAGTCTTAATACTCTGCGCCTTGGATAGACGAACACGAAGAGCTTCGATCTCGCGCTCGGAGTCATGTAGCGCCTCCGCGATTGCCTTCTGCTCGGCAACCCCAGGGAGTGTCAGAGTGATGCTCGAAATGTACGACCGAGTCGTCGCCAGCACCTTCGTACCAGCTGCCAAGCGCAGCAGTTGATCGCGGAATGAAGGGATGAACTGGAGGTACGCCTTGAACCCGTCGGCAAGCACGGACTTGTCGAAGCGTGCAGCGATCGTGTGAAGCCCTGGAACTACGCCAGTGTTGGGCGTGCTCACGATTTCGACCGACTTGCCGACTCCCGCTGGATCTTCCGAAGCGTCGGCGAACACGAGGTCGCCACACTGAAGCAATCCTGCCCGAGCGGCAAGTTTCGCACTCGCGCGCGGCATTTCTTCCGATGCCGAGTCAAGTATCACAGATGATCGAGTGTGAATATCTCCGTAGTGGAGGTACTTCAGTGGCGACTTCGTATCAAGTTGAGCCCGCGAAAGTGCCACTGTCTTCACGTAACTCACATGATCGCCAAGCCGAATGTCTGCCCATTCCCCAGTGAACCTGGGCAGGCGGGTGCGGCCGGTCAGGAGTTGCTGCATCATGCCCTGCTTGATCGCCTGCTTCTTGGCGATGAGGCGTTCGAGGATGGCGATCAGTTCATCGGCATCACGTAGCGCTGTCGATATTCTTCTCTGTTCGTCAATCGATGGTAGCTGGATGCGGAGATCACGAACCATTCCAGCATTGAGGTTCGACTGTGTACCTTGCTGCCCGATAGTCTTGATTTTCTCCTTAATCGATTCCAAGTAGTAGTAGAGGTACTCCCCGTCAAGGCTTGGCCCGGGTTGAATTCCAAGAATGGCTTGACTGGACGAAACGCGCCCGACCGCAATGGCACACTCTCCGAGTGAGGCATACATAGCGTAGAGAACTACGTCAGGCTCATAAAGCCTTGCAGCACTCACTGCAAGACCTTCCGCGCTCAATGTTTTCGCAGTTCTCCGCACGTACTTAGTGCTTGCTGTCATATCGGCGATGGAAACCCAAGGGATACCGCCTCCGTAATACTTCGAGACCTTCGAGGGTGGCGTCCCGCCACTTCCCATCGTTGTCAGGTCCCCGATCCGGCGCTCCGGCCACAGAGCCGTGGTCATGCATTTACTCCTATGTCTGCGAGATGACCCGCAACCTTAGATTCGAGGTGCTCCAGTTCATCGTCGAGATCTTTGACGGTCGCCGCGTAACGCTCACCAAGTTGCTGAATTCGTGCAACCAGATCAAGCGTGAGCGCTTCAACCTCATTTGCAACACGGCGCACGACAGTCGCTCGCCACTTGTCGTCTAGCACGAGCGTCTTGATGTCTTCCTCGGTCAGGTCGCCGTACTTCTTCAGCGTGGCGAGGTCGAGATCCGCCTGTGCTTCCTTGACGGCCTTCTTGGCTGCGGCTTCGGCGTTGTACAACTTGGTTGCGTATTGCAGCGCCTTGATTTCGTCGGGGTCACCGCCGGTCTTGATCGCCTTCAATCGTGCGGCGATGAGCGCTTTGGAGATCTTGTCGTCGTCCATGGCGTCGGCGAGTAGTCCGTCTTCGACGGCATGCTCTTCGACGTACTCTTCGACGGCTCTGGTGGCTTCCTCGGCGGCTGCGGTGAGCCCGTCGATCTTGGCCTGCTCGTCAGCAAAGTAGCGGGCGACCATGAGCGCGGGTGGGATGAGGTCCATCTTGTATTTGGTGGCGCTACGGCCGGAGCCGACCACCAGGTCGGGGGTTTCGGAGAGCTTGCGGTCTTTGTCCTCGATGGTCTTGCGTGGTTTGGCAGCGTCGGGCCAGCCATCGTTCATGATCAGGAAGACGTCGTCGTGCATCTGAGCGTGCCAGTAGGTCATGAGCTGTTCGTAGACGTTGTACTCGTCGAGCAGCGGCACGGGCTTGAAGCGTGCGAGCAGGTCGTCGCTGATCGCGGCGATCAGCTCGTTGGGAGTGGTGTTCTGATCAATGGCGGCCAGAGCGTCGCGGTGGGCTGTGAACCAGTCGATGGTGAGCGCTTTCGATTCTTCGGCAAACTTTTGGAACTCGGGTGAGTCAAGAATCGTCTGCTGCACCTGGCTGACGTCGATGGTCAGGTCGCTGTAGCCGGGCCGGTTGGAACTGAAGAGCTGGCTGCGGAGTTGCGGGAACGCGTCCCAGTACGACGCGAGCGCGTCGAGGTCGCGGTCAGGGATGCCGCCGTGGAGGTGGGCGGACAGGTCCTGCAGGTCCTCGGGTTCGGAGGAGTCGATGTAGCGCGGGATGTTGAGGTTGTAGTCGTTCTTGGGGTCGGCGATCTCGCTCATCGGCACCATGCGTGAGTAGCGGTCAATCTCGATCTGCTTGTTGAAGGTGTCGACGATCTTGTGGATGTCCTGGCTGCGCAGGCGGTTCTTGTTGCCGTCTTTCATGAAGCCCTTGGAGGCGTCGATCATGAAGACGCCGGTGCGGGCCTGGGCGTTCTCCTTGTCGAGGATGACCACGCAGGCCGGAATGCCAGTGCCATAGAACAGGTTTGCCGGCAGGCCGATGATGCCCTTGATGAAGCCCTGTTTGAGCAGGCGGGTGCGGATGGTGGCTTCGGCGTTGCCGCGGAACAGAACGCCGTGCGGCAGGATGATCGCGGCCTTGCCGGTGGACTTCAGCGACGTGAGCGCGTGGAGCAGGAAGGCGTAGTCGCCGTTCTTCTCCGGCGGCCGTCCGTACTCGAAGCGGCCATAGTCGTTTTCGAGGCCGTTGTTCCAGGACTTCACCGAGAACGGTGGGTTCATGACGATGTAGTCGAAGGTCCGCAGTCGGTCACCCTTGGTGAACTGCGGGTTGGTGATGGTGTCGCCCTTCTCGATCTCGGCGATCTCGTTGCCGTGCAGGATCATGTTCATCTTCGACAGCGCCCAGGTGGCGTTGTCCTTTTCCTGGCCGTAGATCGTCATGCCGCGCGGCGCTTCCGCAGCTGCTTTGAGAAGCAGCGAGCCGGAGCCACAAGCCGGGTCGTAGACGGTCTGGTCCTGGCGGGTGGTCGGGCCGATGCCGACAACCTTGGCGAGGATCCGGGACACCTCGGCCGGGGTGTAGAACTGGCCCTTGCTCTTGCCGGACTCGGTAGCGAAGTGGCGCATCAGGTACTCGTAGGCGTCGCCGAGCAGGTCGTCGCCCTCGGCGCGTGAGCCGCGGAAGTCGAGGTCGTTGAAGATGGTGACGAGCTTGGAGAGGCGGTCCTGCATCTCCTTGCCCTTGCCGAGCTTCTCCTCGTCGTTGAAGTCGGCCTGGTCGATGACGTTGCGCAACCCGTTGGCCTCGGCGAGCTTGGCGATGATCTTGTTGAAGCGGTCGCCGATCTCCTTGTCGCCCTTGGCGGCGAGCATGTCGTCGAAGGAACCGCCGGCAGGCACATCAATAAGGCTGTTGGGATCGGTCTTGGCTTTGTCGGAGACGTACTTCACGAACAGCAGCGTGAGGATGTAGTCCTTGTACTGGCTGGCGTCCATGCCGCCGCGTAGCTGGTCGCAGCTTGCCCAGAGAGATGCGTAAAGATCAGACTTCTTCAGAGCCACTGTTGGTCTTCCTATTGTTGATTTCTCGGGCATATCTGATGCCCATTTTACCACGTATTCGAATGCATGTTCGAGAGCGAGATGGTTCGCCCAGTCCCTGGGCTGCGCATCGATCACAGCACAGCCATCCGACACTTTCCGCGCTATTCCGGCTTGATAGATACCGCACAGGCAGCTCCCAGCGTTTCGGAGGTGATCATGGCTGCGTCAAGGTCTCCGGTGAGCACCACGGTGAACTTCGGCCAGACTTCACCTCGCCAGACGAGCCGAATCGTCGTCTCCTGTCGGAACGTGAGGATCTCGGGGGCCTCGAACTCATCCTCGGTCCACAGCGCCTCGGGCTCGGAGGTCCGCTTCCAGGTGACCTCGAGCGGAGCGGGCTCGTCCTGATCGACCGGCCAGATCCCGACCTTCGGCTCGCGCATGTCGACGTGGCGTTGGCAGCGCAGGCGAATGGTGAGTCCGATCTCCTTGGGTGCCGTGCCGATCACGATCACCGTGGCCTCGGGGACTGTCTGGGTAGTCCAGTTCGTCGCGATCAGACGGGCGAGTTGCTGGACGCCGCGGTCGCTGTATCGCCGGGCTTGGCGCTGGTCGATGAAGTGCCTGGCGCCGAACTCCTCGAGGCGCTGCAGATGCGTGTTCGCCCCGGTGGCGAGCCCGAGTGAGTAGCACGCGGCCTCCAGGGCCATGACGTCGCCTTCCGCCTCGATGATCTCCAGCACCTTGAGGCTGAGCTGGACGTGCGCGACCTCAGGGTCACCGTTTCCGAGCAGGTCGCACATGACGGGGCACTGGGCCATGGTCTGGGGCGATAGCCCGCCCGGACGTTTGCGAGCCAGCAGAAGCTCGGCGCGGATCGCGGCCTCGGACTTTGGGGCAATAGCAGGGTCTTCCGCTGTCCTCTCCGAAGTGTTTGCCACGACGCAACCCTATGCACGGCAACTGCTGGTTGCTGTCAGATGCCTGATGTCACTTTCGTGTCACGACCCAGCTGGATGCCAGCTCCTAGCGTTCCTGTCGTCGGAGCAACCACCTCCGACATCACCAAAGGAGGATCGCGATGAGCGAACTGGAACGCTGGGCCAGTCCCAGTCGTGGGCTTGTCCCGTCCCGGGATGAGCGCACCCACAAGAAGGTTGTCGAGCGGCTGGTCAACGAGACGAAGTTCGCGGGGCTCAAGGTCGACGCCGAGGCAGCACTGACGGGGCGGATCATGGAGCGAGCCGTCGACCTGGATAACTATCGCAAGAGCCTGGCGAACGGTGACCCGGTACTGGACGCGGTGCTGACGCGGATCGAGGTCGGCTTCGTCGACAAGGCGCAGCGCGTGCAGCGCAACTTCGGGTCGGAGTTTCCGTCGTGATGTGGGCCGTTCCGTACGTCGTGACGCTCGCTGTCAGCGGCGCTGGCGGCGCGGTAGCGACGTACTTGGTGCTCCGTGACCGCCTCTGTCCCGACGTCGATGCGCACGAGCTGACCGACGAGGACCGCAGCGAGATCACCGAACAGTTCAAGCAGCACACCAAGGCGGTTTGAATCGCACTGGGTTTCGTTCCTAGGCGTTCCCTTGGCCAGCGAGTGCTGGCCGGGATGATTCTTGGGCAGCGTAGTACGCCGCCTCGACCTCGAGCGGGGTCCTCATGTCGAGTTCCCCGTGCAGGCGCTGGTTGTTCCACCACCACACGTACTCCAGCGTCGCGAGCTCGACCTGCTCGATCGTCTTCCACGGCCCCCGGCGCCGGATGAGCTCGGTCTTGTACAGGCCGTTGACCGCCTCCGCGAGGGCATTGTCATAGCTGTCCCCGACCGTGCCGGTGGATGGCTTCGCGCCCAGCTCGGCGATCCGGTCGGTGTAGACGATCGAGAGGTAGTTCGACCCGTGATCGGCATGATGAACCAGCCCGGTCAGATCGACCGCGCCCTCGCGCTTGGCGTCCC
>JAEWOG010000041.1 GCA_023460975.1 Actinomycetes bacterium
GGCGATGGCCTATACCTGCCCCGCCTACTTTCTTCGGAGATGCAAGATGCGTCGCTTTCGAGCCGTTGCAGCAATCCTTCTCGCTGCGCTCGTTTTGCCGGCGCCTGGTGTGCAGGCGCAGTCCCGCATCAAGGCATTGATCGAGAGATTGCGAGGCGACACGATGCCGGACGGGATCGTCAAGACCAACGGTCGGATCGAGGCGACGCAGGTCGACGTTTCCTCGAAATATGCCGGTCGTCTGGCGGAAGTCACTGTGAAGGAAGGTGACGAGGTCACTGCCGGGCAGGTCATCGCCCGCATCGCGTCGCCCGAATACGAAGCGCAATTGCGGTCCGCACAGGCGCAGGTGCTGCGCGCTCGGCAGGCCCTCGCGGAGGCCGAGGCGCTCATCGCCCAGCGCAAGAGCGACCAGATCCTCGCCCGCACCGATGCCGAGCGGGGCAAGGAACTTGTCGCAAAGGGATATCTCAGCAAGCAGGTCGACGACCAGCGCTCGGCCAAGGCCGACGCGGCCGACGCGGCGCTGCGAGCCGCCCAGGCGCAGCGCGATCAGGCCCAGTTCGCGATCCACGCCTCCGAGGCCGATGCCGAGCAGATCAAGGCGATCTTGGTCGATCTCGTGCTGCTCGCGCCGCGCAGCGGGCGCGTCCAGTACCAGCTTGCCCGGAGCGGAGAGGTCGTCGCGGCGGGCACCCGCGTCGTCACCATCCTAGACCTCTCGGATGTCTACATGACGATCTATCTGCCGGCCGCGCAGGCGGGGCAGCTCGCGCTGGGCGACGAAGCGCGCATCATCCTCGACCCCGTGCCGCAATATGTCATCCCGGCGACGGTGAGCTTCGTCGCAGCCGATGCACAGTTCACGCCCAAGGCCGTCGAGACCGCCGAGGAGCGCGAGAAGCTGGTCTTCCGCGCCAAGCTACAGGTCGATCGCAACCTGCTCGCGAAATACCATCGGCAGGTGAAGACGGGCGTGCGCGGCCTCGGTTTCGTCCGCACGTCCCCCAGCGCGAAATGGCCTGACTCTCTCGCCGTGCAGCTGCCATGACGGAGGCCGGCCCCGCCGCCAGCCTCGCGGGGGTCACGCATCGCTACGGCAAGGTGATCGCCCTCGACGCGCTGACCCTCGATATTCCCGCCGGCCGGATGATCGGCGTGATCGGGCCGGACGGCGTCGGCAAATCGACCTTGCTTGCACTGGTCGCCGGGGTGCGGGCCATCCAGCAGGGCAACGTCCGTGCGCTTGGCGGTGATCTCGGTATCAAGGCTGAGCGCGAGGCCCGGCGCGGGCGCATCGCCTATATGCCGCAGGGACTCGGCCGCAATCTCTATCCGACGCTCTCGGTCTTCGAGAATATCGACTTCCATGCCCGGCTCTTCGGGCAGGACGCGGCCGAGCGCCGCAGCCGCATCGACGAATTGCTCAAGGCGACGGGGCTTGATCCCTTCGAGGCTAGGCCCGCCGCGAAGCTGTCCGGCGGCATGAAGCAGAAGCTCTCGCTCTGCTGCGCCCTGATCCATGATCCCGATCTGCTAGTCCTCGACGAGCCGACGACGGGCGTCGATCCGCTGTCGCGCGGCCAGTTCTGGGACCTGATCGACACGATCCGCACCCGCCGCCCGGGCATGAGCGTCATCGTCGCCACCGCCTATATGGAGGAGGCCGAGCGCTTCGACTGGCTCGTGGCGATGGATGACGGCTAGGCGATCGCCACCGGCGCGCCTGCCGAACTCCGCGAAAAGGCCGGGCAAACGACGCTGGAAGGCGCCTTCGTCGCGCTATTGCCGGAAGTCAAGCGCGCGCAGCATCGGGAGGTCGCGCTGCGGCCGCGGGTCGTGAGCAACGATGCGACACCTGCGATCGAGGCGGAGGGCCTGACCCGCCGCTTCGGCGATTTCGTTGCGGTCGACCATGTCAGCTTCCGCATCGGCCGCGGCGAGATCTTCGGCTTTCTCGGCTCCAATGGCTGCGGCAAGTCGACGACGATGAAGATGCTGACCGGCCTGCTGCCCGCGACCGAAGGCACGGCCAGGCTTTTCGGCCAGCCGCTCGCGGCCGACGACATGGAAACGCGCCGCAATGTCGGCTACATGTCGCAGGCGTTTTCGCTCTACAGCGAGCTGACGGTCCGCCAGAATCTCGTGCTCCATGCCGAGCTCTATCATTTGCCACCGGCCGAGGTTCCCGGCCGGATCTCGGAGCTGCTGACCCGTTTCGATCTGGCTGATGTCGCCGACGAGCGGCCAGAGAGTCTGCCACTCGGCATCCGCCAGCGCCTGCAGCTCGCCGTCGCCGTCCTGCACAAGCCGGCCATGCTGATCCTCGACGAGCCGACATCGGGCGTCGACCCGATCGCGCGCGACGCCTTCTGGCGCACGCTGATCGACCTCTCGCGCGACGACGGCGTGACGATCTTCCTGTCGACGCATTTCATGAACGAGGCGGAGCGCTGCGATCGCATCTCCTTCATGCATGCAGGCAAGGTGCTAGCGGTCGGCACCCCGCCGGAGCTGGTGCAGAAACGCGGGGTCGATACGCTCGAAGAGGCCTTCATCGCCTATCTCAAGGAAGCCGCCGGCATTGAGGATACGCCAGCGGAGGCGGCTGCGGCGCCTGCCGGCGAAACCCGGCCGGCGCCCCCGGCCCGCCGCTTCGATCCGCGCCGGCTGTGGGCCTGCACCCGCCGCGAAACCATGGAGCTGCTGCGTGACCCGATCCGCTTGAGCTTCTCCTTCCTCGGGCCGCTCCTGCTGATGCTGGCCTTCGGCTTCGGCATTTCCTTCGATGTCGAGAACCTGAAATTCGCGGCCTTCGACCAGGATAACTCGATGGAGAGCCGGCAATTGGTCGAGGCCTTCTCCAGCTCGCGCTATTTCGACGAGCAGGCGCCGATCCGCTCCGCTGCCGAACTCGACCAGCGCCTGCGAAGCGGCGAGATTCAGCTTGCGATCGAGATCCCGCCCTCCTTCGGCCGCGACCTTATGGCGGCGCGAGCGCCAGAGCTCT
>JAEWOG010000042.1 GCA_023460975.1 Actinomycetes bacterium
GGCCGGCTCCGCGCAGGGCGGCGCCGCCAGCCAGGGCGACAAGCCCGCCGGCGCATCCCGCAACCGCCGCCGTCGTCGCAGCCGCTCCGGCAGCTCCGGCGGCGCCGCTGCCACCGAGGCCCCCGCCTCCAGCGACGCCTGAGCACCAGACATCGCAACCCCCGGCCACAGGCCGGGGGTTGCGTCATTTCTGGTGGCTCAGCTGTGGTGGCTCAGCGCTTGCGCTTCTTCTTCGCCTTCGGCCGCTGGGCGCGCTCGATGAGCCCGGCCGCCACCTCGCGGTAGGCCTCGGCCCCCTTGCTGCGTCGGCTCGTGGCCAGGATCGAGCGCCCGGCGGCGGGCGCCTCGGCGAACTTGATCGTCTTCGGGATCGGGGGCATCAGCACGTCGAGCTCGTACGTCTCGCTGATCGTCTCCAGCACCGTGCGCGCGTGGTTGGAGCGGCCGTCGTACAGCGTCGGCAGCACCCCCCAGACCTCGAGGTCGCGGTTGGTGAAGCGCCGCACGTCGTGAACGGTGTCGAGGAGCTGGCCGACGCCGCGGTGCGACAGGGTCTCGCACTGCAGCGGGACGACCACGCCGTCGGCGGCCGTCAGGGCCGCGACCGTCAGTACGCCCAGGGAGGGCGGGCAGTCGAGCAGGACGAAGTCGTACGCCTCGAAGTCCTCGTCGTCGGCGAGGTCCGCAAGCGCGGCCTTGAGCACCTGCTCGCGGCCCGTGCGGGTCAGCAGCTCGGCCTCCGCCCGGGCGAGCTCGATGGTCGCGGGGAGCAGGTCGACGCCGTCCTCGGTCTCCAGGATCGCCTCGCCCGCCTCCATGCCGGAGGTGAGCACCTGGTGCACCGAGTCGGCGAGGTCCTCGGGGTCCACACCCAGCGAGAACGTCAGGCACGCCTGCGGGTCCAGGTCCACGAGCAGTACGCGTTGGCCCAGCTCGGCCAGGGCAGCGCCCAGCGAGGCGACGGAGGTCGTCTTGGCGACGCCACCCTTCTGGTTGGCGACGGCGAGTGTCGTGGTCATCGCCGCCCATGATGCCCGAAATCTGGGCATCTGGGGGGCCGGATTGCCCTGTGGGAGGCGAGACGCTTTGCTTGCCCCATGCCTTCGACCTCACCGACCGCCCCCATCGCCCTCATCACCGGCGCCACCGCCGGCATCGGCCTGGAGTTCGCCCAGCAACTGGCCGGCCGAGGCCACTCGCTGGTCCTCGTCGCCCGCGACGGCACCCGGCTGGAGTCCGTGGCCGCCGACCTGCGCCAGCGCGGGACCCACGTCGAGGTCCTCGTCGCCGACCTCGCCACGCTCGAGGGCATGGGCGCGGTCGAGGCCCGTCTGAAGACCACCGAGGCGCCCGTCGACCTGCTCGTCAACAACGCGGGCTTCGGCCTCAAGAAGCGCTTCGCCGACAACACCGTCGACGAGGAGGCCGAGATGCTCGCCGTCCTCGTCACCGCCGTGCTGCGCCTCAGCCACGCCGCGCTCGGCCAGATGTCGGCCCGCGGCACCGGCGGGATCATCAACGTCTCCAGCGTCGCCGCCTTCCTGCCCCGGGGCACCTACTCCGCCGCCAAGCGGTACGTGAACCAGTTCAGCGAGTGGGCCCACAACGAGTACACCCCGCAGGGCGTGAAGGTCATGGCGCTGTGCCCCGGCTTCACCAAGACCGAGTTCCACCAGCGCATGGACGTCAAGCGCGGCGACGGCTTCATGTGGCTGGACGCGGACTTCCTCGTCCGGCGGGCACTGGAGGACTACGACAAGGGCCGGACGTTCTCGATCCCGGGCGCCCAGTACCGCACCATCATCGCCCTCACCAAGGCCGTCCCCAGCCGCCTGCTGCAGCTCACCCAGGCCATGGGGCGGCGCTGATCGCTGCCATCAGCCGCTCGTAGGCCTCGGGCGCGGTCGTGTGCACGCCGAGCTCGTGGTCGGCCTTGCCCGCCCCGTGGTAGTCGCTGCTGCCAGTGACGAGCAGGCCGAGGTCCGCGGCGAGGCCGCGCAGCTCGGCGCGCTGGGCAGCGCTGTGGTCCTGGTGGTCGACCTCGATCCCCACCAGCCCGGCGCGGCCCAGCGTCTCGAGCACCTCGCCGTCGAGCACGGCGGCGCTGCCGCGGCCCCAGGGATGCGCGAGCACGGGCGCTCCGCCGGCGGCGACGACGCTCCGCACGGCATCCAGGAGCGGCGCGGCCTCACGGTGCACGTACGCAGCTCGTCCGGGCTTGAGATAGGCGTCGAACGCCTCGGCGCGGTCCCGCACCACCCCGGCCCGTACGAGCGCATCAGCCACGTGTGGACGCCCGGCCGCTGCCGCTGAGCCGGCGGCAGCGAGCACGTCGTCGACCGTGATCTCGAGGCCCAAGCCGCGCAGCTTCTCGACGATGGCGGGCACGCGTGCGTTGCGCAGCGCGATGACCGAGGCCATCGCGGCGACCAGCCCGACGTCGGCGGGGTCGGGGCCGTAGGCCAGCAGGTGCACGCTGCGCCCGCGGTGCGTGGTGCTCAACTCGATGCCGCAGACGAGGTCGATGCCGACCCGGTCGGCCTCCTCACGCGCAGCCACCCAGCCTGACGTGGTGTCGTGGTCGGTGATCGCCACGACGTCGAGGCCGGCCGCGGCAGCCTTGCGGACCAGCCCGGCCGGGGAATCCGTACCGTCGCTGACGCACGAATGGGTGTGCAGGTCGATGCGCATCGCCGTCAGCGTACGCGCAGCGACGCGGGACCCTGCTGCGCCCGGTCGCGGCAGGGACGAGCCGTCAGCCCTGTTCCTTGGCCTCGAGGTCGGCGCGGATCAACTGCTCCATGATGCCGGCGAGCCCGAAGATCGCCGCCTCGGCGACGGCCGCGTCCGTGACCTCGCGAGGGTGCACGCCCGGGACCGCGACGGGGTCCAGGTCGGCCCACTCGCCGACGAGGTGGACGCCGGACTCCTTGAGACCGTTGACCATGCGGGTCGAGGACTGGCGTACCCAGTCGGTGATGGGGAAGCCGATCTTCGGCTCCTCCTTGCGATGGGCCGCCATGACCTCCTTGGCCAGGTTGCCCTTGCGCAGGCGCTCCCCCACGGGGAACACCAGGTCCGCGGCGTTCAGGTGCTCGTTGAGGCGTCGTACGGCCAGCACCGAGGCCGCGCCGATCGACTCGTTGGCGCGTTCGGCGGGGCCCACGCTGGCGGGGTCGATGCCGATCACCGAGCAGAAGCGGTCCCAGAGCAGCTCGGACGGGGCACCCGGGGGCGGGACGGTGACGAGATGGACGTTGTCCACCCCGACGCCACCACCCCAGTTGCGGGTGAACGGGACGAGGTTCTGCTGACGCCAGAAGGTGCGGCCGGCCTCGTCGGGCGGGTTGTCCTGATTGTGGCCGGGACGGCGCAGGCGGATGCCCTCGACGTACTCGTCGAAGGTCCAGGTGCGGCCGTTCTGCACGGTCTCCTGCCACATGGCGGGGATCTGGCGGTTGAGGTCGCGGGCCGTGATGACGACTTGGACGTCGACGTCGGGCTCGAACGAGGACAGGATCCGCTCGACCGTCACCACGCGCGCCGGTCCGAGAAACTCCATCGAGATCAGCGAGGTGCCGTCGTGCTCGTGCACCCGGTCGACCAGTCGGCCCCAACGGCCCCGGGCAAGGTCGTCGATGAGCACGTCACGTACGGCAGCGACGTGGGTCCCCCAGCTGGGGCTCGGGATCACGATCCCGGCCTCCTCCAGCGCGTCCCTGTTGGAGAAGATGCGCGACTGGATGTAGCTGGTGCCGGACTTCATCGAGCCGACGTGGAGAATGAGGCGCCTCGGCATGTCGCGAAGGCTAGCAACCCCGCCGCCACTCCACCCAGTCGGCCCGCCGCGGGCTCAGGCTCCCCCGCCGCCAGCCTTGCGCCGGTGCACCTGCGGCTTGGCCCCCTGGGCAACCTCGGGCCCGTGCGCCTTCTCCTTCGACCCCGCCGTGTCGTCGGGGTGCAGGTGGGCCTGCTTGCGGTCCAGCGCCTCGCGCATCTTGGCCTTGAGGTCGTCGTTGTCGTGCGCAGCCATGTCGGCCTCCTGGGAGTCGTCGGATCTCCACCATGCCAGCCAGCCCACGACGCGTCGACCCATTTGCCCCGTACGCCCCGCTAACGTCATGCGGTGGGCGCACCCGCTGCCGCCGGTCGGATGACGTCAGGCAGACCTCAGGGCTTGACCAGTACGTCGAGCCGCCCAGGCAGGTCGCCGAGGAGCCGGTGGACGCTCCACAGGGACGTCGCCAGCATGGTGTCGAACGCCTGCGAGCCGAACCGCGCACGCAGGCGATCGGGCTCACGACGCATCCGCGCGACCCGCAGCATCGCGCGGGAGACCTCCCCGTCGCGCTCCTCGGCGTACTCGCCCCACTCCCCGCCGAGGTCGATCGATTCCACGACGGCCAACCCGCTCGCCGCGATCGCCGCGTCGTGGGTTGCGGGGGCGAGCGAGGCGGCCACCATCCCGCGCATCGTGGTGAGCCACTCGGCGTCGGCGCCGCTGAACGACGGCGCAGCCAGCACCTGGTGGGCCACCACGTGGCCGCCGGGGCGCAGCACCCGGTTGAACTCGGCGAACGCCGCAGCCACGTCGGGGACGTGCCCCAGCACGTCGAGGCTCCACACCACATCCACCTGGCCATCGCCCAAGGGGATGCCCGTGGCCGTACCCCGCTCGAACGACACCTTCCGCGCGATCACGTCCGGCTGTGAGCGCCGGGCCTGACGCGCGAGATCGAGGTGACGCTGCACGGGATCCAAGCCCAGCACGCGCAGCCCGTGGTGAGTGGCGAGCCGAAAGGCGTGCGAGCCGTCCTTGCACCCCACATCGACCGCGACGCTGTCCGGACGCAGCCCGAGCTCTGAGACGACGCGCATCATGACGTCGGGGCCGCGCGGGTCCAGCGACTGGTCCAACTCGGCCGCGAACTCGGCCTCGATGCGCGGATAGGTCTCGTACAGGAACGTCGGGTCGAACGTCACGGACCTCACCCTATGCGCGCCTTTCGAGTACGGCGATTCACCCACGGCCAGGGCCAGAGCGGTGGCAGACTCAGCCGGTGACTCTCAGCACGAATCGACTGGCCGTTGCGGCCGCGTTCGCCACCCAGGCCTTCATCTACATCACCCTCGCGATCCGACTGCCCAAGGTGGCGGATCAGTGGGACCTCAGCACGACCGGGCTCAGCATGGCGCTGCTGCTCATGGTGCTGCTCGCCGGGGCTGGCTCCGTTCTGGCCGAGCAGGTGGCAGCTCGCCGAGACAGTGCGCTCCCGCTGCGCGCCGGGCTGGTCCTGGTCGCGGTCGGAATGCCCATGGTGGTGCTGGCCGACTCACTCGCGCTGGGCGTGGTGGCAATGGCCGTGTACGGCACCGGCCTGGGCATGGTCGACGCGGCCACCAACATGCAGGCAGTGGCGTTGGAGCACCGCTACCAGCGCCCGATCCTGCCCAGCTTCCACGGGGCCTGGACCGTCGGCGCCATCCTCGGCTCGCTCCTGGCTCTGACCACCGGGTCGATGGACGACCGGGCGCCGGCCATGCTGGCCGTGCTGCCGGCCCTGCTGGTGTTCGCCCCGTTCCTGGCCGCCGCCGGGCTGCCCGCCGGACCCGGCGACTCCGACATCCCGTGGCGCCCGATCATGCTCGTGGGTACCGCGATGGCGCTGTTCTACATGGTCGACGTGGCCGCCCAGACCTGGGGCGCGTCGTACGCCGTGGACGTCTTCAACACCGAGACCGGGATGAATGCCGCGGGCGTGTCCGCCTACCTCGTGGCGAGCGGCGCGGTCCGACTGGCAGGCGACACGCTCGTACGTCGCGTGGGCGCCGTCCCCGTCCTGCGGGTCGGCGCCGTCGTGGGCGCCGCGGGTCTCGCGGTGATCGTGATGGCCCCGACGTGGCCGATCGCCGTTGCCGGATTCGCCCTGACCGGCGCCGGCCTCGCCGTGGTGGCGCCCCTGAGCTTCTCCGCCGCCGCGGGACTGGCCAAGATCGGCCCCGACGAGAGCGACCGCAGCCGGGTGGACTCGGTCATTGCTCGCTTCAACCTCTTCAACTACGCAGGCGCGCTGCTCGGCTCCGTGATGACCGGACTGGTCGGCGGCCAGAACCTGCGCTGGGGCTTCGCGCTGCCGGCACTGCTGGTGCTCGCGATCATCCCCCTGGCCAGCTCGTTCGTGACTGGCCGCAAAGCACACGCGGGCAGCGCCTCCATGGCACCGCCCGCATGAGTGTGGTCCGGCTCCCTCGCGGGAGCCGGACCCGCATCAACCCTTGATCGCGTAGTCCTTCAACAGGTTGCGACCGATGATCATCTTCTGGATGTCAGAGGTGCCCTCGCCGATCAGCATGAACTTGACCTCGCGCATGAGGCGCTCGATCTCGTACTCCTTGGAGTAGCCGTAGCCCCCGTGGATGCGGAAGGAGTCCTCCACGACCTCGTTCGCGTACTCCGAGGCGACCATCTTGGCCATGCCGGCCTCGACGTCCATGCGCTGGCCGGTGTCCTTGAGGCGAGCGGCGCGCACCATCATGGTGTGAGCGACCTCGACCTTGGTGGCCATCTCGGCGATGCGGAACAGCACGGCCTGGTGCTCGGCGATCGGCTTGCCGAAGGTCTTGCGCTGCTGGGCGTACTCGACACCCAACTCGAATCCGCGCCACGCCAGTCCGCACGCGCGAGCGGCGACGTTGACCCGGCCCACCTCGACGCCGTCCATCATCTGGAAGAAGCCCTTGCCGGGCACCCCACCCAGGATGGCGTCGGCCCCGATCTGGTGGCCCTCGAGGATGAGCTCGGTCGTCTCGACGCCCTTGTAGCCCATCTTGTCGATCTTGCCGGGGACCGTGACGCCCTGGGCGGTCTCGCCGAACCCGGCCTCCTTCTCGACAAGGAAGGTGGTCATGTTCTTGTAGACGCTGTCGGCGCCCTCGTCGGTCTTGACCAGCAGCGCAACCAGGGTGGAGCTGGCGCCGTTGGTCAGCCACATCTTCTGGCCCGTGATCGAGTAGGAGCCATCTTCCTGCTTGGTGGCCTTGGTGGACACCGCGGAGACGTCGGAGCCCAGCCCCGGCTCCGACATGGAGAACGCGCCGCGCACCTCACCAGTGGCCATGCGGGGCAGGTACTTCTGCTTCTGCTCCTCGGTGCCGTGCTGCATGAGCAGGTAGGCCACGATGAAGTGGGTGTTGATGACGCCCGAGACGCTCATCCACCCGCGGGCGATCTCCTCGACCACGAGGGCGTACGTCAGCAGCGACTCACCGAGTCCGCCGAACTCCTCGGGGATGGTGAGGCCGAAGACGCCCAACTCCTTGAGACCGTCGACGATCTCCTGGGGATAGGTGTCGGAGTGCTCAAGCTCTTGGGCGACCGGAATGATCTGCTCGTCCACAAACTGGCGCACGGCCTTGAGGATCTCGGACTGGTCCTCGGAGAGGCCGTCCGTCTGACACAGGCGGGGCATACAGCGTCCCTTTCGGATCGCACGGCCTTCATCGGAAGGCCGTTGGGGCGGATGTCGAGCGACTGAGAATGTCGAGTCTAGGTCCCGCGCAGGCGGTGCTGAGCGAGACCTGGCTCAATCCTACTCTCCAGTAACTTTGCTGGCGAGGGTGTCCGCTGCTCGGATCAACGAGGGACGAGCACCCACACGTCCAGATCGAGCAGCACGCCGTCCGCGTACTTGCCGTCGTCGCCGCGCAGGGTCATCGACTCGTCGCGCCCCTTCGTGGCCACCAGACGCAACCGCAGCGCGCCCACGCTCTCAACGACGGTCTCCGCCTTGTCCAAGACCTCCGACCACGCGTAGATCGTGTCACCGGCGAAGGCCGGCGCCACGTGCGAGCCAGCATTGATCGCGGCCACCATCTGCGCGTTGGCCAGGCCGTTGAAGCTCAGGGCACGGGCGATCGAGATGACATGGCCGCCATAGACGAGGCGGTTGCCGTCCGGGCGTGCCTGGGTGTTGAAGTGCACCTTCGCGGTGTTCTGCCACAGGCGCGTGGCCAGCATGTGCTCGGCGTCGGTGAGGCTGACCCCGTCGACGTGGTCGATCTTCTCGCCCACCGCGTAGTCGTCGAAGCGGTGCGGCTCGCCAGCCGCGACGAAGTCGTAGTCGGCGAAGTCGAGGCCCTCGGGGATGATCAGGTCCACGGCGGCCACCGCGTCGCTCAGCTCGGGGATCACGGTCTCGGGCGCGGGCGAGGCGTGGTCGCGCTTGTGCACCATTACCCAGCGGGCCCACTCGATGACGATCTCATCGCGCTGGTTGACCGCGGTCGAACGGACGTAGACGACCCCCGACTTGCCGTTCGAGTTCTGCTTCAGGCCGATGACCTGCGAGGAGGTGGCCACCGTGTCACCCGGCACGATCGGCCGACGGAAGCGGCACTCCGCGTACCCCAGGTTCGCGACGGCGTTGAGGGAGATGTCCGGAACGGTCTTGCCGAAGGCCACGTGGAAGCCGATGAGCTCGTCCACCGGGGCCGGGCTCAACCCGCACGCCGCAGCGAACTCGGCCGAGGACGCCACGGCGAAGCGGCTGGGGTACAGCGCCTGGTACAGCGCGCGATCCCCCTCGGTCACCGTACGAGGCGTCGCGTGGTCGATCACCTGACCGATGCTGAAGTCCTCGAAGAAATTGCCCGGGTTCGTCTTGGTCATCGGTGTCATCTCATCGCTCGTCGGTCGGAGGGTGGAACGCCCCGGAGTCTAGTTTCGGCCCGCCACCGGCGACATGGCTCCGGCGGGAGACGACGCTCACACCAGCCACCGTGCTTCGTCCAGATGGGACAATCGGCACATGACGTCTTCGAGCAGAGTTCGAGCCGTGGTCGCACTTGCCATCTCCGGGGGGCTCCTGCTCGCCGGGTGCGGCACTGAGCAGGCGGCCGAGGACCCAGCGCCCCCCGCGAGCAGTTCGACGCCCTCCCCCAGCGAACCGACCGAGCCCGCCGCCGCACCGCAACCGCTCGACCTCGGCCCGGCGCCAGCCCTGCGCCCCACCGTACGCAAGCTCGCGCTGAAGGCGAGCCGCGACGGCTTCGTGCCGATGGTGGCCAGCGAGGTCCCCGAGGGGTGGGAGGCGCTCGGGGCCGGCTACCAGAGCGCCGAGCCGCGTCGCTGGCACCTGGCCTTCACCGCGCCGGGTGGCGCGGTGACCCTCGACCAGCTCGAGGCCACGCCGGAGGAGATCCTCACGGGCCAGGCGGGCGTGGTCCCGGGCGAGCCCGTCGACCTGTCGGCGTACGGCACCGGCACCTGGGACTCCGCCACCCGCGGCGGCACGACCATCCTCATGCGGGCCCTCAAGCACAACACCGTCGTCGTGCAGGCGCCCGACCTCGACTCGGCCCTCGCGCTCGCGCAGGGCCTGCTCCCCGCCGAGGATGCCTCCGGCCCGCTCGGCTGACCCTTGCGACATGACGAAGGGGCGCAGCCACATGGCTGCGCCCCTCCGTCATGTCTGCACCAGCGCTCGCGCGCTGCGTGGGATCAGTCGTTCTCCCACGTGCTGCCCGGGACCACGCCGTCAGGCTCGACGGTCACCGTCGGCACCCGCACCACACGGCCGTCCGCGGTCCGCCACGACGAGTACGTGGTGGTGTAGGCGTCACGGCTGAACGGCTTCTTCCACATCAGGCGGAAGTTCTCGAGGTACTTCTTGACGACCTTGCGGCCGTGCATCGAGAAGAGGATCTCGTCCTGGGGCGTGCCGAGCGAGGACCAGTTGGTCGAGCCGGTCCACACCATGTTGGACTCGATGTTGCCCTTGTAGGAGCCGGACAGCACGAAGTACTTGTGGTGGGTGTAGCGCTCGATCGTGGTCGCGTCATCGTCGAAGTCGAAACCGGTGGACCGCAACGGAACGCGACCGCGAGCCGTCGTGCCGCCCAGGGCCACCTTGGTGTTGTAGCCGATGATCCCGTAGTTGACCTTGAGGTCGCAGCCGGCCGCGTACAGGCCACGGAGCCGCTGAGCGAGGTAGGTGCCGCGGTTGCCACGCATCGTGTGCATGGACAGGCGCAGCTTGGTCCGACGCTTAGCGCCCGCGGCGTCGGTGTAGACGCACTGGACGTTGTTGAGGATGTCCATGATCTGGTCGCGCTTGCTCGTGGTGAAGCGCGGGAACACGGTCGTGAAGTAGCGCTCCTGGTCACCGTTGGGGCACTGGCGCCCCTCGGTGTCACAGAAGGTGTAGCTGGGACGGCGCTCGGAGTAGTCCTTGCGCATGTCGTTGAAGAGCGTGCGGAACTCCTTGTAGAGCACCGGCTCCTCGACTGCGGTCCACAGGTCGTTCCACTGCCAGCGCACGGCGTTGAGCGTCATGTTGTGCGAGCCGAGCATCACCACGTTGCGGCTGCGCCCGGTGCGCGAGAACAGGTAGAACTTGCTGTGCAGGTTGTTGTACTCGTTCTGGTCAGCACGACATCCCGAGACGCAGCGCTTGAGGAAGTTCGCCTTCTTGGTGTCGCTGCCGATCACACGCTGGATGTCGACCTGAGCGCCGGGCACCAGGTGGTCGTTGAGGAGCACCTGCACCTTGACCCCGCGGCGGTACGCCTGGATCAGCTCGGTCGCGAACTTGCCCCGGTCGAGCGAGTAGGCCGAGATCGTGATCCGCTCGCCGCGCGGGGTGTTGCGGATCGCGCGCAGGACCTGCCGCTCGATGACGAAGCGGTCCTTGTCGATCATCGGGTTGTTGAAGCGCGGTCCGGTCGGGACCTTCCACTTCAGGTTGGCCTTGGGACCCTTGTAGGGCCGCTTCGGCTTCTTGGCAGCGACGTCGGTGGTCGCCTCGACATCCGTGGCCTGCGCCGCTGGCTCTGTGACCTGCGGCGTCGGCTGCGTCGTCTCGGTCACGGTGTTGAGGTCGTCCGCGTGGGCGGTGCTCACCGGAACCAGCAGGGCGCCGAGCAGCGCCGGGACGGCCAGAACCGTCAGAACTTGCTTGTGCACGTGATAACTCCCTGGCAGCCGTTCTGGCCGCGATCAGTTTCCCCCGGGTCGCGGCGGCACATCACCCGTGCTCGCCCGAACGTCCGCCAGAATAACAGCGACCAACTGGGCCGCCGATTCCACGAGTTCGTCGGAGGAGACCGTCTCGGGGAGGCGCCCACCCAGCGCGACCTCGGCCTTTTGCAGTGTCGCGAGGTCGCCCACCACGTCATAGCCACCCGCCTCGATCGCCGCGAGGGCAGCCTCGTCCTGAGCGTGGAAACGACTCGCGTACTCATCCGGAATGCTGCCCCTGGACCGGCCCTGGTGCGCCAACCGGCCCTCGGCGAGGTAGCCGCGGATCCACACCCCTCGATCCCGCGCGCTGTACGCCGGCAGGTGAGCGTTGATGCGCCGCAGCAGCTCGATCTGGACGATCCCCAGGGCCGGGTTCGAGGCCTGCGCCGGGGCGTCGTACGCCTCCGCGTCGACGCCGAGCACCTCGGCGAAGTGCCGCCAGTGATCCTCGCGCGCCTGGCCGGGCCCCGGCATCGGCAGGATGTGGACCCGCTCCGGGGGCACGTGATGGCCCCACCGACGCAGCACGCCGGCCACGTCCCACGCGCGCATGCTGAACTCGGGGCCCGAGGCCGACTTGCCCTCGAGGACCTCCTGGAGTCCCCGCGTGCTGCCGTTCTTGACCGATTCCTGCCATCCCGCCAGGACGAGTCCCGCAGCGTCGCGCACGGTCAGCACGAGGTGGACCTCGCGGTCACCGAACGCGGCCACCGCTCGCGCGGCCTGGGCCTTGGAGGCGATGCAGAAGAACTCGTGGGTCAGCAGCACGTCGCGCGACTGGCCGAGGGCCTCCTCAACGAGCCGGGACCAGGCGCCGGGGGCGTCGACATGGCGTCGCTCCAGGCGCGGGCGCTCGGCCAGGTCGAGCGCGGCCCACAGGTGCTCGCGGTGCCCGAAGCCGGGCAGGTGGATCCCATCGCCGGCCAACCGGCGACGGTTCGACCAGAGGACGTCCTGCAGATAGGTGGTGCCCGTCTTGGGCAGTCCGAGGTGCAGGAAGACGCGCTGCGGGCGCCGAGGCGCACCCGCAGGGCTCAAAAGAAGTCCTTGCGGTACGTCGTGAGGAGCTCGGCGAGCTTCTCCTCGTCACGCGCCGCGACCGGGAGCAGCAACTCAGCCACGATGTCGGTCAGGTCGGCGAGCCGGGCGCTCAGGTGCCGGTTCTCCTGGACCGCCTCCTCGAGCGCGCTCACGCGACGCTCGAGCTCGGACTCGGTCGCGTCGCTAATCCTGCGGGCGATGCCCATGGCGTGTCCTCTCGTCGGTGTGGCTGGTCGGCTGGCACGACGTCATCAAAACGTCACCACCATCCGCGTGATCGTCGTGGCCCGCGGGCTCGCGGACACCGGTTCGGTGGTGCTCTCCACGATCGTGCCGCCTGCTGCCTCCAGCTCCTCGCGCACGAGGTCCGCGTCGAGGGCCTTGTAGTTGCCCACGCGCTTGGAGTAGCCGTCACGCCCCTTGCCCGAGACGAACTTGAGGTGGAACTGGCCGCCCGTGCCCACGAGCATCATCCGGGCAGCGCGGTACAGATTCGCCCGGGTGGGGTCGCCGAGCCGCTCGATGACGTGGACGCACTGCACGGCCCGCGGCGCGGGGGTCCGGGCCAGCCATGCGGACAGCCCCAGCACGTGGCGCAGCTCGTGCAGGTTGCACAGCTGGAAGGTCACCAGCTCGTCGTCGGCGAGGCGCTCGGCCTCGTCGGCATACGCGAAGGGCTGATAGTCGAGGCCGATGGACCGTACGCCACGCTCGGCCATCCAGGCCACGTCATAGCCGCGACCGCACCCGATGTCGATGAACGTCGCGAGGTCCGGGTTGTCGGCGGCGATCCGCTTCGTCACGTCCGAGGTGCGTCGCACCGCGGGGTTGTCGCGGAAGTGGGCGTACCACCCCGCCCTGCCCTTGCGGGTCCCCCGGAACCAGCCGTCGAAACGCTGGATCGTGGTCAGCGGCGTACGGAACTTGAAGGCCGGATCCGGCGTGCGCCAGTTCGGTCCGTAGGTGGCGGTCAGGAACTTGTCGGCGTTCGCCGGGACGGGGAACTCCCGGCCCTCGAGCGTCGCCGTCCCCAGCGGGTAGAGCCACTTCTCCTTGTACGGGACCTCGATCTCGCCCATGAGGTAGAGGATGCCGTTGCGCATGAACCCGCCGAACACGTCGAGCCCGCGGTCGAGACCGTCCGTCTCCTCCACGTGCACCCGCA
The DNA here is from genome assembly GCA_023460975.1 of Actinomycetes bacterium. Classification (GTDB taxonomy): domain Bacteria; phylum Actinomycetota; class Actinomycetes; order Propionibacteriales; family Nocardioidaceae; genus Nocardioides. Next base: position 13,227 of record JAEWOG010000042.1, read on the forward strand.
ACGCGGCCGAGGAGTAGCGGGTCACCCGGAACCCCATCTCGGTGAGGCGGCGCTGCACGCGGTACGACTCGCGAATGACGTCGACGGGGTGGTCGTACGCGCTGACGTAGCCCAGGTCGGCGTCGGAGTCGTGACCGATGAGCTTGCCGTCGCGCACGGCACCCAGGGCGGTGCCGTACGCGATGAACGCGTCCACGCCTGCCCGCTTCAGGGCGCCCAGGACCTCGTCAATCGCATCGAGCAGCGGGGCAGTCTGGGTGGCGTCGCGGTTGTCGAAGGTCTCGACCAGTTTGAGCGACTTGTCCAGGGTCAGCGGGCGGCCCGCGGCGTTGACGACCGCGATCGGTTCCTCGCCGCCGCCCAGACGGATCTGTGCGTCGTGGAGGACGCGGTCGCGGTTGGACTCGCGCAACTCCAGCCGGGTCCGCCCCACCATGAAGGGAGCCAACGTCTCGGGCCACTCGAAGAACCGTGAGCCGTCGTCGAGCTGCTCACCGTCGCGACGCACCCAGAAGGACCAGATGCGACGACCGTCGAGCAGGAGGTCGATGGGCAGGTTCTTGCGGCACCGGAGCGTGATCCCACGCTCGTCAACGGAGACGACCTCCACCTTGTCGCTGCGCAAGAGGTCTGGAAGGTCTCTCACGGCGACGACACTATCACCGGGGCTTCGCCTTCTTGGTGGCGCTGGGCGGGGGCAGCAGCGTCGCGGTGGCCGTGATCATCCGGTGGTCGGAGGCCCTCCCCACGTCGTTGGCTGCGTAGTCGGCGAAGTCGACGCCGGTGGACCCGAAGATCCAGTCGACCTCCATCCGCGACGGCGGGATGCAGGTGCCGCCGCTGCTGCCGCCCGCGGCAGCGGTGAACGATCCGCCCCCGGTGAACAGGCAGAAGATGGCCTCCCGCTCGTTGTAGTCCCCCGTGGAGAGCACCGGATAGTTGGTGCTCTCGTGGAGTTCGGTGAGGTGGTCGACCTCCATCTGGGCCGCCATCGCGCGCCAGTGACCGTTGTTGCCCAGGCTCGGGGTGTCGGCCGGGTTGTGGAAGTTCGCGAACCACGCCCGGCGCCCCGTCTCCCGGCTCTCCAGCAGGATCACGGGCATGTCGATGCGGGAGCCTCCCGCGTACGGGATGGGCAGCGTGTGCGCCTCGACCAGGGTCCACACCGACGTGCGCCAGGCGATGTTGAAGCGGACCGACTTCGTGCCCAGCGAGGTCCCGGGGTAGGTGTCGTACTCGCCGGCGCGCGCCGCGAACATGGCGTGCTGGCTGCTCTCGAACTCCTGGAACCCCACCACGTCGACGTCGTGCGAGCGCAACGCCCCGATCGCCATGTTCATCCGGGCGCTCCCATCAGGGAAGTTCGGCTTGTTGCCGCCCGGACCCGTGTGGGAGTCGCCGAGGACGTTGAAGCTCGCCACACGGAACGTGAAGGGGCTGCTCAGCTTGTCGAGATGCTTGTCGATGCGCTTGGTCAGTTGCGTGCGCGCCTCGAGGTGACGCTCCACGGCCCCCGAGATGTCGGCTCGATTGTCGAGGGCACGCGGGGTCTCCCTCGCCAGCGACGCCGACGCGTCCGGGTTGTCCGGGGAGGAGGGGGACGAGGCGCATGCGCTGCTCAGCGCCACCAGCAGCGTCAGGATGAGACCGCGCGCCACCACCCCGGCACCGGTTCGGTGTCCGGGGTGACGTCCACGGGCCCGACCCGAATCAGCTGCCGCCACGACGAGCCCCCTTCGACTCGCCCCAAGGGTAACCGCCCGACCCCACAGAGGTCGGGTCGTCGAACCAGGCCAGGCTGGGCCGAGGTGTCAGCGACGCTTCGTCCGCGCGGCAGGCGGGGCCGTCAGCGCGAGGGGGTCGTAGGCCTGGAACTGCTGGGTGGCTCCCATCGTCGCCCCCGGCACCGGCGGCAGGGCCAGAGCCCGGGTGATCAGGTTCGCGACGTCACCCGCGCGGATGGGCTGGGCACCGCCGTAGCCCACCTGGGCGCGCTTGGGGTTCGCATAGACCGCGTTGAGCCAGTAGAGGTCCGTGGCGGGCTGCACTCCCGGACCCGTGACGAGCATCGGCACGCGGTACGAATTCAGGGACGTCTTCGCCTTCCCCTTGCGCGGGACGACACCTCCGGTGCCGACCACGACGATCATCGTGTTGCCGCCCATCGTGGCCGTCTTGTTCACCGTGCGTCGGATGCGCGCGATGCGCTGGTCGGTCCGGGTCACCGCCGCGCGGTACTCGGACGAGGCGAAGCCATCCTTCTGCCCGACCTTCAGCGGGTCGGACAGCTCGATGACGTTGACGGCCGCGGGGTTGGCCTTCGTCTGGGTGCGCCACCAGGACACGACCTTGGCGTCGTTGGCGCCGATGAAGCTCTGGTCGATCTTGGCCGTGCCGTTGTCCGGGCCGTACGGATCCAGCCCCCCGGCCTTGGCGTTCCAGCTGTTGAGGACGACCGACGACTCCTTGCGACTGGAGGCGAACGAGGTCCGGCGGGAGTTGTTGTGGGTGAGGTCGAAGACGCTGGAGATGTACTCCCCCGCCGCAGCGTGCGTGGTCTTGGGCAGACGCTTCTTCCACCCGACGCCGTGACCCTTGGCGGACGGGCTCACCTTGCGACCCGTCAGCAGCGACATCAGGTTGGCATCGGGAGTGGTGCGCTCCGTGGTCGTGCGGGCGTTCATGGTGGACGCGCCCAGCTCCGCCATGCGCGCGAGCTCCTTCGTCGTGGTGTGCGAGCTCTTGACCATGGCCGAACTCAGCCCGGCCACCGCGATGACGACGACGTTCGAGGTCGGTGCGGCGACGGCCGGCGGCAGGACCGCGTTGGCGAAGTAGATCGGGTGGTCCGAGGCCGACTTGACCAGATCGTCCTGCAGGCGGGTGTACCCGTTGAAGAAGACGTCGGTCGTGCCCATGATCCAGTCGATCTGGGCCGAGGCCGGCGCCTTGCAGCCCGTGGAGTCGACGTAGCCGTTGTTGGCCGACCACATGTTCGCCACGGGGGCGACCGCGCAGAAGTAGTTGGCCCGATCGTTCTTGTCGCCGAGGCTGATGACGGGGGTGCCCGGGTAGGCCGCCCGCAGTTCGTTGAACAGGGCCGCCTCCATGGCGAACCCCTGGGCTCGCCAGTGCGCGGCGTTCCCGCGGGTGTCAGCAGGGTTGTGAGAGTTGAAGAACCAGACCTGACGCCCGGTGGCGTTGTTGCGCAGGAGGACGTACGGCATCGTCGTCAGGCCGCCCGAGAAGTAGGGCATCGCGATGGTGCGCTGCTCCACCATCGTCCACACGTCGGTACGCCATGAGATCGAGCGGCACGAGACACAGGATGCAGGGTCGACGCCGGGCGGCACGGCCGTGGTGTCCAGGCCCGGGTAGGTCTGCCACGACGTGCCCACCAGCTCGGCGAACTTCGCCGCCTGCGGGGCCTGGAACTCCTGCATGCCCACGACGTCGATGGCCTGGTTGGCGAGGATCTGGACGACCTTGCCGATGCGTACCTCGCCGGTCTCGTAGCCGCGTCGGTTGCCTCCCGGCGCGGTGTGGTCGGCACCGAGGACGTTGAAGGTTGACACCCGGAAGGACGTCGTCGGCTCGGGGGCGGCCACCGAGGTGCGCGAGTCAGTGGTGCGCGCGGAGGCGGTCGGGGCCTCGGCCGCCTCGGGAGCGCCGTCGTCTCCCAGGACACGTGATCCTGACGCCGCCGCGTCGCTCGCGGCGGAAGTCGTCGTGGGCTCGGCTGAGGCCGGCCCAGCGGCAAGAGGAGCCACGACCGCGAGGGTGGCCACGGCCGCGATGGCGGTCTTGGTCAGCGATGCGCGCCGGGACGGCAGGAACGACATGGGGAAGCCTCACTTCGAGTCACAAACCAGAGGCCCGCCGGGCGCGCTTGACGCGCCGCCGCCCCCAATTGACGGATGTTGCTCGTGTGACAGGAGAGTAACATCGCGCACCACGCCACTTCGGGAGGCGAAGGGCGCAGCCTGCGCCCTTCTCGACGCGCTACCGTTGCCGCGTGAGCGCCACTCCCCACCGCATCTTCGTGGCCCGGATGATCGGGCTTCCGGTCTTCGACCCCCGCGGCGACCAAGTGGCCAAGGTCCGCGATCTCGTCGTCGCCCTGCGCTCCGAGACGAGCCAGCCCCGCGTCCTGGGCATGGTCGCCGAGGTCTTCGGCCGCCGGCGCATCTTCATCCCCATGACCCGCGTCACCGCGATCGACGGCGGGCAGGTCCACACGACCGGCCTGCTCAACATGCGCCGCTTCGAACTGCGTTCGACCGAAACGCTCGTCGTGGGCCAGATGTTCGACCGCAGCGTGACCGTCCGCTCCACGGGGATTTCCGGCACCGTCTTCGACGTCGGCATGGAGCAGGCGCGCAACCGGGACTGGGTCGTGTCCCGGGTCGCCGTGCAGGAGCCGGGCAAGGGATTCCGGCGCCGCGGTCAGACACACACCGTCGAGTGGCGCGACGTCGAGGGGTTGAGCCGTCGCGAGGACACCCAGGGCGCGACGCACCTTCTCGCAGCCATCACCGACCTGCGCCCCGCCGACGCCGCCGCGGTCATCCATGACCTGCCGGCCGAGCGCCGTACGGCCGTGGTCGCTGCGCTCGACGACGAGCGCCTGGCGGACGTCCTCGAGGAGCTGCCCGAGGAGGACCAGGTCGAGATCCTGGAGGCGCTCGAGGTCGAGCGCGCCGCCGACGTCCTCGAGGAGATGTCACCCGACGACGCCGCAGACCTCATCGCCGACCTGAGCCCCGAGACCGCGGCCACGCTGCTGGAGGCGATGGAGCCGGACGAGGCCGAGGACGTCCGCCGACTGATGTCGTACGCGGAGCAGACCGCGGGCGCCATGATGACCCCGGAGCCGGTGATCCTGTCCCCCGATGCCACCGTCGCCGACGCGCTCGCCCACGTACGCAATCCCGACCTGACGCCGTCGCTGGCCGCCCTCGTCTACATCTGCCGTCAGCCGCTGGAGACGCCCACCGGACGTCTGCTGGGCGCTGCGCACATCCAGCGACTCCTGCGCGAACCACCGTCGACGCTGGTCGCCGCGGCCCTCGACGAGTCGATGGACCCGCTCCGCCCCGACGCCGCCATCGACGAGGTCGCCGCCCACTTGGCGACCTACAACCTCGTCGCGGCACCCGTGGTCGACGAGGACGGGCGCCTGCTGGGTGCCGTCACCGTCGACGACCTGCTGGACCACATGCTCCCCGAGGGCTGGCGCGACCGTGCCCCGCGACCGGGAGGTGAGCGGTGACCGAGTCACGCGACCGCCTCGACGTGCCGCGCGAGCACCGATCCCTGCGCCGGCGCCGTCACTACGACTCCGACACCTTCGGGGTCTTCGCCGAGAAGTTCGCCCGCTTCATGGGGACCTCGAAGTTCTTGATCTACATGACGGTGTTCGTCGTGGCCTGGGTCGCGTGGAACCTGCTCGCGCCCGATCGCCTCCGCTTCGACGACTACCCGTTCATGTACCTCACGCTCATGCTGAGCCTGCAGGCCTCGTACGCGGCCCCCCTGATCCTGTTGGCCCAGAACCGCCAGGAGCAGCGGGACAAGGTCGTCGCAGAGCAGGATCGCCAGGCCAACGCCCGGGCCCACGCCGACATGGAGTTCCTCGCCCGCGAGGTTGCGTCGCTGCGGATGACGACCGGCGAGATGGCCACGCGAGACTTCATCCGTTCCGAGCTGCGCGGCCTGCGCGAGGACATCGTCGATCTCGCCCGCGGCGACGAACCGGAGGCTCCGCAGGACCAGCCGCCGGCCTGATCGCACGGCTCGGCGGTCCTCGCGCGCTCTCACGGACAGGTCCCCACACGGCTCCGTCTCAGATCGCCTCGTAGGATTGGGCCCCATGAGCATCCCCACCGTCGAGCAGGTCACGGCCGCTCTGGCAGGCGTCAACGATCCCGAGATCAAGCGTCCCATCACCGAGCTCGGAATGGTCGACTCCGTCGCTGTCTCCGACGCAGGGGTGGTCCAGGTCAAGGTGCTCCTGACGGTCGCCGGATGCCCCCTCAAGGACACCATCAATCGTGACGTCACGGCGGCGGTGTCCCAGCTCGAGGGCGTCAGCAGCGTGGAGCTCGAGCTGGGCGTGATGAGCGCCGAGCAGAGGGGCTCGCTGCAGGAGATCCTGCGCGATGGCAAGGCCCAGCGCGAGATCCCCTTCGGGCAGCCGGGCAACCTCACGAAGGTCTATGCCATCGCCAGCGGCAAGGGCGGCGTCGGCAAGTCCTCGGTCACCGTCAACCTGGCTCTGGCGCTGGCCGCCAAGGGGCAGAAGGTCGGCATCGTCGACGCCGACATCTACGGTCACTCGATCCCCGCCATGATGGGCATCGCGGACGCTCGACCCACCCAGGTCGACGACCTGATCATGCCGGTGCCCACCGACAGCGGCGTCTCGGTCATCTCCATCGGCATGCTCAAGCCCCGACGCGACCAGGTCGTGGCCTGGCGCGGCCCGATGCTGGACCGCGCGCTGGTGCAGATGTTGGCCGACGTCTACTGGGGCGACCTCGACGCGCTCCTCCTCGACCTGCCGCCCGGCACCGGTGACATCGCCATCTCCCTGGGCCAGCACCTCCCCAGCGCCGAGGTCGTCGTCGTCACGACCCCCCAGGAGGCCGCCGCCGAGGTTGCCGAGCGAGCGGGGACGATGGCATCGATGATGCACCAGCGCGTCATCGGCGTCGTGGAGAACATGAGCTACCTCCCCTGCCCGCACTGCGAGGCCTCCGAGGACCACCGACTGGAGATCTTCGGGTCCGGCGGCGGCGAGCGGGTGGCGGCCACCCTGTCCGAGCGATTCGGGTACGACGTGCCCGTGCTGGGCCGCATTCCGCTGGACGTGCGACTGCGTGAGGGCGGCGACGCCGGCGAGCCGATCGTGATGGCAGATCCGTTCGCCGCAGCCTCCCGTGAGGTGCACCGAATCGCCGACACCGTGCTCGGACGTGGCCGAGGTTTGGCCGGTATGCAGCTAGGACTCACTCCAACCAGTAAGTTCTGACCCATGTTCGGAGTCGGTCTGGCTGAGTTGGCCGTCATCGCGTTCGTCGCGGTGATGGTGCTGGGTCCTGACCGGCTGCCGGGACTGGCCAAGCAAGCGGCGACGTTGCTGCACCGCATGCGGGGGATGGCCAACTCCGCGCGTGACGACATCCGCAAGGAGCTGGGCCCGGAGTACGCCGACCTCGAGCTCGGCGACCTGGACCCCCGGTCGTTCATCCGCAAGCAGATCGCCGAGGCGATGGCCGAGGTGGAGGCGGAGAAGCAGACCAGCGCCACCCCCACCCTGCTCGAGGGCCAGCTCCCCCCGTACGACGCCGAGGCAACCTGAGCGCTAGCGGCTCTGGACCGCTGCCAGCGCGGCGAAAGCGATCAGCAGTGAGTCGCCTCCGCGGGTGCGCGCCTCGAGGAAGTCTGCGCCCACGCGTTCGACCGTGACCTCGTCGCTGCTGGCGTCGTCCAGGTGCGCGATGACCCACTCCCCGGCATCGGCCAGCCGACGCAGCGCCGAGCCGAGTCCCAGCCGCTCGTGGGCGGCGCGAGCCACAGGTGGGACGGCTCGGGGCGACGCACCCCGTACGGCCAGCACCGCATGCGTGGGCACCAGCCAGTCGGTGCCGCGAGCGCGCAGGAGGCACCAGTCCGTGCCCGCCCGATCGACGGTGCCGGTGATCCACCCGGTTGCGCGGACTCGGATCTGGAGTTCACATCCGACCGAGGCCACCAGCCGGGAGGCGAGCTCCACCCCCGCGTACTCCGTGCGGGCGCGATCGCGGACCTCGGCCTCGCGTTCCGCCTCGAACGCGGCTGCGGCGTGGGACTCGAGGTCGTCGAACAGCGCGAACAGTTCCTGCTCCCAAGACATGCGCCCGAGCGTAGGGGGCCGCACGGCGGGCGTTCTGCCACCGCACCGACCTCCCTCATGAGGACTGGACCACCTGTGGGGAAACGTTTGACGACCAATGCTAAGTGGCATTGACTGAAGCAAACGCAAGCAAACGAAAGGTTTGCCGTGACTCGGGATCACGATGGATCTGCTGCGCGCTGCTGGCTCGTCTGGGCCTGCGTGAGCGCTGCAACGGGGGCCCTGCTCCCCCTCGGAGGCGACGCCGTCGCCCGCCTGTCCTCAGGCCCGCCAAGGGCGTTCGAGGACCTGCTGACCACGCTCGCCGGGGCTGCACTGGTGCCGACCCTGGCGTGGCTGTGGATCACGACGACATGGACCGTAGTCGACGTGCTACGGGGCGCGGACCTGCGCCCGAGTGCCGGACTCACCCGTCGTCTGGTCCTGATCGCCTGCGGCGTCGCGGCAGTGACCACCACACCACTCGCGCATGCCTCCGACGGCACCGGCACCACGACCGCCACGGAGGTCACGGTGCCGGCAGGCGCGGGAGCGGCGCTCGCAGGACTGCCGTTGCCCGAGCGCGCGAGCGATGAGGCGGCTCTGCGATCCGGTGACGCAGGACGGGCGAGGGCCACGCCACCGCGCGAGCCTCCGGACGCCGTGACACCCCAGCCGAGCCGCGACACCGCCCGCGCACCGCGTACGGGCCAGGCGCCGCGTACGGGCCACACCACGCCACTCGACGCGGGCCACGGCGGGCGCTACGTCGTCGCGCCCGGAGATTCCCTGTGGAGCATCGCCCGCGACCACCTTCCGGCGGGGGCCGACGACGGGCAGGTCGACGACTTCTGGCGCGCGATCGCGCGCGCCAACAGGGCTGCCATCGGCTCGGATCCCCACCTGATCCATCCACGCACCGTGCTCGACCTGCCCACGCCGAGGAGCCTGCGATGAACGCCGAGATCCTGAATCTGCCGACGATTCCGATCCCTCGTCCCCGCCAAGGCGGACAGGTGGCGAGCGTGCAGGGCACGCTCGCCCTCGACCTCCTCCCCCAGTTGGCGCCGCCCGAGGTGATGCCGGCGTGCTCGCGACCCAACGACGTGGTGAGCGACGAGGCACTCGTGCGACGGCGCGTCGACCGCTTCGTCGGGGCCTTCGTCCAAGCCGCCGTCGAGGTGGCGGTCGGGGACCGGCCGGCCGCTCAACTGGTCCGACACACCACGCCGGAGGTGCAGCGCGACTTGGCGCGCCGGGCCCACCTCGTACGGACGGCCGCGGGGGCCGCGCCGATGCGAGGACGGGGCGCGGAGGCGCTGCGGCCCCTCGTGGTGGGGCTGCGCAGCAGTCTGGTACGTCAGGGCGCCCTCGAGGTCAGCGCCCGCGTCCGGCATGGCGAGCGCTCGCGGGCCGTCGCGGCACGCTTCGAGGTCATGCGTGGCCGCTGGCAGTGCGTGGCGCTGGAGTTCGCCTGACGCAGACCTCGCCCAGATGAGACACGGCCCGCCCCCTGAGGGGCGGGCCGTGTGTCGTACGGCGTGCGGCGCGGCTCAGCCGCCCGCGCGGGTCGTCAGGCCGGTGGGGCCTCCCGCGGCGCCGTGGCAACGCTTGAACTTCTGGCCCGAGCCGCAGGGGCACAACTGGTTGCGGCCCACGCCGGCGAACGGGTCGTCGGCCTTGCTGGCTGCCTCGCGACGGACCTCGACCTCGCCGTCCTCGCTCGGGGCGCTGTAGGAGAGGTTCTGCGGCGCTGACTGGCTGGCCAGACCCTTGGCCCGGACGTTCGGGGCGTGCGAGGCGGCCTCGGCCAGGTCGATCGCGGGCGCGGTGGCGCCGTCCTCACCGTCGAGGGTGATCTCGATGCCCTCGTCGTCGTCCTCGTCCTCGCCGACCTCGACGTCGACGTTGAACAGGAAGCCGACGGTCTCCTCCTTGATGGAGTCCATCATCGCCGCGAACATGTCGAAGCCCTCGCGCTGGTACTCGACCAGGGGGTCGCGCTGGCTGTAGGCACGCAGGTAGATGCCCTCGCGCAGGTAGTCCATCTCGTAGAGGTGGTCGCGCCACTTGCGGTCCAGCACGGACAGGACGACCTGCCGCTCGAGCTCGCGTGCCACCTCCTCGGTGACCTCGATCTCGCGGCGGTCGTACGCCTCCTGGGCGTCCTTCTGCAGGTCCTTGACCAACTGCTCACGCGAGATGGACTGCAGGCCGCCCGCGGCCTCGATCACGCCCTCCTTGGTCAGCGAGCACGGGTAGAGCTGGCCCAGAGCGGTGAACAGCCCGTCCAGGTCCCAGTCCTCGGCGTAATCGGCCGTGGCGTTGAGGACGTACCCCGAGATGACGTCGTCGATGAACTGGCGTACCTGCTCCTCGAGGTCGGCACCTTCGAGGACCTCGCGGCGCTCGCCGTAGATCACGCGACGCTGGCGGTCCATCACGTCGTCGTACTTCAGGACGTTCTTGCGGGACTCGAAGTTCTGGGACTCCACCTGCCCCTGCGCGTTGGCGATCGAGTTGGTGACCCGCTTGTTCTCGATCGGGACGTCGTCGGGGACCTTCAGCGCCTTGAGCACCCAGTCGACCAGGTCGGACTTGAACAGGCGCATCAGCTCGTCCTGCAGCGACAGGTAGAAGCGGGACTCCCCCGGGTCGCCCTGGCGGCCCGAACGACCACGCAGCTGGTTGTCGATGCGGCGCGACTCGTGGCGCTCGGTGCCGACCACGTAGAGACCGCCCAGTGCGGCGACCTCGTCGTGCTCCGCGGCGACCTGCGCCTTGACGCGCTCCAGCATCGCCGGCCACGCGTCGTCGTACGCCTCGCGGTCCTCGGCCGGGTCCAGCCCCTGCTTGCGCAGCTCCTGGTCGGCAAGGAAGTCCACGGAGCCACCGAGCATGATGTCGGTGCCTCGTCCGGCCATGTTGGTGGCGACGGTGACCGCACCACGGTGACCCGCGAGGGCGACAACCTTGGCCTCGTCCGCGTGCTGCTTGGCGTTGAGGACCGTGTGCGGCACGCCGCGACGCTTGAGCTTGTCGGAGAGGTGCTGGGACTTCTCGACCGAGACCGTGCCGATGAGGACCGGCTGGCCGGTCTCGTGGCGGGCAACGACGTCCTCGACGACGGCGTCGTACTTGGCCTCCTCGGTGCGATAGATCAGGTCGGGCTGGTCCTTGCGCAGCATCGGCTTGTTGGTGCGGATCGGGACGACACCGAGCTTGTAGATCTTGTCGAACTCGCTCGCCTCGGTCATGGCCGTACCGGTCATGCCGGAGAGCTTGTCGTAGAGGCGGAAGTAGTTCTGGAGTGTGACGGTCGCGAGCGTCTGGTACTCCTCGCGGACCTGGACCCCCTCCTTGGCCTCGATCGACTGGTGCAGGCCGTCGCTGTAACGGCGGCCCGACAGGATGCGGCCGGTGTGCTCGTCGACGATGAGCACCTCGCCCTCCATGACGACGTACTCCTTGTCGTTGCGGAACAGCTCCTTGGCCTTGATGGAGTTGTTGAGGAACGAGATCAACGGCGTGTTGACCGAGTCGTAGAGGTTGTCGATGCCCAGGTGGTCCTCCACCTTGGTGATGCCGGGCTCGAGGACCGAGATGGTGCGCTTCTTCTCGTCCACCTCGTAGTCGCGGTCGATGACCATCGAGCGCGCGATCTTGGCGAACTCCGCGTACCACTTCACCTCGTCCTGCGTGGGACCGGAAATGATCAGCGGCGTGCGCGCCTCGTCGATGAGGATCGAGTCGACCTCATCGATGATGGTGAAGTTGTGGCCGCGCTGGACGCAGTTCTCCAGCGTCTGCGACATGTTGTCTCGCAGGTAGTCGAAGCCGAGCTCGTTGTTGGTCGCGTACGTGATGTCGCAGTTGTACGCCTCGCGCCGCGCGTCGGGGCGCATGTCGGGCAGGATCACGCCGGTGGACAGGCCCAGGAAGTGGTGGATGCGGCCCATCATCTCGGACTGGAACTTGGCCAGGTAGTCGTTGACCGTGACGACGTGCACGCCCTTGCCCGACAGCGCGTTGAGGTACGACGGGGCCACCGCGACCAGGGTCTTGCCCTCACCGGTCTTCATCTCGGCGATGTTGCCCATGTGCAGCGCCGCGCCGCCCATGATCTGCACGTCGAAGGGGCGCATGCCCGTCACCCGGCGCGACGCCTCGCGCGAGACCGCGAACGCCTCGACCATGAGGTCGTCGAGGCTCGCGCCATCGGCGATGCGCTGCTTGAACTCGTCGGTCATGCCGCGCAGCTCGTCGTCGCTCATCGCGACGAAGTCGTCCTCGATCGCGTTGACGGCCTTGGCGATCGCCTCGAGCTCACGGATGATCTTGCCCTCGCCGAGGCGGAGCAGCTTGTCGATGATTGCAGGCACGGGTGTCGAGCTCCCAGCTTATTGCGTCAGATGGAGGCCGGATGGCCGTCGGCCATCGTACCCATCTGACCTGAAGAGAACCTGATCGCGTGGAACTCGGCTCAGCCCTCGACCACCGCGAGAGCCAGCTCTGGCGCCAGTTCGCCCGACGGCTCCACGACCACGTCGTCCATGCCGAGCCACCCGGCGAGCCGCCACAGCTCGGCCGCCAGCTCGGTCGCTGTCCGCAGCGGAGCGCCCGGCTCGCGGTGCGCAGCCTTCACGCGGAGCACCCCGGTGCCCCGGTCTGCCTTGAGGTCCACGCGCGCCACGATCTGCTCGCCCAGCAGGAAGGGCAACACGTAGTAGCCGTGCACCCGCTTGTGCGCGGGGGTGTAGATCTCGATGCGGTAGTGGAAGTCGAACAGAGCCTCCGTGCGCTCCCGCTCCCACACCACGGGGTCGAAGGGACTCAACAGTGTGCGGGCCGAGACCCGCCGCGGCACCCGTGCATCGCGGTGCAGGTACGCCTGCCGCTTCCAGCCGTCCACCCGTACCGGCACCAGTTCGCCACCCTCGACCAGCTCCGAAACGGCCGCGGTCACGTTGGGCTCCGCCCCGGCCGGCAGGCGCAGGCGGTAGTAGTCGGCCAGGCACCGCGCGCTCGCCACCCCGTGGGAACGAGCAGCGCGCCGTACGAGCTCCGTGACGGCCTCCTGCGGCTCGGGCACCGGCGCTTGGAGGACGTGCGCCGGGAGCACCCGCTCCGGCACGTCGTAGCGGATCTCGAACTGCGCGTTGCGCCCCGCCACGGCGACCTGACCGGAGGAGTAGAGGAAGTCCAGGGCCTTGCGAGCCTCCGACCAGTTCCATCCCCAGTGATCCTTGGATCGGGGTTGCCCGGTGTCCAGGTCGCGAGCGGTCGACGGCCCCTCAGCCCGCACCCGGCGCAGCACCTCCTCGGCGAAGTCGAGGTCGATGTGCTGACCCCACCACTTCCCGAACCGCGCCCGATAGGCGTCCATCCGGTGCTGCATGAGGGGCCACAACTCGACCGGCATGTACGCCTGCACGTGGGCCCAGTACTCCACCAGCCGACGCTTCTGCGGCGCGGAGTCGTCGGCGGCTCGACGCAGCAGCGCGGTGTCGTACGGTCCCATCCGCGAGTACAGCGGCATCAGGTGGGCGCGGGCCAGCACGTTGACCGAGTCGACCTGGAGCACGCCCGTACGAGCCAGGGTGCGGTCGAAGGTGCGCAGAGTCGGGGCGGCGTGCGGTCGGTCCGTGAAGCCTTGGGCCGCCAGCGCGATCCGTCTGGCCTGCGACTGGCTCAGCGACTCAGGTGCCACGCGGCCCGACCGTCCGACCCGGGACCGCTCAGGGCAGGTCCAGCAGCTTCTCGCGCATGGCGTACATGACCGCCTCCATGCGCGAGTGCAGCTGGAGCTTTTCGAGGATGTTGCGCACGTGGTTCTTGACCGTGTTCTCGGAGATGAACAACTCCTTGGCGATCTCGCGGTTGTTCAGGCCGCGCGCGACCAACCGCAGGACCTCCAGCTCGCGCTCGGTCAGGCGCAGCCCCGGCGCCTGCTCGCGGTCGGGCTTGGACATCTGCTTGAACTCGTCGATCAGCTTGACCGCCATGGACGGGCTGATCAGCGACTGCCCCTCGTTGACCACGCGGATCGCCTGGGCGACCTCGTCGATCGAGGAGTCCTTGAGGAGATAGCCGGAGGCGCCGTTCTTGACCGTCTCGTAGAGGTCTGCCTCCTCGTCCGACATCGTCAGCATGATGATCTTGGTGGCCGGCACGGCCTCCTTGATCGTGCGGCACGCCTCGACGCCGGACTGCTTGGGCATCCGTACGTCGAGGAGGACCACGTCCGGAGCCGAGCTCACGGCCAACTCCGTGGCGCTGACGCCGTCAGCCGCCTCCCCCACGACCTCGATGTCGCCGTCCTGCTGCAGGAGCATGACCAGTCCACGACGAAACAGTTCCTGGTCGTCGACGACCAGCACGCGGATCGGCTCAGTTCCCTCGCTCACGGGCGCATCATGTCATGGGTGAGGCGGCTGCGGGGCCTGCTCAGGCGTCGAGATCCAGCGAGATCACTCCGTAGTCGTAGCCGCGGCGCCGGTAGACGACCGACGGACGCTCACTCTCCTTGTCGACGAACAGGAAGAAGTCGTGCCCGACGAGCTCCATCTCGTACAGCGCCTGGTCGAGAGCCATCGCGGTGGCGGGGTGGGTCTTCTCCCTCACAACCAGCGGGCCGTCTCCGGTCACGGTGATGGGGCCGACCTGCCGCTCGGTGACCGCGTCGGTCTCCTCCTCCGCGGCAGCCACGGGAGAGTCGGCACCTGCCATGGCCAGCGCCACCGACTCGGGAGTACGACGGCCGCGATGCACGCGACGCCGATCTGCGGCACGCCGCATCTGCGACTGCATCTTGTCCAACGCGAGGTCGAGCGCGCCCATCTTGTCCGAGGCGCACGCCTCGGCCCGGATGACCGGCCCCTTCGAGAAGGCGGTCAGCTGGACCCGGGTCGACCGGTCCTGCTGACGGGGGTTGCGCTCTACCTCCACTTCGACCTGGACCCGCATGATGCGGTGATCGTGCTTCTCCAGACGTGCCAACTTGTCGCCGACGTGCTCGCGGAATCGCTCCGACACCTCGACCTGGCGCCCTGTGACCACAATTTCCATGTCAACCTCCGTAGCGTTGGCTACTTTCGATCGGCCACACCCGTCCATGGGCCCGACCGCTCGCGCGGCGGGCGGGGTGGGATGGAGTCCGTCCGGCCGACCTGGTCTTCGTCCCCACAGCCGCCTGCTGAGGCTTTCGCAACTTGGTGTCACTAACGGCCTTCTCCCGGCTGGCCGCACCATCTGGGCGCGGGGCCGAGGCAGGACTTACTTCTAAGCCGCACCGTGATCGTCCGGCGGCGGTGCCGACGAACTTACGTGGGCCGTTTCGCCTGCGACTGGCATCGGCTTGCCACATGTCCGGGCGGGTCACAGACCCGCGCCGGGTGGCGCAACCACGGACCCGAACGGACTCCATGACCAGACGTTAGCCCGAGTCTGCAACTGGGGGTAGTGGAAACTCCGCAGGGCCCGCACGAACAGGGCGTCCGGCCCCCTCCGCGGCGGGCCGAGGGCCCTGAGTCCGCCGCCGGGTGGCCGCCACGACGGCAGCGATCACGGGGTCGAGACCGACCGCCGCCAGCGCACGCTGGCCCTCCCGGAGAGTGGCCCCGGTGGTCATCACGTCATCGCACAGCACCACCCAGCCACGACGGTGCCTACGCGCCGAACGGCGCAGGGGCCCGCCGGGACACCACAACGAACCGGCGAGGTTGTCGGCGCGCTCGGTGGCCGACAACCCCGACTGATCGGCGACGGCCGCACCCAGCCTGAGCACCGGGAGGACGTGCGTCTGCACGCCGGCCTGCCGCAGCACCCTGCCCGCCGCCCTGCTCAGCGCCAGTGTCGGCGCGTGGCCGCGCTGGCGTACGACCGCGGGCCGCGACGGAATGGGGACCAGCAGGACGGGCGCCTCGGCGAGCCCCGTCAGGCCCGCGACCACCGCCTCCGCCAACAGCACCCCCAGCGGGCGCCCCAAGGCCCACAGGCCGTCCTCCTTGTGGCCGAGCACCGCCGAGCGGACAACGCCCTCGTACGGAGCCGCGGCCCACGGCTCGACCAGCCCGTCGGGGACCGGATCGGGCCACGTCTGCTCCGGTGGCCGTGTCATGGCCGTGCGACACACCGGGCACAGCAGGCGGCCCGGGCGCTCACACCCCACGCACCGGGAGCCCAGGAACAGATCGGCGACAGCATCACGCATGCCACCAGCCCAGCAGACCGGCGGCGCCCGCGGAGTCGAGCAGGCCCGGACTGGGGACAGACCCCGCAGGTGCGGAGCCTGTGGACATCAACCGGCGTAGCGCAACTGCCTGACGCCCTCGGGAACCAGGACCATCACCCGCTCGGACAGACGCAGGTCCGTCACGGCACCGGGCAAGGTGGCGTACGCCGGCACCGACTCCAACGGCGAGGTGACCAGCGAGGAGACCTGCCCCAGCAGGGTGACGGAGTCCCCCGCGAGCAGGTTGGGGGCACCGTCGACGGACACGGTGCGGATCTCGGCCAGGCCCTCGTTGACCCAGGTCAACGCCATGACCGACGTCGGTGTTCGCCACGCAATGTCACGGATCTTGGAGCCGACCTCGACACCCGTGTCGAGCTCGACCGGCTCGACCGCGCGCATGACCTTGCCGGTCGGATCGTGCTCGACCCGGGCGCTGATGACGCGATCCCCCGATGCCGCGGCCACGGTGGCCACCAGTCGCGTCCCGTCCCGGGACACGAGCAGGTCCTTGACCCGCTCCCCCGAGATGCCCGGCACCTCGACCAGAGTCGGCACGGAGTCCACCACCAGATAGATGGCGGCGCCGTCTCGCCTGGCGTCAGCGACCCACATCCGGTCGCGGTGGTCCCACGCCGGCGCCAACAGCCGCTGCGCACCGCTGAGAATCTGGACGGCGCGCCCCTCTGGGTCCTCGACGTCGGCCAGCAGCAACGCGCGCCCATCACCACTGACACCCGCCACTCGCGTCCCCGCGATGTTGACCGCGTAGGAGCGCAGGCCCATGTCCGCGGTCCCGAACGGGCCCGTGGTGGCCGACAGGTTGTCCGCGCTGCCGCGGACCAGGCGGCCCTCCAGCAGCCCGAACAGGTCCCCCACCGCTTGGGCGCCGTTGGGGTCGTACGCACTGCCCAGGTCGAGATTGGTGGGCGTCAACCCGCCGTTGTCACCGATCTCGACATCGTTGAGGGAGAGTTGGACAGCCCGAATCCGAGGCTCCTGACGCATCGTCCAGATCAGCTGGACCAGCATCCGCTGCTTCGTCAGGTCGTCGACAGCCGCCTGCGAGCCGGTGAGGTCGACGCGGGCCACCCCGGACTCATCCACGGGAACCGGAAGCAAGCTCAAGTCAGGCGGGAAGAACGTGCGGGCGATGGCCGGAACGTCCTGGTCGGTCGGCAGCAGGCCGCCCACCAACGAGGTCGCGTACTGCTCGCCGCTCGGCACGTGGACGGGCTCGGGCACGAGAATCTCCGCCGCCGCGTCGAAGCGGTACGAGGTGACCCGTTCGTACGCCTCGCCGAACCACGTCTCCGGCACGACCAAGGCGTCGGGGGCATCATCGATGCGCCATTCGCCGTTCTCGGACACCAGTGCGAAGTGGACCACCTGCGAGGCGCTGCGCCCAGTCCACGCTCCGCGGGCGTCGTAGGAGTTCACCCCCGTGAGCAGCAGATCGACCTGCCCCGAACCCGACGGGTCTGAGGCGTCTTCGTACGTGATGATCTCCTGCTCGGGCGTCCACGCCTCCTGCGCCGTGGAGGAGAGGAATTTCTTGGCCACCGTGGTGCGGATCGGTCTGGCGCGCATCGCATCCAGGAACCCGTTGACGATCTCCGTGGGTCCCTGGCCGGCCTGGGGCGGTCGGGGGTCGAAGTCGGCGCCCGGCGTGGTGGTCGCCTCCTCGGAGTCGGGACGTTCGACGACCGGACCGGAGCTGGGCATTCCGGCGCAGCCGCTGAGAACGCCCGCCACGACGAGGCTGAGCAGCACTGGGGTGCGCGAGGTTCTCATGTCAGCTCCCGAGTGTCGGCCGGTACGAGGGGCAGGGGCGAGTGGCGCAACGGCACGTCGAGACGTCGGGGCAGGGTGAGGCGGAACTGCGCGCCTTCGCCCGGACGGCCCCACGCCTGGAGCCAGCCGCCGTGCAGGTGCGCGTCCTCCAGGGAGATCGACAGCCCCAGGCCGGTTCCACCCGTGGTGCGCGCCCGCGCCGGGTCCGCGCGCCAGAATCGGTTGAACACCATGGCGGACTCGCCGGGGGCCAGGCCGACCCCGTGATCGCGTACGGCCAGGGCTGAGGCCTGGTCGTCGGAGGCAAGGAAGATCTCCACCACGCTGGTCTCCGCGTGATCGATGGCGTTGTTGACGAGGTTGCGCACGATCCGCTCGACCCGCCGCGGATCCGCCTGGACGAGGCACGGATGCCCGGGGTCGAGCACCACGACCTCGTTGGAACGACGGGCCGCGAGTGAGCGTGAGGAGTCCACGACCCGGTGCGCGATCGCCACGAGGTCCACCTCCTCCGGCTCCAGCACGGCCGCTCCGGCGTCGAAGCGACTGATCTCGAGCAGGTCCGCCAGCAGCGTCTCGAAGCGGTCGAGCTCGGTCTGCAACAACTCGGCGGCCCGACCGGTGACGGGATCAAGGTCCGAGCGGGCATCGTGAATCACGTCGCTGGCCATGCGTACGGTCGTCAGCGGGGTCCGAAGTTCGTGCGACACGTCGGAGACGAATCGGCGTTGGACGCGGCTCAGTTCTTCCAACTGACGGATCTGACGCTGCAGGTTGGAGGCCATCTGGTTGAACGAGGTGGCGAGCCTGGCGAGGTCGTCCTCCCCGCTCACTCTCAGCCGCTCCTGCAGTTCGCCTGCGGCCAGGCGCTCGGCGACCCGGCGGGCCATGCGGATCGGGTTGACGACCTGGCGGGCAATGAGCCAGGTGACGCCCGCGACCAGGAGCAGCAGCAGTGCCCCGGCGGCCGCCATCGCCTGGACGACGACGCCGAGGGTCTCTGTCTCGTCCTCCAACGAGTACACGAAGTACAGCGTGCGCACCTCGTCGTCCGCGGGCAGTCGGATCTGGCTGCCCACCACGATCCCCGGACCGTTGGGGACGCCCGGCAACTCGCGCGTGGTCTGGATGTCGGTGTAGGTCCACGCCGTGCTGGCGTCGGTCTCGAAGTGGGCCTGCAGGTTCTCCGGGATCGACTCCAACTCGAGGCCTGGGGTCCGCAACGAACCTCCGTCGACCAGGCGGACGCTCTCACCGATCGGTGGGGAGAGGACGAACGCGAACCCGCGGGTGGCCCCCCGCGCGATGAGGAGTCCCGCGAGGTCCTCCTGCTGCTGGGACGGGTCGTCGAGGCCGGACGCGGCGCCGAGTCGGCTGCCCGCCTCGGCTGTCTCGTTCTGGACCTCGCCCACGACCCTGTCCACGCGGTGCTCCAACAGCCCGGAGCGGGTCTGCTCCACCAGGAACCACCCCACCACGATCACCACGATCGCCGACAGGACGACCGTGCTGACGACCACGCGGGCCTGGACGGAGCGGCGCCAGAACGAGGGGCCGCGGCGCAGCGAGTAGGTGACGCGGTCGAAGGGGATCCGCAAACGCGAGACCGTCACGCGGTCATCCTCCGACTCAGGACGAGCCGGCCTTGTAGCCGACCCCGCGCACCGTCAGCACGATCTCCGGATTCTCCGGATCGTGCTCGACCTTCGAGCGCAGGCGCTGGACGTGCACGTTGACGAGGCGGGTGTCGGCGCTGTGCCGGTAGCCCCACACCTGCTCCAGGAGCACCTCGCGGGTGAACACCTGCCAGGGCTTGCGCGCGAGGCACACGAGCAGGTCGAACTCGAGCGGGGTGAGGTTGACGGGAGACCCGCCCCTGCGCACCTGGTGGCCGGCCACGTCGATGACGAGGTCGCCGACGGTGAGCGTCTCCGTACGGGGCGCGTCGTTGCTGCGCACCCGGGCGCGGATCCGCGCGATGAGTTCCTTGGGCTTGAACGGCTTGACGACGTAGTCGTCGGCCCCCGACTCCAGCCCCAGCACGACGTCGATCGTGTCGCCCTTGGCCGTGAGCATGACGATGGGCACGCCCGACTCGGCCCGGATCTCCTTGCACACGTCGATGCCGTCGCGCCCGGGGAGCATCAGGTCGAGCAGAACGACGTCAGGGCGGAACGAGCGAAACGCGTCCAGCGCTTCGTCGCCCCGCCCGACGATCTTGCTCTCGAAGCCCTCCTGGCGCAGCACGATGGAGAGCATCTCCGCGAGGGAAGCGTCATCGTCGACGACGAGGACGCTTCCCCGCGTGGGTTGGTCAGAGGTCGAACTCATGCGCCAAGTGTGCCTCAGAGCCGTACGCCCGTGGGCGCGGCCGGCTCGGAGTGCTCAGTATCGGTACTGCTCGGGCTTGTACGGGCCCTCGACCGGGACACCGATGTAGGAAGCCTGCTCGTCGCTGAGCGTGGTCAGCGAGACACCGAGCGAGGCGAGGTGCAGGCGGGCCACCTCCTCGTCGAGGTGCTTGGGCAGCACGTACACGCCAACCGGGTACTCCTCGGTCTTGGCGTAGAGCTCGATCTGGGCCAGCACCTGGTTGGTGAAGGAGTTCGACATCACGAAGCTCGGGTGACCGGTCGCGTTGCCGAGGTTCATCAGGCGACCCTCGGAGAGCACGATGATGGAGTTGCCGGCGCCCTCGCCGTCGTTGAACGTCCACACGTCGACCTGCGGCTTGACGTTGTTGCGCTCTGCCACGCCCGGCGCCTCGAGGCCCGCCATGTCGATCTCGTTGTCGAAGTGACCGATGTTGCCGAGGATGGCGTTGTACTTCATGCGGCGCATCTGCTCGACGGTGACGACGTCCTTGTTGCCGGTCGCCGTGATGATGATGTCGGCGGAGCCGATGACCTCGTCGAGGGTCGAGACCTGGTAGCCGTCCATCGCGGCCTGGAGCGCGCAGATGGGGTCGATCTCGGTGACGACCACGCGAGCGCCCTGACCGCGCAGCGACTCGGCGCAGCCCTTGCCCACGTCGCCGTAGCCACACACGACGGCGACCTTGCCGCCGATGAGGACGTCGGTGGCGCGGTTGATGCCATCGACGAGCGAGTGGCGGCAGCCGTACTTGTTGTCGAACTTGGACTTGGTGACCGAGTCGTTGACGTTGATGGCCGGGAAGAGGAGCGAGCCTTCCTTCATCATGTCGTAGAGGCGGTGCACGCCCGTGGTGGTCTCCTCGGTCACGCCCTTGAGCTCGTTGGCGATCTTGGTCCAGCGGTCCGAGGACTCCGCGAGCGAGGCGACGAGGGTCTCGAAGATGATCCGCTGCTCGGTGGAGGTCGCGGTGGCCGGGTCGGGCGCGACACCGGTCTTCTCCGCCTCGACACCGAGGTGGACGAGCAGGGTGGCGTCGCCGCCGTCGTCCAGGATCATGTTGGCGAACTCGCCGCCGGGCCACTCGAGGATCTGGCGGGTGCACCACCAGTACTCCTCCAGGGTCTCGCCCTTCCACGCGAACACGGGAACACCGGCGGGGTTCTCGACGGTGCCCTCGGGGCCCACCACGATCGCGGCGGCGGCGTGGTCCTGGGTCGAGAAGATGTTGCAGGAGGCCCAGCGGACCTCGGCGCCCAGCGCGACCAGCGTCTCGATGAGGACCGCGGTCTGGATCGTCATGTGCAGCGAACCGGCGATCTTGGCGCCGGCGAGCGGCTTCTCGGTGCCGTAGCGCTCGCGCATGGCCATGAGGCCGGGCATCTCGTGCTCAGCGAGCGTGATCTCCTTGCGACCGAACTCGGCGAGGCTCAGGTCGGCGACCTTGAAGTCCATGTGGCATCCCTTTCGTCTGCACCCCGTCGGCTCTCCCAAACCGGGTGATGTGCACCGACCGAGGGTAGGCGTCGAGCGCCCCGCGACAGGAATCCTCGAGACACCCCGGGGCGTGCCGTACGGCTCAGTGGACCGCGGAGTCCTTCGTACGGCGCGGCACCAGGTGCAGCACGGCAACGATCACGGCACCGACGATCACGCCCACGACCGCGGACAGGGCCGTGTTCGTCAGCCAGCCCAGACTCGCCCCCAGCGCGCCCGTCGCGTTGTGCACCGCGACCTCGATGTGGTGGACCACCGAGTACGGGCCGTGCACGCCCAACTCGTCGAGCGAGACCAGCAGGATGTGCCCACCGACCCACAGCATCGCGACGGTGCCGACGGCCCCGATCACGTTCAGCACCGTGGGCATGGCCTTGACCAGACCGTGGCCGAAGCGCTGGGTGAAGGCCGCAGGCTTCGTGCTCATGTGCACGCCGACGTCGTCCATCTTCACGATGAGGGCCACGACGCCGTAGACGAGTCCCGTGATGAAGACAGCGACCACGGCGAGGATCGCGGCCCGCATCGCGAACCCGGGAGCGGGGTCGGAGGCCATCACCTCGTTGAGGGCGATGACCATGATCTCGGCCGAGAGGATGAAGTCCGTCCGGATGGCACCCGCGACCGTGCGGGCCTCGTGCTCGGGACTGAACTCACCCGAGGCCTCCAAGGCCTCCTCCGGCGCGGCGTGATGGCCCGGGCCGAACTTCTCCCACAGCTTCTCCGCGCCCTCGAACGCGAGGTAGCTGCCGCCGATGATGAGCAGCACCGGCAACGCCTTGGGCAGGAACTGACTGAGCAGCAGCGCCGCGGGAAGGATGAACAGCAGCTTGTTGCGCAGGGAGCCGATCGCGATCTTCTTGACCACGGGCAGCTCGCGGGCGGCGGCCGTGCCGCTGAGGAACTGAGGAGTCACCGCGGTGTCGTCGACGACCACTCCCGCAGCCTTGGCGCTGGCGCGTCCCGCCGCAGCTCCGATGTCATCGACGGAGGCCGCCGCGATGCGTGCGAACGCTGCGACGTCGTCGAGCAGGGCGAAGAGTCCGCCGGCCATGTGATCCCCCAGGAGGTCGTGGTCGCCGCGTCGTGCGCGCAGCGGGCACAGATTACCGGCGACACCCCGACGACTCCCACGCCGCGGTCGGCCTCAGTCCGTACGGAGCCCGAGGCCCAGGTACTGCGCGACGTAGGTGCCCTCCAGCAGCAGCGACGCGTAGCGGGCGATCTCGTCGCCGGTGGAGGCCGTGATCGTCTCGACGCGCACGCCGCGCTCCCTGGCCGCGGCGAGCAGGCGGCCGCGCGACTCGCGCGAGACCGGGTCCTGGCTGCCGTCGTCGAACAGGACCAGCGCGGGACGAAGGTCCGTGTCAGACTCGGCGTCCGAGAAGGGGTCGGCAAACGGGTCGGCGAAGACGTCCCGCGCTCGGGCCCCCTCGATCACCGGCAGCAGGTGCTCCGCATCGGCGGCGAGCGCGGAGCGCCCGGTCGTACGACGCACCGACTCCGCCACGCGCCGCGCCGCGCGCGCTGCGAGCACTGAGTCGCCCCACAGCAACGGGGAGGAGTCAGCGAGTGCGATGGCGAGCGCCTTGGCAGGGTTGACGGCGAGGTCGCGGTGCGGCGAGCAGGATGTCGCGACGGCATCGAGGGCCGCCGCGACCCCCTCCGGATCCGCGCTCGGCCCGAGGTGGACGCGTTCGAGGAACTCCAGCATCACCACGGCGGCGGCGAGCTGGTCACCTGTCACCGTCGGCAGGAGCGTCACGTGGCGCCCCTGGGCGTGCTCGGCCACCACAGAGCGCTCCGGGCAGGCCACCACGACCTGGGCTCCGCGGCGCACGGATTCGGCCACCGCCGAGGCGGCGGCGGCATCGGATCCCTCCGGCGCCAGGATGATGACGAGGTCGAGGCTGCCCACCCAGCCGGGCAGGCCCGGGTTGGGCCACGCCACGAACGGCACGGGGCACCACGGCTCGAGCACCGCCCGCAGCAGGCGGGAGTCGGGACCGGCGGCCAGCACCGCGCGAGGGCGGAAGTTTTCCTCGCCCTGCGCCGCCAGCGAGGCCGCCGCGGCCGAGTCGGCGTCGCGCCGCACCCGGGCGCCACTCTCGGCCAGCGCACGCAGCCGTACGTCAGCTCCGGCGAGCGCCGCCTCGTCGTCGAGCCGCGCCTCGTCGAACCAACTCATGACGCGCGGGTTCGGGCCTCGTCCACGAGCAGGACGGGGATGTCGTCACGGACCGGGTAGGCCAGCGGACACTGCGCACACACGAGTTCGCTGCCCTCGATGCTCAGCGCACCGTGGCACGCCGGGCAGGCAAGGATCTCCAGCAGCTTCGGGTCGATGTTCACGTCTGGCTCCTGGTTCACTTCTCGGTCCTGATCACGCTCAGCACGGAGTCCCGCACACGTTCCATCGTGCTCTCGTCCTTGCCCTCGGCGTTGAGCCGCAGCAGCGGCTCGGTGTTGGAGGGGCGCACGTTGAACCACCAGTCCGGGTGGCTCACCGTGAGGCCGTCGAGGTGGTCGATGCTGACCCCGTCGACCTCAGCGTAGTCCTGCTCCAGTTGCGCCATGACCGCGCCCGCATCGGAGACGACGGAGTTGATCTCGCCACTCATCGGGTAGCGCTCATAGGCAGCCAGCACCTCCGACAGCGAGACCTCGGACTCGGCCAGAGCCGCCAGGGCATGCAGCGCCGCGAGCATGCCCGAGTCCGCGCGCCAGAAGTCGCGGAAGTAGAAGTGTCCGCTGTGCTCGCCGCCGAACACGGCGTCCACCTCCGCCATGGTGGCCTTGATGAACGAGTGCCCCACTCGCGTGCGTACGGGGGTGCCGCCGAGCTCGCCGATGATCTCGGGCACGGCGCGAGAGGTGATCAGGTTGTGGATGACCGCGGCCCCCGGCTCCTTGGCGAGCTCGCGAGCCGCAATGAGTGCGGTGAGGGTGGACGGCGACACCGCGCGGCCCCGCTCATCGACCAGGAAGCAGCGGTCCGCGTCGCCGTCGAAGGCCAAGCCGACGTCAGCGCCCTGGGCGACCACGCGCGCCTGCAGGTCGACGAGGGTCTGGGGATCGATGGGGTTGGCCTCGTGGTTGGGGAACGTCCCGTCGAGCTCCAGGTACATGCCCGTCAGGTCGACACCCTCGATCCCGCCCAGGACTCGCGGAGCAGTCAGCCCGGCCATCCCGTTGCCCGCATCCACGACGACGGACAGGTTCCTGCCACGCACCGGCGCGAGCGCCAGCAGGTGTGCCACGTACGCGTCCAGGACGTCGGTGGACGAGATCTCACCGGGCGCGGCGGCCGGCACGTGGGATCCGCGCGCCACGCTGTCGCGGATCTCGTCGAGTCCCGTCTCGGAGCCGATCGGCACCGCGAACGGGCGACACATCTTCATGCCGTTGTACTGAGCCGGGTTGTGGCTGGCGGTGAACATCACCCCGGCCATCCCGAGGTGGCCGGAGGCGAAGTACAGCTGGTCCGTCGAGGCCAGACCGATCATGGTCACGTCCGCTCCCGCGGCGCTGGCTCCCTGCGCGAACGCCTCGGCCAGCTCCGGCGAGGAGGGGCGCATGTCGTAGCCCACGACGATGGGCCCGGTGCCGATGACCTCCACGAACGCCGCTCCCGTGGACCGGGCCAGTTCCGGGTGGATCTGGTCGGGGACGGTGCCACGGACGTCGTACGCCTTGAAGATCGCGCCCAGATCGGCGCCGCTGCGGGTCATGGGGCGCAGCCTAACGATGGCGGCAGGTCACGACGGGGCGCTGGGTGCTCCCCGAGCCCTGGCGCACCTCAGTCGGACTGCAGGACGCGCAGATGGCCGCGCTTGATCCCCCGGCCAGGGTCATCGGCCGGATGGATCGACACGGGCTCGGGCGCAGGACGCGCCGCCTCACGGACGGCGTCGGCGAGAGCCAGCAGGTCGTCGCTGCTCGGCCCCCGTGAGGACGTGTCCGGCGCAAGGCGCAACACCTCCCAGCCACGCGGGGCGGACAGGCGCTCACTGTGCACCTCGCACAGGTCGTACGCGTGCGGCTCGGCATAGGTCGCCAACGGGCCGAGCACGGCCGTCTGCTCGGCGTAGACGTAGGTCAGCGTGTTGACCGCCGCACGGCCACACGCCGTACGGGAACACCGACGAGCACTCACGGTGCCGAGGCTACCCCGCGCGAGGGCGCGACCCGGCTAGGCTCGCGGTGTGGAGGAGGCAGCTGCACCGCGACGATCATCCCGCGACCGCCGTGGCCGCGGGATGCGCGGCCCGGGCGTGCTCCCCACGCACCCACAGACGCCGTTCTTCGCGACCGGGCGCCACCGCTTCGACGAGATCGTCCTCGCCATCGTCACCGACCTCGAAGAACGCTGGAGCAAACACCTCGGTCTCGTCGAGTACGCGGTCGAGGAGGTGCCCCTGCTCCCGGATGACTGGGGCGAGGAGGTCCCCCTGGCCACGCTCGTGCCGAGCCGCAACGGCCAGCCGACCCGCCTCGTCCTCTTCCGCCGCCCCATCGAGCACCGGGCCGAGTCGCGGGCCACGCTGGAGGCGCTCGTCCTCACGGTCCTCGTCGAGCAGGTTGCCGAGCTGCTGGGGCTGCCGCCCGCGCAGATCGACTCGCGCTACCGCGACGAGGAGTGAGCGGGCCGGACGTCGGGCACCAGCGCCTGGACCTGCAACGGGGACATCGGCCACACGATCCGCCCCCGATCGGTCTGCGTGGTCTCGACGGCTGCGTACGCCTCCCCCGACGCGACCGAGACATCGACCACCACACCTGCGCGCGGCAACGTCACCCGCTGCAGGGTGCCCGCCGTCAGTGACATCTCCTCGTTCAGGACCTCGTCGCCGCGCGCGTCGATCACCCTCAGCCGCACCTGGGCGTCGTCCTCACCGCTGACGATGAGCAGGTCCTTGGCGGTGTCGGCCACGACGAGCGCGGACCTGTCGTCGAGCGCCTGGGCCCCCGTCGCGTGCGCGAGGTCGCCGTCCACGAGGGAGCGTACGGTCGCTGTGATGGGGACCGTCGAGGTGAGACTCACCCCGCGGGCTCCCCGCGAGCTCTTCTTCGCCAGCAGCGAGGTCAGGTCCACGGGCCGCACCGAGGCCGGAGGCACGCGGAGTTCCTCGACGCCCGCCGGGGCGAACTCCGAGCCCTCCCCGATGAGCTTGAGCTCCACCACGGCCTCGTCCTGGGTCGGGTTCGCCACGACGAGGGTGCGCTCGCCCCCACGCGTGCCCAGCCCCAGCATCCGAACCCGGGTGGCGGGCTCGCCCTGAGGCGAGAGCCAGTCCTGCGCACCGGACTTCGCCCCCAGCCGCTGGACGGAGTCGGCAGCGAAGACCCCCATGCGGCCGCGGGTGACGGTGACCAACGCAGCGAGTTCGTCCTCGGTGGGCACGATCGCAGCGAGGTCCACCGTGGTCGAGGAGTCGCCGGGCACGGTGACTCCACGCAGTCGCGGAGCATCGACGGGGCCAGTCGGCGAGTGCAGGGTGATGTCGACGACGGCAGGCCCGGTGTCGGGGTTCACGAGTTCGAGGACGCTGCTGTGCTCAGGTCCCGCCCCCAGGCCGGTGAACCAGCGCTGCGGCTGGGGACGCTGGCACACGCCGGACTCGCGTCGGCCGTAGCGGGTGGCGACCAAGCCCGCCGCGAGATCGTCGGCGGCGCGCACCACGACGGCAGATCGTGTGCCCACGCGACCCGCGGGGTTGAGCTCGACCGGCGTGCTCGAGCCTTCGGTCACGGCCTCCACCTCGCCGGAGACGGAGTCGGCGTTGGCCACGCCCACGGTGCCGGCGCCGGGGAGCAGGGACGGGCACACCACCACAGAGCTGTGCAGCGGCACCAGCGTTGCGGGACGGACGTCCTCCTGGGGCGTGGGCGGGCGCACCAACGCCAGCGCACCCACGGTGGCCAGCGGGATCACCACACTGAGCACCGTCAGCAGCGAGACCTTGGGGGCGCGGGCCAGGCTGACGCGCCGTCCGGCGGTGGACCTGCTCATGAGCGCCTCCTCCTGATCGTCGGTGCGGCCAGCACGAGGGCAAGCACGATGGCGGCGCCCTGCACCACCAGCAGGACCGGCCGCAGCCATCCGTTGCGGCCCGCCACAGCGTCCTCGTCGAGGGGCGCGTCGATGCTCCACGCGCGGGTCGCGGGGTCCTCGGCGCTCGCCTGGGCGAGACCGGTCGTGGCGTCCAGCCCCGCAGCGATGCGCCCGTCCGCGGGCGAGGCGAGGAAGACGTACTCGATCCCTCGCTGCGCCAACGCGGCGACAACCTCGTCCGTGGGAGCGGACGTCAGTCGGCGTACGTCCTCGGTCAGGGCGACGTCCTCGTCGCTGAGCAGGAGGATCTCGTCCTCCCCGAGCGTCGTGCCGTCACCGCGCCTGATCCGGTAGTCGATGCCGGTGTCCAGACTCCCCTTGATGACCAGCACGCCGTGCTCCTCGCCCATCGCCGAGGACTGCACCATGTAGGCGGGAACCACCTGCTCACGCTCCCCGGCCAGGGCGGTCGCGGGGCCGGCGACCCACCAGGCGAGCCCGCCGAGCGGGACCGCCGCGGCGACGAGCGCCAGCAGTGCGGCGACGCCGCCTTGCCAGACCGGGTGCTCGTCCTCAAGGCGTCGCAGGTAGGCATCCGCGCCGATGCAGACAGCGACCACCGCCAGGCCGGACAGGACCACCACGAACAGTCCCAGCCCAGGACGCATGCTCACCGCGGGCAGGTCGAGGGTGATCGCCGCCAGCCCTGCGGTGACGACTGCGGCGGCCAGCGCCACGAGCCAGCACACGAGGACCTGCACGCGCGTGCGCAGCGGGATCAGCGCCACCACGGCCAGCAGGCCCAGCACGGCACCCAGCCACCACGGGGCGCCCCACTCCCCCAACCGGCCCACGACCAGGGTCATGAACGACACCTCGTCGCCGGGCGGCCCGCCGGCTTCAAGGAGCAGGCCCGCTGCAGAACCGGTCGTCAGCAGCGGCACCAGCCACGGGGCCAGCAGCACCGGGACAGCCGCGACGGCGGCGACCGGAGGCCCCCAACTGTCGCGCTCTCGCAGCAGCGTCGGGGCGATGAGCGCCCCGGCCCCCAGCACCACGACGGTTGCCAGCAGCGCGAACACCCAGATCCCCGGGACGAACGCAGCCGCCAGCGCAGTGAGCAACGCGGTGCGCCACGCGGCCCGCCAGCGGCGGTCGGGCTCAGGGTCCACGAACCCCAGCGCCGCGTGCGCCACCCACGGCAGCAGCGCCGCGAGCGCCACCACGCCGAACCGACCAGATCCCCAGGCCCCCGAGGTGGCCGGGACGAGCGCGTACGTCAGCGCGCCCCACGCCACCACCCACCGGGGCAAACCACGCGGATCCACGAGGTGACCCACCACCCGCAGCAGGCGCCAGGCGCCCCACAGTCCGAAGGGGACCGCAGCCAGCATCAGCACGCTCACCACCGTCGCGGTGCCGCCGGGCAGCACGCTGGCCGCCGCGGCGAAGGGCAGCACGTACGCCGGCGCGGGAACGTCGGTTCCCGAGCCAAGGGCATGCCAGGACTCGGTGTAGAGCCGCCACCAGGCACCCGCGGTCTCCGGGACCGGGGACAACGCCCCGCCGACGATGCTGCCGAAGGCCTGGCGGGCCGCGAAGACGGCGAGGACGACGGCCACCGTGACGCTCAGCGCCACCGGGTTGGTGAAGAAGCGCACCAGGAACCCGGAGTCGGTGAGGAGTTCCTCGTCCTCGTCGACCTCCGTACGCGTCCGCGTCCGCGCAGCGGGGGTCTCGGCCTCGGCGCGGGCTGCTCGTCGGCGTTCGGCGACGTCGCTGGCCTGCTGCGTCAGCGCCGACGCCATGTCGGTGACCAGATCCAGCCCTTGGCGATACGGCAGCCACGTGGGCGCGAGCAGCGCCCGGACGTCGTGCGGCTCCTGGGAGCGCCGCTGCGCGCGGAACCTGCGCGCCGCGGCGATCTGCCCGGGGCGCCCGTGCACCGCGACGACCGCGGCCAACTCGTCGAGCGCCTCCCCGACCGACCGGACGGCGAGGAACCCGAGCACCCGCAGCAGCGAGCCGAAGAACAGGCGCACGTACTGCCACGCCAGGCTCCGCCCCGAGGCGTTGGCGAGCATGGTGAGCAGCGCGGCCCGCCGTTCCTGGAAGTGGGTGTGCCGCCCCGTCAGCGGCGTGCGCCGCAGCCCGCGATGGGCGGCCTCCGCATGGAAGACGACAGCGGTCGGCACGACGAGGGTCGTGTGTCCTGCCTGGGCCGCACGCCATCCGAAGTCGAGGTCGTTGCCGAAGATCGGGAGCTCCGGGTCAAACCCGCCGAGCTCCTGGAGCAGGGAGCGCCGTACGAGCATCCCGGCCGTGTTGACCGCGAGGACGGCCCGGATCTCGTCGTGTTGGCCCTGGTCGTACTCGCCGCGCTCGAGCCCGGTCTCGCGTCGGCCGGT
The DNA here is from genome assembly GCA_023460975.1 of Actinomycetes bacterium. Classification (GTDB taxonomy): domain Bacteria; phylum Actinomycetota; class Actinomycetes; order Propionibacteriales; family Nocardioidaceae; genus Nocardioides. The sequence goes on from JAEWOG010000042.1 coordinate 43,463, forward strand.
GCCAGTGATGGTGAGGCCGACCTCGAGCAGGCGGCGCAGCGAGGGCCACTCGCGCAGCTTGGGTCCCAGGACATCGGCCTCGGGGAACTCCTCGGCGGCCCACACGAGCTGCTGGAGTGCGTCGGGGGCCGGGTTGGAGTCGTCGTGCAGGAGCCAGATCCACTCGTCGGCACCTGCGGGGGCGGCGTGCTCGAGTCCGTGGTCGACAGCGTCCGGGTACGGGGTGGACCCGCCGAGGACGATCACGTGCTCGTCGCCGAAGGCGGCGCGCAGCAGCGCGTCGCTGCCATCTCGGCTGGTGGTGTCGACGCCCACGAAGCGGTCGACGGGGCGGGTCTGGGACTGGATGCCCTCAATCACCGACGGCAGCCAGCGGGCTCCGTCATGACTGACGAGGAGGGCGGTGACGATCACCCCAGAACCCTAGCGACGCCCTGCCCGCCGCGCCGCCATGGGGCGAGTGCCCCTCGGCGGCGCGGTCGCGGCGGAGGTGTCAGACAGCCTGCTTCTTGACCTTGCGGCGCTCACGCTCGGAGAGGCCGCCCCAGATGCCGAAGCGTTCGTCATTCATCAGTGCATATTCGAGGCATTCGTTGCGCACATCGCACGTCAGGCACACCTTCTTGGCCTCGCGCGTCGAGCCGCCCTTCTCAGGGAAGAACGCCTCCGGGTCGGTCTGAGCGCACAGTGCGCGCTCCTGCCACCCCGATTCCTCGGCGTCCGGCTCCAGGAGGAACAGTTCTGCCCTCATTGCTTCACGCCCTTTCGACCCTCGTTGTCGTGTCTCCCCGTCCTCGTCCCCCGTGGGCGGTCCCGAGCCGTCGCTGGGTTGAAGAACACTGTGGGAATTACATGCCTGTCACTCCCTCGAAGTCAAGCCCGGTTCTGCTATGTGTTCGAACTCCGACCGCCTGCGCGCCCAGACATCGCCGATTCGGGTCATGCCGGGTGCCACGACCGGGCCATGCCCCCGACCTCGAGCGTGTCGCGCCACTGGGGCAATCTTGTGACATGCAGAAGATCACCGTGCTCTCCGGCGGCGTCGGCGGCGCCCGATTCCTCCAGGGCCTCCTCGCCGGCCTGGCCTCCGGTACGGTTCCCGGCGTCTCACCCGAGGCAACTGTCACCGTCATCGCCAACACGGCCGACGACGTGTGGATGCACGGGCTCAAGATCTGCCCCGACCTCGACACGGTGATGTACACCCTGGGCGACGGCATCGACACCGACCGGGGCTGGGGTCGGCGCGCCGAGACGTGGAGCGTCAAGGAGGAGCTGGCGGCGTACGGCGTGGAGCCGACGTGGTTCGGCCTCGGCGACCGCGACGTCGCCACCCACTTGGTCCGCACCCAGATGCTCGAGGCCGGCTACCCGCTCTCCGAGGTCACCCGAGCGCTGTGCCAGCGCTGGCAGCCCGGCGTGCAGCTGCTCCCGATGACCGACGACCGGGTCGAGACCCACGTCGCCGTCGCCGATGAGGACGAGCCGAGCGGGCGCCGTGTGATGCACTTCCAGGAGTACTGGGTCCGCCTGCGTGCGCAGGTCCCCGCCGAGGCGGTGGTGGTGGTCGGCCTGGACGCGGCGACCCCTGCCCCCGGCGTGCTCGAGGCGATCAGCGAGGCGGATCTCATCATCGTGCCGCCCTCGAACCCGGTCGTCTCCGTGGGAACGATCCTCGGGGTGCCCGGGGTGCGCGCGGCGCTGCGGGCCACGTCCGCCCCCGTCGTGGGCCTGTCGCCCATCGTCGGCGACACCCATGTCCACGGCATGGCGCAGCAGATGCTCACCGCCATCGGCGTGGACGTCACGGCTGCGGGCGTCGCGGTGCACTACGGCGCGCGCTCCACGGGCGGCATTCTGGACGGCTGGCTGGTCGACTCGCGCGACGCGCACCACGTCGAGGCCATCACCGCCGTCGGCATCGCCTGCCGGGCAGTGCCGCTGATGATGACCGATCCGTCCGCCACCGCCGCGATGGCCGCCGAGGCCATCAGCCTGGTGCGCGCGTGATCGCCCGGCTCGAGGTCCTCTCCCCCGAGGGGTTGGGCGAGGTCGAGGCGGGAGCCGACCTCGCGGCCCTGATCGTCGACCTGCTCGGCGACGGACCCGCGGCGCTGCGCGACGGTGACGTCGTGGTCGTCACCAGCAAGATCGTCAGCAAGGCCGAGGGTCGGGTTCGCACGGGCGATCGCGAGGAGGCCATCGCGTCCGAGACCGCGCGCGTCGTCGCGCGGCGCGGCGCCACCCAGATCGTGCGCAACCGCCTCGGCCTCACCATGGCCGCGGCCGGCGTGGACGCGTCCAACGTCGAGGCCGGACGCATCGTGCTGCTCCCCCAGGACCCCGATGCCTCCGCCCGCGCCCTGCGCGCCGGACTGCGAACGCGCACCGGGCGCAACGTGGCGGTCGTGGTGACCGACACCTCCGGACGAGCATGGCGACACGGCCAGACCGACATCGCCATCGGCGCCGCCGGACTGCGCGTCGCGGAGGACTTCGGCGGCCGGGTGGACCCGTACGGCAACCCGCTCGCCGTGACCCTCACCGTCGTCGCGGACGAGATCGCCTCCGCGGCGGAGCTCGCCCAGGGCAAGCTGACCGGGCGCCCCGTCGCTCTCGTGCGGGGACGGGCCGACCTGGTCCTGCCCGCGACCGAGGACGGGGCAGGAGCCGTGAGCCTGGTCCGCGAGGAGGGCGCGGACCTGTTCGGGTACGGCGCCCGCGAGGCGGTCGTACGCGCGCTGGCCGGCCACGAGGCGGACCGCGCACCCTTCGGCGCGCCCGTGGAGCCCCATGAGCTCCTCGACGCGCTGGCCCGTCTCGTCCCGGGGACCCCGGAGCTCACCGAGTCGGGCGGGCGCCGGCACCTGCGGGTTCCACCCGGCGTGTCCAGGGTCGCGCTCGAAGCGGTGCTCTTCGCCCACGGCTGGGAGGCCGTGGAGGTCTCCGACGCCGGCGAGGACGGCATGCTGGCTGGCGTCCAGCCACGCTGTCCGTAGACTCTGCCGACGACAGCGACCACAGCACCATCGATCTCGAGAGACATCTTCCGTGGCCAAGCAGGCAAAGACCGACCGCCAGGCGGTCATCGACTCCATCCGCAAGCAGCAGAAGAGCGCCGACCGTCGACGTGGCATGGCCATCGTCGCCGTGTGCGGTGTGATCGGGCTCGGCATCGTGGCCGCCGCTGCGTGGAAGCCGGTCAGCGACCGGATCGAGATCAGCAAGTACCAGTCGACCCCGCTGTCCGAGATCGGCGCGTCCGCGAAGGCGTGCGGCGAGATCACGCTGAAGGACGCGACCGGCGAGCAGGACCACGTGCCCGAGGGAACCCCGATGACGTACGAGGACTCCCCGCCGGCGTTCGGCCAGCACTGGGACCTGTGGGACACCATGGACCGCAAGTTCTACTCCGAGAAGGACCGTCCCGAGCTCGGCGAGCTCGTCCACAACCTCGAGCACGGATACACGATGCTCTGGTACGACGAGACTGCCGCCAAGGACAGCGAGACGATGGACACCCTGCGGGGCATCGCTGCGAAGTTCCCCAGCGACACCAACATGCGCGACAAGTTCAAGGTCGTGCCGTGGCTGGAGAAGGACGGCAAGGCCTTCCCCAAGGGCATGCACATCGCCATGACCCACTGGTCGGTGGGCGGTCGCGGCCAGGACGCCGAGGAGAAGAAGCAGGGCGTGTTCCAGTACTGCTCCGAGCCCAGCGGTGAGGCCCTCGAGGACTTCATGACGAAGTACCCCTACATGGACTCCCCGGAGCCCGACGCGATCTGACCGGGGCCTGCGGGACCCGCGTACTCAGACCAACCGGCCGTGGCCGCTCTCAGCGAGGGCGGCCACGGCCGATTTCACGTCCTGGGCGTGAGCACGGGTCGTGACCAGCAGCGCATCGGGCGTCTCCACGACCACGACGTCGTCCAGCCCCACCACCGCGATGACCCTCTCGCCCGCGGGCACGACGAGGCCGTCGCTGTCCACGCCGAGCACCAGTGAGGCGTCGCCGAGCACCGTGAGGTCGCGGTCGCCGTCCCCCTCCCCCTGAGCCATCCGCAGGATGGAGCGCAGGCTGGCGAAGTCACCGACGTCGTCCCACCCGAACTCACCGGGCACCACCGCGACCCGCCCTGCGGCCGCTGCGGGCTCGGCGACCGCGTGGTCCAGCGCGATCTTGGGCAACGCACCCCACTGCCCGGTCAGGGTCGCCGGGTCCGCCGCGATCGCTCGCAGCCGGGCCGCGAAGTCCGGGTCGGTCTCGGCGAGCAGGTCGAGCAGGACGGTGGGACGTACGACGAACATGCCGGCGTTCCAGCGGTAGCCCGCGGTGACATAGGTGGCGGCGACCTCCGCCGAAGGCTTCTCCACGAACTCACGCACGGCGAGGCCACCGCCCGCTCCCAGCGGCTCACCGGGGGCGATGTAGCCGAACCCGGTGGCGGGGTGCGTCGGGGTGATGCCGATCGTGGTGAGCCAGCCGTGCTGAGCCACCTCCACGGCACGCGTCACGACCTCGCGGAACTCCTCGTCGTCGCCGATGACGTGATCGGCGGCGAACGAGCCCATCACGGCCTCCGGGTCGCGGCGCTCGATCATCGCCGCCGCCAGACCGATGGCAGCCATCGAGTCCCGGGCGGACGGCTCGGCCACCACGGCGTCGTCAGCCAGCCAGGGCAACTGGGCGCGCACCGCCTCCTCGTGGGCGCGTCCCGTCACGACCAGGAACCGTTCCCTGGCCAGCGGAGCCAATCGGTCCACCGTGGCCTGGATCAGCGTGCGCCCCTGCCCTGTCAGGTCGTGCAGGAACTTCGGCGACCCCGACCGCGACAGCGGCCACAACCGCGTACCGGCGCCTCCGGCGGGGACGACGGCCCAGAAGTGTGGAAGCGAGCTCATGCACCGGAGGCTAGGCCACCGGCCGGCCCCTCGCCGCGCCCGCCCTACGCTGGAGGCGTGTCGACCTTCGCAGAGGTCCTGGCGGCGCAGTTGCGCCACGAGCCGGGACGCCCCTTCATCACCTTCTACGACCAGGACTCGGGCGAGCGCATCGAACTGTCGATGACGACGTACGCGAACTGGGTCGCCAAGGCGGCGGGACTGCTCGCCGAGGAGGGCGACCTGGAGCGAGGTCAGACGCTGCGCCTGGACCTGCCGCCCCACTGGATGGTGCCCGTGTTCGCGGGAGCCGCCTGGAGCATCGGGGCGGCCGTGAGCTTCGAGGGCGACGGCGACGTCGTGGTGTGCGGGCCCGACACCCTCACCCAGTGGGCCGAGTCGGGCCACGACCAGGTGTTCGCGTGCGCACTGGCCCCGCTGGGCGGCCGGTTCGCCGACGGGGTCCCCCACGGCGTGCACGACGTCGGCATCGAGATCTGGAGCCAGCCGGACGCCTTCACCGCCTGGGACGCCCCCGGCGGCGACGACGTGGCCGTGGTGGGCCCGGAGGGCAGCCTCTCGCAGAACGCAATGATGCGGGCGGCCACCGTCGGGACTCTTCTGACCGACGGTGGCCGCCTGCTCTCGGTGGCCGGACCGGCTTCCCCACCGGAGGTGGCCACCTTCACCGAGCCCCTCGTACGAGGCGGCTCGCTGGTTCTCATCCGCAACCCTCACCCGGATCTCCTGGACGGCGTCGCCGACGCCGAACGGGTCACCCACCGGGTGTGAGGCTGCGGGTCACCCCATCAGGTCGTACTCCTTGAGGTAGCCGAGGGGACGCCGCGGGGAGGTTGCTCCGCTGGTGCCGTTGAAGAGGTAGAGCAGGCCCGTGTTGCGCGCCCGCGCCACGTAGTCGTGCGTACCGCCCAGGCGCAGGTCCTGGATCCCCAGGACCACGTCGTACTTGGCCGTCGACGGCGGGAGGCCACCCGTCACTGCCATGCGGCCCGCGATCGGGGCCCCCGCGTTGAAGCCAGCAGCGCCCGTACCGGTCCACACCGTCGCCACGCCGTCGGGGGTGACGCCCACGAGGTCCGGGTTGCCATCGCCGGTGACGTCACCCACGGCCTTGAGGTCGCCCACGTCCGCGAATCCCGACGCGATCACTCCCCCGTCGCTGAGGGTGCCCGAGCCGTTGCCGAGCAGCGCCCGCAGGTTGCCGGCAGCGTCACGGGTGATCACGTCCCCGGCCCCGTCGCGGTTGATGTCGCCGGCGTTGAGGATCTGGGTGGCGCCGCTGAACGAGACGCCCGTGTCGATCGGGGCACCCAGCTCGCGCGTGCCCCGGTTGATGAGGACCATCAGCTTGTCGCCGCGCACACCCACGAGGTCACCGGCGCCGTCTCCCGCGATGTTGCCCGCGCCCGAGAGGGCGCTGATCGACTTCACGTTGGCCGTCGGCCCGATCGCGGCGCCGAAGCGGCCGGGCGCGATCTGCGGCAGGATGAACAGGTCGCCGTTCGCAGCCTTCGCCACCAGGTCCGAGCGGCCGTCGCCGGTGTGGTCACCGCCGCCGGCCAGGGCCACGTACTGCCCCCAGTCGCCCGGAACCGCCTGCTTGGAGCCGAAGCCACCCGACCCGTTGCCCGGGTGGAGGACGAGGCCGCCCTTGCCCGTGCGCGCCAGGAGGTCCATGGTGCCGTCGCCGTCGAAGTCACCGGGGCCGACCAGCGCGGAGTAGCCACCGAACCCCTTGGGGCCGACCGTCCGCTTGAAGCCGCCCTTCTTCGCCCCCAGGAACACCACCAGACGGCTGCCGTACCGGGTCGCGAGGTCGTTGCGTCCGTCGCCGTTCACGTCGCCGATTGCGGTGAGGAGCTTGTGCTTGGCCGTCGACTTCACCACGCGGCTGGCCTTGCCGTACGTCCCCGCAGCGTTGCCGGGACGAATCTGCAGGTAGCCCTTCGAGTCAGTGGCGAGCAGGTCCACCACGCCGTCGCCGGTGACGTCCGGGGTGGCCACGATGTTGCTCCGCTTGGACCAGCCGCGCTTGTGGGCGATCTTCTTGGAGCTGAAGGCGGTCAGGCCCTCGGTCGGAACCACGAGGCCACGGCCGTCGGAGGCGCGGCGCACCACCAGGTCCGGGTACGCGGAGCCGGCAAGATTGCTCTGCAGGTTGGCCGACGACACGGTGACGGGTTGCGGAGGCGCAGTGCCTGCGCCTTCGGAGGCGTACGTACGAATCGCCGGGAGCTGGGCGTAGAGGTGCTTGCCCGGGCACGCGGTCGAACCGGCGTCACGGTGACCGTTGATCGCCTGGAAGGTGCTGCGGCCGACGCGCTGGCTGGTCGACGCGGGGTCGACGCCGTGGAGCGAGAGCTTCCACGCGAACAGCTGGCCGTACGCCCGCAGCATCACGTCCGTGGGCTGGGCGGTCTCGAAGTTGCCGATGGCCGACATCGCGAACGAGTACTGGTTGTAGTTGAGCGTGTGGGCGCCGATGACGGGCTTGTCGATGCCGCCGTAACGGCCCTCCCAGATGCGCCCGAACCGGTCGACGAGGAAGTTGTAGCCGATGTCGCTCCAGCCACGGGACTTCACGTGGTAGGCGTAGATGCTGCGGATGATCCCCGGGACCTGGTCCTCGGTGTACTCGTTGGCGTTCACGGTGTGGTGGACGAAGCCGGCGCTGATGGTGCCGTAGCTGAGCGACTTCTTGTTGCGGATCGACTCGTCGGCTCCCCACTGGGCGCGCGAGAAGATCGTCGGCTGGGCGGCCGTACGGCGCTGCGCGGCCTGGAGCACCGCATCGCCCTCGCGATCACTCTGGGCAGCGCCCGAGGTGACGGCGTCCCCCGCCAGCGCCGGAGTCTGCTGCTCTTCCGAGGCCGACTCCCCCGGTGCGACGACCGACAGGGACAGGTCACGGGGCAGGGTGGCGCCCTCGGTGTCCACGGAGACCTGAACGTCGTCGACCTCGCCCACGAAGAGCGGCTCGGTGCCCGGGCGGGCCGTCGAGGCGTCCGCGCTGCCGGCGTCCGGTGCGTGCTCGTCGTGGTACTCCAGCTCGCTCCAGCCGCTCCACTTCGCGCCGGTGCGGGTGCGCACCTTGAGGGTGATCTCGTCCTCGGCCAGGTTCTGCCCCTGACCCCACGTGATGCCGACCGCTCCGAAGCCACTGACCGGCTCAGCGCCGCTCGTGACGTGCGTGGCCGGGGCAGCGGGCTGACCGGCTGCCGCGCCGGCGGCACCGCGACCGTTGACCGTGAGGTCCTGCTTGCCCGCGGGCTTGGTCGGCGCCGCCGTCAACGGGATCTCCGTGACCTCAGGCTCCACGGCGGTCTCGGGAACCGTCGCGGACACCAGCGAGGCGCCAGAGCCGCTCGCTGAGCCGCGGGGGGCCTCACGTACGACGTCGAGGGTGAACACGCCACTGGCCGGGGCGAGAAGCGCGGCCACGACGGCGAGCGCCAGCAACTGCTGGCACAGCGTGATGAAACGCGCTTGGGAAGGCTTGAGGTGATGCATGAAGAGTCCTTGCTTCTGTGTGGGGGAAGGTCACACGAGAAGCAAGTTTCACACCAGTCACACTGGTGACCGCAAGGGTTTCTGAGTAACTACAACGATGTAATTTCTACTTGCCACGCCGACGAGGTGCGGATTTCTCCACCAATTCTGGCCGTTCGGCGCCCAAATCGGGCGTACAGACCCGTCCCGGCGTGTCGGGCCTGCCTCCGATCGGCAAACCCCACCAGCCTCAGGTTTCACCGCTCAGGCGGGGATACCGTCACGTTGTGGCCTTTGCAAAGGGCACAAGGTGCCAACATCCCCGCCTGAGCGGGGATCCTCCGCGCGGCGACAGGCAGCCCTGGGGGAAGCCCCGGGCGGGACGTCAGATGTCGGCGCCGAGGCCGTCGTCGTGCGTGGTGCCGTCGGACTCGTCATCGTCGTACTGGAGGAAGGCGATGCCCTCGTCAACGCCTCCGTCGAACGTGAGACGCCCCTTCTCCAGGACCAGTACGCGCGTGCACAGGGAGCGTACGGAACCCGCAGCGTGGGAGACGTAGAAGATGGTGCACCCGGAGTTGCGCACCTCCTCCATCTTCTTCTTGCACTTGCGCTTGAACGGCCGGTCCCCCACCGCCAGGGCCTCGTCCGCGATGAAGATGTCGGAGTCGACGTGGATCGCCACGGAGAAGCCCAGGCGGGCCTTCATGCCGGAGGAGTAGTACGCCACCGGGGTGTCGAGGAACTTGCCCAGCTCGGAGAACTCGACGATCTCGTCGAACTTGCGCGCCGTCTCGGCCTTGCTCATGCCCAGGATGGCTGCGTTGAGGCGCAGGTTGTCGCGCCCGCTCAGGTTCATGTCAAAACCGGCGCCAGTCGCGATCAGGCCCGCGATCCGACCGCGCGTGAGCATGGTGCCCTCGTCGGGCCGCATGACCCCGCTCACGAGCTTGAGCAGCGTCGACTTGCCGGAGCCGTTGAGGCCCATGAGGCCGATCGCCTCGCCCTCCTGGACGGTGAAGGACACGTCGTCGACAGCGTTGAACTTGTCGTGCGTCTTGCGCCCGCGCGCCTTGGCGAGCGCGATCTGCTTCAGCGACCGGTGGTACTGCATGGTGAAGGTCTTGGTGACGCCGTGCGCCTCGATGAAGTTCGCCATCACAAACGCTCCGCAATCCCGCGCTCGAGGCGCGTGAACAGCCGCTGGGATGCCCACAGCAGCGCCAGGCACACGCCAAGCATGATGAATCCCCGCTCCCACAGGTCCGCCGGCATGTGGTCCCGGATCAGAGCATCCTGGTCCTCGACCGTGCCCACCCAGAAGCAGCGCTGCATCAGCAGCACGGCCTCGGTGACGGGGTTGAGCATGTACAGCTGAACCGCCCACTCCTTGCCGTGGAACCGATCCGCCACCATCGAGAACGGGTACATCATCGGCACACTGAAGGTGACGAACTGGTTGAGCGTCTGAACGATCTTGCCGAAGTCGCGCAGGTACACGTTCGCCACACTGAACATCAGGGCCAGCGCCGTGCCCAGCGTCGCGATCAACAAGAAGCCCAGCACTCCAGCCGCCAGCCCCACCGAGTCGGGCTGCCAGCCCACCAACAGGCAGGCGATCACCAGGATCACCAGCATCGGGCCCGTGTGCCACAGGCCCAGGAGGACCCGCGAGACCGGGAACAACTCCTTGGGCATCGCCAACTTGGTGATCAGCGACCGGTTGGACACCAGCGACTGCGTTCCGCCGTTGAATGCCTCGGAGAAGAAGTGCACGAGCACCATCGCCGCGAACAGGTGGATGGCGAAGTTCGGCGTCGTGTCCGCCTGCCGCGCCATGAACACCTGGAACACGAAGTAGAACATGAAGAAGCGCACCAGCGGCTGGAGGTAGCTCCACGCCCAACCCAGTGCGGTCCCCTGGTAGCGGGACTGCATCGTGTTGTGGACGATCATGCCCAGCAGGTAGCGCCGCTTCCAGACCCCGGCCAGGCCGGACTCAGCAGAGGGCGGGGCGAGGGGCGGCAACTCCTGCTCGGGTGTGCGCTTGCTCATCGAGGTTCGGGCTCTCCTGCCGACTCGTCGACGTACGGGGCGAAGGTCTTCTCCCAGGTCTCCGGCGAGGTGATCTCACCCAGCGCCTCGCGGTACTCCTTGGCCAGGCGCGGCCACTCGCGGTGCAGGCGCGCGTGCATCTCGACGGTGCGCTTGAGCAGGCTGCGGTACTCCTCCGGGTCGCGCTGGTAGAGCGCCACCGACTGGCCGTCGTTCATGGAGACCACGACCGAGTCGTACTTGACCAGGTTCATCCAGCCGGCGTCCATGGCCGTGATCTCGGCCTCGGGGTAGGTACGCGAGAGCTTGCGGATGGGCCGCATCTGGCGAATCGGCGCCAGCAGCGCCCCCACCTTGACCGCCATCGCTCCGGGGAGCTCGATGTCGTCCTTGCCCTTCTTCGGCGGCTTGTGACGCCGTACGGGGGGCAACTCGTCGCGATCGGTGTGCAGGTTCGCGTCGGTGAACTGCTTGCGGAACGCGTTCACCTCAGCCAACTTGGTCCCCAACTCCTCGTGGAGGCGGTGCGGACCAGCCAGCACGTCCTCCAGCGCCTTGTGGCGCAACTCGGCGGTGGAGTACTGCAGGGATGCCAGGTGCTTGATCTGGTGGTTGAAGCTCTCCATGACCATGCGCCCACCGCGCTCGTACGGCGAGTGCAGCAGCGCCGCGATGAACCGGTTGCGCTGGTGGAAGTACGCCTGCCAGTCGACGCCGTCGTTCTTGTCGCTCCACGGCACGTGCCACACGGCAGCGCCGGGGAAGCTCACGGTCGGGAAGCCGGCCTGCTTGGCCCGCAGCCCGAACTCGGAGTCATCCCACTTGATGAACAGCGGCAGGGACAGCCCCACCTGCTCCAGGACCACCCGCGGGATCAGGCAGGAGAACCACCCGTTGAAGTCGACGTCGGCACGCTTGTGCAGCCAGCGTGAGGAGCGCAGGTTGCGCGCGCCGAAGTCCCAGTCGCTGTAGCCGTCGAGGCGGGTCTGCCACCAGAAGCGCCACGGCTGGACGATCTCGCCGAACGAGTGCAGGCGCGAGCGCGAGTAGATGTTGAACATGTGCCCGCCCACGATCGTGGGACGGCGTGCCAGGTCACCGAACGTGATCGCCCGAATGATGCCCTCGGGCTCGCAGATCACGTCGTCGTCCATCATGAGCGCGTACGTGGCCGTGCCCTTGCGCACGGACTCGAGCTGACCGCGGGCGTACCCACCCGAGCCGCCGAGGTTGCCCTGCTCGATGACCCGCAGGTGCTCGCCCAGCGACTCTGCCGCAGCGGGGAAGAACTCCGAGGCCGTGACGGGCTTGGTGCCCTGCTCCATCACCATCACGGTGTCGAGGTAGGGGCGCAGGCCCTCGTCGTCGGCGAGCTGGCCGATGAGCTTGGCGCAGAAGTCGGGGCGGTTCATCGTGGTGATGCAGATGTCCGCGGTCCCGTGCTGGGCACGATCGGCGGGCACCTGGGCCGTCCACTCGGCGGAGCGGACGACGGCCTCGTCGTCGCCGGCGACGACGTCGTACCAGTACCAGCCGCCGTCGACGAACGGCTTGAGGGTCAGGTCGAAGGAGAAGACTCCCCTGCCCGACTCATCCACCGTGGCGGACTCGACGCGCTGGCTGTGGCCGGGCGCCATCGACTTGAAGACCGTGACCGAGGCGCCGCGGCCCTCGACCTCCACGGTGAGCTCCACGTCGTCGACGACCGTCCAGCGACGCCAGTACGACGCCGGGAAGGCGTTGAAGTAGGTGCCGAACGACATCGTCTGGCCCGGCTCCACCTTGACGGCGGTACGCGAGACGATCTGGTCAGGGTGCAGCTTGCGCCCCGTCGAGGTCGACTGGCGGATCGCCGCGTTGTTGAGGTCCTTGGCCGCCTTGTTGCCGCCCACCTCGTAACGCGAGGTGTCGAGCTTGGCTTCCTCGAGGTCCACGTACAGGGCGAAGGACGTGGTGTCCTTGTCGGTCGGGAAGATCTGACGCTGCAGCAGCCGCGTCGCCGTCTCGGTGCCCGGGGTGGTTCCGGTCTGCGTCTCCTGGGTGCTCACTCGTCCACGCCTCCGCTCTTGAAGGGCTCGCCCTCGGCAAAGTGCGGCCGGATCTTGTTGTCGAACATGGACAGCGCAGAGCCGATGGCCATGTGCATGTCGAGGTACTTGTAGGTGCCCAGGCGACCGCCGAACAGCACCATGGGCTCCGCCTTGGCCAACTCGCGGTACTTGAGGAGCTTGGCGCGGTCGTCAGCGGTGTTGATCGGGTAGTACGGCTCGTCGCCCTCCTCGGCGAAGCGGCTGTACTCGTGGACCACGATCGTCTTGCCGGCGAGGTACGTGCGCTCGGGGTGCAGGTGCTTGAACTCCAGGACGCGCGTGTACGGCAGTTCCGGGTCGTTGGCATTGACCACGCCCGTGCCCTGGAAGTCGTCGACGTCGAGCGTCTCCTGCTCCAGGTCGATCGTGCGCCACGACAGGCGGCCCTCGGAGTTGCCGAAGTACTCGTCAACGGGGCCCGTGTAGACGATCGGGACGGTGCCCTTGAAGTCGTCGATGACGTCGAAGAAGTCGACGTCCAGACGGACCTCGATGTTCTCGTGGTCGACCATCCGCTCCAACCACGCCGTGTAGCCGTCCTTGGGAAGGCCCTCGTAGGTGTCGTTGAAGTAGCGGTTGTCGAAGGTGTAGCGGACCGGGAGCCGGGTGATGATGTCCGGGCTCAGCTCCTTGGGGTCGGTCTGCCACTGCTTGCCCGTGTAGCCCTTGACGAAGGCCTCGTACAGCGGGCGGCCGATCAGACTGATCGCCTTCTCCTCGAGGTTCTTCGCCTCCGAGGTGGTGAACTCGCTGGCCTGCTCGGCAATCAGCGCGCGCGCCTCGTCCGGCGAGAAGCTCTTGCCGAAGAACTGGTTGATCAGGCCCAGGTTCATCGGGAACGAGTAGACCTGGCCCTGGTACTTCGCGAACACGCGGTGGGAGTAGTTGGTGAACTCGGTGAACCGGTTCACGTACTCCCACACCCGCTTGTTGGAGGTGTGGAACAGGTGGGTGCCGTACTTGTGGACCTCGATGCCGGTCTCGGCGTCGAACTCGCTGTACGCGTTGCCGCCGATGTGGCTGCGGCGCTCAAGCACCAGAACCTTCAGTCCGAGGTCAGCGGCACAGCGCTCTGCGATGGTCAGTCCGAACAGTCCGGAACCGACGATGACGATGTCGGGGTTCGACAAGGCAATGAACTCCTGTGTGTAGAGGCGGCGTCGAGTCTAGCCAGCAGGGGGCACGGAATCGGGAACGTGACGCATGCCCCACGCGGAACGCATGGCACGGATCACGTTGCGCGCCTCCCCCAACCCACCCCGTACGGGGCTGAGCAGGACGACGGCGAGCGTGATCAGAAGCGGCTTGAGGCGGACCAGCGGGTTCGCTCCGTAGCGCAGGTGCACGACGAAGAGGTTGCGGTACATGTAGAACCCCTTCCAGCCCGACAGGTCGTGCTGCTGGTTGAAGTCCAGCTGCCGTACGAGCACCGCGTCGCGCAGCGCCCAGATGGTGCGCCCGGTCCGCCGGATCCGCAGGGCGTAGTCCACGTCGTCGTAGAAGATGAAGTACGAGTCATCAGGCAGGCCGATCTCATCGACCACGCCACGCCGGAACATGAAGCCCTCGAAGGCGACGTTCTCAACAGCGACACGCTCGGGCATCTCGGCTCGCGTCGCGTACGTGCTGTCCACCGACGCCGTCTTGGGGCGGATGGCGAGCGGGTTGGTCAGGTCGAAGCGGATCGCGGCCTTCTCGACCAGCACCCCCGCGAGATCCTCGCGCACCACCATGAGCGCATCCTCGTCCGCTGCCATCAGCACTGCCAGACATTCCGGCGCAGCCACCACGTCGTCGTCGATGAGCCAGATGCGGTCATGTCCGGCGTCGTACGCGGCCTTCGTGCCGAGGTGGAACCCTCCGGCACCGCCCAGGTTCTCCGCGCTGGTGATGACCTCCAGCGGCAGGTCCGTACGGCTCGCCAGGACCTCGGCGGTGTGGTCGGTGCTGGCGTTGTCGACGACGAAGACCACGTCGGGCGCATGCGTCTGCACGGCCAGCCCGTCCAGGGAGCGTGCCAGCAGGTCGGCGCGGTTGTAGGTGACGATGACGACGGCCACCGTCTCGGTGCGACTGGCGTCCGTCACGACAGGAACCTCCGGTGTCCAGTGAAGTCTCCACGCACGCCGGCGAGGAAGCCCCGCACGCTCAGCCGCAGTCGGGCCGCGTTGGGGCGCGTGAAGGTGTAGAACCACACCGTCTTGGCCACGAAGGCCAGGGCGTGGGGCAACCCCGCGTACGTACGCAGGTTGACGAGGTTGTTGCGCGCCATGCAGTAGTGCTTGAGGTCGCTGGGGCTGTGGTTGTAGGTCGTGCGACCGAACGCCATGGGCGTGCCCAGTTCGCCGACCGAGGGGTGCCGGAAGGTGGCGTCCACGACCGTGGCCGTACGAGCCCCCGCGGCCATCGCCCGCAGGCGGTACTCGTGGTCGTCGCCCCAGATGAAGAACTCCTCGCGCGGCAGGCCGATGCGCTCCACCAGCGCGCGAGTGACGAGTACGCCGTTGAAGGGGATCACGACGTCTCGGATCAGGCCGTCGACGGCCGCCGCGCGGACCTCCCCCATGCCGTGGACGACCCTGGTCCCCCCGGGAAGGCGAATGGGGAAGACGAGGCGCTCGGGGTCGTCGCGGTCGACGACCGCAGGGCCCCAGAAGTCGAGGTCGTCGCGGCGCAGCAACACGTCGAGACAATCAGGCGCAGGCACCCCGTCGTCGTCCATCAGCCAGATCAGGTCGGCATCAGTCCCGACTGCCGCAGCGAGGCCGGCGTTGAAGCCGCCGGCGCCGCCCGTGTTGGACTCCAGCAGCACGGGGCGGCAGAAGTCATCCGCCTGGGCAAGCAACCACTCGCCCGTCCCGTCCGTCGAGGCGTTGTCGACGACGTAGACGCCGCTGAGGCCCTCAGTGCCGCGCAGGGCGGCCACAAGGCCCCGTACGAGGTCGAGACGGTTGTACGTGACCACGACACCGACCACGCGCCTGGCAGCGGGACGGTCAGGGGCACTCACATCGCCCACCCTAGGGTGTGGGCGCTCACGCGGCCGAAGTGGCCGCCGCCGACCGAGCCTCGATCGCTGGTTGAGCTTGTCGAAACCACAAGCCCCGCTGGCCGAACGCGATCACCGCTGGTTGAGCAGAGACGAGCGCCAGCGAGGAACGTGTCGAAACCCCACCCCGCCGAGAGTCCACAGGCGCGGCCCTGAGGGGTGACGTGGACCCCAGAACCGACTAGACTCGAACACATGTTCGACCTGCTGACGTCGCCCGCACCCGAGGACCACGCGTCCACCGGGGAGCTGCTGCACGCAGCCCGCGAAGCCCAGCAGATCGCACAACGCGAGGAGGCCAGGATCCTGGCGCTGGCCTACGAATGGGCGATCGCGCACCCAGTCCTCGACGACGACGCGGCTGCGTCCTTCAGCGCACCCGGTGTCGACGACGTCGCGATCGCGGGCGAAGGGTGCCCGCAGATCCGCGAGTACGCGGTAGCCGAGTTCGGTGCTGTGCTGTCGATGTCCACCGCCTCAGCCAAGCGACTGATCGGGCACGCCATCGAGCTGCACCACCGCCTCCCACGCCTGTGGACCCACGTCCAAGCCGGACGCTGCCCCGCATGGCGTGCCCGGACGGTCGCCGAAGCCACCATCCACGCCCATCCCCGTCTCACCCCCGACGCCGCCGGATGGATCGACACCCAGGTCGCTGCGGTTGCGGGGAAGGTCGGCCCCGCCCAGCTCGAGCGCCTCGTGGCGGACGCCATCCAGCGACACCACCTCGCCC
>JAEWOG010000043.1 GCA_023460975.1 Actinomycetes bacterium
TCCAGATGCCAATACCCGCATCGAGGCGGCGGTCTCCGGCCAGTATTCCTATGTCGATTCGCTTCCGGTGGAATCCTTCGACCGGCTGAAGGGCGCAGCCTCGCAGCCCGTCGTGCTGAAGCCGTTCGGCTACCCCGTCTTCGTCTTCAACACCGCCGAGGGCGCGGCCAAGAACCTGGCCGTTCGCAAGGCGATCCGTACCGCGCTGAGCATGGAGGACATGCTGGCGGCGGCGTTCGGAACCAAGGAGTTCTACGCGCTCGACGGCAATATCTATCCGCCCGGCTATGTCTGGAACACGGATGCCGGCGTCGCCGGCAACTATAATCTCGCCGATGCCGACAAGGCCAAGGCCGCGGCGAAGGCCGCCGGCTACAAGGGCGAGCCGATCCGCATCCTGACCAGCCGCCAGTACGAATTCCACTACAAGATGGCGCAGGTCGCGGCCGAGTATCTCAAGCTCGCGGGCTTCACCGTCGACCTGCAGGTCGTCGACTGGGCGACGCTGACCCAGCGCCGCACCGACAAGGCGCTCTGGGAGATCTACATCACCCATAGCCCGTTCCTGCCGGAGCCGGCGCTGATCGGCTCGCTCTCGACCAGCTCGCCCGGCTGGTGGGACACCCCCGCCCGCAAGGCCGCCGTCGATGCCTTCACCTCGGAGGCGGATCCGGCCAAGCGCGCCGCGCTCTGGGCCAATGTGCAGAAGACGATCTATGACGAGGTGCCCTTCATCAAGATCGGCGACTTCAACGCCCTCTCGGCGAAATCCGCCAAGCTCGACGGCATCGTGCCGGCGCCCTGGCCCTATTTCTGGAACGTCACCCTCAAGAAATGATCCCCCTCGCCACCCGGCCGCCTGATCGCGGGCGGGTGGCGGGCAACGAGACGGTCAGGTCATGCTCGGCTACATCCTTCAACGCCTCTCCGGCATGATCGCGGTCATGCTGCTCGTCGTCACGATCGTCTTCGTGATCGTGCGCGTCACGCCGGGCGACCCCGCCGCGGTGATGCTCGGCCCCGAAGCGACCGCGCAGGACGTCGCCGATCTGCGCACGCGACTTGGCCTCGATCGCTCGATCCTCTCGCAATACGTGATCTATGTCGGGCAGTTGCTGCGCGGCGATCTCGGCCAGTCGATCTTCCTCAACATGCCGGTGACCGCGGCGCTGATGGATCGGGCGGAGCCGACCTTCTTCCTGACGCTGCTTTCGCTGGCGATCGCCAGCGTCATCGCCCTGCCGGTCGGCATCTATGCCGCCTACCGGCGCGGCTCCTTCGTCGACCAGGCTGCGACGACGCTCGCCATGCTCGGCGCCAGCATCCCCGGCTTCTGGCTCGGCCTCATCCTGATGCAGGTCTTCGCGGTGCGCCTGGGGCTGCTGCCGGTCTCCGGCTATGGCGGCCCCGATACGACCCTGATCGAACGCATCAGGCACCTGATCCTGCCGGCGGTCGCGCTCGGGCTCGTCTCCTCCGCGCTGGTCATGCGCTTCACCCGCGCCTCGATGCTCGACGTGCTCGGCGACGACTATATCCGCACCGCCCGCGCCAAGGGGCTGGGCGAGCAGAAGGTCGTCCTGACCCACGCGCTGAAGAACGCGCTGATCCCGATCCTGACCGTGCTCGGCCTCACCGCCGCCGTGCTGATTTCCGGCGCGGTCGTGACGGAGACCGTGTTCGGCCTGCCCGGCGTCGGCAATCTCGTGGTCTCGGCCGTGCTCCGGCGCGACTATCCCGTGATCCAGGGCGCGCTGCTGGTCATTGCCGGCCTGTATGTCCTGATCAATTTCGCGATCGACATGCTCTATCTGCTGGTCGATCCAAGGGTGCGCTACTGATGACCGACCTCGCTCCCGACGCACCGGCGCCGAACCGCGGCCGGGTCTTCCTCCGCGATCTGCTGAAGCGCCGCATGGTGGCGATCGGCCTCGCGATCCTGATCGTCTTCGTGCTGCTGGCAGCGCTGGCGCCGCTGCTCGCCCCCTATGCGCCGGGCAAGCTCTCGATCGTCAACCGGCTGAAGCCGCCCTCCGGCGTCTACTGGTTCGGCACCGACGAGTTCGGCCGGGACATCTTCTCGCGCATGCTCTATGCGGGCCGGCTGTCGCTCTCGGTCGGCGCCGCCGTGGTCGTGCTGTCCTCGCTGATCGGCGTGACGCTCGGCCTGATCGCCGGCTTCTTCAAGCGGCTGGATACGCCGATCGCCCGCCTGATCGACGCGATGATGGCCTTCCCCGACATCCTGCTGGCGATCGCGCTGGTCGCGGCGCTCGGTCCCTCGCTGATGACGGTGATCATCGCGCTCTCGATCGTCTATGCGCCGAGGCTCGCGCGCATCGTGCGGGCCGCGACGCTGGTGATCCGCGAATTGCCCTATGTCGAGGCGGCGCGCGCCTTCGGCAATTCGACCGCGCGGATCATGGTCCGGCATGTCCTGCCGAACATCGTCTCGCCGATCACGGTGCAGGCCACCTTCATCTTCGCCAGCGCCATGCTGGCCGAGGCCGGGCTCTCCTTCCTCGGGCTCGGCGTCAGCCCGGATATCCCGACCTGGGGCACGATGATCTCGTCCGGCCGGCAATATATCGGGCAGGCCGACTGGATGACCTATTTCCCCGGCCTCGCCATCGTGCTCGCCGTTCTCTCCCTGCAGATGGTGGGCGACGGCCTGCGCGACCTGCTCGATCCGCGCCTGCGGAAGGACCTCTGAACATGACGACCGCCACGCGGCAGCCGCTGCTGATCGCCAATGTGAAGCCGGTCGCCTTCGGGCCGGATATCCCGGCCACGGCCACCGACATCCTGGTCGGCGGCGACGGCAGGATCGCCGCGATCGGCCCCGCGCTGACGGCGCCTGCCGATGCCGGGCGGATCGACGGCAAGGGCGCCTTCGTCTCGCCGGGCTGGGTCGACCTTCACGTCCATGTCTGGCATGGCGGAACCGACATCTCGCTCCGGCCGAGCGATTGCGGGGCCGAGCGCGGCGTCACCACCATGGTCGATGCGGGCTCGGCCGGCGAAGCCAATTTCCACGGCTTCCGCGAATATGTCATCGAGCCGGCGCGCGAGCGGATCAAGGCCTTCCTCAATCTCGGCTCGATCGGGCTCGTCGCCTGCAACCGCGTGCCGGAGCTCCGCGACATCAAGGATATCGATCTCGACCGCATCATCGAATGCTATGAGGAGAACAGCGAGCATATCGTCGGCCTCAAGGTGCGGGCGAGCCATGTCATCACCGGCTCCTGGGGCGTGACGCCGGTCAAGCTCGGCAAGAAGATCGCGAAGATTCTCAAGCTGCCGATGATGGTCCATGTCGGCGAGCCGCCCGCCCTCTACGACGAGGTGCTGGAGATTCTCGGGCCGGGCGACGTCGTCACCCATTGCTTCAACGGCAAGGCCGGGTCGAGCATCCTGGAGGACGAGGACCTGTTCAAGCTGGCGGAGCGCTGCGCGAGCGAAGGCGTGCGGCTCGATATCGGCCATGGCGGCGCCTCCTTCTCCTTCAAGGTGGCGGAGGCCGCGATCCAGCGCGGGCTGATGCCGTTCTCGATCTCGACCGATCTGCACAACCGCTGCATGAACTTCCCGGTCTGGGACCTGGCGACGACGATGTCGAAGCTGCTGTCGGTCGGCATGCCCTTCGACGCGATCATCCAGGCCGTGACCCATGCGCCGGCCTCGGTGATCAAGCTCGACATGACCGACCGGCTGACCGTCGGCGAGCGCGCCGATTTTACGATCTTCGACCTGATCGACGGCGATCTCGAAGCGACCGATTCCAATGGCGACGTCTCGCGCCTGACCCGGCTGTTCGAGCCGCGCCACGCGGTGATCGGCGCGGAGGCGATCGCTTCCAGCCGCTATGTGCCGCGTCCGCGCCGGCTCGTCCGGCACAGCCACGGCCTGTCCTGGCGTTGACGAAACGCCCGGCAAGGGAGAGAGGTTGGCCCCGATGGAAACCGAAGCGGGGCGATGCCGTTTGAAACGGTACGCGGCAGGCATGAAAGCCCGGACATGAGCAAAGCCACGACGATGCCGGTCAAGGGAAGCGAGGCGGAGGCCGCAACGCCGCGGCGCTCGCGCGTCAGCGGCATCGACCGCGCCGTGCAGATCCTCGACCATCTCCAGCAGGAGGGCCGGGCCCAGACCGCCTACGAGGTCGCCCGCGCGATCGGCGCACCGCTCTCGACGGTCTATGCCATCGTCGAGGACCTGCTCGACAAGAATCTGCTGGCGCGCTCCGGCGATGGCGGCGTCTGGCTCGGGCCGCGGCTCTACCATTACGGCCTCGCCTATGCGCGCGATCTCCAGGTCATCAATGTCGCGACGCACGAGATGCATGTGCTGGCGCGCGAGGTCGGCGAGACCGTGCAGATCTGCGGCCGCGACGGCGGCATGATGGTGGTCGAGGCCATGGCCGAGGGCCCCGGCCATTTCGTGATCACCTCGCGCGTCGGCACGCGCGTGCCCTTGAACTGGACGGCTTCCGGCCGCCTGCTCGTCGCCGAGCTCGAC
>JAEWOG010000044.1 GCA_023460975.1 Actinomycetes bacterium
GAGCAGAGGTGAGAGCAGGGCGATGCAGAGGCCGGCGAAGCCCGTCGCATAGCCCCAGAGCGCCTGGCCGTCGGCGGCGTCCTTCGCCAATGCCGAGGCGAAGAAGGGCGCGAAGACGAAGGTCGTGATCAGCGTGAAGAAGGGCTGGGCCGACCAGTCGAAGAACAGCCAGGCGGTGACCGCGCGGCGCGGCGGCCAGACGGCGGGTGGCGCTTCGGCAGGCGGCATCGCTGGCGTCACTGCAGGGTCGTGTCCGGGTCGCCGCCGCCGCGGGCGAGTTCGATCTCGGTGATCGCGACCAGGACTTCGGCCCGATCCTTCAGGGTCGACGCTTCCAGCAGCGCCTGCTTCTCGCGCGGCCCGAACGGGCACATCATCGAGAGCGCATTGACCAGGGCTTCGTTCGGGGCCTCGTTGACACCCTTCCAGTCGATCTTGAGGTCGTTGGCCTTGGCGAAGTCCCTGAGCGCCTTGAGCAGGCCCTTGCGGTCGACCTCCTCTTCGCCGGTGCGGGCGACGAAGTCGGCGGCGAAGGCGTCATAGCCGACGCGTCCCTGGCGATAAGGCGTCGTCACCACCAGTTCTTCGAGCAGGCGGAAGCGGCTGATGCCCGTCAGGGTGATGATGTAGCGGCCGTCGCCGGTCTCGGAGAACTGGGTGATGCGGCCGAGGCAGCCGACCTTGAGCAGTGGCGGTATTTCCGGCTGCCGGCCGGTCTCCGGCTCGGGCTGGATGATGCCGATGACGCGCTCAGCCCTCAGAGCGTCATCGATCATGGCGAGATAGCGCGGCTCGAAGATATTGAGCGGCATCTGGCCGCGCGGCAGGAGCAGCGCGCCGCCCAGGGGAAAGAGCGGGATCGCCTCCGGGCAATCCTTGGCTCCCTCGTAGACGGCGTTCATGCCCATACGTGCCTGGTCCTTGTGCCGGTCAGGAGAACAGCAGCGTCGAGAGCTTGCGGCGCCCGGCGACGCTCGCCTCGTCCATCGGGCCCCAGGCCTCGGAGAACTGCAGGAGCTGCTTGCGCGCGCCGTCGTCGTTCCACTTTCTATCCGCCTTGATGATGGCGACGAGATGGTCGACCGCCTCCTCGCGCCGGTCGCGGGCGTTGAGCGCCAGGGCGAGATCGAAGCGGGCCTGATGGTCCTTGGGGTTGGCTGCGACCCTGGCCTCCAGCTCGGCGGTGTCACCGAGCGAGACGGCCTGCTCGGCGAGCTCGATCGCGGCGCGAATGGCCGTGATCGCCGGGTCGTTGGCCTTGTCCGGAGGCGCCATGCCGAGAATGCCCTTGGCGCCCTCGATATCACCATTGTCGAGATGCAGCCGCGCCAGCCCCGCGATGGCGGCGAGGTTGTCCGGCTCGATCTCGAGCACGCCGGCATAGAGCTCGCTCGCCCCGGCCGGGTCGCCTGCCGCGATGGCTGCGGCGGCGGCCTCGATCAGTTCGCCGGTCTCGCCCGGACCCATCGGGCCGACCAGACGCTCGATGAAAGCCTTGATCTGGCCCTCGGGCTGCGCGCCCATGAAGCCGTCGATCGGCTGGCCCTGCTTGAAGGCGATCACGGCCGGGATCGACTGGATGCCGAGCTGGCCGGGGATCTGCGGGTGCTCGTCGATGTTCATCTTGACGAGCTTGACCGTCCCCTTCGCGGCCTTGACGGCCTTCTCCAGGATCGGCGTAAGCTGCTTGCACGGTCCGCACCAGGGCGCCCAGAAATCGATCAGCACCGGCTGCTTCATCGATTCGGCGATGACGTCCTGGCGGAAGCCCTGGGTCGTGGTGTCCTTGATCAGGCCGTTTGCGTCGGCCGCCTCGCCATTGACCAGCATGGGTCGTCCTTCGTGATCTGTCCTGGAGGCGCAGGCGTGCCCGTGCGGCAGCCTGCGCAGTTGCGCCATAGATGGGGTGCTTCAGCCGTTCTGTCCATCGGGCGGGACGGGCAAATCGACGATCAGCGGCTCATGCCCCGTGCTCCGGAAGAAAGCCAGAAGGTCGTCGCGGCTGACCCGCAAGGTCGCCGTGTTGATCAGCGGGTGGAAATTGACGTCCTCGCCGGACGCGAGCGTGGCATCCAGCACCATGGTGACATCGCCGGCGCGATCGTTGATCACGGCGAAGGCGGTGACGGAGCCCGGCGTGACGCCGAGCTTCTCCAGCAGCAGCTCGGCCGAGCCGAAGGAGAGCCGGCCGCTGGCACCGATGCGCTCGTGCAGGCGCTTCAGGTCGATTCGCGCGTGGGCCTCGGCCGAGACCAGGAAGATCCGCCCCTTCTTGTCCTTGAGGAACAGGTTCTTGGTGTGATGGCCGACCATCTCGTCGCGATGCGGCGCCGTTTCGGCGACGGTGAAGACGGCCGGATGGTCGGTGCGGTGGAAGGCGATGCCCTTCTCGGAGAGATAGGCGCAGAGCTGGTCGGGCGAGACGGGCGCGGTCATGGCGAGGCGATCGGCAGGGGAGAGGGCAGGATTCGGGAGGACACTGAAAATGTCTGCCGGAACGGCAGAACAGACTGTAAAATGCCTAGCCCCGTGCGACGCCGGCAGCAAGATCGGACCGGTGAATCCGGGCTTTTGTGGAAGGCGGCAAAAAACTTTCACCGGGGGGCTTGCGCTTCGCGGGGCTTTGGGGCAATAACCCGACCGCGCCGCCAACACGGCGCGACTGTCTC
>JAEWOG010000045.1 GCA_023460975.1 Actinomycetes bacterium
CCGACGATCTGCGCGCGGCCATCACCTCTGCGCTCCACTCGCCCGAACTGCGGTCCGGGGCCCAGCGCATGGCGCGGGACCTCGCCTCCTGCGGCGGCGCTCCGGCCGCCGCCGACGCGCTGGAGACGCTGGCGCCCGTGGGCGTCGCCTGACTTCGAGCACTACCGCGTGGACCAACGACCGAAAGTCCCAGCGGCCCACTCAGGGCACGCCAGGGGACTTTTCGGTCGTCTGGTCACTCCCGCTCGAGCAGGAAGAGAGGGATCTCGCGCTCGGTCTTGGTCTGGTAGGTCGCGTACGTGCCCCACGTGGCCACGGCGTGCTGCCACCAGTCGGCGCGCTCGTCGCCGCTGAGCTGCCGCACGGAGTAGGTGTGCTTCTGGGGCCCGTCCTGGAGGTCGACGGTCGGGTGGGCGCGGAAGTTGTCGGCCCATGCCGGGTCGTCGTCGGCGCCGCCCTTGGAGGCGACCGCGAGATACTTCCCGTCGCGCTCGACCCGCATGACGGGATTCTTGCGCAGGTTGCCCGACCTCGAACCCACTGAGGTGATCACGACGACGGGCGCGCCGTCGTGGGCGAGCGTGGTGGCGCGGGTGCCGCCGGAGGCCTCGTACTCGGCCACCTGGTCGCGGACCCACTGGGTGCTGCTGGGGACGTACGTTCCGTTGAGTGCCATGAAGTCTCAACGCCCTGTGGGTCGGCAGGATTCCCTGGGCCGGCGTCATACAAACCCGCTCTCGCCCGGTCTCGCGTCATACAAACCCGCCGCTGCCCGGTCACGCGTCATACAAACCCGCTCTCGCCTGGCCACGCGTCATACAAACCCGCACCAATACGTGCGCGTCCGTATGACGCACGGCCGGGCCGAGACGAAACGTATGACGCACGGCGCCCCTGGCGGCTAAGGCCTGCACGCCCTGAGCCGTACGCGTGACGCACCGATACCCTGCCGCCATGAGTGCGATCGACGGCGTGAGCGAGATCTTCGACCCGGCGGACTGGGACGAGGTGCCGGGGTTCGAGCACCTGAGCGACCTGACGTACCACCGCGCGAAGGCGCACGGCACCGTACGGATCGCGTTCGACCGCCCCGACGTCCTCAATGCGTTCCGGCCCAACACCGTCGACGAGCTGCTGCAGACCCTGGAGCACGCGCGCACCTCGGCCGACGTCGGCTGTGTGATCCTGACGGGCAACGGGCCGAGCGCCAAGAACGGCAAGTGGGCCTTCTGCACCGGCGGCGACCAGCGGATCCGGGGCCGCGCGGGCTACCAGTACGAGGACAAGACCATCGGCTCCGGCGACACGGGCGCTGAGGAGCCGAGCGCCATCGACAAGGCCAAGCTCGCGCGCCTGCACATCCTGGAGTGCCAGCGGTTGATTCGCTTCATGCCGAAGGTCGTCATCTGCGTCGTTCCCGGGTGGGCCGCCGGCGGCGGGCACTCGCTGCACGCGGTCGCCGACCTGACCCTCGCCTCGCGTGAGCACGCCCGCTTCAAGCAGACCGACGCCGACGTCGGCTCCTTCGATGGCGGCTACGGATCGGCGTACTTGGCCCGCCAGGTGGGCCAGAAGTTCGCCCGCGAGATCTTCTTCCTCGGCGACGAGTACGACGCCGAGACCATGCACCGGATGGGTGCGGTCAACAAGGTCGTCGACCACGCTCTGCTGGAGAAGGAGGCCCTCGAGTGGGGCCGCAAGATCAACGGCAAGTCCCCCACAGCGCAGCGGATGCTGAAGTACTCCTTCAACCTCCTCGACGACGGCCTGGTCGGCCAACAGCTCTTCGCCGGCGAGACCACGCGGCTGGCGTACATGACCGACGAGGCCCAGGAAGGGCGCGACCAGTTCCTCGAGAAGCGGGAGCCCGACTGGAGCCCGTTCCCCTGGTACTACTGATCTCACGCCCGCCCGGCCAGCCCCGCCGCCTCGGCTAGCAGACCGTTTCCTCCCCGTCCGCGACCACGACGAAGGTGGCATCGGGATAGTCCGTCTCGGTGGCGGCGGTGACGATCACGCACTCGGCGCCCGACAGCTCGGCGCCGTCCGCGACGAACAGGCGAACCGTGGTGCCGTCGACCTCGTAGTCCGAGTACTTGTCGCCCTGGGCCGCCACGAGGGCGTACCCCGCGGCGTCGAGCTCTGAATTGCCCTTGAGTTCCACGTCGTTGTCGCCCGTGAGGCTCTCGACGGCCTTCTCGGCCTGCTCGGTCTCATCGTCCCCGCATCCGGTGAGGGCGAGTCCGGCGGCAAGGATCAGGGCCGACGCGAGCAGCCCGCGGGCCGGCCGCGCGCCCCTCATCGGATCACCGTGAACTTGGCCGCGCCGCCACGTCCGCTCGAAACCCCGATCGCGGTGACGCGCCACTTGCCGGTGGCGGCGCGCTTGAGGCGCAGCGTCGCCTTGATCGCGCCGGCGGCGTTCGCGTACACGACGCGGGTGACCCGCTTGGCGCCCTTGCCCTTGCCCGCCTTGGCGCGGATGATCACGGCCTCGCGGGGGGCGAACCCGGACCCGCCGATCTTGAGCTTCTTGCCCGTACGCACGCGCTTCGTGGCGACCTTGACCTTGGCCTGATTGTTGATCGCGCCGGTCTGGGCGTTCTCGTGCCACGTCGACGGGTCCTTGACGTCCACGGGCGGCGTCGGGACCGGGACCGGAGTCGGGGTCGGGACCGGCGTCGGGGTGGTCGCCGCCGGCAGGTCGAGGGTCGCCGTGGCCGACTTGGCCCCGTTGACGACCTGGACCGTCACGGTGCCGGTGAGGCCGGGCGGCACCGTGATGTTGCCGCGCACCCCGCCGGCGTCGTCGACCTCGGCCGTCCCCACCGCGACTCCACCGATCGTGAGGGAGGCAAGGGCACGCGGCGACGACGGCGCCGCGGCAAGCAGGTTCGTACCGGTGAAGGCGACGCTGTCGCCCACCGCCGCAGCACCGCGGTCCAGCGTCAGCGTCGGCGTCGCCGCCAGGTCGTACACCGCCACGCTGAACAGGGGCGCCGGGTTGACCACCTGATCGCACTCGAAGGAGTACTCGGTGAAGGCCCCGCCCGCCGTCTCGCCGGTGATGTACAGCTTCACGGCCTTGACGCTGTGCTCGAGGACACCGATCTCGTGGAACGACGTGTCGTACTCCATCGGCGCCAGGTCGATCGGCAGGTCCTTGTCCAGGTCGCCGACGACGAGTTCGTCGGTGAAGCGCAACGGGCTAGCCTGCGCGCTGGCGAAGGTGAGGTCGTACATCAGCACACGAGCGTTCTGCACGTCCTCGGGGAGGATGCCCGCCGGCAGGTCACCCAGGTCCACCGACACCGTGACGGGGCTGGCTGCCTCCACCAGCGTGGGGACTTCCACGCTGAGCGCAGGCGACCAGGCCGACTCGCCGCCGACCCGGATGTTGTCGGCCATGGGCAGGTACCGCACCTCGCACCCGGAGAAGTTCGCGGTCGTCGTGTACGTCGCTGCGTGGGCCGTGGGAACCGCCGCGAGAACCCCGGCGGACACCCCGAGGGCCACCAGAGCACAAGCGCGTCGAACAAGGCGTGTCGTCGTCATGGCGGGATCGTGGCAGCCGCCTGCGCGCCCTGCGATAAGTAGGAGTTACTCAGTCCGCCCGGAGCCTGAGTCCGGGGTCTCGAATGCGTCCACCAACGTGCTCGGATCGGTGTTCGCGCCGCACACGACGACCGCCACCCGTTCCCCCGGCGCGGGGACGTACGCACCCTCATCGAGCGCCGCGTACGCAGCGGCCGCCCCCGGCTCGGCCGCGATCCGCAGCTGCGACCACAACCGGGTTCGGGCGCGGACGATGGCCTCATCCGACACCAGGACCGACTCCGGCTGCCACCGCACGACACTCGCCCACGCGAGGTCGCCGATGCGGCGCGCGCCCAAGGAATCCGCAGCCACCCCCGACACGGCGACGTCGACCGGTGCGCCAGCCTTCCGGGCAGCACTCACCGTCGGACACGTCTGCGGCTCGACGATGACCACGCGGGCCCGGTCTTCGACGGCAGCCGCGACCCCCGCGTACAAGCCACCGCCGCCCGCCGAGACGATGACGGTGCCCACGTCGGGGACATCCTCGAGCAGCTCGAGGCCCAGCGCTCCCGCACCGGCCACGATGTCGGGCTGGTCGTAGGCGTGGCACAGCAAGGCGGAGCCGTCCGCGGCGTGCTGCACGGCAGCCTCGTAGGCCTGCGCGTACTCCGTGCCGACCTGCACCACGCGAGCCCCGTAGCCGCGCAACCGGGCGAGCTTCACGGCCGGAGCCGTCTCGGGCACGAACACGGTCGCGGGCACCCCGAGGCGGGCAGCCGCGTACGCGTGGGCCAGCCCGGCGTTGCCGCCCGAGGCCACCACCACCCCGCCCTCGAGCTCGCCGCGCTCGCGCGCAGCCATCTGCCGGTTGAACGCCCCCCGCGCCTTGAAGGAGCCCGAGTGCTGGAGGAACTCGCACTTGAACCACACCGAGTCCGCAGCCAGCACCGGAGTGCGCCGGACCCATCCGCGGATCCGGTCCGCGGCCGCCAGGACCGCCTCCCGCTCCACCGGCTTCACGGTCCCTGCTGATGGCGAGCTAGACACGCGCCGATCGTACGCACGCCCACCCCGGCCGTCAGGGGTCGCGGCGCACCGACGACTCCCGCACGTACAGCTCCGTGGCCAGGTCGGCCAGCACCGACGACTCGCCACCAGCCAGGGTGTCGACCAAGGCGTCGACCGCAGCCGTGATGGTCTCCACGGGCAGCAGGGAGACGGTGCTCACCGACGGCGTCGTCGAGGCGTACGTCGGGTCCTCGCTGGCCGTGACCAGCAGGACGTCCTCGGGAATGCGGACGCCCAGGTGCGCCGCAGCGGCCAGCACCCCCCGACCGCTGTCGTCGAGGAGACCGTAGATCGCATCCACCCCTTCCCTCAGCAGCGCCTCGGCGTCCGCCCGCCCCGTCAGGTCGGTGCCCTCGACCAGCCGGACCAGGGGCTCGGGCACCTGCGCGGTGAAGGCGGACACGACGGCCTGGGTGTAGCCGTCCGAGGTGCGTTGAGCCAGCAGGCCGATGCGCCGCGCCCCCTGGGCGCGCAGGTGACCCACCACCATCGCCGTGGTGGCGACGTGGTCGTTGTCGACCCAGGAGTCACGCGGTCCGGTCTCGGCCGGCTCCCCATCGAACGCGATCGGGATCTGGCGCGCACGAAGCACCCGGACCGCCGGATCGTCCTCGGGCGAATCGAGGAGCACCACGCCGTCGGCTGTGACGGCGTGCCAGTCGGACTCACTCAGACCGGTGGGCAGCACGGTCAGCGCGTACCCGCGATTGTGGGCAGCCGAGGTCGCGGCCGCGACGATGCGGGCGTAGTAGGCCACCTCCGCGAAGTTCCAGGCTCGTTCACCGAAGGTGGTGACGGCCAGGGCGAGCACCCCCGTACGGCCGGTGCGCAGGGTGCGACCCGCGGCGTTGGGTCGATAGCCCAGCGAGGCAGCGACCTCGCGGACCCGCTCACGGGTGGCCGCTGCGGCACGCCCCGTGCCGTTGAGGGCGTTGGACACGGTCGCCGTGGAAACGCCCGCTTCACGAGCGACGTCGACAATCGTCGGCTTGGGCACCACACACCTCCGATCGAGCAGTGGGTCGCGCCAGCGCGGTGCGTCGGCCACTGGGGGCTCCGGCCACTGGGGGCTCCGGCCATCTTCCGCGCTGTTCCGGCCCGTTCCGCCGCGCCATGACGCATGCGGAGTACGCGATAAACGCGCGTTACTTGGCGGCGGGGCGGGACGGGGCGAGTGAACTGGAACACAACAGACCCTTGTGATTAATGG
The DNA here is from genome assembly GCA_023460975.1 of Actinomycetes bacterium. Taxonomy (GTDB): domain Bacteria; phylum Actinomycetota; class Actinomycetes; order Propionibacteriales; family Nocardioidaceae; genus Nocardioides. The sequence goes on from JAEWOG010000045.1 coordinate 5,819, forward strand.
ATTAATCACCCAGCGTAAGCGCATGCGTACGCGTCCCGCGAGCTCCCTGCACACGCTCACCGTCTCCGCCACGTACGTGGCTGGCAGGAAGGTGTCGTGAGCGCCGCGGGCACCGTCTTCTCGCGGACGAGTCCCAACGAGGCAGCACTCACCCACGCGCTCAGCGGGGTACGCGACGGCTGCTTCTGGCTCGACGACGTCGCGGGACGTACGCCCCACGCGCCCCTGACCCGCTCCCTGGACACGGACCTGCTCGTCGTCGGCGGCGGCTACTGCGGCCTGTGGACCGCCGTGCTCGCCAAGGAACGCGAGCCCGACCGCCGCGTCGTACTCATCGAGGCCGAGGAGATCGGCTGGGCTGCGTCCGGGCGCAACGGCGGCTTCTGCGAGGCGAGCCTGACGCACGGGGAGGACAACGGCCGCAACCGCTGGCCCGACGAGTACGACACCCTCGAACGCCTCGGCCTCGCCAACCTGGATGCGATCGAGGCGGCCGTGACCTCGTACGGGATGGACTGCGACTACGAGCGCACGGGCGAACTCGACGTCGCCCTCGAACCCCACCACGTCGCCGACCTGCGCGCCTCGGGCGCCGAGATCATCGAGGGTCAGGCGCTGCGGGCGCGCCTGGACAGCCCGACCTATCTCGCCGCGGTGTTCGATCCCGACGTTGCCCTCGTGCACCCGGCCAAGCTCGCCCACGAGCTGGCCCGGGTCGCCGCCGAGCTGGGCGTGGAGATCTTCGAGCACACTCGCGCGATCGGCATCGACGGCGCCGGTCGCAACGGCCCCGTCAGCGTTGCCACGACCCGCGCCACCATCACCGCCCGCCGCGTCGCGCTGGCCACCAACGTCTTCCCCAGCCTGCTGGCGCGCTACCGGATGCACACGGTGCCGGTCTACGACTACGCACTGATGACCGAACCCCTCACCCCCGAGGCGCTCGCCTCGATCGGGTGGGAGGGCCGCGAGGGCGTCGGCGACCTGGCCAACCAGTTCCACTACTACCGGCTGTCCGCGGACAACCGGATCCTGTGGGGCGGGTACGACGCGATCTACCACTACGGCCGTCGGGTCCGCGCCGGATACGAGCAGCGCCCAGAGACGCACCGCCGCCTCGCGGGACACTTCTTCACCACCTTCCCGTCGTTGGAGGGGCTGCGCTTCACCCACCAGTGGGCCGGGGCGATCGACACCTCCACCCGGTTCTGCGCGTTCTATCCGCTCGCCATGAACGGGCGCGTCGCCTACGCCGCGGGATTCACCGGGCTCGGCGTGGGCGCCACCCGGTATGCCGCGCAGGTGATGCTCGACAAGCTGGCCGGTCAGCGCACCGAGCGCACCGAGGTGGAGATGGCCCGATCCATGCCGCTGCCCTTCCCTCCCGAGCCGGTCGCCTCGATCGGCATCCAGACCACCCGGTGGGCGCTCGACCGCGCCGACCACCGCGGCGGACGACGCAACGTCTGGCTGCGCACACTCGACCGAATGGGACTGGGGTTCGACTCATGACCGCCACCGCACCGACCAACCCCGATCCGAGCGCCCCCGATCCGAGCGCCCCCGACCGGGCCGCAGGCCCCGTCATCTCGCTGCAGGGACTCGTCAAGGACTTCGGCGCCCACCGCGTCGTCGACGGCGTCGACCTCGACATCGCCCGCGGAGAGTTCCTCTCCCTGCTCGGCCCCTCGGGCTGCGGCAAGACCACGATGCTGCGCATGATCGGCGGCTTCGAGGAGCCGACCGCCGGCGACATCCTGCTCTCGGGCTCCTCCGTGGTCGGGGTCCCGCCGCACCGGCGCACCGTCAACACCGTCTTCCAGGCGTACGCGCTCTTCCCCCACATGAGCGTCGCCCAGAACGTCGCGTACGGACTGCGGCAGAACAAGACCCCGAAGGCCGAGATCGCCACGCGGGTCAAGGAGGCCCTGCGCCTGGTGCGGATGGAGGAGTTCGCCGACCGCGCGCCGCGCAAGCTGTCGGGCGGCCAGCAGCAACGGGTCGCGATCGCACGCGCCATCGTCAACCGCCCCGACGTGCTGCTCCTCGACGAACCGCTCTCGGCGCTCGATCGGCAGCTGCGCGAGCGGATGCAGGTCGAGCTCAAGCTCCTGCAGCGCGAGGTCGGGATCACGTTCGTGTTCGTCACCCACGACCAGGCCGAGGCGCTCGTCATGAGCGACCGCATCGTGGTGATGAACTCCGGCCGCATCGAGCAGGTGGGCACGCCCCAGGAGGTCTACCAGCGCCCCCGCACCGCCTTCGTGGCCTCGTTCGTCGGCACCCAGAACTTCGCCGACGCCACCCTCGCCGCCGACGGCACGGCGTCCAGCGCGACGACCGTGTTCCGCCCCAGCCCCGACGCGGTGGCTGCGTACGAGCCCGGTGACGCCCTGCGGCTCGCCCTGCGCGCCGAGGTCGTGCGTGTGGGCACCACCGAGCCGACCCAGCCCGAGAACAAGACCACGGGAACGCTCGCCGGCATCTCCTTCCTCGGCGGCGAGATCCAGTACGTCGTGATCGGCTCCGACGGTCGCGAGATCTTCGCCCGGACGGCCGTACGCGACGCGGCCGAACTGCGTACGGGCCAGGTGGTGTGGTGTGCGTGGGAGCCGGACGCGGTGCTGGTGTTCGGCGACCAGGACCGGGACGGCGCATGATCCGGGTCCTGGCGCCCCGTGCAGCGGTGCCGCGCCTGACCCGGCGGGCGCTGCTCGGCGGGATGGCGGTCGTGGGCGCGGGCGCGCTGGCCGGGTGCGGGGAGCGGACCTACGCCCCGACCGCCGCCGTCGACGGCGCCCTCGAGGACCGGCTCAACGTGTACTCGTGGGGTGACTACGACGCCCCGCGCAACATCCGCCGCTTCCAGCGCGAGCGCGATGTCACCGTCCAGATGGATGCCTTCGCCTCCAACGAGGAGATGATCGCCAAGCTCGGCACCGCCCGCGGCACCAGCGGCTACGACATCGTCGTGCCGACCGGGAGTTACGTCCCGCAGATGGTCGCCAACGGCATGCTGGCCCCGCTCGACCACACGCTGCTGCCCAACCTGGCCAACCTCGAGCCCAGTGCCCGGGGCCGGGACTGGGACCCCGGCGACGAGTACGTGGTGGCCAAGACGATCGGCACCACGGGCTTCGTCTACGACACCCAGCAGATCTCGAGGCCCATGGAGTCCTGGGCGGACTTCATCGCGGCGGCCGGCGAGGAGGCGCGGGGGTCGGTCTCCGTGCTCGACGACCCGTTCGAGGTGGCCGCGATCTTCTTCGCCTCGCGTGGCTACGACCTCAACACGACCGACCGGGCCCACCTCGACGAGGCGCGCGCGTTCCTCACCGGCGAGTTCGCGCAGCTGATCCGCAACTTCTCCTCCGACCCGTCCCAGAACGTCGTCCAGCGCGACTTCGCGCTCATGCAGTGCTACAACGGCGACGCCCGGCTGGGCATCGAGGAGGGCGACTACGAGCACTGGCGCTTCGTCTACCCCGCTCCGACCGCGAACCTGTGGATGGACACCTGGGCGATCGCCGCGGGCAGCCAGCACCCCGACAACGCCCACGCGTGGATCAACTACATGCTGGAGCCCGACGTCGCCTACCGCGAGGTCAACTACAACGGGTACCCGACGGGTGTCGCCGGGCAGCGGGAGCAGGCCCAGACGCGAGGGCTGGAGATGCCCGACCTGGTCTTCCCACCGGACGAGGTGATGGCCCGGTTGACGTCCGGGCTGGTCACCGAGGCCCAGGAGACGCTGGTCGACATCCTCAACGAGGTGAAGGCGGTGGCCGGGTCGTGAGCCGTACGCGCAGTGCTGCATGGATGTCGTTCCCGATCTGGGCGTGGCTGGCCTTCTTCGTGTTCATCCCGATCGGGTTGGTGGCGTGGTACAGCTTCGGCCACAAGCCCGACCTGTTCACCCCCGTCGCCAACGACCAACTCTCGCTGGACCGCTACGCCGAGGCCACGACGGGCACCTTCGTGCGCACGTTCTGGAACACCCTGCGCATCGCGGGCGTCGGCACCGTCCTGTGTGCCCTGATCGGGGTGCCGTTCGCGTACTGGATGGCGGTCAAGGCGAGCCCGCGGCTGCGCGGGGTGCTCGTGGCGCTGGTGCTGGTGCCGTACTGGACGAACTTCCTGGTCCGCACGATCGGGTGGCAGATCATCCTGGCGCCCCACGGGTTCGCCTCGGGGCTGCTCCAGGACATTGGCATCCTCGACGGCCCGCTGTCGGTGCTCTACACCCGCGCCGCCGTGCAGTTGGGCGTGGTCTACAACTACCTGCCGTTGATGATCCTGCCGCTCTATGTCGCCTTCGAGCGGACCGACCCGGCCCAGCGGGAGGCCTCCCGCGACCTCGGCGCCGGCCGGGTGCGGACGTTCTTCTCCGTCACCCTTCCCGACGCCCTGCCCGGTCTGGCTGCCGGCGGCCTGCTCGTGTTCATCCCCCTCATGGGCGACTACATCACCCCGTCGGTGCTGGGCGGCGCGCGCGGCAACATGGTCGGGCAGATGGTCGCCCAGCAGTTCTCCAGCGCCCAGAACTGGGCGCTCGGGGCGGCCATGGCGTTCGTGTTGATGTGCTTCATCCTGCTCGCCGTGGCCATGGTGGGCCTGTGCTTCCTGGCCGTACGAGCGGTGGTGCGCTTCAGACGGCGCATCGACCTGGAAGGAGTGGCCTGATGGCTTCGTACGCCGAGCACCGCACCCGGCGCCGCGACCCGGCCGACGTGTTGTTGGGCGTGTTCGCCGTGGCGGTCTTCGCCTTCCTGTTCGCGCCGATCCTGGTGATCGTCATCTACTCGTTCAACGAGGGCCGTCTGCTGGGCTCGTGGGACGGCTTCGGAATGGACGCCTACCGGCGGGCCTACGACAGCCAGACGATCCGGGACTCCGTGCGGGTCTCGCTGATCTCCGGGGCGCTGGCCTCGCTGCTGGCGACCGTGCTCGGCACCATCGGGGGCGTCGCGCTGGCCCGGACGAAGAGCCGCTGGGCGGTGGTGCTGACGGCCCTGCTGGCCATCACGCTGGTCACGCCCGAGATCGTGGACGCGATCTCGATCCTGCCGTGGTTCGTGACGCTGGGGACCGACGGCCACCTGACCTTCTTCAACCACGGGCTCGTGCGACTGGTGGTGGTGCACACCTCGGTCGCGCTGGCGACGGTGACGTTCATGGTGCGCGCCCGCATGGCCGGCATGGACGCCGCAGTGGAGGAGGCCGCAGCCGACCTGGGTGCCACGCCGTGGCGGCAGTTCACCCAGGTCACGCTGCCCATGGCGCGGCCGAGCATCCTGGCGGGGGCGCTGATGGCGTTCACGCTCAGTCTCGACAACACCGTCGTGTCCTCGTTCGTCGCTCTGCCCGGGTCGACGTCGTGGCCGGTCCACCTGTTCGGGTCGCTGCGCACGGGCCTGCGCCCGGAGGTGGCTGCGGTGTCCACGCTGATGTTGCTGCTCACGTTGGGATCGCTGGTCGTGGTCGCGCTGGTGCTGCGCCGCAGCGGTGACGGCGTGGCCAGCACGCTGGCGGGCTCGTAGGGTGCCGCCCATGAGCGAACTGCGTCATGTGGCCGCCTCCACCGTCGCGATCGACCTGGGTCCGGCGGACGGGGTCGTGGCCGGAGAGGTGAGCGTCGGCGTCCGCGATTTGGGCGACTTCAAGGGCGTCGAGATCGGCGTCTGGGAGATCACCCCCGGCGTGGTGCGCGACACCGAGGTCGACGAGGTCTTCGTGGTGCTCGCGGGGGCGGGCTCCGTACGGTTCGCTGACGGCCACGTGGTGGACCTCGGCCCGGGGTCCCTCGTCCGGCTCCACGAGGGCGAGCAGACCGAGTGGACGATCACCGAGACCCTGCGCAAGGTCTACCTGGCCTGAGGGGTCGCCGGTCTCGCCGGCTCAGTCACCCATCGGGACTCCCCTGCGAGCCCGGCACACGGCGGCGTACGGTGCGACGGTGCCCGATCCCTCCGACTTCCGCGAGTCCACCCATCTGCACGACGGCGGCCCGGTCCCGCGCGAGCTCACCCACGAGCCCACCGACGACGGTCTCGACCGCGCCGCCGCAGCCGTACGGCGCCTCACTGACTCGCTGATCCGGCTCGGCCCCGACACTGCGTACGACCTGGACACCCTCGCGAAGCAGATCGAGGAGATGGCCGAGGAGGTCGCCCAGCACCACCCCGACACCGGGCAGCGGATGGCCCAGATGTGGGACGAACCGCGCCATGACCCCGCGACTGGGACGCAGAACCCGATTGCTCCGCTGCTGCGGATGAACGGCCTCGCTGACGGGAGCGTGGCGGGCTCGGTGACGCTGCCGATCGCCTATCAGGGCCAGCCCGGCATGGCTCATGGCGGCATCTCGGCGCTGATGCTTGACCACGCGCTCGGCTTCGCCAACGGCTGGGCGGGACTGGGTGGCATGACGGCCCGCCTGACCCTCAACTACAAGCGGCCCACTCCCCTGTTCGTCCCGCTCACGGTGACCGCGCGTCAGACGGGCACCGAGGGGCGCAAGATCTTCTGTGAGGCGGTGCTGTCCCATGAGGGCGAGGTGCTGGTCACGGCGGAGGCGCTCTTCATCGCCGGGCACCTGCCGCGGCCGGGCGCCTGAGCCGCACGCCGGCGAGCCGCCACCATCACGTGGCACCAGTGGCCCGTCAACACCGTCCGCTGGTGGCGCCAGGAGGGCACCGGCCCGGAGTTCTTCAAGATCGGGCGCCGGCTGTACACGACCGTCGGCGACCCGCGGACGTTCATCCGCACCCAGCGGCTCGCCTCCCAGCCCGTCCTCGGCAAGCCGAAGGCGGTGTGACATGCACTGGCCGCCGAATGCCTCGGACGACACCGACCCGCGGCACGTCTTCCTCGACGCGCACGACGTGATGGCGCGCTACGGCTGGGGCAAGACGCAGGGCTACCAGAACCTCAAGGACCGCTCGTTGGTCCCGGCGCCGGTGATGACGCACCCGGATCGGTGGCGCCTCGACCAGCTGCTGGCGTGGGAGGACAGGCGGATGGAGCTGGGCCAGGCCAAGGCGCTCGTGGCTCCGTCGCGGGTCGAGGTCAGCATCAGCGACCTGCTCCCGCAGCCGAAGCGACGGCGTGCCGGTTGAGCGGATCGCCCTGCCCGCCTGACCGGTCATTTCGATGGAACCCTTCATGGCTGTCGGGCCCGAATGTCAAGATGCCGTCATGAGCCAGCAGACCCCCGCGGGGTGGTACCCGGACGCCCAGGGCACGACCCGGTACTGGGACGGAACCGCATGGACTGAGCGCACGCGCGACCATGGCGCGGACGCTGCCGTTCCAATGGCCGACAAGAAGGACGGCGCGTTCTCCAGGCTGAAGAAGGCCGCCGCGGATCGGTCAGCGGAGAAGAGAGACGCAAAGGAAGCCCAGCAGCGGAAGTGGGCTGAAGACGTCGCCGCAGCTGGCGCGCTCGTCACCAGCGGAACCTTCGGGCTGTCGACCATCGAGATCTACGAGGGCGGCTACGTGCGCGTCGCGTCTGGTGAGCAGCCCGAGCGCCCGAGCGCCGCGAACGCGCGAGCCCAGATGGCCGCCAATCTGCGCGGCGGGGGAATCACCGCGAAGACGCCGTACGAGAAGTTGCGGTCGATCACGTTCACGCCATCGGATACAGATCGGGCCTCGCAGGGCAGCTCGGGTCTCGAGAGCGCGATCGGCCCCGCCGTTGCGGGCCTCCTCAAGGGCACGAAGCATCTGATGAAGGCCAGTGCACCGGGTCTGGCGGCCGCCGGGATTGCACACGTCGCAAGCCAGGGGTCTCGCACCTCCTACCTGACGATCACTACCGACCGTCAGATCTACACTCTCTCCAACCAGATCCCGAACAGTGTGGGACTCAAGACCGCCCAGAAGAGCCACGTCGACGTCGGGCGGGCGCTCGAAGCCGCGGGCAACGCCGTTCTTGGCGTCGACAGCTCCTCGACCGCGGACGCCGGAGCAGCTGCCCTTCCGTCAGTGGTCGAGCCCGAGTCAGCGACTACGGGTCAGACATCCGCTCCGACTCTGGCGGACCGCCTCCGCGAACTAGCCACCCTCCATCAGGAGGGGATCCTGTCTGACGAGGAGTTCGCAAGTGCGAAGGCCAAACTGCTCAGCGGACTCTGATTGGCGCTCTACCGACTGGGCAGCGGGCCACAATGGCCGCGCAGCAGAGGTCACGCCGTGCGGTTTCCTCCCGAGATGCCGATGAATGGCTAACGCCACCCCCGGCTAAGGCCGGCAAGGTTGTCTCCTAGATCCGACGAGCCGTCAACGACCCTGCGAAGCTCAGGGATCAGGGACGCCGCACCAACTCATTCGCGATCTCAACGAGCACCATCGCTCGCCGGACGAGAGGCTTCGCCTTGGCGAGCGAGATGAGCGTGGCGCCGTACTCGACTTCGCCCTTCATCGAGATCAGTTCTCGCAACGCCTTCTCGGCCGCGGCGGCATCGCGGTGAGCACCGAGCGCCTGGCGCAACTCCTTCACCGCCTTTGAGTGGTCCTTCGCCTTGCTGGTCTGCCCGGTCAAGGCCGTCACGATCGCGTCCTTCGCACTGATGCCGGCATGGATCGCATCCCCAGCGGCCGGTGTCGCGCGCTCTAGATCGAGATTGTCCTGAGCCGAGTCCAGGTACTCCTGCGCCTTCTGGAGGAAGCTCCTCGCGTGGTTCCTGCTCTCCATGTTCGTCATGACGCCACCCGGCTGCGCCGCGGCATCGTGCCGACCAGGGCGATCCCGTCGAGGAAGATCTCGGACACGACCGGCTCGCGGTCCTCTGGAGCGAGCTTGAAGTGGTCGCCGGTCAGGTGCAGGACGTCGCAGCCATTGCCGAGGCGCTCTTGGACAGCCTGTTGCAGTTCGACCCGACCGTCCCACGTCGCGGGGGCGATCACGGCGAGGTCGACGTCGCTGTCTGCGTGGGCGTCGCCGCGAGCAACTGATCCGAACACGATGACGGCTTCGACGTCTCGCACGGTCTCCTCCACGACGCGGGTCAGCATCTCGATGGGGCTGGCCAAGGAACGCAATGGGGCGATGGCTGCATGGCCTTCGTTGATGCGGTGCACACCGGCACGCCCGATGACCTCCGTGGTGATCAGCCCCAGTCGATCGAGGTCTCGCAGCGCCTGCTGCACGGCACCGAGACTGTGGCGATCCGCGACCAACGCGTGCACGCGCCGCCCAGTCAGGGGGGCGCCAGTGCGCAGCAGCACGGCGAGCGCCGCACCGCGCGCTCCCGGCATCAGGCCGCCGAAGGGCTCACCGAAATCCATATGAACAGACTACTGCTCATGTGAGCAGAGATCTAGTCATAAGCCTCAGGCGCAGACTCCTGCAAAAGGTCGACCGGAACGTCTGCAAACGGTCAACTCGAGACGCCGAGTGATGACAGCGGGGGCCCTCGTTGCACCCGGCCTGATTGTCGTCCGCCTGCTCCCAGAGAGCTGCCGACATCCTCCGGCCCCTGCTGACCGAACTGCACTGATCCATTTGCCACCCAGATGTCTTCAGCAGCTGGTTTCCGTAGGTCTACCGGCAGGATTGACGCCGTGAACGACCTGCAAACCGAACTCGAGAGCTTGCGACAGGAGAACGCTCGCCTGCGCAAGCTGCTCAAGTTGACTGACGCGGAGGCGGCTCCAGCTCGTGGCACCCAGGCAGCGTGGTTCGACAAGGCACCGGGTCAGGTGGACGCGCGTTCCTCCTCGCGCGCCAAGGTCGAGTTCTATGCCGCGTTGTTCGGCGCACGACGTGACGTCTACGCCGTGCGCTGGGAGAACGCCCGCACCAGCAAGTCGGGATGGATGCCCGCCGTCGAGGGCGGCTGGCGCAAGGGACGCTCTGCCTCCGACATAAGACACCTGCCTCTTACGCCCGAGGTCCTCGCCGCGCATCTGACCGGCGACGTCCACATCGGCCTCTATCCGATGCTCCCCGGCGACCAGACCTGCTGGCTCGCCGCCGACTTCGACGGACAGGCCGCCATGCTCGACGCACTCGCCTACCTGAAGGCCGCACGAGCCGTTGGCGCGCCCGCCGCGCTTGAGGTGTCCCGGTCCGGGATCGGCGCCCACGTGTGGATCTTCTTCACCGACCCCGTGCCAGCAGCCACCGCACGCCAACTCGGGACCGCTCTCGTCCGCGAAGCGATCGCGATCCGTGGCCGCATGGACCTGCGCTGCTACGACCGGCTCTTCCCCTCCCAGGACGTGCTGCCCGGTCAAGGACCCGGCAACCTGATCGCGGCTCCGCTCCACGGCAAGTCACGAAAGCTCGGCACGACAGTCTTTCTCGACCTGGCCACACTGGAGCCGTTCGAGGACCAGTGGGAGTACCTCTCCACCCTGGAGCGCCTCACCCCGAAGCAGGTCACGAAACTCGCCTCGGCGCTCCGGGAGCCGACCGTAGGGGCACGCGTCGACCGGGCCCAGCCCGCCCGGTCGACGAAGACCCAGCCGAATCCGGCATCGATCGTGCACCTGAGCCTTGACGGCACGGTGCGGATTCCCGGCTCGGAGCTGAGCCCCTCGCTGTATGCGACCCTGAAGCACGCAGCGTCTACGTACAACCCGGAGTTCTACGACCGCCAGCGTCGCCGCCAATCGACGTGGAACGTCCCACGGATCATCACCTCTTATGACGAGACGCTCGACGACCACCTCGTCCTCCCGCGCGGGCTACGCGACACGGCGACGCGACTCATCGAGGGAGCCGGCAGCAAGGTTGAGATCGACGATCAGCGGGTCATCGGAGATCCTTTGGACCTCTCGCCGACCTTCGATCTCAGGCCGCAGCAGCAGGAAGTAGTGGAGGCGGTGCTGCCGCACGAATTGGGGCTCCTGGTCGCTCCGCCGGGCTCTGGGAAGACCGTCATGGCCTGTGCTGTCATCGCCCAGCGAGCCGTTTCCACGCTGGTGCTGGTCGACCGCAAGACGCTCGCCGACCAGTGGCGCCGTGGAATCACCGACCTCCTCGGCGTTAAACCGGGGCAGCTCGGCGGCGGCCGTTCCAAGCTCACCGGCATTGTCGACATCGCCACTTTGCAGACACTCGCCCGCCGTTCCGACCTCGCCGACAAGCTGGGCACCTACGGCCAGGTCATCATCGATGAGTGCCACCACGTCCCGGCAGCCGCGTTCGAGACCGCCGTCCGCGCGGTCCCAGCCCGCTACTGGGTCGGGCTCACCGCCACGCCTTACCGGCGCGACGGCCTCGATGACCTGATCGGCTTCCAACTCGGTCCGGTCCGCCACACCTTCACTCACGCCGACCCCGACACCCTCGAAGGCGCCGGTGCCGACCGACCCCGTCCCGTGCTCGTCGTCCACGCCACCTCGTTCCGGCTGGACGACCCAGTCGACCTGTCCATCCCGGGCGCCATCGCAGGCGTCCACCGCGCGCTCGCCGAAGACCAGTCACGCAACGAACAGATCCTCACCGATGTGGTCGAGGCACTCGGTCGCGGCCGCCACTGCCTTGTCCTCGCCCAGCGAACCGGCCACGTCGACCACCTCGCCGAGGAACTCGCCGAGCGGGGGCTGGACCCGGTCGTCCTCAAGGGCGGCATGGGCGCCAAGCAGCGCGCCGCAGCCATCGGGCGGCTCAACCCATCCGAATCCGGCTCGCCGCTACTGGTGGTCGCGACGGGCCACTTCGTCGGCGAAGGCTTCGACTGTCCCGCACTCGACACGCTGTTCCTGGCAGGCCCGGTCTCCTTCAAGGGACGCCTCGTCCAGTACGCCGGCCGCGTCCTACGAGCGCATCCGGGCAAGCAGACCGCCGAAGTGCACGACTACCACGACGTCGAAGTTCCAGTTCTCGCGGCCGCGCTCACCAAACGCGCACCCGGCTACCTCAGCCTCGGATTCCCCGACCCGCGCAAGTCCAAGTGACGCGCCCAGGCCAAGCTCGTCTCGCCCGAGTGATGCACGAGAGTGATGCACGAAGCCCCGGAATCGGCGTCCAACGGCGATACGCGCTAACTCAGCACGAACCGCCACACCCCCTCTGACCTGCGGTTTCGTCAGAAACCGCTAACAGCCGTCGACCGATCAACCTCGTGGCACCAGTGGCAGGCGGCGTACCCGTCCAAGAGCGCCAACGTCGCGCCCAGCTCGCCGCCCACGAGTCCGACAAAGACCGTCGTCCCACCCGAGGATCACCGACGACTCCAGCCCAAACTGGAGATAGACGACCTCCTCGTGCGCCTGGCCGATGGAGGGGGTGCCGGATGCCAGCGCCATTCGCCGGTATCTATGACAGGCGGGCGCGCCAGTCGCGGCTTCGCGGTCTGCCAGCATCAACTCACGGTGAGCAGATCATCCGGAGCGTCAGGTCGCTCGGAGGGGCGCCGAAGGCCAGACCTCCGGCGCCCCTCCGAACATCTTCTTCGCACTCCTCGCGGTGAGCATCGCGAACCGGCGTTGCCGCGTCCGCCGAGAACGACGCCAACGCCGAACGGGACCCCGGCGACCAGGCGACTCGGTCGTGGCACGATGTATCGCAGGTCGAAGGAGGCAGCAGTGAAGGTCGTCGTACTCACGGGCGCCGGGATCTCGGCGGAGAGTGGGCTGTCCACCTTCCGCGACGGCGGCGGATTGTGGGAGGGCCACGACCCGATGCAGGTGGCCACCCCGGAGGCGTTCAACGACGACCCCGCCCTCGTCCACCGCTTCTATGACGAGCGCCGCGCCGCGCTGGGTCGCGTCGAACCCAACGCCGCACACCGCGCACTGGCCCGCCTCGAGGAGGCGCTGGGCGACGACCTGTTCCTGGTCACCCAGAACGTCGACGACCTGCACGAGCGAGGCGGCTCACGCCGCGTGCACCACATGCACGGCCAACTCCGCTCGGCTTGGTGCCTGGCCTGCAACGCCCGCCACACCTGGAACGACGGCCTCGGACACGGCCCCGCGTGCCCGGGCTGCGAGAGCCCCAGCCTGCGGCCCGACATCGTCTGGTTCGGCGAGATCCCGTACGGCATGGAGGCCATCGAGAACGCCGTGTGGGAGGCCGACCTGTTCGTCTCGATCGGCACCTCGGCCATCGTCTATCCCGCCGCCGCGTTCGTCCTGTGGGCCCAGGGCGAAACGCTCGAGCTCAACCTGGAGCCGAGTGCGGCCACCGACGACTTCACCCACGCCCGACAGGGGCCGGCGACCGAGCTCGTCCCCGCCTGGGTGGACGAACTGCTGAGCTGACGCGCTGGGGCCGGTTCGAACGCCGTCAGCTCGCGGCGGCGAGCGGCAGCCGTACGGTGAACGTGGTGCCCTCGCCGAGCACGGAGTCGACCGTCATCGCGCCACCGTGCCGCTCCACCACCTGCGCCGCGATGGCGAGCCCGAGGCCCGTGCCGGGCTTGGCCCGCGCCTGCGGATCGGAGCCGCGGTGGAAGGCCGTGAAGACCCGGTCGAGGTCGTCCGGGCCGATCCCGATGCCGGAGTCCGTGCAGGTCAGCACGGCCTCGGCCTCGGTCCGCTCCAACTGCACGCGTACGGACCCGCCGGGCAGGGTGTACTTCAGCGCGTTGCCCACCACGTTGTTGACGACGCGCTGCAACTCCTCGGCGTCCCCGGCCACCACGACCTGCGCCTCGACGGCTCCCGCCAGATCCACGCCAGCGCCCTCGGCGAGGACCTCGCTCAGGTCGAGGACATCAGCAGTGAGCGCGCTCAGGTCGACCGGACGCGCCACGACGGCCCGGTCGGGGTCGGTGACCTTGCCGAGGGTCACGAGGTTCTGCGCCATCGCCTGGATCCGGTTCGTGGCCCGCTCGAGGGCCGCCATCGAGCGGTCGGTCTCGTCCGGGAGGTCCGCCATGGTCAGCAGGTCGAGGTGGCCCACGAGGACGCCGACGGGGTTCTGCAGTTCGTGCGCGACCGTGTTGAGGAGGCTGCGGCGGTAGTCGTCGAGCGCTCGCAGTTCGGCGTTGAGGGACATCTCGCGCTCGAGCAGGCGCGCGTCGGCGATGGCTGCCGCGATGTCGGCGGCCACCTGGTGCCCACCCACGACCTCGCTGTCGGTCCACCGCGGCATCCCTGCGCCGCGGGCCATCGACAACACCCCCAGCAACTCGCCGCCGTGGCCGAAGGGGATCATCACGCTCGACTCGATGCCGTACTCACCGAGCATCGCGCGGATGGTGTCCGCGAACGGCGCCAGCGAGTCCTCGCCCCACACGTCGTCGGGGTCGACGATGACCTCGCTGGAGCGCGCCCACACCTGCTCCATGACCTCGATCAGGAGCGGGACGTACTCCTTCCACTCCTCCGGCTCGGACCCGACCAGCGTGATGCCGACGCGATTGGCACGGAAGCCGGCCGAGAGGTCGCGACCGACGAGCTCGACGATGTCGGCCACGGTGGCGCGGCGCCGCTGCGACCTGATCGCGGTCCGGGCGGCCTCGATCATGCGCATCTGCTCGCCGTACGTCTCGCGCTCGACGATGCCGGTGATGGCCTCGAGGAAGATCCGCACCTCGGCGTCCAGTGCGGCCAGGGTCGCCTCCGTCGGCCGCCGGCCGTCCAGCGGCTCGTCGAAGTAGAGCAACGCCCGAAGGTTGCCGCGGTCGCCGGTGAGGCGCGCAAACAGCATGTCCTCGGGCTGCCACGCGTCGGGCACCTCGAAGGGCGTGTACGAGGGCAGGTGGCCGTACTCGGCGAGCACGTCCTGGGTGTGGGCGTCGAGGTCCTTGCCGGCGACGAAGGTCCAGCCGTGGCTCTCCCAGCCCTTGTCGAAGACGATGTCCATCGACTCCAGCGGCGAGGCCTGGCCCATCAGGCGCTCCGCACCTTGGGGGCTCCCGGTGATCGCCGCGAACTCCAGCATGTTGTCCGAGCGCAGCACCTCGAGAGCGCACACCTTGAAACCCGCCCGGCGGGCCAGGTCTTCCGCGATCGACTGCAGCAGGGCACGGTCTGCGGGCGTACCCCAACTGCTGGCTCGTGGTCGCGGCAGCACACCGTCATCGAGATCGTGCATGGCGTGGTCCAGACACCTCCTTCTGCGCACAAACTAGGCCACGGCGCGCCGTTGGGCACCCGAGATCTCGTACGACAACCACCCAGAGCGACCAGAGTCACGATCTGGACCTGCCGAACTGGTTGACTCGCCGGTAACATCGGGTCCATGAAGCGCGAGATCTACAACGAGGACCACGAGGCCTTCCGCGCCTCCGTGAAGGAATTCCTGGACCGCGAGGTCATCGGCAACCTCGAGACGTACGAGAAGAACCACGGCCTGACGCGCGAGTTCTGGCTCAGCGCGGGCGCGCAGGGCTTCCTCGGCCTCGAGATCCCCGAGGAGTTCGGCGGCTCCGACGCTGGCGACTACCGCTTCAACGCGGTCCTCACCGAGGAGCTCGCCAAGGTCAACATGACCCTCCCGTCGTGCCTGGGCATCCACGCCGACATCACGGTCCCCTACCTGGTGCACCTGACCAACGACGAGCAGAAGGCCCGCTGGCTGCCGAAGGCCGCGACCGGCGAGATCCTGACCGCCATCGGCATGACCGAGCCGGGCGGCGGGTCGGACCTGGCCAACCTGAAGACCACCGCGGTCAAGGACGGCGACGGCTGGGTCATCAACGGCTCCAAGACGTTCATCACCAACGGCGGCTCGGCCGACATCGTGCTCGTGGCCGCGCGCACCGCGCCCGAGAAGAAGGCCAAGGGCATCTCGCTGTTCGCCGTGGACACCACCCTCGACGGCTTCGCCGTGGGCCGGGTGCTCGACAAGGTCGGCATGGACGACTCCGACACCGCCGAGCTGTCCTTCACCAACGTGCGCGTCTCGGACGACGACCTGGTCGGCCCCCTCGACACGGGCTTCATCTCGATGATGCAGTTCCTGCCCCAGGAGCGTCTCGGCTCGGCCGTGACCAACCTGGCTCACGCCCGCCAGATTCTCACCGAGACGGTCCAGTACGCCAAGGACCGCCAGGCGTTCGGCACCTCGATCGGCTCGTTCCAGAACACCCAGTTCCTGCTGGCCGAGCTGACCACCAAGGCCGAGGTCACCCAGGCGTACGTGGACCAGTGCGTGCTGGCCCACACCAAGGGTGAGCTCACCGCCGTCGACGCCGCCAAGGCGAAGTGGTGGAGCAGCCAGGTCCAGAGCGAGATCCTCGACCACTGCGTGCAGATCCACGGTGGGTACGGCTACATGAACGAGTACCGCGTGGCCCGCGCCTGGCGCGACGCCCGCGTGACGAAGATCTGGGCCGGCTCCAACGAGATCATGAAGATGCTGATCGGTCGCGACCTGGGCCTCTGAGGCCCGGCTCCACCCCTTTCATGTAAAGCGGGGTTATCCGCACTCCTGCATGCCTGTGACGGCGCGGCAGTGCGGATAACCCCGCTTTACTTGTCCACCAGGGGGCGGGCCAGCCACGGGAGAGGGCGGCGCGACGCCCCGTCATTCCACAAGGGGGCCCACGGTCCAGTCCGGCCGCGTAGTCTCGTACGTGTGGAGCAGGCCTCGGAGGTGACACCCACCCGGCTTGAGCCGGGCCAGACGAACGCCGTCGGCAAGATGCTCGGCCTGCTGGGCGACGAGTGGACCCTCCTCCTGATCAGCGAAACGCTCCTGGGCGCGCGCTCGCGCTCCGACTACGCCGAGGCCCTCCCGATCTCCTCGTACGTCCTGACCAGCCGGCTGGCCCGGCTGGAGGCCGAGCAGCTGCTGGTCCGTGTGGACAAGACGACGTACGAACCCACCGTCAAGCTGACCGGCCTGTGGGCCATGCTGGTCGCGATCTGGGCGTGGGAGCGGCGGTGGAACCCCGGCCGCGACCAGGTCCTCGACCTCATCACCCACGCCGCCTGCGGCGAGCCCCTGCTCCCCGCGATCACCTGCCGCCCCTGCGGGGAGCGCGTCGTACGCGACTCAGTCGACGTGGAGTTCGGCCCCAGCGGCGCGTGGAGTCGTTCGGTCCCCGAAGGCAGCACGCGGCGCCGCTGGACGGGCGCCCGGCTCTCGTCGGAGGCCGGCCTGTTCCCCGAGCCCATGAGCCTGTTCGGCAACCGCTGGTCGGCGTCCCTGCTGGGGGCGGCGTTCATGGGAGTGACCCGCTTCGGCGACTTCGAGGTCGCTCTCGGCGCCCCACCCGTGGTGGTGTCGGCGCGGCTGCGTCAGTTCGTCAACCTCGGCGTCATGACGCAGCTGGAGGCGGACGACCGTCGCGCCGAGTACGAGCTCACCGACAAGGGATGGGCCTTCCACACCGTCGTGGTCCTCGCGATCACGTGGGCGCACCGCTGGTACGAAGCGCCCGAGGGTCCGGCCCTCGAGCTCACCCACGTCATCTGCGGCAACCCGTTCGTCCCCCGCGTGGTGTGCACGGACTGCGGCGACCGCGTCACCTCCGAGGACGTCATCGTCGAGCGACGCTGAACAGCTTCGGCGCTGGGCAGCCGCGTCGCGCAGGCCAGCCTCACCTGCGTTGCGTCGCCCCCGCGGGTGTGGGCACGATGACACGGTGAGCTTCGAGATCGGCACTGACGAGGACCCTCAGCACTGGCATGACGACATCGGCACCAGCGTGGGCGGTCGGCTCAACTGGCTGCGTGCAGCCGTCCTGGGCGCCAACGACGGCATCGTGTCCACCGCCGGGGTCGTGATGGGTGTCGCGGGCGCCACCGCCGACGAGGGGACGATTCTCATTGCGGGGATCGCGGCGCTCTCCGCGGGGGCGATCAGCATGGGGGCCGGCGAGTACGTCTCCGTCAGCACGCAACGCGACTCCGAGAAGGCGATCCTGCGGCTGGAGGCCACCGAGCTCAAGCGGATGCCGAAGGAGGAGTTCGGCGAGCTCGTCACGATGTACGAGCAGAAGGGCCTCAGCACCGAGACTGCCCGCAGGGTGGCCACCGAGCTCACCGAGCATGACGCGCTGCGGGCGCACGCGGAGGTGGAGTTCGGGATCGATCCCGACGAGCTCACCAAGCCGTGGCAGGCGGCGTGGGCGTCCATGGTGTCCTTCACCCTCGGCGCGCTGATCCCGCTGCTGGTGCTCGCGCTGCTGCCGGCCTCCGTACGCATCCCGCTGACGGTGGTCGTCGTCGCCCTCGCGCTGGCGATCACGGGAGCGGTCAGCGCGCACCTGGGCTACAGCCCGAAGGTGCGTGCGGTGATCCGCAACGTGGGCGGTGGCCTGCTGGCGATGGGGATCACCTACCTCATCGGCATGGCGTTCGGCACGAGCCTGCTCTGAGGCGAGCGTCCCGACCGGCTGCCGGGGCCATTCCTCAGCTCGGCGCCGCGCCCGTGGAGCCGCGCAGCACCAGGTCGCACGAGAAGAGGTACTCCCGCGACGGGACTGGTCCGCCGTCGATCGCGTCGACGAGCGCACCGACGGCGGCGGAGCACATCTGGGCGACTGGCTGCCGTACGGTCGTCAGCGGCGGGTCGAGGTAGCTGACCAGGGTGGAGTCGTCGAAGCCCACCACGGACACGTCGCCGGGGACGTCGAGGCCGAGCTCCCGCGCGGCCCGCACCGCGCCGATCGCCATCATGTCGGAGCCGCAGACGACGGCGGTGGCCCCCCGGGCGTACAACTCCCTGGCCGCCGCGGCCCCGCCCTCGACGGAGAAGAGGGTCTCGCTGATCCACCCGCGCGCCTCCTGCTCATCGAGCGAGAGGTGCCGGGCGAGGGCATCGAGGAAGGCGTCCTGCTTGCGCGCGGCGGGTAGGAAGCGGGACTGACCGATGGCGAGTCCGATCCGGCTGTGGCCCAGCTGGACGAGGTGTGAGACGGCGAGGTCGACGGCTCCCCGGTCGTCCGCGGAGACGAACGGGGCGGCGATGTCGTCCACGTAGCCGTTGACGAAGACCATCGGCAGCCCGCGGGCGACGAGGTTGCGGTAGCGGGCGTGGTCGGCGCGGGTGTCGGCGTGCTTGCCGGAGACGAACACGATGCCGGACACGCCGTGGTCGAGCAGGGACTCGACGTACTCGTCCTCGCTGATGCCTCCCGGTGACTGCGTGCACAGCACGGGGGTGAACCGGTGCTTGGCGAGTGCATCCTCGATGACCTGCGCGAACGCGGGGAAGATCGGGTTGTCGAGCTCGGGGACGACGAGACCGACCAGTCCGGCGCTGCGCTGCCGCAGCCGGGCCGGGCGCTCATAGCCCAGCACGTCGAGGGCGGTGAGGACCGCCTGCCGTGCGGAATCGCTCACGCCCGGTTTGCCGTTGAGCACCCGGGAGACGGTCGCCTCGCTGACGCCCGCCTGCGCGGAGATCTGGGCCAGTGTTGCCATGGGCCGATGAAAGCGTCTTTTCACGGAACATGCAAGGGCTTCCAAATCCTGCAAGGTCTTGCTAGCGTCTGTGACTGTCATCACTCAGCCCACCACTAGGAGAGCCCATGCGCCGCCTCAAGGCCGGTCTCGCCGGCATCACCGTCGCCGCACTCGCCGCCACCTTGGCAGCGTGCGGCAGCGACTCGTCCTCCAACGAGAAGGACGCCCCCGACTCCTCCGGCGACCCGTCCTCGATCACCGCGGACCTGACCTGGTGGGACACCTCGGACGCCACCAACGAGGCGCCGGCCTACGACAAGCTGATCGAGCAGTTCAACGAGACGTACCCGAACATCACGATCAAGCACGAGGTCGTTCCCTTCGACCAGACGCAGAACAAGTTCAAGACCGCCGCCCAGTCCGGCTCCGGCGCGCCCGACATCCTGCGCGCCGAGGTCGCCTGGACCCCCGAGTTCGCGGCCCTGGGTTACCTGTACGCCCTCGACGGCACCGAGGTGCTCGACCAGAACTTCCTCGAGACGCCCCTGTCGTCGAACGTCTACGACGGCAAGACGTACGGCGTCCCGCAGGTCACCGACACCCTCGGCCTGCTCTACAACAAGAAGCTCTTCAAGCAGGCCGGCCTCGACAGCGCCCCCACCACGTGGGCCGAGGTCGCGGACGCCGCGCAGGCGATCGAGGCCAAGACGGACGCCGAGGGCATCTACCTCAACTCCGGCGGCTACTTCCTGCTCCCGTTCATCTACGGCGAGGGCGGCGACCTCGTCGACGTCGAGTCCGAGACGATCACCGTCAACAGCGCCGAGTCCGTCAAGGGCATCCAGACCGCCCAGGACCTCGTCACCAGCGGCACGTCGGTCAAGCCGGTCGCCAACGACCCGTACGGCACCATGATGACCCTCTTCAAGGAGGGCAAGGTCGCCATGATCATCAACGGCCCCTGGGAGGTCGCCAGCATCTCGGACGACCCGAAGTTCGGCGGGTTCGAGAACCTCGGCATCGCAGCGGTCCCCGGCGGCTCGGCCGGTCAGGGTGCCCCCGTCGGTGGCCACAACTACGTCGCCTACTCCGGCATGGACGAGTCCAAGGCCGAGGCCGCGATCGCGTTCATGACCTTCATGAGCAGCGCCGAGTCGCAGGCGTTCATCGCCGACGAGCTCGGTGTGCTGCCGGGCAACGCGGACGCCTACGACCTGCTCGACGCCAACGAGAAGGTCTCGGCCTGGGCCGAGCCGCTGTCCGTGGCCCACGCCCGCCCGTGGATCCCCGAGGGTGGCCAGTTCTTCGCCGCGCTCGACTCGATGGGCACCGAGGTGCTCACCCAGACCAAGCCCGTCCAGGCGGCCCTCGACAAGGTCGCCGAGACGTACAAGTCTGAGGTCGTCCCGGACTTCGCCACGCAGTGACCCGTACGGGTCCCGGTCTCCTCGCGGAGGCCGGGGCCCGTCCCGTTCCACCCTCGGAGGACCCAGATGAGACGACAGTTCGAACGCCACTGGTACGCGTGGGCGATGGTGCTGCCCGTCGTCCTGGTCCTCAGCGTCCTGGTGCTCTACCCCCTCGTGCAGGGCGTGTGGCAGTCGTTCACCAACCTCAACGAGGCCAACCAGAACTCCGAGATCTGCACCAAGGTGCTGGGCGGCGACACCACCTGCGTACCCAACCCGGACGCCGCAAAGTTCGTCGGATTCGACAACTACATCGCGGTCCTCAGCGGCGAGCAGGGCCAGTTCTGGCTCCAGTTCGTCAACACGCTCGTGTGGACCGTGGCGTGCGTGACGCTGCACTTCGGCATCGGTCTCGGCCTGGCGCTCTTGCTCAACCGCACCCTGCGCGGCCGCTCGTTCTACCGGGTCGCGCTGGTCGTGCCCTGGGCCGTGCCAGCCTTCGTGGCCGCCTTCGCCTGGCGCTTCCTGTTCGATCAGCAGTTCGGCCTGGTCAACGCCACCCTGAGCGCCGTCGGCATCGACCCCGTCGCCTGGTACGACCACCGGTGGAGCGCCCTGTTCACCGCGATCGTCGCCAACGTGTGGCTGGGCGTGCCCTTCATGATGGTCGCCCTCCTCGGAGGTCTGCAGTCCATCTCCGCCGACCTCTACGAGGCCGCCGAGATGGACGGCGCCTCCGCCTGGCAGCGCTTCCGCAACGTGACCATACCGGGCCTGGCGCCGGTCTCCTCGACCGTGGTGCTGCTGGGCACGATCTGGACCTTCAACATGTTCCCGATCATCTTCTTCGTCACCCGCGGCCAGCCCGCAGGCTCCACCGAGATCCTCGTGACGGGTGCGTTCCGCGAGGCATTCGAAGGGATCCGTGACTACTCGATGGCCGCCACGTACGGGGTCCTGATCCTGTCGATCCTGCTCGTGTACGCCGCCATCTACCGCCGCGCCCTGCGCAACCAGGGGGTGGCGTTCTGATGGCCGCCCCCGTGGTTCCTCCCACCGACCTCGCCGCGGTGACGCCGCCGGCGCGCCCCGTACGCCGCCGCGGCCACCGCTCCCCGCTGGCGAGCATCGCGCTGCACCTCACGCTGGCCACGGCGACCTTCATCGCGCTGTTCCCGGTGCTGTGGGTGCTGCTCAGCTCGCTGAAGCCGGCCTCGGAGATCCGCCGCTCCGAGATCCAGTTCATCGTCGAGCCGTCACTGGACAACTACCGCACGGTGCTCTTCGACACCGACTTCGGCACGTGGTTCCTCAACTCGGTCATCGTGGCTGCCTTCACGATGCTGATCGGCATCGCCATGTCCGCCACGGCGGGCTACGCCTTGAGCCGGTTCAACTTCCCCGGCCGCCGGACGCTGATGTGGACCTTCCTGGTCACCCAGATGTTCCCGGTGGCGATCCTGATCGTGCCGATCTACACGATCATGGCCAACGCGGGCCTCATCGACACCAAGGTCTCGCTGATCATCGCGTACTGCACCGTCGCCGTGCCGTTCTGCACGTGGATGCTGCGGGGCTACTTCGACACCATCCCGCGCGAGCTCGACGAGGCAGCCGCGCTGGACGGGCTCGGCCCGTTCGCCACCTTCTACCGGGTGATCCTGCCGTTGGCCCGCCCGGGCCTGGCGGTCACCGCGTTCTACACGTTCCTGACGGCCTGGGGCGAGGTCGCGTACGCGATCGCCTTCATGCAGAGCAGCGACAACTACACCCTCGGGGCCGGCCTGCAGCAGTTCGTCCCCCAGTTCAGCCCGCGCTGGGAGTTGCTGACCGCCGGGTCGGTGCTCATCACCATCCCCGCCGCCCTCGTCTTCTTCTTCGCCCAGAAGCACCTCGTCGCCGGTCTCACCGCCGGTGGCACCAAGGGATAGGAGTCCCATGTCCACCTCCGTGACCTTCGACCAGGCCAGCTGCATCTACCCCGGCGCCGACCGTGCCGCCGTGGACGCGCTCGAGCTCGCCATCGAACCCGGCGAGCTGCTCGTACTCGTCGGCCCCTCGGGCTGCGGCAAGTCGACGTCGCTGCGCATGCTGGCCGGCCTGGAGGAGGT
Organism: Actinomycetes bacterium; assembly: GCA_023460975.1. Lineage (GTDB taxonomy): Bacteria > Actinomycetota > Actinomycetes > Propionibacteriales > Nocardioidaceae > Nocardioides. Next base: position 28,599 of record JAEWOG010000045.1, read on the forward strand.
GACGTCGGGCCACATCCGCATCGGCGAGCGCGACGTCACGCACCTGCCGCCCAAGGATCGCGACATCGCGATGGTGTTCCAGAACTACGCGCTCTACCCCCACATGAGCGTCGCCGAAAACATGGGCTTCGCGCTCAAGGTCGCGGGCGTCGGCAAGGAGGAGCGGGTGCGTCGCGTCGCCGAGGCCGCCGCGATCCTCGACCTGGGCGACTACCTCGACCGCAAGCCCAAGGCCCTGTCCGGGGGCCAGCGCCAGCGCGTCGCGATGGGCCGCGCGATCGTACGGTCCCCACAGGTCTTCTGCATGGACGAGCCCCTGTCCAACCTCGACGCCAAGCTGCGCGTCTCGACCCGTACGCAGATCGCGGGCCTCCAGCAGCGTCTCGGGACCACGACGGTCTACGTCACCCACGACCAGGTCGAGGCGATGACCATGGGCGACCGCGTCGCCGTGCTCAAGGACGGGCTGCTGCAGCAGGTCGACACCCCACTCGCGCTCTACGACCGCCCCGCCAACGCGTTCGTCGCCGGCTTCATCGGATCGCCCTCGATGAACCTGGGCACCTTCGCCGTCGAGGACGGCCATGCCCTGATCGGCCGCTCGCGCATCCCTCTGCCGCGCTCGACCACTGACGCGCTGGAGTCGGCCCGCGTCACGCTCGGGTTCCGGCCCGAGGCCCTGGACGCGGCCACCGAATCGACGCCCGGCGCGATCGAGGTGAAGGCGCTGGTGGTGGAGGAGCTCGGCTCGGACGCCTACCTGTACGGCGAGGTCGTCGGCGCGGACCTGCACAGCCCGCACGCCGTCGCCCGCGTGGCGCCGCGGTCGGTCCCGGCGAAGGGCGAGACCGTCCACTTCACCGTACGACCGGGTGCCCTGCACGCCTTCGACGCCGACTCCGGGGAGGCGTTGCCGACCGCCTGAGCGCGGCGAGGAACCGGGCGGGCTCGGGCCACGTCGGAGAAGGCGCACACACCTTCCCGAGTACCAGGAGTTCCCATGACTTCCCCCCTGCTGCGCCTCGGCGCGGCCGCCGTGACGGCCATCCTGCTCGCCGGCTGCGGCAGCGACCCCGCGCCCACGGCGACCGACGACAGCCCCACCCCGACCGAGACGCCTGCCGCGGCTCCGGCCTGCCCGGCAACCCTGTTCGACGGCAACCGCGCCGAGAGCAAGACCGCGAGCGCCGAGGCCACCGCGACGCCCCAGTGGGGCGACATCTCGGCTGCCTGGGTGTGCACGTACACCCCCGGCGTGAGCACCGAGGAGCGGAAGTCCGGGTGGACGTTGGCGGGCGATCAGGTCGAGGTGACGGGCGCCGACCTCGACACGCTGCGTACGGGTCTGGCCGGCCTCCTGGTCCCCGAGGAGAACCGCGGCTGCACGATGGATCTGGGACCGCGCTCCCTCGTCCTGGCCCAGGTCGACGGCGGCACCGTCGGCATCGTCATGGACCACTTCGGTTGCCGTGACGTGCGTCTGACGTCCGACCCTGCGGGCGCCGTCGCCGGGACCACCAGCGACCTCGGCACCGTGCCCGGCACGCTCGCTCCGGGAGCCGAACTGCAGTCGTTCCTCGAGGCACACATCGGCGACTGAAGCCCCGTACGGCATCGTGGCGAGCGACGTACGGCCAGCACGGGTCGCGTGGCCGGGCCTCCTGACGGCAGCGTCATACGAATCGGTCGTCGGCTGCGTCCGTGTCATACGAACCCGTGCGCAAGCCGCCCGCGTCATACGAACCCGTACGCAAGCCGCCCGCGTCATACGAACCCGTGGCAATAGGTGCGGGTCTGTATGACGCGACGCCGGGGCAGGGCGGTTTGTATGACGCGGGCGGGGCGAGGCGGGTTTGTATGACGCAAGACCGGGGCGAGGCCCGGTTCGCATGACGCAGACAAGCCCCTGAATGACGTCAGGGCCGAGGATCGCGGGAAGCGACCTTCGGCCCTGACGGGTCGCGCAGGTGGACTGTGCTCAGCTCAGCGAACGGACGATGTCCTCGACACGGTCCTTCGCGTCACCGAAGAGCATCCGGCTGTTGTCCTTGAAGAACAGCGGATTCTGCACTCCCGCGTAGCCGGTGGCCATCGAGCGCTTGAACACAATGACCTCGGCCGCGTTCCAGACCTCGAGCACCGGCATCCCCGCGATGGGAGAGTTCGGCTCCTCCAGGGCAGCCGGGTTGACGGTGTCGTTGGCGCCGATCACGAGGACGACGTCGGTCTGAGCGAAGTCGTCGTTGATCTCGTCCATCTCCAGGACGATGTCGTAGGGCACCTTCGCCTCGGCCAGCAGCACGTTCATGTGCCCCGGGAGGCGACCCGCCACCGGGTGGATGCCGAACCGCACCTCGACGCCCTTCTCGCGCAGCTTCCGCGTCATCTCCGCGACCGGGTACTGCGCCTGGGCCACGGCCATCCCGTAGCCGGGGGTGATGACCACGGACTTCGCGCCCGCGAGGAGTTCGGCGACCTCATCGGCCTGCACCTCGCGGTGCTCGCCGTAGTCACGGGCCTCGCCCGACACGGCACCGTCGGAGCCGAACCCGCCGGCGATGACGGAGACGAACGAGCGGTTCATCGCCTTGCACATGATGTAGCTGAGGATCGCACCCGAGGATCCGACCAGCGCTCCGGTGATGATGAGCAGGTTGTTGCCCAGCATGAAGCCGGCGGCTGCGGCGGCCCACCCGGAGTACGAGTTGAGCATCGAGACGACGACCGGCATGTCGCCGCCGCCGATCGCGGCGACGAGGTGGAACCCGAGGAACAGGGCCAGCGCCGTCATGGCGACGAGCGGGATCGCACCGATGTATTCGGCGCCGCCGGCGGAGTTCATGAACCACACCATCAGGCCGAGCGAGATCACGATGACCGCGAGGTTGAGCCAGTGCCGCGCCGGCAGGACCAGCGGAGCCGACTTCATCTTGGCGCTGAGCTTGAGGTTGGCGACGATCGAGCCGGTGAAGGTGACCGCGCCGATGAAGACCCCGAGGAAGATCTCGACGCCGTGCGCGGCGTCGAGGCCCTGCGGGTGCACGAGGTAGGAGTTGAAGCCGACCAGCACGGCGGCCAGACCCACGAACGAGTGGAGCAGGGCCACCAGCTCGGGCATGCCCGTCATCTCGACCGACTTGGCCTTGCGGGCGCCGATGACGCCGCCGATCGCGATCGGGACAAGGATGAGCAGCAGGGTCACGCCCACGCCGCGCCCGGCGTCGACGAGGGACAGCAACTCCTGGTCGCGCAGCGCCAGCAGAATGGTCGCCACGAGGGCGATGGCCATGCCCACGATGCCGGCCTGGTTGCCGCGCTTGGCCGTCTCGTGCTTGGACAGACCGGCGAGAGCAGCGATGAAGCAGATGCCGGCGATGACGTACGCGCCCTGGATCAGGCCGTACAGCTTGTCGGAGGTCAGGAAGTCCACGTTCAGTCCTTCCTGAACATCTCGAGCATGCGGACGGTGACGAGGAAGCCACCGAAGATGTTGATGCTGGCGACCAGGATCGCGAGGACCGACAGGCACGTGACCAGCAGGTTGTCACTGCCGACCTGCAGGATCCCGCCGACCAGGATGATCCCGGAGATGGCGTTGGTCTCGGCCATGAGCGGGGTGTGCAGGGCGTGCGCGACGTTGGAGATGACGTAGTAGCCCACGAACACGGCCAGCATGAGGACCGTCAACTGGGTGAGCAGCGTCGAGCCCATGAACATCGACAACGCCCCGAAGGCCACGGCCCCGGCGGCAGCGGCGTACAGCTTGGCCTTGGGGTCGACGGGCTTCTTCTCGGCCTTGACGACCGGCTCGGCCACAGGGGCCGCCGGCGCCGCGGAGACCTGGACGGGCGGCGGCGGCCACATCGACTCGCCGCCGTGAGTCACGGTGATGCCGCGCTGGATCACGTCGTCGAAGTCGAGCGTCAGGACGCCGTCCTTGCCGGGCGTGAGCAGCTTGAACAGGTTGACGATGTTGGTGCCGTAGAGCTGGCTCGTCTGCGCGGCGAGGCGACCGGCGAGGTCCGTGTAGCCCAGGATGACGACGCCGTTGTCGGTGACCACGCGCTGGTCCGTGCGGGTCAACTCGGAGTTGCCGCCGTTGGCGGCCGCCATGTCGACGATCACCGAGCCGCCGGCCATGGCGGCGATGGTCTCGGCGGTCACGAGCTTGGGAGCGGGGCGTCCCGGGATGAGCGCGGTGGTGATGACGATGTCCGCGTTGCGCGCCTCCTCGGCGTACATCGCGGCGGTCGCGGCTTCCTGCTCGGCCGTCATCTCCTTGGCGTAGCCGTCGGAGGAGACCTCCTGCTCCATCTCGACCCTGACGAACTCCGCGCCCATGGACTCGACCTGCTCGGCGACCTCGGGGCGTACGTCGAACGCGCGCACGACAGCGCCCATCGCCGAGGCGGCACCGATCGCGGCGAGGCCGGCGACTCCGGCGCCGACGACGAACACGCGCGCGGGCGCCGTCTTGCCCGCAGCGGTCACCTGACCGGTGAACATGCGACCGAACTCGTGCGCGGCCTCGATCACGGCGCGGTAGCCCGCGACGTTGGCCATGGAGGACAAGACGTCCATCGACTGCGCGCGGCTGATGCGCGGCACAGCGTCCATCGCGAGCGCGGTCACGCCAGCGGCACTCAGCGACTCGATGAGCTCGGGCGAGCGCGCGGGAGCCATGAGGCTGACCAGCGTGGCGTCCTGGAGCAGGCGCCCGATCTCGGGCCCGTCGGGGGCATTGACCTTCACGACGATGTCGCTGGACCAGACGGTCGCTGCGTCCACGACCTCGGCGCCGGCAGCTGCGTATGCGGCGTCGGTCTGGTCGGCGGAGGCGCCCGCCCCCGTCTCGACGACGACGTCGTAGCCCAACGTGATCAGTTGCTCGGCGGTCTTTGCCGTCGCGGCCACGAGGGTCTCCCCTGGCCGGGACTCGCGGGGGATACCGATGCGCACGGCGCCTCCTTGGTGGGTGTGAAATCGTCAAGGTACACGCGGCACGCGGCGGCGGTTCGGCGTCTCAGGTGACCCTCGTCACAGCACGCTACGCGGGCGCGGGCGCAGGCCCGAATCACCGCCTTCGCGGTGCCCGAGAAGGGGTCGTACGGTCCCGCTCAGCGGGCGAAGATCACTCGGCCAGGCCGTACAGCCGGTCGCCCGCGTCGCCGAGGCCGGGAACGATGTAGCCCTTCTCGTTGAGCTTCTCGTCGAGGGCCGCGGTCACGACGGTCACCGGGACGTCGAGGCCCTCGAGCTCGGCCTCGAGGCGCTCCACGCCCTCGGGGGCAGCGAGCAGGCAGATCGCGGTGATGTCGTCGGCGCCGCGATCGGTGAGGAACTTGATCGCCGCGGCCAGCGTGCCACCGGTGGCGAGCATGGGGTCGACGACGTAGCACTGACGCCCGGAGAGATCCTCGGGCAGACGCTCCGCGTACGTCGACGCGGTGAGGTCGTCCTCGTTGCGGACCATGCCGAGGAAGCCGACCTCGGCCAGCGGCAGCAGGCGCATCAGGCCATCGAGCATGCCCAGGCCGGCGCGCAGGATCGGCACCACCAGCGGTCGCGGGGTGGCCATGTGGATCCCCGTCGTCGGCGAGACGGGGGTCTGGATCTCGACCGTCTCGACGCGCACCTCGCGGGTCGCCTCGTACGTCAGGAGCGTGACCAGCTCGTCGGTCAACTGCCGAAAGGTCGGCGAGTCAGTGCTCTTGTCCCGCAGGACCGTGAGCTTGTGGGCAACGAGCGGGTGGTCGACGACGTGCAGGCGCATGGGGTGAGCCTAGTGCGTTCCGGCGTACGAACGGGACCCGACGAGGGGGCCGAATGTGGTGAGCGACGCCACGCTTCCGTTATTTGGAGTTTGAGATACCGATTATTAGGGTGAGTGCGTGCAACTGACCCGGTTCACCGACCTTGGACTCCGCATCCTCATGCGGCTGGCCGTGCTCGAGGCGAGCACGCCCATGACCACCCAGGGCGTGGCCGACCAGATGGCCGTCTCCCCCGCGCACGCGGCCAAGGTCGTGGCGAAGCTGCAGCACCTCGGCCTGGTCGAGACGCGGCGCGGCCGCACCGGCGGGTTGGCCATCACCGACGCCGGTCGCGCAGCCTCGGTGGGCCGCGTGGCCCGCGACCTCGAAGGACCCGAGGAGGTCATCGAGTGCGAGGGCGACAACCCCTGCCCCCTCGTCGGGGCCTGCCGGTTGCGGGGCGTCCTGCGTCAGGCGCAGGAGGCGTTCTTCGCCACGCTCGACCCCTTCAGCATCACCGACATGGCCGCCGCGCCCACCGCGAGCGTCCTGCTCTCCCTCGGCGCGACCCGCGCCACCTGAACCTCCGCCCCGCACCACGGACGGACCACCGCACCACCCACCCCACATCAGGAGGAACCGTGCTCAGCCCCACCTCGACCGACGTCGTCAAGGCCACCCTTCCCGTCGTCGGCGCCGCGATCGGCGACATCACCCCGCTCTTCTACTCGAAGATGTTCGCCGCCCACCCTGAGCTCCTGCGGGACCTCTTCAACCGCGGCAACCAGCAGGCCGGCGACCAGCCGAAGGCCCTGGCCGGTTCCATCGCGCGCTACGCCACGTTCCTGGTCACCGAGGGTGCACCCGAGCCGCTCGAACTGCTCTCCCGCATCGCCCACAAGCACGCCTCGCTGGGCATCACCGAGGCGCAGTACGACATCGTCCACAAGTACCTCTTCGAGGCGATCGTCGAGGTGCTGGGCGAGGCCGTCACGCCCGAGGTGGCGACCGCGTGGGACGAGGTCTACTGGCACATGGCCCGCGACCTGATCACCCTCGAGAAGGGCCTGTACGCCGAGGCCGCAGCCGACCCCGAGCACATCTTCACCGACCTGGTCGTGGCCGCGCGCCACCAGGACTCCCCGGACACCGTCTCGTACGTGCTGGCCACCGCCGACGGCAGCCCGCTGGCCGCCGGACTCCCCGGTCAGTACGTCTCCGTCGGCGTCACCCTCCCCGACGGCGCCCGCCAGATCCGGCAGTACAGCCTCACCGGTGACCACGGCGACGGCCGCTGGCGCATCAGCGTGAAGGCACTGCCCGCACAGACCGCGGCCGACGGCACCGAGATCCCCGAGGGCGAGGTCTCCAACCACCTGCACCGCAACGTCTTCGAGGGCGACACCCTGCAGGTCTCCCCGCCGTTCGGCGACCTGGTCCTCGACGACTCCCAGGACCCGCTCGTCCTCGTCTCCGCGGGCATCGGCTCGACCCCGATCCTCGGCATGCTGCACCACCTGCGCCACGTGGGCAGCACCCGTCCGGTGACCGTGGTGCACGCGGACCGCGCGCCGCACCGGCACGCACACCGCCACCAGGTCACGACGCTGGTCGAGTCGCTCCCCACCGCCTCCCTGCACCGCTGGTACGAGGACCTCGGTGCCCGCGGCGCCCGCGAGGACGTCCTCGCCGGGCTCGTCGACCTGGAGTCGCTGACCGTCCCCACCGGCGCGAAGGCGTACCTGTGCGGCCCGCTGCCGTTCATGGAGACCGTACGAGACGGACTCCTCGCCAAGGGCGTCGCCGGCGCAGACATCCACTACGAGGTCTTCGGGCCGGACAAGTGGCTCGTCGACGCGTGAGCTGACCTGCGCCGCGTGAGCTGGCCTGCGTCATACAAAGTGGGCGCGCTCCAGCCCGCGTCATACAAAGCGCCCCCGTTCCGGCCCGCGTCATACAAAGGGCTCCTGCCACTCCAGTCGTCATACGAACCCGCACGCATAGGTAAGGGTTCGTATGACGCGGGCCGAGCGAGCGCGGGTTCGTATGACGCGGGCCGAGCCAGCGCGGGTTTGTATGACGCGAGGCAGGCCAACGCCCGGTTCGTACGACGCGACGCCACCCGTACGAATGACGCCAGGCCCAACTCGGCGGCGTACGGCCTGCCCACTCGACCCCCGCGTCATACAAAGCGTTCCCGCCACTCCACCCGTCATACGAACCCGCACGCATAGGTACGGGTTCGTATGACGCGGGCCAGGCCAGCGCGGGTTCGTATGACGCGGGCCCGGCCAGCGCGGGTTCGTATGACGCGGGCCAGGCCAGCGCCCGGTTCGTATGACGCCCCACCCGCCCGGCCTGCGAGGATGAGGCCGTGAGTACGCACCCCTCCCCACCCGCCAACGGCCTTGCCGCGCGGTGGGAGGAACCCATGCGTACGGCCCTGGCTCAGGCCAGGGCGGCGCTGACGAGTGCGGACGTTCCGATCGGGGCGGTGGTCCTCGATGCTGACGGCACGGTGATCGGGACGGGGCGCAACGTTCGCGAGGCCGAGGCCGACCCCACGGGGCATGCCGAGGTCGTCGCGCTGCGAGAAGCCGCCCGGTCCCGAGGCGAGTGGCGGCTCCATGGCTGCACCCTCGTGGTCACCCTGGAGCCGTGCACGATGTGCGCCGGGGCGCTGGTGCTGGCCCGCGTGGAGCGGCTCGTCTTCGGCGCGTACGACGACAAGGCCGGCGCTGTCGGATCCCTGTGGGACGTGGTTCGCGACCGTCGGCTCAACCACAGGCCCGAGGTTGTCGCCGGAGTGCTCGCGAGCGAGTCGACGGCCCTGCTTGAAGAGTTCTTCTCCCAGCACCGCTGAGCGCGGTTCAGACCCCGCTCGCCTCGAACTCCTCGTCGGTCATCAACCGCGACCGGATGAGGAACCGGACGCCCTCCGGCGCCTCCAGCGAGAAGCCGGCCCCCCGACCCGGGACGACGTCGATCGTCAGATGGGTGTGCTTCCAGTACTCGAACTGGGCCTTCGACATCCACACCGGTACGGCCCGGTCGAGGCCGATGTCGAGATCGCCCAGGTGCACGTCCGCGTCGCCGAGCAGGAAGTCGCCGTCGGGGTAACACATCGGCGAGCTGCCATCACAGCAGCCGCCGGACTGGTGGAACATCACCGGACCGTGCTGCTCGGTGAGCGAGCGCAACAGCTCGCCGGCGGCGGGGGTGAGGTCGACATGGGACACGAGGGGCTCCTGAGGGTGCGGCCGTCGCCGGATCGCGAGTCCGACGTGGGGCCTCGGCCGGCCGGGGGTTGTCCCCCCCCCGCCGAGACGGAGGGGGTCGGCTCAGAAGAAGCCGAGCTTGTCGGGGCTGTAGGAGACCAGCAGGTTCTTGGTCTGCTGGTAGTGGTCGAGCATCATCTTGTGGTTCTCACGTCCGATGCCGGACTGCTTGTAGCCGCCGAACGCCGCGTGCGCCGGGTACGCGTGGTAGCAGTTCGTCCAGACCCGGCCGGCCTGGATCGTACGGCCGGCGCGGAAGGCCTGCGATCCGTCGCGGGTCCACACGCCAGCACCCAGGCCGTACAGGGTGTCGTTGGCGATCTTGAGCGCGTCCGCCTCGTCGTCGAAGGACGTCAGGGACACCACGGGGCCGAAGATCTCCTCCTGGAAGATGCGCATCGAGTTGTTGCCCTCGAAGACGGTCGGCTGCACGTAGTAGCCCTCCGCGAGGTCTCCGTCGAGGACGAGCCGCTCGCCACCGGTGAGCGCCTTCGCGCCCTCCTGCTTACCGATCTCGAGGTACGACAGGATCTTCTCCAGCTGGTCGTTGGAGGCCTGCGCGCCCATCATGACGGTGTCGTCGAGCGGGTTGCCCTGCTTGATCGCCTTGACCCGCTCGATGGCGTCGGGGACGAACTGGTCGTACATCGAACGCTGCACCAGCGCACGCGACGGGCACGTGCACACCTCGCCCTGGTTGAGGGCGAACATCGTGAACCCCTCGAGGGCCTTGTCGTAGAACGCGTCGCGCTCGGAGGCCACGTTGTCGAAGAAGATGTTGGGGCTCTTGCCGCCGAGCTCGAGGGTCACCGGAATGATGTTCTGGCTGGCGTACTGCATGATCAGGCGGCCCGTCGTGGTCTCGCCCGTGAACGCGATCTTGGCGATGCGCGGGTTGGAGGCCAGCGGCTTGCCGGCCTCGACGCCGAAGCCGTTGACGATGTTGACGACGCCCGCGGGCAGCAGGTCGCCGATGATCTCGAACATCTTGAGGATCGACCACGGCGTCTGCTCGGCGGGCTTGAGGACGACCGCATTGCCGGCAGCCAGGGCGGGGGCGAGCTTCCACACCGCCATCAGAATCGGGAAGTTCCACGGAATGATCTGTCCCACGACACCCAGCGGCTCGTGGAAGTGGTACGCGTACGTCGACTCGTCGACCTCCGAGATGCCACCCTCCTGGGCCCGGATGCAGCCGGCGAAGTAGCGGAAGTGGTCGATCGCCAGCGGCATGTCGGCGTTGAGTGTCTCGCGCACCGCCTTGCCGTTGTCCCACGTCTCGGCCACGGCCATGAGCTCGAGGTTGGCCTCGAGCCGGTCGGCAATCTTGTTGAGGATGTTCGCGCGCTCGGCCGGCGACGTACGACCCCACGCGGGAGCCGCGGCATGGGCGGCGTCGAGTGCGGCTTCGATGTCCTCGGCGGTGCCGCGGGCGACCTCGGTGAACGGCTTGCCGTTGACCGGGCTGATGTTCTCGAAGTACTGCCCCTTGACCGGGGCCACCCACTCACCACCGATGTAGTGCTCGTAGCGGGACAGGACGGTGACCGGCGAGTCGGCGGATCCGGGCTGGGCGTAGACAGTCATGGCGTGGCTCCACGGGTCGGGGATGTGATGGGCATCACGTTATGAGCGGCGACGTTGCAACCGCGTTGCAAGCCGGCAGCACCCCCGCCAGGAGCACCAACTGGCTCACCCCAGCCGGCTCAGCCCAGCTGCCGGTCCAGGCGCGCGATCTGACCGTCCACCAGCGCTCGCATCGGGGACATCGGCTCCAGCGCCGCCCGATGCGCGACCCACATCTCGTAGTCGTCAGACCCCCACGCCGAACGCGTCCACGTCGACATCAGGTCCGCCTGAGAGCTGGCGAGCACCGCATGCCGCAGGCTCTCGTGCAACCGCTCGCGCAGGCGTACGACTCCGGGCGCAACCGATCGCGGCAGGATCGGGCCGCGGTAGTCGCGCAGCGCGCCCCGTACGTCTCCCGCCGCCAGCGCCGCCTCCAGCGCCAGCCAGTCGCCAGTGAGCGAGGCGGTCAGTCGGTACGGCCGCGAGGCCAGCAACTCCTCCCCCAGCAGGTTGCGCAGGCGGTTGAGTTCGGCGCGCAGCGTCGAGGAGGCGTTGTCGTCCTCATAGACGAGTACGGCGAGTTCGTCACCCGACAGCCCGCGGGGAGCGGCGGCCAGCAGCAGGAGGATCTCGCTGTGGCGCGGCGTCAGGCGCAGCGGGGTACGCCTCCCCCTGCCGTCGTCGATGGTCAGCACGGCCTCGTGGCGGCCCAGGGTCTCCACCAGCGCCTCGACCCCGGCGCTGCGGCGCGGAGGTTCGGGGGCGCGGGCCAGCAGGTCGCGGGCGAGTTCGGCCTCAGCCATCCGCGCCGCGGCCCGCACCATCCCCATGGTCTGCGGTACGGCGATCGCGTCGCCGCCGGTGACGTCCAGGACGCCCAGGAGAGTGGAGGAGGACGGGTCGTGGATGGGCGTGGCGGCACAACTCCACTGCTGCACCGAGCGCCGGAAGTGCTCGGCCCTGCGTACGGCGACGGGCTGATCCAGCCGCAGCGCCAGGCCGGGGGCGTTGGTGCCGGCCATCCGCTCGTCCCAGTTGGAGCCCTCGACGAACCCGATCTCGTCGGCCTTGCGCAGCGTCTCCAGCGACCCACTGACCCAGAGCAACTGCCCGGCTGCGTCGCTGACCGCCATGATCGCTCCGCAGTCACGAGCCGCCTGACCGAGCACGTCGTCGAGCAGCGGGAAGACTCGCGCCAGCGGATGCGCCTCCCGTACGTCGCGCAGGTCCGACCCATCGAGGGTGATCGGCGCCCGGTCGGAATCGGCGTCCACCCCTGCAGCTGCGGAGAGGTGCCACGAGTCGACGACCTCGGCGCGCATGGCGTCGCGGGTCATGGGTCCAGTAGACACGACGCTCCCCGCACTGACCAGCGTTCGCCGTGATCGCGATCACGTACGCGCACCTCGGCCGGGTGCGCCCGCGCGGCGTCGGCGCTCTCGGCACAGGGTGGATTTCAGGCGGGGGAAGGCGTCCGGTAACGTTCCTCGCGGTGACGTGTCCGAGCGGCCTAAGGAGAACGCCTCGAAAGCGTTTGTGGGCGCGAGTCCACCGAGGGTTCAAATCCCTCCGTCACCGCCAGCCGACTCCCGGATCACTTGTGGTCCGGGAGTCGCTCATTTGTGCCCTGATCGGCCTCGTTCAGCCGGCGGGCACCTCGACCGCGTGCTCGTCGGTGGCGACGTCAGCGCCCCGCGCCTCAGCGAAACTGATCGTCTCCACCGTCGTCAGCTCGGCGGGCAGGCACGCGACCGGGATGAAGGACACCAGGCGGTTGCGCCCACCGAAGACGGTGAACGTGGCGTCCGGGCACGGCGTGGCGCCCTTGCCGGGAGCAGTCGCGAAGTCGGGGCCGGAGACCGCGCCGAACAGGAACGCGAAGTCCACCCTGCCCCCAGACCCGCGCACCGTCTGCCACAGGAACTGCTTCTTGCCCGGCCCGCGTACGACGCCTGCGACGGTCGTGGTGATCCTCAGCCCCGAGTCGTCGAGGAGGTAGGTCTGCTCGCGGATGTCCACCGCGCGCGCCATGCGGGGGTGCCGTCGGGCCACGGACCCCACGCGGCGCTGGTCACCGCGTTCATCGCTGGAAGTCCAGGCCGTCGAAGCGCGCTCGGCCTGGGCGAGAGCCTGCGGAGCGGTGACGGCGCCCGTGCTGACAACGGCGGTGGCGATGGCGCCGACGAGTGCGGTGGTGAGCGTGGACATGGTGCCTCCCGGAGAACGGACTGTCCCTCCAGCCTGTGCCCCCAGCACACCGGGGCGCCAGAGCCTGGCTACTCACGCCTGCAGGTCAGCGACTTTCGGGGGTGCCGTCCACCCCGAGGAACACTCGGGACTCAGACTCCGTAGCCGCAGCCGTGGTAGTCCAGCTCCATGCGCGGACGCCACCCGCGAGAGGTCACGATCAGCTCCAGCTGCATTCCCGCCCACGGCCGCTCCTCGAAACCGGGGCTGAAGAACATCCACATCAGGTTCTTGCCGCGACGGACCACGAGGGCGGTGGCGTTGTACGGCCACGAGACCTCCTTCACGACCGCGTCCGGGTATGCGAGGCGCGCGTCGGCGTAGGAAGATCCGACGCCGACGCCCTCACTGGTCAGGGCACTCGCGCCCGACCAGGCGACGATCGAATGGACGCGGTTGCGCCGCCACACGACGTACGCACCCTGGTACCTCGGCTTCAAACGGTGGGCGGCCACGCCGCCGCAACCCATCTTCGAACGGTCGCGGCGGATGGCTCCCCGCCTCTTCGCAGCCTTGAGGGTCATGCCGACCTTGACGTCGCCGATCTTGCCGGGCGAGATGAGCCGAGTGCCAAGCCTGGGGTGCCACGTCCACGCCTGCGGGGTGAGGGTGAACCCGTAGCCGCCCGCCACCCGACAGGTGACTCCGTCGGCAAAGGCGGTGCAGGTGATGTCACCCAGGCTGCGGGACTCCCCTGGGGAGAGCGCGTCTCCGGTCATGAGGGCGTCTCCGACGCACGCGAACCGCGGACCGGTGTAGGTGTCCATGGTGATCGACGACCCCCACTCGAGCGGGCAGTCACTGGGGCGCTCAGGCACCTCGAAAGTGGCGCCCTGAGCATCGCAGCGCACCTCGGCGCCGTCGTACTCCATCGAGCGGATCTCACAGCGGACCTTGTCAGTGACCTCGAAGGCGACGTAGTCCAACGCCGAGGACGCGGACGCCTGCCCCGGCACGGGAGACATGACGGCGCCCACCAAGGCGACGACGAGTGCCACAACGGCAGAGAAGGAGAACGTCCGCGTGCGGGCCACACGTCCAGTGATCGACATGTGCGGAGCCTAGGAAGGGGTCGGCCGTCTCGTACGCGAGTTTCATCAACGAGCGTCGCTGCAACCACCGCCGACGGGCGAGGGGGCGCCCGACCGCACAGCCTCAGCGGCAGCGCCGCTGCACCGGGATCTCCTTGGAACGGCTGTGGTAGCCGTGACGGAACGCCCGCGCCACGTGGCGGCGGTACTGATCCCACACCCACTCGCCCTGCAACCGCACCATCAACTCGTCGTTGTAGAAGAGTCCGCCGCAGGTGGCATTGCTGGTGCCGGTGACGACCATGTGCGTCTCCTTGCCCTTCCACAGCGCGTGGATGGCGTACACCTTGTCGTGGGTCAGGATCGTCTTGACCCGACGATCGGGGATGTCGAGCGTGCGCGAGCCCTTGAGCTTGATCGGCTCCTCCAGCCAGTTCTCCATGAGGTCTCGCGTGACGACGATGCGGACCTTGCACCCCGACTCGGACAGCTCCGCGAGCGCGCGCCGCACGTCATGGCGCTGGATCACCGCGTGCATCACGTCGACCGTGTTCATCCCCTTCGCGCACCGGATCCCCTGCAGCGTCTCCAGGAGCAGGTCCGTACGGCTCGGGTAGACCGCAAGGTCCGCGCCACCGCTGACGCCCGCCTGGGTCTTGTCGCTCTCCTTCCAGCCCAGCACGGACTGAGCCTTGAGGCGCTCGAAGTAGGACAGCGAGTACGCGTACGCGCGGGCGTCGTACATCTGCAGGAGGCTGTTGGCCTGGATGTTCTGCCTCGCCTCCAGGTTGAGCGAGGAGGTGATCACGGACTGCTGGGAGTCGATCTCGGCCGCCACCAGCTTGAGGTGGTTGATGTCCTGGCCCCACGGCGCGCGTCCGCGGCCGGTCCACGGGAGGCATGCGCCCTTGCAGACCACCACGTCGGTCGTGGTCGGGTCGGCGGCCTCGATTTCTCGTACGAGTCGTTTGCCCGCCGCGTTGGTCACCACGTCGCGGTCGACGACCAGCTCGACGTGGGCGCCCCGCTTCTGCGCGGCGAGCAGCGCGTCCACCGAGCGGCCGATGTCCCAGCGGAACATCGCGATCCGGAGCGAGTCACCCTCACCCGCGGAACGGAACAGCCGGATGAAGGCGTTAACCACGGACTGGTCGTTGCCGCCGACGGCCGCCGGCTGGCTGAAACAGACCCGCACCGTGCCATCGCTCGCGCACCCCGGGTCCGCGGCGGGCGCCGCCGGCAATGCGATCGCCTGCGAAGGGGGACTCACCATCAGCGACGCCAGCAGTGCGAGCACCACCGTGGCGACGCGGACTGGAAGACGCATGCGGGCGGGCTCCTGACGAGGTGGCTGGACGGCACACGTTATCGGGCGCCGGTGACAGGCGACCCCATCGTGTCGCCCGAAGCGGACCCGAAGCGGGCGCCGTCCGCGCCAGCCTCAGCGGGGCTGCACGAGCTCGCGGGCGAGCGTCTCCTGCTGTTCGATGAGGTCCTCGAAGGACTCCGCGGGGATCTCGGCGTCGTCGGAGCCCGACGCCTCCAGGAGCAGCGTCTGCAGGGCGTTGCCCACCAGCGCCACGGTGAGCGAGGCCTCGCGCAGGGTGGGTGCATGATCGAGGGTTCGCCGGCTGGGATCGGTCTCGAGCCACACGTACATGAGCGCGAGCAGGTCGTTCGACAGGCCCGTGAAACGCGACAGAACCCGGGCGAGGAGGTCGGGCTGCTCCAGCGCCAGGCGGTATCGGCCGCCGCTGACCTCGGCGTGGACGCGCGAACTGCCGACCGAGGCCTCCGCGATGACGTACAGCCGACGGAGCAGGCTCTGGCCGGAGTCTGCGTCGAGGATGGCCATGGCCTCGTCGAGAGGGATCATCCTCAGCGGCTGGCCGAGGACGGCGTCCTCCAACGAGCCCACGTAGTTGAAGAACGTGCTGCGGGAGATGTCGACTTCCTCGCAGATCTCGGCGACGCTCACGTTGGCGAACCCATTGGCCAGAGCGAGGCGGACCGCCGTGACCTCAATGGCGTTCATCGTCTCGCGCTTCTTGCGCTCGCGACGTCCCAGCGCCTCGTTCATGTCATCCACCGAACCAATGCTGCCCTGACGTCGGTCGCGTCATCACTCGACCCCGTGTGCGACCGGGCGGGTTGCCCGAGTCCCCACCCTGACAACCCGCCTGGCACACCTGTCCACCAAGACCCCCCTCGGCGGACCTGCCGGCTGACCGTGCGCCCCCCGGCGCCCTGATCAGGTGACCGCTCCCGGCTCAAGCCCCCGGCTGCGTCCGGCACCAGCCGGCGCCCCCATGCGCCAGACCGGTACCGCGCCCACCAATCTTGGTCACAGTCCAAGTTTGGACCGAAAGACAGGCGAATGCGGCAAAACACGCGGATCTTGAGCCGATCTTGAGACTTCCCTCGCCCCGCCCGCGCTGACAGCGGGCATTCCGTACGGGCGAAAGGCAGGTCCGATCACCGCTCACGGGGCGTCGGCCCCCGCGGTGAGGCACTGTCGTCGTGTCATGACGCGATGCCCCTCACGCCAGCGAGAGGAAGAGCTTCTCCATCTTCTTCGCATCCACGCCGTCCAGTCCTTCGTCGCTGGCGGCGAGGCACTGCTGCAGCCCGGTCGCCACCAGGGCGTACCCGGCACGCGAGAGGGCCTTGTTGACGGCGGCCAGCTGAGTGAGGGCGGACTCGCAGTCCGAGCCCTCCTCGAGCATGCGGATCACGCTGCCCAGGTGTCCGTGGGCCCGCTTCATGCGGGTGATCACTGCCTTGATGTCTGTCGGGTCGAGGTCCATGTGCACTCCTGTGTGGTGGGAACGTCGCCGATTCTACAACCCCCTAGGGGGATATGTTACTTTAGATCCATAACCCCCCAGGGGGATACTTCAGAGGAGCAGACATGCGCACCGTCACCGTTGACCAGCTCGCCAGCGCACTCGAGAGCCACGCCGTCGTGATCGACGTACGCGAGGCAGCCGAGTTCGCCGCGGGCCACGTGCCCGGAGCCGTCAACATCCCCATGGGCCGCCTCGCCGGCGCCATGGGGACCCTGGACCACGACGCCCTCATCCACGTCGTGTGCCGCAGCGGCAACCGCTCCGGCGCCATGACCGACCTGCTCACCGGCAGCGGCTTCGAGGCCGTCAACGTCACCGGAGGCACCGACGCGTGGATCGCGTCCGGGCGCCCCGTCGAAGGGAACTGACATGACCGACCTGACCGTCCACACCATCGACACGCCGTCCCTGGGCGATCGCTCCTACCTCGTCCACGACGGCGAGGTGGCCCTCGTGATCGACCCGCAGCGCGACATCGACCGGGTCCTCGCCCTGCTCGAGCGCGACGGGGTCCGCCTCACGCACGTCTTCGAGACCCACATCCACAACGACTACGTCACCGGCGGGCTCGCGCTCGCCCGGGCCACCGGCGCCGCGTACCTGGTCAACGCCGCCGACGACGTCGCCTACGAGCGCACCCCCATCAGCGACGGCGAGATCATCCACGTCGGCGAGCGGATGCGGATCACCGCGCTGGCCACTCCCGGCCACACCTTCACCCACCTGTCGTACGCACTCGCCGACGCCGAATCCTCCGTCGGCGTCTTCACCGGCGGCTCCCTGCTGTACGGCGCCACCGGCCGCCCGGACCTGCTCGGGCACGAGCACGCCGACACCCTCGCCCGTCACCAGCACGCCTCCGCGCACCGCCTGGTCGACCTGCTGCCCTCCAGCACGGAGGTCTTCCCCACCCACGGTTTCGGCTCGTTCTGCTCGGCCACCCAGTCCACCTCCACCGAGTCGACCCTCGCCGACGAGGTGCTGCGAAACCCCGTGCTGACCAGCGACGAGGAGACCTACGTCCGCGAGCTGCTCGACGGGCTGGGCGCCTACCCGGCGTACTACGCACACATGGGCCCCGCCAACGCGGCTGGCCCCGAAGCCGCCGACCTCAGCCTGCCCGCGGTCGCCGACGCCGACGAGCTCCGCCGACGCATCGATGCGGGCGAGTGGGTGGTCGACCTGCGCACCCGCACCGCGTTCGCCGCCGGGCACGCCCGCGGCAGCCTCAACTTCGGCATCGACGGCCCCTTCGCCACCTACCTCGGCTGGCTCATCGAGTGGGGCACCCCGGTGACACTGTTGGGCGAGAGCGTCGAGGACGTCGCCACTGCCCAGCGCGAACTCGTCCGGATCGGCATCGACCGGCCCGCCGCTCACGCGACCGGCGGACCCGAGCAGTGGAGCGAGGAGCCGTTGGCGTCCTTCGAGCGCGCCACGTTTGCCGACCTGGCCCAGGTGCGCAGCCACCGCGCGATCACCGTCGTCGACGTGCGCCGCAGTGACGAGTACGCCGCCGACCACATCCACGGCGCGGTGAACATCCCGCTGCACGACCTCGTACGACGCATCGGCGACGTGCCCGGCGGCGAGGTCTGGGTGCACTGCGCAGCCGGCTACCGCGCCTCCATCGGCGCCTCCGTCCTGTCCGCCGCCGGGGTCAGGGTGGTCGCTGTCGACGACTCCTTCGACGAGGCGCTGGCGCTCGGCCTGACGCGTACGCCCGCAGCGTGAGCCTGCTCCTGGCCGCGCTCGCCGGCGTCCTGATCGGCCTGAGCCTGGGGGCGCTCGGCGGGGGCGGCTCGATCCTCGCGGTGCCCGTCCTGGTCCACCTGCTCGGTCAGTCGCCCTCCCAGGCCACCACCGGCTCGCTGGTCGTCGTGGCCGCCACGTCGGCGGTCGCGGCGCTCAGCGCCCGGCGTACGGTCCTGCTCTCACGGGGACTGGTCTTCAGCGCCGTCGCAGTCGGCGGGGCCGTCCTGGGCGCGCGCGCCTCGGCCTGGGTCTCCGAGAACACCTTGATGGCGGCCTTCTCGGTCCTGCTGCTCGTCGTCGGTGGCCTCATGGCCGTACGACAGTGGCGCGGGCGCCGGTCCCCGACCGGCGAACGGCCGCTGCTGGATGACCCGATCATCTCCTTCTCGCCCACCTTCGCCTGCGACTGCCCGCGGGCGGTGAAGGTCCTCGTCACGGCGACGGCAGTCGGGCTGCTGACGGGATTCCTCGGCGTGGGCGGCGGCTTCCTGGTCGTCCCCGCGCTCGTCCTCGCCCTGCAGTTGCCGATGCGGCAGGCGACCAGCACCTCGCTGGTCGTGATCACGGTGACCAGCCTGGTGGCGCTGGGCGCTCGTACGGGTGTCGGCGCCGCCCCCGACTGGGGCCTGGTGCTTCTGCTCGCCGTGACGTCGGCGGCCGCAGCGATCGTCGGAACCCGGCTCGCGCGCCGCATCGACACGCGTGCCCTCGCCACCACCTTCACCGGCCTCGTCCTCGTCGTGGCCGTCCTCAACGCCCAGCGCGCAGTCCGCGCCCTGACCTGACGCCCCGAGCCAGCCCCCGCCAGCCCCGCCCGCCCCCAGCCAGCCCAAGCCCCCAGACCCACCCCCACTTGTAACGCGCGTTTATCGCGCACTGCCGCTACGTCATGGCGCAGCGGAAGAGAGCGATAAACGCGCGTTACATGGAGGGGGTACGACGCGAACAGACGCAGCAACACCCACCCTCAAGGAGAGATCATGTGCCGTCCGACCACCTGCAAGACCTGTCAGAAGACCACCTGGGCTGGCTGCGGCCAGCACGTCGCCTCGGTCAAGGCGATGGTGCCCGCCAACCAGTGGTGCAACGGCCAACACACGGGCGCCGAGCGCGCCCAGGCCGGAACGAGCAGCGGGTTCTTCGCCAAGCTCTTCGGCCGCTGATCCGCCTCAGGCGAGCGGCAGGGACACCGCGAACTCGTGATCGTGCAGCGTCACGATCGTGGTCCCCTTGACCGCGAGCCGCTCGCGGCGCTTCGCGACCTTGACCGCCGCCTTGTACGCGCCCCTGGCCTCCTCAACAGTCGTGAGGTGGATCGCGGAGGCGTAGAACGTGGTCCACTCGGCCAGCAGGCCCGTCTGCGTGGCAGCGGTGGCAAGGAGCGCGTCGCGCTCAGCCGTCGCCTCTGCCACGGTGGCGGCCTGCGCCGCCTTGGCCGCCGCCACTTCCTTCTTGCGCGCCTTCGCCGCGACGGAACGCTTCACCGGCTTGGCCTTCTTGGTCGCGGTGGCCTCGTACGACACCGAGACGTCCGCCTGGGGTCGCGCAAACGTGAACGTCATGTCGGCCAGGGGCTTCAGGGCGATCGGCAGGAACGGGACCATGAACTCGTCGAGCTTGGCCTGCTCGGTGACCGCGACCTTCACCGCGCTCAGGGAGTGCTGGGCCGCGAGGCCGGACGTCGAGCCACTCATGCTCGTCGAACTGGAGCCCGACCCGGCCAATCCGACGTACACCTCACCCGTCTCGGCGGTGGCATCCCCGGGCACGTCCACCTCGAGGCTGGCTGTGGAGGCTGCGTTCTCGACCCGCTTGTTGCCCGCGGCGCGCACCTCCACCACGACGCACCGTACGGCCGCATCCGAGCCGCGGTAGACGTACGCCCCGAACGTGGCCCGCGAGGTGCCCGCTCCTCCGCGATCGGTGCTCTTGCGGACCAAGGTCAAAGCACCGGACACGCCCTCCTCGGCGCACTGGGCTGAATGATCGCTCGGCACGGCGGCGTACGCAGCCCCCGAGGCGACGGGGACCAAGGATCCGAGGAGAGCGAGTGCAGTGACCGCCCCGAGGCGACGAGCGAGAGTCATGGCCGCATTGTCGCGGACTCTCGAAGGCCCTGTCTCACGAACGGCCCTGTCTCACCAACCGTCCCGTCTCACGAACCACCCTGACTCGCGATCACCCAGCGTGCGCTCAGGACGGGCGCGTCGACGGCGTCTGCTGCGCGGTGAGCGCGGGATCGGTCACGGCGACCGGGGACAGCGCCTCCGCGATGCGGGCCATGATCTCGGGCTCGAGTCGCACCCCCGCAGCCTGCACGTTGTCGTGAACCTGCTCGGGTCGCGACGCGCCCACCAGCGCGGCGGCCACGTTGGGGTTTTGGAGCACCCACGCCACCGACAGCTGGGCCATCGTCAGGCCGGCGTCCTCCGCGATCGGCCGCAGGCCCTGGACCGCGTGGAGGACGTCATCGCGCAAGAACCGCTTGATGTTGTCGGCGCCACCGTGCACGTCGGTGGCCCGCGAGCCCTCCGGGGGCGGCTGGCCGGGGAGGTACTTGCCTGACAGCACGCCCTGAGCCATCGGCGACCAGACGATCTGGGAGATGCCGAGCTCCTCGCACGCAGGCACGACCTCACCCTCGATGACGCGCCAGAGCATGGAGTATTGGGGTTGCGACGAGATCAGCTGGAACCCCATCTCCTTGGCCAGCGCCGCGCCTGCGCGGATCTGCTCCGCGGTCCACTCGCTGACTCCGATGTAGAGCGCCTTGCCGGCGCGGACGACATCGGCGAAGGCCTGCATCGTCTCCTCCAACGGTGTCTCCACGTCGAAGCGGTGCGCCTGGTAGAGGTCCACGTAGTCGGTCTGCAAGCGCTCCAAGGACCCGTTGATCGACTCCATGACGTGCTTGCGGGACAGCCCGGAATCGTTGTGTCCGCGCGGCCCCGTGGGCCAGTACACCTTCGTGAAGATCTCCAGCGACTCGCGCCGCTCGCCGCGCAGGGCGCCGCCGAGCACCGTCTCGGCAGCCGTGTTTGCATAGACGTCGGCGGTGTCGAAGGTCGTGATCCCGACGTCGAGTGCAGCGCGCACGCACTCGCCTGCCACGTCGTTCTCCACCTGGGAGCCGTGCGTGAGCCAGTTGCCGTACGTGATCTCCGAGATCTTCAGACCACTGTTGCCGAGGTAGCGGAACTCCATGGGCCCACACTACGCACGGGCACTGACAGCGGCCGTCCGCGACGGATCGCCGCGGCTGGTGCGCCGTCAGCCGGGCTGCACGACGACGAGGACGGAACCGTCCTGGACGACGTCACCCACCGACACCCGCAGCTCCGCGATCGTCCCCGCCACATCGCACAGCACGGGGATCTCCATCTTCATCGACTCGAGCAGGACCACGGCGTCCCCCACGGCCACGCGGTCTCCCTCGGCACAGTCGACGGCGAGGACGTTGGCCACCAGTTCGGAGACCACTTCGTGGGTGCGGATGCGGGGCATGACCAGCACGCTAACGGTTACTACGGGGTATGCCGCACCGGGCCGGTGACGCTCAGGACAGCGGGCTGAATCGGCTCGGCTCGGGGCGGTGGGCCGTGGCCTCCTCGGCCCGGCGAGCGCGACTGCCGCGGGGGCCGGTGAGCGCCAGATCCACACGGATCAGGACCCAGGCGAGTGCCAGCCCGAGGACCAGCGAGTACGACGCCCGCAGCACCGCGCCGATCAGTGAGGCGTCGGGATCGACGAGGCTGGTGGCCACCGGCAACGTGGCCGCCACGCCGAAGGCGCAGGCCCACCAGCCCTGACGGCGACGTGCGCGCATGTGGCATCCCCACGCCAACGCGGGGATGCCCAGCACCACGACCAGCGGCCGCGGGAAGGCCCAAATGACCTGCTCCACGTCGTCGACGAAGGCGAGGATGTTGGCCACGGCGTTGGAGGGGCCGTACTTCGTCAGCAACTCCGCGTACAGCATGGCACCGACCAGGACGCCCAGACCGAGCCCCAGCACCGCCAGCCCGCGTCGGCCCAGACCGTGCAGGCCGGCGCCGAGTCTGTGGACGAGTGCCAGGGCGGCCGCCACGGCGAACAGGAGGGCCGTGACCTCGAACCGCCCGATCGAGACGGTGGGCTGGAAACCGAGGCAGGCGATGGCCGTGACCGCAGCCACCAGCGTGGCGATCACCACTTCGCGGGCTGCCTCCCAGTACGTCACCGCGGGCACCGTCGCGACCACGGCGTACACGCCACCGACGACACACGTCATGACCGCGGCACCGGTGGACAGGACCGGCTGGTCGGCGATGACCACTCCCACGCCGGCCGCCAGGGTCAACGGGGCTGCCATGAGCGGGCGTCCGCCGCTGCGGATCGCCAGCAGGCCCGCGAGGCCTGTGAGGACGACGACCGACCCGGCCGACGCGACGAGGGCGGGAGCGTAGTCGGCCAGCGTCGCGATGAGGCCACCCAGCCCGATCAGGACCAACGCGGCGAAGACGGCGGTGAGGGGTGTCGGCGACTCGAGAGCGTCGAACCGCGAGCTGTCGGCATCCCTGTCCGGCCTGCGCGCGCGCTCTGCTGGCGAGGCGGGACCGGAAGTCGAGGCCGCGTCTGGCCGAGAGCCCCGATCACGTCGCGACACCGACTCGGGGCGCGGCTCGGCGACGGGCTCGGGCTGGGGCTCGGGCTCGGGGGGCCGTACGGGCTCGGGCGCAGCTTCCGGCGCCACGTCGCGACGCGCACGCCAGCCCGGGGCTCGCTGAGGCGGGTTCGTGGCGGCCGCTGTGACGGGCTCAGGCGCCGACTCAGGGGCCGGCGCAGGCTCGGGCTCGGGAGCCGGGACAGGCGTGGGGGCCGCGGGGGCGGCGGGCGGCGCCTCGTACGACGGCTGCTCCTGCGGCGCAGGCGGCTGTGCTGATCCACCCATGAGGGGGCGTCCGGCCGGGGCACTGATGCCCTGGGCCAGACGAAGACGCTCGATCGCGGACAACCCCTCGCCCGGAGCCGGCATCATCGGGGCCGTCGCGGGCCGTGGGGCAGGCTGCGCCGGACCCAGGTCACCCAACCGACGTCGGGCGGACTCCATCAACGCCGCCTTGCGCTCCTCGGCCTCGCGGCGCAGATCCTCCTGGCGCTCCGCCTCGCGTTCGAGCCGTCGCTGGCCACGGCGGGAGACGGCGCCGTCTGCCGCACGCTGGCCGGTCGCGGCATCGCGGGGGTCGTCGGAGGGGGAGGACACGTCTTCAGACCTTACATTCGCCGGTTCGCCAACGACGGGTTGGTGCGGCGGGCCTCGTACAACTCAGCACGGCTCAAGGTCACCTCGGCCGTGTCCGCCTCCCCGCCCAGCTCCACCAGCACGTCACCCAGGGGGCCCACCACACTCGAGTGCCCGCAATAGCGTGGCTCGGGCTGGCCGACGGCCACCACGTACACGGTGTTCTCGATGGCACGGGCCCGCACCAGCGTGCGCCAGTGATCGACCTTGCGATCGCCGGGAAGCCACGCGGCCGGGAGCACGATCACTTCGGCACCCGCGTCGACGAGTGCGCGGAACAACTCGGGGAAGCGCAGGTCGTAGCAGGTGGCCAGACCGACTCGCCACCCCTCGACGTCCACGATCGCCGGAGCCACCGGGCCGCCGCTGAGGCGGTCGGACTCGCGGTAGCCGAACGAGTCGTACAAGTGGATCTTGCGGTACTGGGCGGTGGCCTGCCCCCGCACGACGAGGGTGTTGAAGGGCAGCGCACCCGGGGACGACTCGAACATCCCGGCCACGACGGTCGTACGCCGCTCCTCGGCCACGGCCGCCAACTCCGAGACGAAGGGCCCGTCCAGCGGCTCCGCCTCGCCACCGAGGTCGGAGTCGGGCGGACCGAAGTCACGAGCAAACGCCTCCGGCAGCACCACGAGACCCGCCGGTGGCACCTGCCCGGAGCGGGCCGCGGATGCCAACTGGTCGCGGTTGTGCGCGCGGTCGAGGGTCGAACCCCACTGGACCACGCGCACGCGCAGGTCAGGGCCGTCGATCTCGGGCTGGGCGGTCATTCCTCCAGCCTGCCATCTGTGCGGCAACCGTGTCGGCGAGACTGTGGACATGAGTGCCGCCACCACCCCGGTCACGCTCGCGGTCGTGCTCTCCGGCGGGCGTGGCTCCCGCTTGGGCGGGCGGGACAAGGCGCGCGTGGTCATCGACGGCCACACCCTGCTCGACCGGGTGCTGGCGAGCCTTCCTCCGCTGGCCTCCGTCATTGTCGCCGGCGACGTCGTGGACGGCGCGGGCCCGACCCACCGCGGCCTGATCGCCTTCGTACGCGAACAGCCGCCCCACGGGGGACCTGTCGCGGGCCTGTACGCGGGCCTCGACGCCCTGCCCGCCTCCCCCGACGACGCCCTGGTCGCCGTGGTCGCGGTGGACATGCCGTGGCTCAGCAGCGACACCTTCGTACGCCTCGCCGCCGCCGCGGCTGGGCACGACGGCGCCGTGCTCGTCGACGCCGACGGCCGTCGCCAACTGTGTGCCCTGGTGCGGCGCGGGGTGCTCGTACGCCTGCGCCCCGAACGCACCGACGGCGCCGCAGTCCACCGGATCTGGAAGCAGGCGGACCTCGCCGAGGTCGCGACGGACGGGCGCGAAGCCACCGACATCGACACGCCCGCAGACCTCGGCTGAGGCGGCGACGGGGCCTTGCCAGCACCGCCGGGGAGGGCTTCACTGGACAGATGGACCTGCGCGACTGGATCGACGAGTTGTGCGACGCCCTCGACATCGAGGTCGACGTGGACACGGCGCTCGTGCTCGACCTCGCCAGAGTGGCTGCCCGACAGGTGCAGCGACCCGCGGCCCCGCTGACGGCGTACCTGCTCGGGGTGGCCGTGGGCAGTTCCGGGGCCGTCGACGGCGACGTCGAGGAGTTGGCGGCACGCGCCCAGTTGCTCGCTGAGAGCTGGGAGCGGCCAGCGGGCGCGCCGGACCCCAACGACGTCGACGACGAGGTCCCCGACGACTCCGGGGTCGATCACACGGCCGACCGCTTCGAGCCCTGACCACCTCACGCGGGGCTGGGGCTCGTACGGATCCGGGTCGGGCCGATAGGGCAGGCTTGGCCCATGCGCGCCGTCATCGCCACCGAGGCCGGAGGGCCCGAGGTCCTCACCGTCAGCGAACTCTCTGACCCCATCGCGGGGCCGGGCGAAGTGCTCGTCGACGTCGTCGCCACCGCCGTCAACCGCGCGGACACGCTTCAGCGGATGGGCTTCTACCCCCCGCCGCCCGGCGCGAGCGACATCATCGGGCTCGAGTGCAGCGGACGGATCTCGGCGCTGGGCGAAGGCGTCGAGGGATGGAGCATCGGCGACGAGGTCTGCGCGCTGCTCAGCGGCGGCGGCTACGCGAGCAAGGTCGCCGTACCAGTCGGGCAGCTCATGCCGGTGCCGGCCGGCGTCTCGCTGGTCGAGGCCGCCGCGCTGCCGGAGGTGGCGTGCACGGTGTGGTCCAACGTCTTCATGGTCGCGGGACTGCAACCGGGCGAGCGGTTCCTGGTCCACGGCGGCGGCGGAGGAATCGGCACCATGGCCATCCAACTGGCCAGCGCCATGTCGACGAAGGTGTACGCCACCGCCGGCAGCGCCGACAAGCTCGCCTTCTGCGCGGAACTGGGCGCCGACGTCGGCATCAACTACCGCGACGAGGACTTCGTCGACGTGCTGAGCGCCGACGGTGGCGCGGACGTCATCCTCGACAACATGGGCGCCAAGTACCTCGACCGCAACGTCACCGCACTCGCCGAACAGGGACGCCTGGTCATCATCGGCATGCAGGGCGGCGTCAAGGGCGAACTCAACATCGCCACCCTGCTCAACAAGCGAGGCGCCGTGATCGCCACCTCCCTGCGCGGGCGCAACGACGTTGAGAAGGGCGCCATCTGCGCCTCCGTCGTGGAGCACGTGTGGCCCCTGATCGCGGACGGGCAGGTGCGTCCCGTCATCGACGCCGTCCTGCCCCTCGAGCAGGCAGACGAGGCTCACCGGCGCATGGAGGCGAGCACGCACACCGGCAAGATCATCCTGCTCGTCGGCGAGTGAGCTCGCGGGGCTGGTGTACGCCTGGTGCCCCGGCGTACGGCCCCTGCCCGGCGTACGGCCCCTGCCCCGGCCCCGGTCTGGCCATGTAAAGCGGGGTTATCACTACTGCTGCGCCGTCACAAGCATGCACAAGTAGCGATAACCCCGCTTTACATGGAGGGGGCGGAAGGCGCGGCGGCCTTCGTACGCCCTGACTAGGGTGGTCAGCATGAGCAGCGAGCCCTCGCAGACCGAGTCCGTCCAGCCCGAGTCCGTCGAGCCCGACGGCCCCGTGGCCGACGGCGAGGAGCACGTCGTGGTGGTCGGCCCGGACGGCAACCCGATCGGTACGATCCCGCGCAGCGCCATCCCCCAGAGCGAGGCCGATGACGATGAGCGCGCGCTCACCGATCTCGTGGAGCAGCCGGCGAAGGTGATGCGGATCGGCAGCATGATCCGCCAGCTCCTCGAAGAGGTGAAGGCCGCCCCACTCGACGAGGCCAGCCGCAACCGCCTCAAGGACATCCACCGGGCCTCCATCAAGGAGCTCGAGGCGGGCCTCGCTCCCGAACTCGTCGAGGAACTCGAGCGGCTCGCTCTCCCCTTCACCGAGGAGGGCACCCCCTCCGAGGGAGAGCTGCGCATCGCCCAGGCGCAACTGGTCGGATGGCTCGAGGGACTTTTCCACGGGATCCAGACCGCGATCTACGCCCAGCAGGTGGCCGCGCGGGCCCAGCTGGAGCAGATCCGCAAGGCCCTGCCCATGGGCGCCCCGTCGATGGGCGTCCCCGGCATGCCCGGAGAGCCCCAGCCGCAGGGCGACGAGACTCCCCGTACGCCTGGCGAGTCCGGGGGCATGTACCTCTGAGTGGGGTAGCGCCCCGAGCACACACCTGGGCGAGCGTTCTGGCTGGGCCTCGCGTCATACATACCGGCCCGTGAGCGCCTCGCGTCATACAAAGCCGCACCTATACGTACGAGAACGTATGACGCACGGGACGCACACGCCGGAACGTATGACGCCCCAGGCTCAGATCGCCGTACGACGCTGGGCCGTCAGCGGCGGGACAGGCGCCCCACCAGCAGGAGCCCCAGGAGCCCGAGCACGACCACGGCAGCACCGGGCGCGGCCATCCGGGAGAATGACGCTGGCGGCGATTCCTCGATCTTGGTCCGCGTCGGCGCGGGCAGCGGAGGCACCTCGATCGCGGTTCCCTCACCCAGCACCTGCTCGATCTTGGTGAGGCGCTCCGGGGTCACCGGCTCGGTGCCACCGCACAGGCTCGCGTGGTACGGCGCGGCAGTTCCGGTGGCGAAGAAGACGTACTCGGTGCCTTCCTCCATGCCCTCCAGGCCGCAGGAGGCGCCGCTGACCTCCGACTGGATCTCGGTGTTGTAGTCCACCGCACCCTTGTACGCGGTGCGCGCCTGGATGGCGTACGTGGTCATGGCTGTCGACGACGTGTCCCCGGCCGGCGGCGTGATGGCCACCAGCGTGCCGCGGAACACGACATTGGAGGCGTCCGCAGACTTCTGGATCGTCGCCCGCGCGCACGAACACGCGAACGCCGGAGCGGCGCCCCCCACCACGCTGAGTCCGAGCACCACGAGCGCCATCGCGATCAGCGAGCGAATCCACCGGGTCATGCGACCTCCTCCATTCAGCGACGGGGCTCCGTCCAACAACGGGCGAATGCCGCAGGCGAGCCTACTTCTCCCACCCGAACAGTCGCGACAACGTGACGGCCACGCCGTCCTCACCGTTGGACGGCGCGACATGGTCGGCCAGTTCCCTCACCGAGTGGTGGCCGTTGCTCATGGCGTACGAGCGGCCCGCCCACGACATCAGCGGCAGGTCGTTGGGCATGTCTCCGAACGCGACGACGTCCTCGCGTGCGATGCCCAGATCGAGCGTCAGGTCGGCCAGGGTGGTCGCCTTCGTGACGCCAGCGGCGCTGATCTCGACCAACGTGCCCACCGACGACCAGGTCGTGGTGACGAGGTCCCCGACCAGGCTTTCGGCGCGCTCCCAGAACACCTCGGGGCCCAACTCCTCGTGACGGGCGAGGAGCTTGACCACCGAGTCATCGATGATCTGCTCGAGCGGGCCCACGGGAACGTCGGGCATCGTGCTGACCGCGAGCCGCGGGAAGAAGCCCTCCTCCCGGGAGAACCCGCGCGTCGACTCCACAGCGAAGCTCGTGCCCGGAATCTGGTCGCGCAGAATCGCGCCGACCTGGATGAGGACGTCGGGCGCGATCGCGTGGGAGGTACGGATCGACCGCTCGTGGACGTCGTACACGATCCCGCCGTTGGACACGATCGCCAGCCCGTGGTCGCCCACGTCGTCCCACAGGTCGACCATCCATCGCAGCGGACGACCCGTGGTGAAGACCACCGGGACATCGATGGCGTCCAACGCGAGCAGCACCTCCCGGGTGCGCGCGGAGACCTTGCCCTCACCGTCGAGCAGGGTCCCGTCGAGGTCGGTCGCGACCAGACGGGGACGCCACAACTCGGCCGGCTCAGTCATTCGAGGAGAACCACCGCTCGATCTCGACCGCAGCGCCGTCGTCCTCGACAGCGTCGGTGATGTGGTCGGCGGCATCGGTCACCTCGCGAATCGCCTGGCCCATGGCCACGGCGCGACCGGCCCAGGCAAACATCTCCAGGTCGTTGCGCCCGTCCCCGATCGCCAATGCGTCGGACGCATCGATGCCGAGCTGCTGGGCGACGTAGTCCAGACCGGACGCCTTGGAGATCCCGGCGGGCGCCAGGTCCATCCACGCCGTCCAGCCGATCACGTAGTCCGTGCCGTGCAGGCCCAGCTTGGCGGCGAGGGCCTGGAAGTCCTCGACGGTGGCCGAAGGGTCGCGGATGATGACGCGGCTGACCGGCGCCTCGATGAGATCCTCGACGTCGGTGACGATCATGTCGCCCACCAGCTCACCCGGCGGGAACGGGCGCGTCACGCGGTATCCCACGCCACGCTCCTCCACCCCCACGAGGGCCGAGGGGTGATGCTCCAGAACCTTGCGGACCGCCTCGGATGCGTCGAAGGTCTCCTCGTGCACCACCTCGACGGGCGGATAACGCAGCACCACCGCGCCGTTGGAGGCCACCATCCACAGTGGCGCCTCGCCGTCGAGCGGCAACTCGATCTGATCGGCGATCGGCGTCATCGCGTGCAACGAACGACCGCTCGAGAGGACCACGTGACAACCGGCCTGGGCGGCAGCTCGGATGGCGTCACGCACCCGCGGCACCACTTCACCGTGCACGCCGCCCGTGCCCTCGACCCAGCGCAGGAGCGTGCCGTCGATGTCGAGCGCGAGAAGGCGGGGCCTCCAGCCGAGAGGCTTGGGCGCCTTGTCCGGCGTCAAGCCCGACCACCGATCGGCACCAGGACCTCGAGGCCGCCCATGTAGGGAACCAGCGCCTTGGGGAGCCGTACGGAGCCGTCGGCCTGCTGGTGCGTCTCCAGGATCGCGACGATGGTGCGGGTGATCGCGGTGAGCGTGCCGTTGAGGGTGGCCACCGGCTTGGTCCCCGACGCGTCGCGCTGGCGGATGTCGAGGCGCCGGGCCTGGAACTCGGTGCAGTTGGACGTCGAGGTGAGCTCGCGGTACTTGCCCTGGGTGGGGATCCAGGCCTCACAGTCGAACTTGCGCTGCGCCGACAGACCCAGGTCGCCGGCGGCGACGTCGATGACCTGGTACGCGAGCTCGAGCTTGTCGAGGAACTCCTTCTCCCACGCCAGCAGACGCTGGTGCTCGGCGTAGGACTCCTCGAGCGTGGTGTAGACGAACATCTCCACCTTGTCGAACCAGTGCACCCGGATGATGCCCTTGGTGTCCTTGCCGTGCGAGCCGGCCTCCTTGCGGAAGCAGGGGCTGAACGAGGCGTACCGCTTCGGCAGCTGAGCGGCGTCGAGAATCTCGTCGGAGTGGTAGGCCGCCATCGGCACCTCCGAGGTGCCCACGAGGTAGAGGTCCTCACCCTCGATGCGGTAGACGTCGTCGGCGGCCTGGCCGAGGAAGCCAGTGCCCTCCATCGCCCGCGGCTTGACCAGCGACGGGGCGATCACCTGGGTGAAGCCCGCGTTGCGTGCCTGATCCATCGCCATGGTGACCAACGCCAGCTCGAGCTGGGCACCGACGCCGGTGAGGAAGTAGAAACGCGAGCCCGACACCTTGGCGCCACGCTCGAGGTCGATCGCGCCGAGCATCTTGCCCAGCTCGATGTGGTCGCGCGGCTCGAAGCCCTCGGCCGCGAAGTCACGCGGCGTGCCGACGGTCTCGAGGACCACGAAGTCGTCCTCGCCGCCCTCGGGCGAGGCGTCGGATGCGATGTTGGGGATCGACTTGAGCGCCTCGTCCCACGCCGTGTCGGCTGCGGTCTGGGCGGCCTCGAGCTCCTTGACCTCGGCGGCCAGCGCCTTGGTGCGCGTCAGCAGCTCCGCCTTCTCGTCGCCACTGGCCTGGGCGACCTGCTTGCCGAGCGCCTTCTGCTCGGCGCGCTTGGCTTCGTACGACGCGATCGCCGAACGGCGCGCCTCGTCGGCGGACAGGGCGACGTCGACCACGTCGGCAGACAGGCCGCGCTTGGCCTGGGCGGCGCGGACGAGGTCGGGCGAGTCACGAAGAATGCGAGGGTCGATCACGCCGACAGGTTATCCGGCGGGGCTGACAGGCGGCGATCCCACGGGCCCGCGGCGCCTGAGCGCGTCCCTCAGGTCGAAGGCGGCCCCGACGAGCGCGAGGTGGCTGAAGGCCTGGGGGAAGTTGCCGACCATGCGGGAGTGGGCGACGTCGTACTCCTCAGACAGCAGCCCCACATCGTTCGCGAGGCCGCACAGCCGGTCAAAGAGAGCCGTGGCGTCGTCGATGCGGCCGGCACCGGCGTACGCGGACACCAGCCAGAAGGAACAGGCCAGGAAGGGGTGCTCGTCACCCTCGAGCCCGTCGACGCCCGAGGCGGTGCGATAGCGCAGCAACAGGCCGTCCCGCATCAGGTCGGCCTCGACCGCCTCGATCGTCCCCAGCATGCGGGGGTCGTCGGCGGCGACCAGGCCCGTACGCGGCAGCACCAGCAGGGACGCGTCGACCTCGGTGCTGCCGTACGACTGGACGAACGTGTGGCGCCGCTCGTCGAAACCCCGGTCCAGCACCTGCGCCCCAACGGCATCGCGGGTTGCCCGCCAACGATCGACGGGACCGTCGAGGCCGAACTCCTCGACGGCCCGCACGGCCCGGTCGAAGGCCGCCCACACCATCGCCTTCGACTGCGTGAAGTGCCGTTGCGGCCCGCGGATCTCCCACAGGCCGTGGTCGGCGACGTCCCACGCGTCCACGAGCCCATCGACCAGGCTGCGCTGCAGCGCCCAGGCGTGCTCGTCGGAGTGGCCCTTGGCCCGCCGCAGCTCGGACAGCCCGATCATCACCTCACCGAACACGTCGAGCTGGCGTTGCCCGGCCGCGCCGTTGCCGATCCGTACGGGTCGCGAGTCGGCGTAGCCCGGCAAGTGGTCGAGCGTCATCTCGGGCAGGCGTCGGGAGCCGTCAAGGGCGTACATGATCTGCACATCGCGGGGGTCCCCCGCCACGGCGCGCAGCAGCCAGCCGCGCCACAGTTCGGCCTCGTCGGTGTAACCGCCGCGCACGAGCGCCCCGATGGTGAGCGCGGCGTCGCGCAGCCAGCAGTAGCGGTAGTCCCAGTTGCGTTCGCCCCCGAAGTCCTCCGGCAGGGAGGTGGTGGGGGCCGCCACAATCCCGCCGGTCACCTCGTCCGTCATCAAGCGCAGCGTCACGAGCGAACGCGCCACGAGGTCCGCCTGGGGGACGTCGTCGTGGCACAGGTCGGCCCAGCGCTCGTCGTCGATGACCGTCGCGTCGATCCGGTCAGCGACGCGGCCCAGCTCGGACGGCGAGGCGTACGAGGGGATCCAGGTCATGGAGAACATCAACTCCTCCCCCTGCGCCACCTCGAAGGTGTCGACGTGGCGGTGGTCCGAGGCCTGCGGCATCCGGGGTCCGTGCAGGACCAGCTGATCGGGTCCCGCCACTGCAGTGATGACGTCCTCGCCGTCGACGCTGCGGCGCCGCACCCACGGCACCACGTGGCCGTAGTCGAAGCGCACCCGCCAGTCGTTGCGCATCGACACGGTGCCGGTGATGCCCCGCACCCTCCGTACGACGTCGGCGCGGTCCGCCTCCCGCGGCATCGCGTCGACGACCACGACCGTGCCCGAAGCCGTGGTGAACGTCGTCTCCAGCACCGTCGAGCGGCCGACGTAGCGCCGCGAGACCGTGTACGGCTCCACGGGGCACAGCTGCCAACGGCCATGGTCCTCGGTGCCCAGGAGGGCGGCGAAGCAGGCGGGCGAGTCGAAGCTCGGCAGGCAGAGCCAGTCGATGGAGCCGTCCGAGCCGACGAGTGCCCCGGTGCGGCGGTCCCCGATCAGTGCGTACTGCTCGATGGGCAGGGCCATGGATCGAATGTACGCACCCGCAGCCGTCAGGGGGCGGTGGCACACTCGCCGCATGGGTGCGAGAGGAGTCGGCGGTCTCGTGGCCCTCGGGTTCGGTGCGGCCGTCGTCGTGGCGGCGTGGCTGCTGGTCCCGTGGGGGGTGGCCGACGGCGTCACGCCGGCTTCGGCGTCCGACGTGTTCAGTGCGGCTGAGATCGACCGGGCGGAGTCGTTCGCGTTCGTCTCGCGGGCGTGGTCCTGGCCGGGTCTCGCCATCACCCTCCTCGCGTACGCGCTGCTGGCCACCCGCCGCGGCACGCGCGCCGTGGTGGGCCGGTTGCCGGGGCCATGGTGGGTGCGTTCGGCGCTCGCCGTGGCGGTGGTCTCGCTCGTGGTGCGTGTGGTGACGCTCCCGACGGCGATCGGCGGCTACCGGCACCGGGTTGCGCACGGCCTGAGCACGCAGACGTGGGGCGGCTGGCTGCGCGACGTGGCGGTCGGGCTGGCGTTCGACGTGGTGGTGACGTCGCTGGTCGTGGTGGGCCTCATCGGGCTCGTACGCCGCCTGCCGCGCGCGTGGCCAGCGGTGGCTGGGGTCGTGGCGGCCGGCTTCGTGGTGGTCGGCTCGCTGGCGTACCCGGTGGTCGTCGAGCCGCTGTTCAACTCGTTCGAGCCACTGCCCGACGGCCCGGTGCGTCAGGGCGTTCTCGACCTCGCCGAGCGCGAAGGGGTCGAGGTGGGCGACGTGCTGGTGGCCGACGCGTCGCGGCGTACGACGACCCTCAACGCGTACGTCTCCGGGATCGGCGCCACCAAGCGGGTGGTCCTGTACGACACCCTGCTCACCGAGGCGGACAAGGGCGGTTCAGCGCAGGACGAGGTGATGGTGATCGTGGCCCACGAGCTCGCGCACGCCAAGAACCACGACGTGTTGGTGGGGACTGCGCTCGGAGCGCTGGGCGTGGGCGCCGGGGTCGGTGCGCTCGGGCTGGTCCTCGGCCGCAGGCAGCGGCCGGGCCCCGAGCTGGTGCCCGCCCTGCTGGCGGCGTACGTGCTGGCGG
The DNA here is from genome assembly GCA_023460975.1 of Actinomycetes bacterium. Lineage (GTDB taxonomy): Bacteria > Actinomycetota > Actinomycetes > Propionibacteriales > Nocardioidaceae > Nocardioides. Next base: position 62,678 of record JAEWOG010000045.1, read on the forward strand.
TGCAGGTCTCCAACCCGCTCACCAACACCGTCTCCCGTCACCTGGAGGCGCGCGCTGACCTGGTGTCGCTGGAGGTCACCGACGCGCCCGACGCGTTCATCGCGATGCAGCGGCGACTCGCGCTGCGCTCGCTGGCCGACCCGACACCCCCCCGGGTGACGCAGTGGCTGTGGGGTTCCCATCCCACCGTGCTGGAGCGGATCGGGATGGCGCAGGAGGTGGAGGAGTCCCGGACGTCATGAGGTCGGCAGCCGGGCGGGCCACCATCCGGGGACGTCCACGTTCGTGATCACCGCAGGCAAGACCAGCACCCTCGCCATCCGCCGCACCTGAGCCGCGCTCCTGCCTGGGTTGCGGTGTCTGTGAGTCACCGGGTGACGCACAAACACCGCAACCCGGCCCTCCCGGCATACTGTGCGAGTGCTGGATCGACCACGTGTGTTCCTCGGCTGGAGTGCCGCCCTTCTCGTCGTGTTCGCGGTGATCGCGTTCCTGACCACGGGTGACCGGACGCCGCTCGACGGCTTCGACCTGCTCGGGCGCGACGCCGAGGACGCCGCAGACGAGTACGGCGCCCTGGTGAGCCTGCTGCGCGGCATCGAGGTCGCCTTCGACGTGATCGCGATGACCATCTACACGATCGTGATCGCCGGGCTGCTGCTGTGGAAGAGCCACCGGCGTGCGGCCGTCTACGTGGTGGCTGTCATGATCACCTCCACGCTCGCCAACCGCCTGCTCAAGTGGCTCTTCGACCGCGACCGGCCGCAGTGGCAGTGGACGGAGTACCTCCACGACTCCGCGTCCTTCCCCTCCGGTCACGCCACCGGCATCGCGTCACTGGTCACGGTCCTGCTGGTGCTGGCGGGCATGTTCCTGCGTCGCCGCGGTCTGCGCCGGCTGGCGTACGTCTCCGGCGCACTGCTGGTGCTCGTCGTGTGCCTGGACCGGGTGCTGCTGGGGCGCCACTTCCCCAGCGACGTGATCGCCGGCACCGCCCTCGGGGTGGCTGTCGGGCTGCTGTGGCTGGTGGCGTACTCGCCGCGCCCGCGCGGGCACGCGGTCAAGGAGGAGCCCCTGCCCGAGGTCTACACCTCCGCGCGGCGCCTCACCGTCATCCTCAACCCCATCAAGGTGGAGGACCCCGGCCAGTTCCGCTCGATCGTGACCGCGATGGCGCTGGAGTCGGGCTGGTCGGAACCCCAGTGGCAGTACACGAGCGTTGAGGACCCCGGCACCGGCATGGCGCAGGCCGCGCTCGACGGTGAAGCCGACCTGGTCCTGGTCTGCGGCGGCGACGGGACCGTACGAGAGGTGTGCGCCGTCCTCGCCGGAACCGGAATCCCGGTCGGCATCATCCCTGCCGGCACCGGCAACCTGCTGGCACGCAACCTCGACATCCCGCTCTACATCCGTTCCGCCATCGACGTGGGGCTCAACGGTCAGGACCGCGCCATCGACATGGTCGAGGTCGGCGGCGACGGCTTCGAGGGCACCCACTTCATGGTGATGGCCGGGATGGGCTTCGACGCCGCCATCATGGAAGGCGTCAACGAGGACATCAAGAAGCGCGTGGGCTGGTTCGCGTACGTCATCAGCGGCCTCAAGTCCCTGATGTTCCCGGCCATGAAGGTCGAGATCTCGGTCGACGGCGGCGAGTTCACCACCCACCGGGCGCGCACGGTCGTGATCGGCAACGTCGGCTACCTCCAGGCCGGGATGCCACTGCTGCCTGACGCCGCCATCGACGACGGCCAACTCGACGTGGTGCTGCTGCACCCCAAGCGGTTCCTGTCGTGGGTCCCGCTGGCCGTGCGGGTGATGTCCAAGTCGCAGCGTACGGACGAGACGATCGACCGGCTCACGGGCTCGGAGATCGTCGTACGTTCGCCTCAGGACGTGCCGCGCCAACTGGACGGGGACTCCATCGGCAACGGGCGTGAGCTGCGCGCCACCTGCATCCACGGGCGGCTGCTCGTCCGCGTTCCGCGCTGAGGCGGAGCGGGCCGGCGTACCAACGCCCCGGTCCAGTTACGGGCCACCGAGCCGTCCGGGTCCAGGCGGTCCATGTAAAGCGGGGTTATCGCATCTTGTGCATGCCTGTAACGGAGCGCCAGTACGGATAACCCCGCTTTACATCGGGCCGGCCGGCCGGGCGGAGGCGGCCTACCGGCGGCCGGGCGTACGAAGCCTGCTGAGCACACGGGACTAGACCGAATGGTCCTTCCGAACCACACAAGACGCACCGGAGGCCGGGTGTGTGCGGCGCCCGCGCTGCCTACGATCGAGGGACCCACCCCAGCGGACCCCACCCGCCGGGAACCCCAGGCCCCCGGGCCAGCAATCCCCCACCCCCAAGGACCCCGATGCCACCCACATCACGGGGGCAGCTCGGCCGCGCCCGCGCGCGCCGAACCGCCACCCTCCTGTCCATCGCGCTCTCGGCCGGCCTGCTCGCCTCGGCAGTCCCCGCCCTCGCCCACCCCGCGGCCACGGCGAACGGAACCCCCGTCGAACTGCCCGTACGGGACGCCTACCGGCCCGGCGCCGACCTCGGCTTCGCGGACCTCGACCGCACCGGCGCCGTACGGGTCCAGCGCAACGACCTGACCGGCGCCCTGGCCGGACGCGTGGACCTGATCCAAGCCACCTCCAGCTCCCCGGTCGGCAACAAGGCGGCCGAGCGACCCATGGCGGTCGCCGAGCGCGCGACTCTGCTCAGTTTCATCCCGGCCCAGGCCACTACGCGCGTGAGCGTCCGGGTGAGCGTCGACGGCACCGTCATGGGAACCCTCACCATGAACCACCCTCGCCGCATCCCCGCCTCCGACCAGACGTACGACTCGCGCGGCTCCGTGGCGTGGTCGACGCAGGCGTGGTCGGTGGAACTGCCGTGGCAGTGGGTACGCCCCGATCTGACACTCACCTTCACCGACGGCGACGGTCGCAGCGGTTCCACGCCCGTCGAACTGGCCGCTCCCGTGGAGATGGTGATCAACAACATCCAGCTGGGCATGCTCACCACCGCGCCCGACAGCGGCGGCCACCGCTTCATCCGGCAGCCCGCCAACGGCGCCACCGACTACTTCCAGACGATCCCGATCGCGCAGATGACGATGGCGCGCTACGAGAAGGTCGAGCTCGACAAGGTGATCGTGCGCACCGGGGCGATCTATGACACGGCGTCGGCGGGTGAGGGCGGCGTCTACAGCGGCGACATGCGCGAGAACGTCGGCAAGGCGCAGGTCTCCACCGGCATCAACCTCGCCACGTGGGGCATCACCAGCTCCGACATGAACCAGAACCAGCCCCAGGTCACCAACCAGCGCGTCATCCACCACTCCGCAGGCATGTACGCCAACGGTTACCAGTCCCACGGCCTGTCCGGCGGCAACGGCATGGCCACGCTGTACGACTCCTTCGGCAACGAGCTCAGCCACGAGCTCGGACACTCCTACGGCCTGGGCCACTTCCCCGGCAAGGACAACTCCAAGACCGGCGACGACCGCATCCGCAACGCCAGCCACCACATGGACTCCGGGTGGGGGTGGATCGCCTACCGCAAGCTCATGCGCTCGAACCTCAACCCGGGCGCGTACGAGCCGGTGCGCAAGATCGACGAAGTGCCCTTCACCGAGAGCCTCGCCGGGAAGTACAACTTCAACACCGACACGATGGCAGGCGGCTGGGACGCCAGCCCCGTCGCGGACTACACCCACATGACCGCCTACAGCCTGCGCCGCACCCAGGACCACATGCGTACGGTCACCGCCGACACTGCCTACCCCAGCGGCTACCGCGACTGGGACGCCACCGCTGGGGAGTGGGTGGACGCCAAGGTGACCAACCCGGGGTTCAACCGCCCCCGGCCCGCCCGGGTGGGCGGCTCGGTCTTCACGCTCCTCGGCGGCTACAACCCGGCCAATCCGGCTCAGTCGCTGCTCTACCCGGCCTTCCGGTCCAACTACGGCGTCACCTTCGACCTGCCGCAGGTCGACCCGACCGCTGTGACGCAGACGCGCCGGTGCTGGGTCCAGATCACCTTCACCTCCCTGCCGACCCGGTACGTCGAGATCGGCGCCGGCGACGGCGTGAAGCAGCTCAACATCAACATCGCCGAGTCCGACGAGCCCACCGGAGCGCAGATCGCCTGCCGCAAGGACGGCATCACCACGACCCTCGGCGAGCCGATCACGATCGCGACCGACCTCGCCCCCATGGCTGCCCCCGTCGTCGTCGGCCGCACCGCCGGCTTCGAGGCGCTGCGCACCGTAGAACTGACGGGCCTCGAAGCGCGCCTGGCGTCGCTGGCGGACCAGGCGTACCCGGCCCTGACGACGAACGAGCTCCGCATCCTGCGCGGGTGGTCGGACGACCTGTCCGCCCTCTCCCCCGCCGCCCGCGAGGTCGCCGAGCGCGCCCTGCACCTGGCCGACGACGCTGCGGACCTGAAGGCGTGGGTCGCCGAGCACGGCGACGCCCTCGGCGACGACGACCCCTCCGGTGCCAGCGCCACGCTCATGGCCTTCCTGCAAGGGCACGGCTACCTCGACGGACCAGGCCGCGTGCTGCCCGTCGGGAACACCGTCACCGTCGACGGCGGCAAGTGCCTCACCCTCGACCAGGAAGCCGACGGCAGCACCCTCGTACGGGCCACGACGTCGAAGACGCTGTGCACGGGATCCTCGGCGGAGACCTGGTGGGTGGACAGCGCCGGGCGGATCCACCCCGCCGACCGACCCGAACTGTGCCTGCGTGCACAGACCCCCGTCGTCACGGCACCGTGCTCCGACGCGATGGAGCAGCGTTGGCTGCTGCAGGACGACGGCCACGTCGTACGAGCGAGCGCACCGGGGACGGCGCTGGACCTGTTCCGCAGCAACCATCGTCCGGGGCTGTACGGCCACTCCGCGGGAGGCAACCAGATCTGGACGGGCTTCGTCACCAGCCCCCACACCCTGCTCGGCGCCCTGGACGCCGCGGGACTCTCCGCCCTGTGGAGCGCGTGGCGCCCGATGGTGGGCGTCGACACCTCCGTCGCCCCCGGCGAGTCCGGCTGGATCACCTCACCCAGCCATGCCTCGGCCCGCGCCCACGATCCGTTCACCTCGACGCCGCTCGCCGGGGAGATCAGCCTCGGCGGCGCGTGGACGCCCGCCCCGGTGGCCCTCGGGCAGGGCGAGAGCGTCGTACGGGTGCGCGCCACCAACAGCCGCGGCGCGACCAGCACCACCGTCCGGACCGTGCGCGTCGACACCGTCGCACCCGCGACCGTGCTGACCGACGACCACGGCGCGCGGCTCACGGCCACGGACGCGACGTCCGGCGTGCAGCGCATCGAGTGGCGCGACGGGTCGGGGGCGTGGCAGACCTACACCGCTCCGGTGACCGGCCTGACCGGGTCGTTGTCCTTCCGCGCCCTCGACGTCGCCGGCAACGTCGAGGCGTCCCACGTCGTGCCGCTGGCCGAGTTGCCGCCGGGCGCCGTCACCCCACCCGGAGGCTCCAGCCCGCTGCCGCAGACCAAGCGCCTGCGCACCCGCACCACGCTCGTGGCGCCTGCCACGGTCGCCCCGAATGCCCGCTTCGTCGCCAAGGTGAAGGTCCGTACGGCCTCCGGGGCCAAGGTCCCCGGACGGGTCAAGGTGAAGGTGCACCTGGGCAAGCGGAAGGTGCTCACCCGCGTCGCCACCCTCAGGAAGGGCAAGATCTGGGTCGCGATCCCCGGCCTGAAGACGCCGGGACGCCACACGATCACGGTGGTCTACGTGGGCGACACCACCCGGGCACGGTCGCGGGCCAAGCGGGTCGTCCGGGTCACCCGATGAGCGGGCTCACCTCGGGTCGAGCCTGAACACCGGGATCTCGCGCTCGGTGCGCTCCGCGTACTTGGCGTAGTTGGGCCAGGTCTCGAGCATGGCCTGCCACAACTCGGCCCGCTCCTCGCCTGCCACCTCGCGGGCGGTCACCGCGATGTCGCGTCCGTGCCAGTTGACGGACCCCTCGCCGGCCGCCCGCAGGTTGCCCACCCAGGCCGGCGGGGTGGGGGCGCCCCAGTTGGAACCGGCGACCAGCCACCCCCCACCGTGGGGGACGCACAGCAGCGGCGTGGTCCGTACGAGCCCGGTCTTGCGTCCGCGCACCGACAGCATCACCTCCGGCAGGCCGGCCGCCATCAGGAGCGTCAGACGACCCCGCGACACCTTCTGGATGCCGCGGTCGAGGCCGACGATGACCGTGCCGAACTTCGGGAGCCACGGCTGAGCGCCGAGTGCCAGGGCCACGGGACGGAGCGGGTTCATGCGCGGAGATTAGCGCCTTCCGCGCGCGTGGGTAATGGCTTCGTCCTCCTCGGGGCTGAGCTGCTGGTCGCAACTCCAGGCCGCGATCGACTTCGCGTACGTCCGCGCCTGGGAGCGGCCGTGGATCGACGAGAGCACGACCCCGTTGCCGGCGTCGTCGAGCATCGCAAGCGTCCACGACAGGTGTCCGCCGACGTCCCCGAAGGCGTCGTAGCGCACCACCGCGACGTGCCGCAGCGCGTCGGCCGCTTCGGCCTGCAGCGCCGCCACTTCCCGTCGCAGGCCCTCGACGTCCGTCGGCAGCGCGTCGGGATCGCCGGCCGGGCGGCGACCGGCGCCACGGGAGGCGCGTACGGCGAAGGCGAGCGCGGCGAGCGCCACCAGGAGGGCGAGGACGGAGAGGACGGTCGGCAGCACGCGACGACACTAAGCCTCGATCGGCCGAATCGCATGCACCGCACAGTGGGCCGCCACGGGCCCGCGGCACGGCCCAGTGGCAGACTCGCAGCGTGAACGACTCGTCCGCCCAGCTGCGCATCGCCTATCAGGGTGAGCCCGGCGCCAACTCCCACATCGTGGCCAGGCAGGCCTACCCCGACGCGACCCACGTGCCGTGCGCGTCGTTCGAGGACGCGTTCTCGGCGGTGACGAGCGGCGAGGCCGACCTCGCGATGATCCCGATCGACAACACGATCGCGGGCCGCGTCGCCGACATCCACCACTTCCTGCCCGACTCGGGCCTCTACATCGTCGGCGAGCGGTTCCTGCGCATCCAGTTCGCCCTGATGGCGTTGCCGGGCGTGCGCGCCGACGAGGTCCGTACGATCCACAGCCACGTGCACGCGCTCGGACAGTGCCGCGGCGTGATCCGCGAACTCGGCGCCCGTCCGGTCGTCTCGGGCGACACCGCCGGCGCCGCGCGAGAGGTCTCCGAATCGGGCGACCGCACGATGGCCGCGCTGGCTCCGCCTCTGGCCGCCGAGGTGTACGGCCTCGAGATCCTGCGCGACGAGGTCGAGGACTTCGACCACAACACGACCCGGTTCGTGATCCTCTCGCGCGACTACGTCCGCGCCCCTGCCGGCAACGGCCCGGTCGTCACCTCGTTCGTCTTCAACGTCCGCAACCTGCCCGCGGCGCTCTACAAGGCGCTCGGCGGCTTCGCGACCAACGGCGTCAACATGACCAAGCTGGAGTCGTACATGGTCGGCGGCGGCTTCACCGCCACCCAGTTCCTCGCCGAGGTCGACGGGCACCCCGACGACATCGGGCTCAAGCGTGCTCTGGAGGAGCTGGAGTTCTTCACCACCGAGGTGAAGGTCCTCGGCGTCTACCCCGCCGATCCCTCGCGCGGCTGACCCCCGTACGGCTCGGCTCGTCCTGCCCGGCTCGGCTCGCCCCGCCCTCATGTAAAGCGGGGTTATCCCCTCTGGTGCGCCGTCACAAGCATGCACAAGATGCGATAACCCCGCTTTACATGGGGACGGCGGGGCGGCGGGCGGGGCGGGGCGGCGGGCGGGGCGGAGAGGCGGGGCGGGAGAGGGCAGCCGTCAGGCCACCTCGAAGCCCACGCCCAACTCACGCATGGACTCCACGTCGCGGGCCAGATCGATGGCCTGTTCGGGGTACGACACCCCCGCACGGGGCCGAGCCCGTCCCAACTCCAGGACCCGCTCGACCTGACCCACCAGACTCGCTGCGGCCAGGTGGGCGCGGCCGGCGGGGTCTCGTACGGTCAGGTGCCGCACCACGTCGCCCCGATAGGCGCTCACCCGGACCTCGTGCGGAGCGCCGGCGGCCGCGGGCACGTGCAGGAGCCCTGCGCGCAGTCGCCGCGGGAGGAAGGTCCACGCGCCCGTCCCGACCAGCAGCGCCAGGCCGGTGGCGCGGGGACGGTCGTCGTACGCCATCCGCACGGCCACGCCCATCGCCACCTTGGCTTCGTAGAGCGTGTCCTGCTCCCCGCTGGAGAGGCGTCGAGCGCGGAAGCGCCCGGCATCAAAGGCGACCGAACGCGGCTCCGCGAACCCCCGCGCCAGCCGTCGCTGCCCTCCCTGCCACACCGCCATGCTGCGGTGCAGGTCCGCCAGCGACGCGGCCGCTGCCGGTCCGACGCGGTCGTCGTGGCGGATGAGGCCGTGGAGGGTGAGGTGGTCGTACGGCTCGTCCTCACCCAGCAAGGACGTCGCCGCGACGGCGACCGCGCTGGCGGCCCAGCCGACCGGCAACACGACCGGGACCTGCGCTCCTGAGGCGGCCACCAGGTCGAGGACCGGGTCCACCGCAAGCACCTGCTCGGAGGCGTCGACGACGGGGACCCCGCGCTCCAACGCGCCCCCGAGGAGGGTCAGCTGCGGATCTCCGGACAGCACGAGGACGGCGTCCAGCGACCCAGACGCCAGGGGCGAGGCCGCGGCGAGCGGGTCGGGTCCCGTGACGTCCATCCGCACCGCCGTCGCGTTCGGCAGGTCCGCGGCGACCGCCTCGGCCTGCGCCAGGTCGCGGCCGGAGACCAGAAGTCGTACGCCCTCGTGGCGCCGCGCGAACATCGCACAGAACTGCCGACCCACCACCCCGGATCCGCCCGCCACGAGGACGGTCCGCGGCTCACGCATCGGGTCTCCTCGGGTCATCGTGGCGGCGGCCCGACCAGCATGCGGCCACCCGAGGCGGACCTTATTCCATGGCCCCGCGCCCCACTGCGTGGCAGCCTGTGCAGGTGAGCGATCTCGACCGCGTCCGTGAGTTGTTCCTCGCCGTCAACGGCGCGCACCCCATGACCGCTGCTGACGACGCGTACGTCCGCGAGCACTTCGTCGAAGCCTCCCCCACCTCGGTGCAGCTCATGCTGGCGGGGCAGGCGTCCCTGCCGGCGTACCTGCTCTCGGACGGGACCCCGATGGTCCCCAAGGACCACCTCAAGATGGTCGAGATCACGGGCGACGCGGCCCTCGTGGCCGACTGGTTCCGCAGCTGCTGGCCCGACGACCCCGAGCACGCCCAGCGCGAGTGGGAACGCCACCTCACCGGCCGCCGCGTCGACCTGACCGATTCGGACGGCGTCGCGGTGATGCGCGCCGAGCGCGTCATCGCGCAGGCCAGCGCGGCCCTCGATGTCCTGATCCGCGACCCCCGCGACGACCTCGGCCGGGCGAGCCTGTGGGAGGCGCTCTTTGGCAGCGTGGGCGTGCGTGGCCTCGACACGTTGCTGCGCCCGATGACCGCGTACGACCGCCTCCGGTTCGACGAGGAGCCGCCCCGACAGCGGTGGGTCGACCGCCTCAGCGAGCGCTGGTTCTCGCCCGCTCCCGCCCCGACGCCGATCCACACGGACCGCCTCGTCCTGCGCCCGCCGCGGCCCACCGACAGCGCGACCCTGGCCGCGGCGTACGCCGACCCCGCCTTCGTGGAGGGCCTGCTCACGCCGCCCCACATCCGCCCCGAGACGGACGCGATGTCGTGGTGGCGATCCCAGCCGGACGACGGCCCCCACCGCGCGCTGCCGCTGGTCATCGAGCGCGAAGGGCGCGTCGTGGGCGACCTCATCATCATGCTGCAGGAGGTCGGCCTCCTGACGGCCGAACTGGGCTGGACCCTGGTGCCGTGGGAGGGCGGGCAGGGATTCGCCGTCGAGGCGGCGCAGGCGGCGATGGCCACCGCCTTCACCCACTACGGCGTCCGCCGGGTGCGCGCCAGTCTCGACGCCGACAACGCCCGCTCGGCGGCGCTCGCCGAGCGGCTCGGCATGTCCTTGGAGGTCTTCCGGGTGGAGGACTTCTGGTCCAAGGGGCGCTTCACCTCCACCTACGAGTACGCGATCACCCGGGAGGAGTGGCTCGCCCGAACCACGCAGTAGTCGGGCCCGGCTCAGGCGCCGAACTCCTGAAACGCGCCGGTGCCGAGAAGTACCCTCTGGCCCATGCGACTCAAGCCGGGCCGACCCGACATCTCCGCGTACGCCGACCGCTTCGCTGTGCCGCGGGCCTCCGGCGAGTTGTCGGTGACCTTCCTGGGGGTCGCGACCGTCCTGCTCACCGACGGCACCAGCGCCGTGATGACGGATGGCTTCTTCTCCCGCCCGAGCCTGCCGCGGGTCGCGGTGACCAAGCTGTCGCCCGACCTGGCGCGCATCGACGCTGCCCTGGCCCGGGCTGGCGTGACGACCCTCGAGGCGGTCGTCCCGGTCCACACGCACTACGACCACGCGCAGGACTCCGCGGTGGTCGCGCAACGCACCGGTGCCGCGCTCGTGGGTGGCCCCTCTGCCGTCCAGGTCGGCCGAGGCAGCGACCTGCCGGCCGATCGGATCCGCGAGGTCGCCAGCGGCGAGTCCGTACGTCTGGGCGCCTGGACCCTCGCGTTCACTGCCTCCGAACACTGCCCTCCGGACCGCTTCCCCGGGGCGATCACGACCCCGGTCGTCCCCCCGGTGAGCGCCCGCGCGTACCGCTGCGGCGATGCCTGGTCGATCGTCGCCACGCACGACTCAGGCCGTACGGCCCTGCTCCAGGGCAGCGCCGGCTACGTGCCCGGAGCCTTGGCCACTCAGTCCGCCGAGGTCGCCTACCTCGGTGTCGGCCAACTCGGCGTCCAGCCGGAGTCCTACATCGAGGCGTACTGGGAGCACACGGTGGGCGCCGTCGGAGCGACGGTGGTCGTGCTGACCCACTGGGATGACTTCTTCCGAGGCCTCGACAAGCCGCTGCGGGCTCTGCCGTACGCCGGAGACGACCTGGACGTGACGATGCGCGTCCTGGATCGCCTGGCTGCGCGCGACGGGGTGCGAATCCTCTTCCCGACGGTGTTCGAGCGCGAGGACCCCTGGGCGCTGGTCTGATCCTCGCGGGTCCGCAACTTTTGTGAGGCACGGCGCATCCCACCTTCAGGAGGTGCGGGATGCGTCGATTGCTGGAGGGCCTCGTGGGGGTTGCCCTCGCTCTTGCCGTAACGGGATGCACCTCGGCTGGCCCGGGTGCGGACGAGGGGGTCGCGCCCGGGCCAGCGCCTGCCCGTCTGGACGCCCTCCCCGCCGGGGAGCAGGCCCGTCTGGCGTACGTGCGCGACACCGAGCTCGTGCTGCCCGACGGGGAGAGGATCGAGGTGCCCACCGGCTCCCGCGTGGTGCAGGGCGGCGGTCAGGTGTTGGTCGTCGACGTCCCTGAGGGTCCGGGGATCAGGCCCGCCGACGGGGCCGTACGCAGCAGGGTCCGAGCCGTCGAGGGCGGACGCCTGCAGTCCGTGACGTTGGATGCCGTGGGGTTGCCGGTCATCTCGGCCGACGGCGCGGTCGTCGCCTGGGCGGGGACGGGTCCGGACGGCAGGGTGTTCGTGGACCGGTGGCAGCGGGACGGCTCCAGGTCTGGCTCGCAGCGCATCGAGGTCGCGTTCTCGCCCACCTGCTGCACACGGTCGTTCGCTCTGGCGGGGGTCACCGAGGACGGGGTCACGTACGGCTCGGGGGGCGGCGCGACCTGGGCGGCGCCCCTCGACGTGCGCACTCCTCCAGCCCCCGTGGATCTCGACGGCGACGCGCTGCTCCAGGTCACCGGCGACGGCGGGATGCTCACGGTGGGGGCATCCGGGACGAGGTTCGGCCGACTGCGCGAGGAACGGTTCGTCGCCATCGCGGAGGTCGACGGCTGGGCCACGGCGCTGGTCTCGCCGGATGCCCAGTCGATGGTCCTGCTGGGGGCACGCTCGGTCATCGTGCGCGACCTCGGCGACGGCACCAACCAGACGGTGCTCGACGTCGGCGACCAGACGGTCGACATCGTGGGCTGGGAGGACGACACCTCGGTCCTGCTCAGCCTCGCCGAGTCACCGGGTGTTCCTGCGGCCCGTTGTCACACGGACGGCACCTGCGAGTCGGTCGGGGACTGAGCGACGAGGTGCCCGGAAAATTGGAGGACCCAGTTGATGCTGACGGGGGACACAACACCAACTGGGTCTGAAACGAACTCTAGGTGAGGATCTGGCGAAATCGCAGCCAGTCCAACGAATTTCAATCAGAGCATGGCGCGAATCACACTCAGCGGATCGTCACCTGACGGTTGACGAGTCCCTGGCGTGCGGACCGCTCCTCAGAGGTGAGGTCCTCGGTCGCGGCAAGGGCCTCGTCGAGCGCAGCCTTGAATGCGGCAGCAGGCTCCTCGAGCGCCGCCGCGCCCGTGCCCACCGGGAGGTCCCACACGGGGACGACGAGGCCGTGGGCACGGAAATATCCCACCAAGCGACCCTCGTCGATCAAGGTGTCCTTGCCCGCAGCACGCAGACGGGCGAGCGCGTCGAGCAGCGTGTCCTCGTCCTCGGCCATCACCCACCGCAGGTGCTCCTTGGTGCCGACGTTGGTCCAGTACGCCGAGTCCACCGACGCGAGGCGCTCGGTCGGCATCGCGGCCTCGTTGGCCTGCTCGAGCGCGGCCTCCATCGCGGCATCCCGCTCGACATCGTCGATCCAGTACGCGAAGCCCTCGTGCACCGTCACGTCGAGGGTCGTGTTGCTGACCAGGTCCTGGAGCCGCTTGCCGGGCCCCGGAGCGGATGTCAGGCCGACAATGCCGGGCTCCTCGGTCGCCAGCGCGGCCTCGAGCACGGCGCCCAGGTCGCGGGCAGGGTCGCCGTACGAGTGCTGCACCTGCAGCCCCAGCCAGATCGCGCCCGACTCGCGCACCATCGCGGGCGCGGCCATCGGCAGCAGGGTCGCCAGACGGACCTCGCGGTCGCCCTCGAGGAGGGTGAGCGTCGCGGTCGCGGCGGGCACCAGCTCGCGCATCGCGATGACGTCGGCCTCACCGGCCAGGCCCTCGAAGGGGCGCTTGACCAGACGGGGACCACCGGCCGAGCCGTGGCAGTTCTTGTACCTCAGGCCCGAACCGCACGGGCAGGGCTGGCGAGGGCCGACCGCACCCTCAGCGGTCTCGGCGGGCTGGCGCTGCTTGCGTGACTTCTTGGCCATGCGGCACAACCTACCGGGGACGTACGACAGCCGCGGGCTCAGCCCCGCTCGACGCCGAGCAGTTGGAGCATGTGGTCGGGGCGGTCGCTGATGACGGCACTGACCCCGAGATCGAGGCACAGGTTGAGCTGCTCGGCAGTGTTGACCGTCCACACGTGGATCTCGCGGTCGTCCTTGAGCAGGTGCCGCCCGAGCCCCGGATGATCGACGAGCTCCTTGATGCCGGGCCCGATGATCCAGTCGTCCCCCACGATCGGGCGCAGCATCGGCCAGTGGTGCGCCTTCTCCACCAGCATCACCACGTCGAGTTCGGGGGCGAGCTTCTTGACCCGACTGATCGCGTTGAAGGAGAAGCTCATGATCCGCGCCGGAGAGCCCGCCTTCTCCCAGCCGAAGTCGGCCAGCAACTCCACCAGGCGACGCTCCACCAGGCCTGCGTACCGGGTGGGGTGCTTCGTCTCGATCGCCAGTTCGACGCGGCGGTCGTAGTCGGCGACCGTCTCCAACAGCTTGCGCAGCGTCAGCACTCGGCCCGCGCCGGGATCCCGCTCGGGGGCTTCGTCGTCCATGTCGGCCCACGGGTTCTTCCACGACGCGAAGTCGAGCTGGTCGAGGTCGGCGAGGTTCATCGTGGACACGACACCCTTGTGGGAGGCCGTACGCCGCAGGTCCCGGTCGTGCACGCACACGAGGTGTCCGTCGGCGGTCAGTCGTACGTCGCACTCAAGGCCCTCGGCGCCCTCCTCGAGCGCCTTCACGTACGCCGCCAACGTGTGCTCGGCCGTGGTGTGGCTGCTGCCGCGGTGGGCGACCACCTGAGGACGCACGGAGCGGCGACGCGGGATGCCTGAGGGGCGAGCAGCTCGGGGCATAGAGCGAGCATCGCACGCCCACCCTTCCGGTCAAGGCAACGCGTCATACAAACCGCGTCCGCCCCGGGCCCGCGTCATACAAACCGGTGCCCGCCCCGGGGCTCGCGTCATACGAACCGGTGCCCGCGTCATACAAACCGCGCCCGCCCCGGGTCCGCGTCATACAAACCGGTGCCCGCCCCGGCCCGCGTCATACAAACCGCGCCCGCCCCGGGCCCGCGTCATACAAACGGTGCCCGCCCCGGCCCGCGTCATACAAACCCGCACCAGTACGTTCGGGAACGTATGACGCGCCGCTCGACCACACGAGAACGTATGACGCGCCGCTCAACCACACGAGAACGTATGACGCGCCGCTCAACCATGCGGGAACGTATGACGCACGCCCAGCGCCACGAACCCAGCGCCACCAGCCCAGAGCCGTACGCTCAGAAGACGCCGGCCCCGTCGAGGATCAGGATCAGACCGAAGATCGCGAACAGCACCGCGGCGCCGATCTTGATCGCCTTCTCGGGCAGGTTGCGGCCGAGCAGTGCGCCGACGCCGATGGCGAGCGCGTCGGCGGCGACCATGCCGAGTGTCGAGCCGATCCACGTGCCGAGCCAACCCTCCTGGGTGGCCAGGGTGATCGTGGCGAGCATCGTCTTGTCGCCCAACTCAGCGAGGAAGAACGCCGTGCCGACGGCGACGATCGCCATACCGGTCGAGTTGCGCGCCTTCGCGGCCTCGTCCTCGGTCAGTTCGTCCCCGCGCAACGTCCAGGCGGCGAAGGCGAAGAACGCGACGCCCGCGACGATCGAGATCCAGTTCTGGTAGTCCGCGAACGCGTCGCCGATCCAGTACCCGATCCCCACCGACGCCAGGTGCACGATCGCCGTCGCCGCCGTGATGGCGATGAGGACGTCGCGGACCTTGTAGCGCGCAGCGAAGGTCATCGCCATCAGCTGGGACTTGTCGCCGAGCTCGGCCACGAAGATGACCGCGGTGCTCAACAGGAAGGCGTACATGAGGTTCTCCTCTTGCTCCGGCCGGGCCGGAGGTGAGCCCTGGAGGGACGCGCCTTCGACCAGGCACGTCATGACATGCGAACTGGTCGAAAGTCTCGTCCGCCACCGCTGGTGGCCTGCCGTGCCGGACCCGGAGGTCAGTGTGTCGACACGACTGTTGGGGACTACTCCCTTTCGCCGAGGACCTTAGCCGTACGCCCCCGCGAAGTCGAAACCCGCCCGTCGTTGGTTGAGCCTGTCGAAACCCCCGCGTCTCGACAAGCTCGACGAACGCCCTCAGGCCAACGCCCGACGCCGGGCGAGGGTGGCCGCAATCCCCGCCGCCGCGGCGTGGACGGAGGCGGCGTGCTCAGCCGGCCGGAACCGCGTGACCAGTCCCGCCACGCTCACCGCCGCCACTGGCCGGTCGGCTTCGTCGAGCACCGGCGCGGCGACGCAGGCGAGCCCGGCCCGGCTCTCCTCAAACTCGTACGCCACCCCCGCCTCCTTCACGCCGTCCAACTGCTGGCGCAGGCGACCGGGGGCGACGACCGTACGGGGCGTGAAGCGCTCCATCGGCCCCGCGAGCACCGCGATCCGGTCCTCCTCGGGCGCGTACGCCAGCAGCGCCTTCCCGATCGCGGTCGCGTGCACCGGCATCCGGCCCCCGATGCGCGAGGGCGCGTTGACCTGTCGGTGCCCGCCGAACTTCGCCACGTAGACCACGTGCGAGCCCTCCCGCAGCCCCAGGTGGACGGTCTCGTGGGTGCGCTCGTACAGGTCCTCCATGAACGGCGTGGCCACCTCCATCAGCGTCCGCTCGACCGAAGCCCGCATGCCGAGCTCGAACAGGTGCGAGCCCAGGTGGTAGTCCCCATCGACCCGCACCAGCAGCCGCGCGGCCACCAGATCCCCGGCCACCCGGTGCAGCGTGGCCTTGGGCAGCCCCGTACGACGCTGCAGCTCAGCGAACCCCACCCCCGCGTCGTCGGCCGCGAAGGCCTCCAGCACGGTCATCACCTTGCCCAGCACGGACGCGGGGTCGAGGAGGCGCTCCGGCTCGGCGGTGGTCATGACGCCATGATGCCCCGAAGTTCCGGTCACCGGAACACGCCTCTTGGTCAACGGGTCGAGTCAGGGGACGCTTGCCCCATGACCAGCAACCCCACCGCGGACAGCGCTGCCGTCGAGGCCGCCGCTCGCCGCCTCCAGGAGGCCGAGAGCACGCGGGTGCCCTGCGCCCCGATGCGCGACCTGCTCGCGCCCGACGACGTGGCCGGCGCGTACGCCGCGCAGTCGATCATCATCGGCGACCGCGTCGCGGCCGGCGCCACCGTCGTCGGACGCAAGATCGGCCTGACCTCCAAGGCCGTCCAGGAGTGGCTCGGCGTCGACACCCCCGACTTCGGCGTCCTCCTCGACGACATGGTCTACGGCGAGGACGAGACCGTCCCGATGAGCCGGCTGCTCCAGCCGCGCGCGGAAGCCGAGATCGCGTTCGTGCTGAGCGAGGACCTCGCCGAGGGCCCGTTCACCGCCGAGTCGGTCCGCGACGCCATCGCGTACGCCTGCGCCTCGATCGAGATCGTCGACTCGCGCGTCAAGGACTGGGAGGTCGCGTACGCCGACACCGTCGCCGACAACGCCTCCTCGGGCCTCTACGTCCTCGGCGAGACCCGGCTGACGCTGGATGAGTTCGACCCGGTCGCCGTCGAGATGACCATGACCGGCAACGGCGAGGTCGTCTCCACCGGCACCGGCGCCGCCTGCCTGGGCAACCCGCTCACCGCGGTCGCGTGGCTGGCGGAGGCCGCGCTGACGTACGGCGAGCCCCTGCGCGCGGGACAGGTCATCCTGTCCGGCGCCCTCGGCCCGGTCTACCCGGTGCCGGACGGCGCGGTGGTCCGCGCCGAACTCGGAGCCCTCGGCTCCGTGACCGCGACTTTTTCAAAGGAAGGCTGAGCATGAGCAACAACCCCGCCCCGAAGACGAAGGTCGCCATCATCGGCTCGGGCAATATCGGCACCGACCTGATGATCAAGGTGATGCGCCTGTCGCAGACCCTCGAGATGGGCGCCATGGTCGGCATCGACCCTGAGTCCGACGGCCTGGCCCGCGCCGGCCGGTTCAAGGTCCCGACCACCCACGAGGGCGTCGACGGCCTCATCGCGATGGACGGCTTCGACGACATCGACATCGTCTTCGACGCCACCTCCGCGGGCGCCCACAAGGCCAACGCGGCCAAGCTGGCGCCGTACGGCAAGAAGCTGATCGACCTCACCCCGGCCGCCATCGGCCCGTTCGTGGTGCCGCCGGTCAACCTCGACGAGCACATCAACCCCGACAACGTCCTGGACAACGTCAACATGGTGACGTGCGGCGGTCAGGCCACCATCCCGATCGTGGCGGCCGTCTCCCAGGTCACCGAGGTGCCCTACGCCGAGATCGTGGCGTCGATCTCCTCGAAGTCGGCTGGCCCCGGCACGCGCGCCAACATCGACGAGTTCACCGAGACCACGTCGCACGCCATCGAGGCCGTGGGTGGCGCCTGGAAGGGCAAGGCCATCATCATCCTCAACCCGGCCGAGCCGCCGCTGATCATGCGCGACACCGTGTTCTGCCTGGTCAACGACCCCGACGAGGCGCTGGGTCAGGCGATCGCGGACTCCGTGGAGGCCATGGTCGCGCGCGTGCAGGAGTACGTGCCCGGCTACCGCCTCAAGCAGAAGGTGCAGTACACCCGCCTGCCCGAGGGCGAGCCCGTGCACACCCTGCTCGGCAAGGGCGTCGGCGAGGTCGTCGTCACCCACAAGGTCGCCGTCTTCCTCGAGGTCGAGGGCGCCGCGCACTACCTGCCCGCGTACGCCGGCAACCTGGACATCATGACCTCGGCCGCGCTGCGCACGGCCGAGAAGATCGCGGCTGCACTGAACGCCGGAAAGGACGCCTGAGCCATGTCTGAGAAGAAGGACCTCTACATCCAGGACGTCACCCTGCGTGACGGCATGCACGCGATCCGCCACAGGATCGACCCCGTCGACATCAAGAAGATCGTCAAGGCCCTCGACGAGGCCGGCGTGGACGCCATCGAGGTCACCCACGGTGACGGCCTGACCGGCGGCTCGGTCAACTACGGCCCCGGCTCGCACACGGACTGGGAGTGGATCGAGGCGGCGGCGTCCGTCATCGAGAACGCCGTCCTCACCTCGCTGCTGCTGCCCGGCGTGGGCACTGTGGAGGACCTCAAGCACGCGTACTCGCTGGGTGTCCGTTCGGTGCGCATCGCGACGCACTGCACCGAGGCCGACGTGGCCAAGCAGCACATCGAGACCGCCCGCGAGATCGGCATGGACGTCTCGGGCTTCCTGATGATGTCGCACCTCAACGACCCGGCCGGGCTGGCCCAGCAGGCCAAGCTGATGGAGTCGTACGGCGCCCACTGCGTCTACGTCACCGACTCCGGCGGTCGCCTGACGATGCCCGACGTGGCGGCGCGCGTGCGTGCGTACAAGGACGTGCTCAACCCGGAGACCCAGATCGGCATCCACGCCCACGAGAACCTCTCGCTGTCGGTGGCCAACTCGGTCGTCGCCGTCGAGGAGGGCGTCTACCGCGTGGACGCCTCGCTGGCCGGCCAGGGTGCGGGCGCGGGCAACTGCCCGATCGAGCCCTTCATCGCGGTCGCCGACATCTACGGCTGGAACCACCGCTGCGACGTCTTCAAGCTGCAGGACGCCGCCGACGACCTGGTGCGTCCGCTGCAGGACCGCCCGGTGCGCGTGGACCGCGAGACCCTGACGCTGGGCTACGCGGGCGTCTACTCGTCGTTCCTGCGCCACGCGGAGAACGCGTCGGCCCAGTACGGCGTCGACACCCGCGACCTGCTCATGGAGGTCGGCCGCCGCCGCCTCGTCGGTGGCCAAGAGGACATGATCATCGACATCGCGCTCGACATCCTCGCCGAGCGCGAGAAGGCTGGCGCCTGAGCGTCGTAGTCAGACGACCACAACCCCCGCCCGGGGCGCCGTGAGCGCTCCGGACGGGGGTTTCGCCCGTTTGACTACCTCGGCCCTCAGCGCACCAGGACTGCCTTGACCTTGGCGCTCCCGAGCGTGAGCACGACCTTGACCTTCTTTGACCGCTTGAGTGCCTTCTTGCCTGCCTTGGTGAGCTTGAGCTTGATCTTCGCGCCACCGGGCTCGAACGAGTACGTCCCCTTCGCCAGCGTCGCCTTCTTCTTGCCCTTGGCCGCCTTGACGATCACCTTGCCGGCGCAGGTGGCTGTGCCCTTGCACGTCAGCCTGAGCGCGGCCGTCCGACGTTTCTTGTCCACCTTCAGCTTCTTCGAGGCGAGCGACACCTCGCCTGTCCCGCCGGGCGGTACGGGCGCGTTCACCCGGACGACCTGCTCGCAGGTGTCCTGGGCCTGGGCCGCGATGTCGTCGATGTCGTCGGCCCTCACCGAATCGCTGCCCGGACCGCAGGCGACATAGTCCTTCTCCCCGTCGACGGCGTCGATGGTGTCGTTGCCGGTGTCGAGGAGGTCGGTGGTGTCGCCGTTGATCGTGTCGAGTCCGGGGCCACCGACAATGGTGTCGTTGTCCCAGCCCCCGTACAGGGTGTCGTTGCCCGTGCCGCCGTCGATGGTGTCGCGACCCCCACGACCGTCGATGACGTCGTCGCCTCCGAGGCCGGAGATGATGTCATCGCCCGACGCCCCCGAGATGTGCTGCGGAAGATCGTTGCCGACGATGGTGTCGTTCTCGTTGGTGGTCGTGAGTTTCTCGATGTCGGTGCGCACGTTGTCGACGTCGCCCGGCGCCTGCGAGCCGTCGTTGGCCACGTCGTCGAAGGAGATCGTCAGTCCAGACACCTGTGTCGCCGGGGTGTGCAGGTAGTAGACCTCGTCCGTGCCGGGGCCGCCGCTGATGTCGTCCGGGCCTGGCGCCCGGCTGCCGTCATCGGGCTCGAGGTAGTCGTTGCCCTCACCCATGTCCCACGTCTCGATGAAGTCGGCACCCTTGAGCTTGTCGTCGCCCGGCCCGGCGTTGACGCGCAACGTCACCTCGCGCGAGCTCTCCTGCCAGTCCGCGCGGAACGTGTCGTTGCCCGCGCCCAGGTCCACGACGATCGCCGGGACCGTGGACGTCGTGCACTCGACCCAGAAGGACTCCGTCGTGCAGGCGCCCGCCGTGCCCGTGACGCCCGGGTCCTCGATCACCTTGGTGACGTAGGCACCCGTGCTCAGGCGCTCCACCCCGACCACGATATCGTCCGGGCCGGGCGTGCCCGCGACGGTGATCGTCGATCCGTTGACGGCGACCACCGTCCCCGCCGCTTGGGCCGGTGCGGCCATGCTCACCAGCGATCCCGCAGTCAGCAGTCCGGCCACGGCCAAACCCATGCTTCTTCGCGCCACCGTCACTCCCCCGTACGTCAGCGGCAACCGGGTGGATGCCGAAAGATGAACTACCCACCTTGGGGTACTGCCCACCCTCGAGCCACCCGGTCTAGACCAGAGGCGTGACGGCGAATGTCGGGTCGCACCCTGACGCCGACGAGGCACGCGATGCCTACCGTCGCGGCATGCGCGCCCGACTCGTACGGCTCCTGACCGCCCTCGTGCTGGCCCTCGCGACAGGGGTCGCGATCTCACCTCCGGCCCAGGCGGCACCCACCGTGATCACCCTGAGCGGTGGCGTCCTCACCATCGATGCAAGCAGCCAGCAGGCCAGCAACCTCACCGTCGGGTACACGACCGGCATGCCGTACGACTTCTACATCTGGAACGCTCCGGCAGGCATGGGCCCAGCGCCCTCAGGCTGCGTGGCAGATGGCGCGACGATGTACTGCGACCCCAACCTCATCGAGAAGCTGGTCGTACGCCTGAGCCCCGCAGACGACCAGTTCAGCCTCAGCGGATGGTGCATCCCGCAGATCGAGGCCACCCTGGGCGCGGGCAACGACATCTTCAGCGCCGCCGTGGACTGCGCTGCCGCACCGACGGTGCCCTCCGCGACCGTCGACGGCGGCCCCGGGGCCGACGAGATCCTCGGCACCGACGGTTCCGACGTCCTCTACGGCGGAGACGGTGACGACAACCTCCGTGGCAACGCTGGCAATGACCGCCTGGAGGGCGGCAACGGGAACGACTCCCTGTATGGCAACCCCGGCGCCGATCACGCCCTCGGCGGCGAGGGCGACGACAAACTGAGCGGCGGGGCCGACAACGACACCCTGGAGGGCGGCAACGGCAACGACCTGATGGCCCTGTCCGGCCTCAACACAGGCGACACGGACACGGGCGCCGACGTGTTCTCGGGCGGCGCCGGGACCGATCGCGTCGAGTACTTCTATGCCGATGGGGCCGTCACCGTCACCCTCGACGACGTCGCCAACGACGGTCCCTCGGGCGAGGGTGACAACGTCCGCACCGACATCGAGGAGATCGTCGGCAGCAACAACAACGACGTCCTGACGGGCGGCGCCGGGGCCGACTACATCGACGGTCACGGCGGAGATGACACGATCAACGGGGCCGCCGGCGACGACACGATCCAGGGCGCCTCGGGCAACGACACCATCACGGGCGGGCCCGGCCGCGACACGATCCACGGCGACAACACCTCGTGCTCGGTCTACTACTGCGCGGCGGGGGCCGACACGATCGACACCGTGGACGGCGAGTCGGACACGATCTCCTGCGGTGCGGGCGGCGACCGGCTGCGTCAGGACCAGCACGACGTGGTGGGTCACGAGGCGTGGCAGACCTGCGAGTCGATCGAGGTCGTCAACGCGACGCCTCCCGGTGGCCCGACGGATCCCGGCGGGCCCACGGATCCCGGCGGGCCGGGTGCCGGAGCGGTGAAGATCAAGGCACCCTCGAAGGCGCGGCGCTCCAAGGCCCTACCGGTGGTCATCGCGTGCCCGTCGGCGTGCGCTGCGGCGGCACAGCTCGTCCTGCCGAAGAAGATCGCCAAGCGCTACAAGGTGGGCAGGGTGATCGCGAAGGCCAGCGGCAAGGGCACCTCCAAGGTGGTCCTCAAGCTCAAGCTGTCCCGCAAGACGGTGCGCAAGTTGGCTCGCGCGGGCAAGATCAAGGCGATCCTCGTGGTGGCCTACTCGACCGGTGGCACTCCCGAGACTCGGGCCGGGAAGGTCACGCTGCTGCCGTGATCCCGGGTGGGGCGCCGGATCCCCTGTACGGAATGCATGGCGCCAAGGAGCCCGTGGCCCTAGAGTCTCCCAAAATTGGAACACGTTCTCTTTTTGGGAGGAACCCCATGCCCCTGAGCATCGATGAGCGCCGCGCCAAGGTCGAGACCTACCTCGCCCTGGTCGCGAACGGCACCGCCGCGCAGATCATGGAGCTGTACGGCCCGGACCCCCATCTGGAGGACCCGGTCGGCACCGAGGCCAAGCAGGGCCGCGAGGTGCTCGAGGAGTTCTACCGCGGCGTCGAGCCCATGGAGACGGCGATCACGCTGCGCGAGTTCCGGGCCTCCGGCGACCACGCCGCGGCCTTCGCGTTCGATCTCGCCACCAAGTTGGGCGACGACACGATGACCATCTCCGTCATCGAGGTCATGACCTTCGACGACGACGGACTCATCTGCGACATGAAGGCGTACTGGTCGCCGGAGACCGACACCAGCTTCTCCTGACCGGCACGCGCGGGGGCACCACGCGACGGGGTGCGGTCGCGTACGGCACTCTTGGGCCATGCACTACATCGGCGTGGACCTCGCGTGGGGCGACCGCAAACCCACGGGACTCGCGGTCCTCGACGCCGACGGCACCCTGCTGCACGTCTCCTCGGCACGCTCCGACGACGACATCGTCGCGGCGCTGGAGCCGTACGCGGCCGGCGACTGCCTCGTTGCCTTCGACGCGCCCCTGATCGTCGTCAACGCCACCGGGAACCGCCCGGCGGAGGCGGCGCTCAACAAGGACTTCGGGCGCTTCGACGCCGGCGCACACCCCTCCAACACGGGGAAGGCAGAGTTCGCGAAGAAGCCCCGCGGCGCCCGGCTCGCGGCGCGCCTCGGCCTGGACATGAACCCTCGGTCCGGTCGTGCCCGACGGGCGCTGGAGGTGTACCCGCATCCGGCCACGATCGCGCTGTTCCACCTCGGTCGGACCCTGAAGTACAAGAACAAGCCCGGCCGCGACCTCGAGCGCCTCCGCTCCGAACTCTCGGTCCTCATGGGCCTGATCGAAGGGCTCGCGCACGCAGACCCGCCGCTTGCGGTCGACACCCCCGACAGCGGCGGCGCGTGGCGCGCGCTGCGTACGCTCGTCGAGACCGCCGAACGCAAGAGCCAGTTGCGCGTGGTGGAGGACCAGGTGGACGCCGTGCTGTGCGCGTACGTGGGTCTCTACGCCGTGCACCGCCCGGGCGAGACGACCACGTACGGGGACTTCGAGACGGGCTACATCGTGGTGCCCACGCTCCCGGCCGGTCTCGAGCCGACTCCGCGATCGACGAGCGCCGTGACGGCCACCGAGGATCCCGCCGACGTGAGTGCGGCCGTGCGCTCGTACGCCCAGCGCCAGCCCGCCCTGCGCGAGGCCGTCGCGGACGTCGTCGGCGTGCTCCGCTCACTCCTCGACGACGCGGGCATCAACTACCTGACCGTCACGGGGCGGGCGAAGTCGGTGGCCTCGTTCGCCGCGAAGACGACGCGCACCCTCAACGGCGAACTGGCCTACCCGCACCCGCTGACCGACATCCGTGACCAGGCGGGGATCCGGGTCATCACGTACGTCCAGAGTGACGTGCAGGCGGCTGCGGACCTGATCACCGACCAGATGCTCGTCCACGACGATCGCGACCTCGGGTTGGAGACCGCGGGGCAGGGGCGGTTCGGCTATGCGAGTCGCCACCTCCAGTTCAGCCTGGATGTGCAGTGGGAGGAGGAGTTCCCGCACCTGACCGGGCAGGAGTTCCAGGTGCAGATCCGCACCGTGCTGCAGCACGCGTGGGCGGAGTTTGAGCACGACATCCGATACAAGGGGACGATCCCCGACGAGCACGTTCCCGACTTCGATCGCCGCTTCACCCTCGCCGCTGGTCTGCTGGAACTGGCCGACCGGGAGTTCTCCACGATCCGCGACCGACTGCGCG
Organism: Actinomycetes bacterium; assembly: GCA_023460975.1. Lineage (GTDB taxonomy): Bacteria > Actinomycetota > Actinomycetes > Propionibacteriales > Nocardioidaceae > Nocardioides. The sequence continues at coordinate 86,917 of JAEWOG010000045.1, forward strand.
AGTCGACCGAACCGATCGCCGTGGACGGCGGCGACCCGGGCATCTCGGCACGGGAACTGGCCGCGTTCCTCGCCGGCCAGTACGCGGATGCCGGCTGGTCCCGCACCGACCACTACGAGTGGATCGCCGGACTGGTGAGTGACCTGTCCCTGACGTCGCTGTCCGAGCTCGCCGACGTCCTGCGCGCCGTCGATGACGAGGCACTCGCCGAACGGCTCGACTACCGCTACCCGCCGGGAGCCGTACGGCGCCTCGACGACGCGCTCCTCGCCTCCTATGGCGAGCAGTACGTCACGTTGCCGGGCAACGCCCACCGCGTGGCCGCGCTGCGGACACGCCTGGCCCGGATGCGGGGATGAGCCTCAACCGCGCTCGCGCAGATACCGGCCGAAGTGCGGGACCGTGAACGCGATGCGGCCACGCTCACCGGAGTAGATGAGCCCCTTCTTGAGGAGGGAGTCGCGCGCCGGGGACAGGGACTGCGGCTTCTTGCCGAGCTGGGCTGCCACCTCCGCGGTCGGCACGGACTCGGGCTCTCCGTCCTCCTCGGTGGCGGCGGCGAGGGCGACGTCGGCCATCGCCATGAGGTACTCCCGCTCCCCCGGCGTGGCCCGCTCGTACCGGGAACCGAAGAAGCCCACCGCGAGCTCCGACTCCGCCTCCGGGGCCGCCACCGTCACGTCCTCGGCGGTGATCGGCGTGCGCGGGGCGCGATCCCACACCGCCTTGCCGTAGGCCTGGATGAAGTACGGGTATCCGCCGGTGGCGGCGTACATGGCCTCCAGCGCGTCACTGTCGTACTCGGCGTCCTCGTCAGCGGCGGGCGCCACGAGCGCCCGGTCCGCGGCCTCGCGTACGAGGCGGTCGATGCGCTGGTAGCGAAAGAGGCGTTCGGAGTACGACTTCGAGGCGCTCAGCACCGCGGGCAGGTGCGGCAGTCCGGCGCCGACGACGATGACGGGCAGGCCCGACTGGCTGATCTCGTGGCAGGCGGCGCACAGCGCGGACACGTCATCGGGGCCCAGGTCCTGCATCTCGTCGATGAAGACCGCGACGCCCTTGCCGACATCGGCGGCGAGCCCGCCCAGATCGGTGAAGAGTTCGACGAGGTCGATCTCGATGTCGCCGGAGTCCGCGCGGCCACGTACGGCTGCCGCATCGATGCCGGGGTTCCACTGCTCCCGCAGCTTGGCCCCCGCCCCGGCATCGCGCTGCGCGAACGACTTGATCACGCCCAGCACATGGTCAACCGACTCCTCGTCGGTGTGCCCGAGCTCGCGTACGGCCTGGTGCAGCGCGCTCGCGAGGGGGCGCCTCAGCCCCTGATCCGGCCGAGCCTCGAGCTTGCCGGTCCCCCAGCCCTTGCGTACGGCCGCCGACCGCAGGGCGTTGAGCAGCACCGTCTTGCCGACCCCGCGCAATCCCGTGAGCACCATCGAACGCTCCGGGCGCCCCTTGGCCACGCGCTCCAGAACGACGTCGAAGGCGCGCAACTGCTCGTCGCGGCCGGCCAGCTCCGGCGGGCGCTGGCCCGCTCCGGGCGCGTACGGATTCATCACGGGGTCCACGATGTGACGGTATCGGTCTCTATTGCCGATTCCGTAGACATTCATAGCGAGTCGGATCGTCCGTTCTCGGCGTCATCCAGACCGGGCTTCTCCCGCTCCGGGCGTCATACGAATGTGGGTCTGCGTCATGCAAGCCCGCTCCGCCCGGCGCCGCGTCATACGAACCCGGGCTCAGCCGCCCCGCGTCATACGAACCCGGGCTCAGCCGCCCCGCGTCATACAAACCCGGGCTCAGCCGCCCCGCGTCATACAAACCCGGGCTCAGCCGCCCCGCGTCATACAAACCCGTACCCATAGGTGCCGATCCGTATGACGCACACTCCGACGCCACCGATCCGCATGACGCACCCCTCCGTACGTATGACGCACACCCCCGCGTCATGCAAACCGGCCCCGCGTCATACAAACCCGGGCTCAGCCGCCCCGCGTCATACAAACCCGTACCCATAGGTGCCGATCCGCATGACGCACGCCCCGCGCCGCCGAAACGCATGACGCACACCCCCATCGCATGACGCAGGGCGACTTATGCTCGACCCATGCCCGAACTGCCCGAGGTGGAGGCGCTGGCGCAGGACCTGAAGGCCAGGCTCGTCGACAGCGCGATCACCCGCATCGACCTGGCGGCGTTCAGTGCGCTGAAGACGTTCGACCCGCCGCTGCACGCCCTGCACGGAACCTTGGTGGAGGACGTCACCCGGCACGGGAAGTTCCTCGACATCACGGCCTCCGGCATTCACCTGGTGCTGCATCTGGCCCGCGCGGGATGGGTACGGTGGCGAGACGACGTGCCGGCCGTTCCCGCCCGGCCCAGCTCCAAGAGTCCCCTCGCCGCCCGCGTGGTCATCAACGACGAGTCCGGCCTCGACATCACCGAGGCGGGCACCAAGAAGAGCCTGGCGATCTACGTGGTCAACGACCCGAGCGAGGTCGCGGGGATCGCCCGGCTCGGCCCCGATCCGCTCTCGGACGACTTCACCCGCGATGCCCTCATGGCGATCCTGACCGCCGAGGGACGCAAGCAGATCAAGGGGGTGTTGCGTCACCAAGGCACCCTCGCGGGCATCGGCAACGCCTATTCGGACGAGATCCTGCACGCCGCCCGAATGTCGCCCTTCAAGCCCGCCAACAGTCTCGAGGACGACGACGTCGACACGCTGTACGCCGCCATCCGCGACACCCTCGGCGATGCGGTCGAGCGTTCGCGCGGGTTGGCCGCCAGCGAACTCAAGGGCGAGAAGAAGAGCCACCTCGCGGTGCACGGGCGTACAGGTCAACCCTGCCCGGTATGCGGCGACACGGTCCGCGAGGTGTCGTTCGCGGACTCATCGCTGCAGTACTGCGCCAGCTGCCAGACGGGCGGCAAGCCGCTGGCCGACCGGCGCATGTCCAAGCTCCTCAAGTGAGTCGCCCGCACGGCGTACGAGCGCAGCAGGGCCCGGCCTGCACGGCCGGGCCCTGCTGAATCAACCTGCTGAATCAACCCGCTGACTCAGCTGCTGGATCACACAGTCCAGGTCACTCCGTCATGGAGCCGGCCAGCTCAGAGGCAGCTTCCTGGATCTCGGCCGAGCACTCGGTGGTGACGTAGGTGGTGAACTCGGTGGCGGCCTTCTGGTCGCTCTCCGACACCTCGACCTGGGGCAGCTGACCGCCGGCGAGGCCCTCAAGGTCGTCGGCCTTGATGTTCTCCAGCTGCTCCACGGAGACCTCGAAGCCCTTGCGGGCGTCCTCCGAGATGCCCTCCGGCGTGCCGACCTTGGCCATCTCCTTGCCCCAGTCCTTCATCGCCGTGGCCAGGGCGTCGGTGTCCTCGCCCGCGCTGGCGAAGTCCGCGAAGACGCTCGTGTAGGCGCCACAGAAGTCGGCCTTCGATGCGTCGGTCGGGGCGCCGGAACCGGAGCCACCGCCACACGCCGTCAAGCCCGCGGCGAGAACCGTCAGGGACGCTGCAACCATGACACGCTTCATCTTCTTCATCCTTCAGTCTGGGAATGTCTGGCGGTCGTCCTGCTCCCGAGGACCGCGCTCACCCTCAGCCTTCCCAGCCTGCGCCGTTTCACACCCACCGCCGGGTGAACGACTCACGACGATCGGATGAACCCCTGCGGAAGCACGCCGGGACGAAGGTCCGGCTGCGGCGTCGCCAACACCCTCGGCAGAGTGGCGAGGTAGGCGTCCCGGCTGACCTCGACCACGCCGAGGCTGGCCAGATGATCGGTGCGCCACTGCACGTCGAGCATGCGCGGCGCCGGCGCATCGGAGCGCAACATCTCCACGAGGGCCACCAGCGCCACCTTGCTGGCGTCGCGCTCGAGGTGGAACATCGACTCCCCCGCGAAGAGACCGCCGAGCGCCAGACCGTACAAGCCCCCGACGAGTCGCCCCTCACGCCAACACTCCACCGAGTGGGCCCACCCGTCGGCGTGCAGACGCCCGTACGCGCTGCGGACCTCGGGGGTGATCCAGCCGTCGGGGCGGTCCGAGCGCCCACACGCCACCATCACGTCGTCGAAGGCCGTGTCGACCCGGATCTCGAACTCCCGCAGCGAGCGCCGCAACGACCGCGACACGCGGAGTCCCTCCAGCGGCAGGATCCCGCGCCGTACGGGCGAGAACCAGCCCATCGGACCCGCCCCGTCGCCCTGCAGCGCGGCCCCCTCGCCCAACGGCATCGGGAACAGTCCCTGGCGGTACGCCGCCACCAGCGTGCCCGGCTCCAGGTCCGCCCCCATCGCGACCAGATCGTCCTCGTCGTCCCAACGCTGTGGTGGCGGAAAGACCCACGGGGTCGGCTCGGGTTCGACGGGCACCCGCTCACCGTAACCAACCCGGTGCCACCGCCGCCGCCCTAGGATCACTGCATGGCAGCGCAGAACTCGGGGATGACCACCCGGATCGGCACGCGGGTGGCGCCGCGCCTGGGCGCGCTCGCCCCCGAGCTCACTGCCACCTTCATCCGCGAGGCCCTGGCCCGCGCCATCGACGGCGTCGGGCCCATGGCCGGCGCGGAGAAGGTCGCCAACGACGCGCTGGCCGCCCACCCCACCGACGAGGACCGCGCCGTCCACCACCTGATCGAGACCCACGTACGACTCGCGGGCGGTCAGGGCTTCCTCACCAACCTCGGCGGCATCGTCACCGCACCCGTGACGATCCCGGCCAACCTCGCCGGCCTCGCCGTCCTCCAGTGCCGCCTGATCGCCGCCATCGCCCACCTGCGTGGGCACGACCTCGGCTACGCGCGCGTCCGGCTCGCCGTGCTCGCGACCCTCATGGGCGAGGAGCGCGTCGAGGAGATGCTGACCTCCATGAAGCTGCCCGCGCCGCCGCTCGCGCTGGCCACCGCACCGGCGTACGACCCCGAACTCGAGCGCATCGTCGCCACCACCGTGGCCGGCGACATGGTCGGAGCACTGGCCGGGAAGCGGCTCGTGACCACCCTGGGGCGCCGCATTCCGATCGTGGGCGGGGTGGTGTGCGCCGGGACCGACGGCTACGGCACCTGGAAAATCGGGCGCTACGCGGAGCGGGAGTTCCTGCGCCGCGCGCGCCGGTAGACATCGAGCACCTGCCTGCCCGCGCGCGAGTCGTTGAGGGTGCGCACGACCTTGCGCTTGCCGCGCTCCAGCACGCTCACCCGGTGCAACAGCTCGTCGCGCTCGACCCGCAGCCGCTCCTCGCTCGCCCGCAGCCGGGTCCCCTCGACCAGGAGTGCCTTGATCGCGTCGTACGCGGGCTCCAGCAGGTCGTCGGCGGCAACCGTGTCCGGGTCGGCGTACGCACCGGGCTCCGCGCCGACGAGGTCGGCGAGGTCACCCACGACTTGGTAGCCGCGCTGGTCGAGCTCGCTCACCCATGACCGCGACAGGTCCTGGGCCCAGGTGTGCACGGACTCGGGCAGCCCCAGGCGTGGCGAGGGCCGCGCGGAGAGGGTCTGGTGGGCGAGGATTTCGCGCACCAGGGGGCGGTAGTCCGCCGGCGCAATGATCTTGGTGACGCGTTGGTTGATCTCCCGCAGCAGCGCGGTCTCCGGGACACCCAGCGACGGGTTGGCCCGCTCACCCTCCAGGTCGAGCGGGATGCCGTCGAGGCCGAACGTCTCGCTGAACCGGCGCCACAACTCGTCCCGCGGTGCCCCCGGGCGCGGCACCGTCACCAGGTGGACCCGCTCCGGCGGCAGGCTCGCGCCCCACCGGTCGAGGATGTCGGGCAACTCCTGCACGCCCCAGAACCACGCACCGATCCTGCTGCCCCGCTCGGGGTCGCGGATCTGGTCGAGGAAGGTGCCGTACGTGACGAGGCTGCGGTGCTTGACGTTTTCTTGCCACTCCGCGGGGATCTGACGCACCAGGTCCCGTACGGACAGGACCAGGTGGACCTCGGCGTCCGGTCCGAACGACTCCAACGCGGCGGCGACCTGCGTCGGTGTCGCGGTCGCCAAGATCTCGTGGCTCACGATCGAGGTGCCGGGCCATGCCCTGACCTGAGCGGCCAGCGCGTCCCACGCCCCGACGGCTTCGGTCTCGAGGCCACCCCACGTGAGCTTCATCAGGTCGAGGGCGGCCAGGAACTGGCCGTCGAACCGCTCGGCGGGATAACGGATGCCGTGGCGCTCCAGCACCCCCCGGTTGCGGAACAGCACGTCCTGGAGGTGGGAGGTGCCGGTCTTGGGAGTGCCGACGTGCAGGATCACCCGTCTCGTGCTCATGGGTGTCTCCTCGTTTCGCTCTTCCACGTGTCATCGACCAGCATCGCCACCGCCAGGTCCAGCGCGGCCGCGTCGACTCCTCGAGGGCGGCTCACGTCCTCCGCCGGTCGCGGAGCGAGGTCGCCCAGATCGCCGACGACAGAGTATCCAGCCCGACGGATCTCCAGCGCCGCGTCCGCGGCAAGACGCTCCACCCACTCGCGGTGCCGGTCCCCGACGGCCACCGGTGGTGTCGCCGTACGGGGCATGCGCGGCATCAGCCACGTCGCCATCACCGCGGCCGCCCGGTCGCGGGGAAGCAGGATCCTGAGGACCCCCGCGATGCGACGCGCCAGGTCCGCGACGTCCGCCCCGGGCACCTGGAGCGGCGCACCCGCCCACGCGCACGCAGCCGAGGAGTCGGTGAGCACCCGCACCTGGCGGGGACATACGCCCGCCGAGCGCGCGGCAGCGGCAAGGTCCAGTCGCGGCGGCGGCTGGTCGCGGCCGGACCAGAAGTCCAACCAGTCGCCCCACCGGGCGACACCGTCGTCGAAGCATCGGTAGGTCCAGGTGTGCGCCAGCAGCCGGTCGAACGGCCCCGCGAACACGACCGCCCTCCGCGACACGGCGAAGGTGGTCGCAGGGAACCACGCAGGACCCGACGCCCGGGAGGCGGCGTCGGCCACGGCGAGGGGGTCACCGAGCAGGACGTGGTCACGCAGGCCCTTGCGGACCCGGACCGGACCCGCCGGTCGCGACTGCGGTGCGGGCGCGTGCTCTGCCACGTCCTCGGCCAGGATCGTCGTGGCGACACGCAGCAGCTGTCGCGCGGGCAGCGCGGCGGGGTCGACCGGTCGCGGCCCCCACGTCGCGGGAGTGCCCAGCAGCGGCAGGTCGACGGGGCCACGCCCCGCAGCCGTCGCCGTCAGCACCCGCTCGGCGAGGACGGCATCCACGCCACCCGACGCGGCGTTCAGGCGCCGGAGAAGCTCCAGTTGCTGGGCACCGGGCAGCACCCGCCCGGCCGCCTCCGCGGTCCCGGCCCAGGCGTCCCACGGCGTGGTCCCGCCGTCGCGGAGGTGGGCATGCCATCCCCACGCGCGCGCTGTCTCGCTCACCGCTCCCGCATCCGGCGGGCGTTGCGGCGGACCTTCGCCGAGAGGCCGTACCCCTCCGAGCGTGCAGCCGCCTGATGGGTCATGACGACCAGCGCATCGAGGGCCACCTGGAGCTGCTGCTTGGCCCCGACGTGGTCGGGGTCGCGCCACTCCTCCTCGGGCGAGGGCCAGCGCGGACGCAGGTCCGCCGGGTCGCCGATCACGTCGACCCCGCTGCCAGCCAGCCATTCGATCCACAACTCAGCCTGCCGTTCGGCGAACTCGTAGCGGGTCGGTGGCAGCCGTACGGGCGTGGCGTCACGCGCGACCAGCACCTGCTGGGCGAGCACCTCGCGGATGAGGTCGTCGTACGCGTAGTCGCGGTCGGTGCCCAGCTTGAGGCGGCGGTTGAGGCGGCGTACGACCTGGGTCTCCGCGACGCCCAGCGAGGGATTCGCGCGCTCGGAGTCGAGCGGCGCCCACGCCGGGTCGATGCCGAAGGCGCGGCAGAACCGCAGCCACAGCTCATTGCCCGTGGGGCCGCGGTCGTGCGGAACCGTCACCACGTGCACCCGCTCGGGGGGCAGCTTGGCGCCCCAGTTGGCGAGCACCTTGGGCAGGTCCAGCGCCCGCGAGAACCAGGTGTTGCCCTCCTCCGTGCGGTCCAGGAACCGCTCGAAGGTGGCCTTGCGGCCCTGCTTGATCGACTCCTGCCACGCGGCCGGGAGCTGGCGCCCCAGGTCGCGTGCCGAATAGACGATGTGCACCTCGAACTCAGCCAGGTCGTTCATCGCGCGCGCGATCTTGTCCGGGCGCGCACCCGCGAGTACCTCGTGGCTGACGATCACCGGACCCGTGCCGGGGGCACGCTTGATGCGTCGTACGAGGGTGTCCCAGGCCCCCACCGCGTGGCCGGGCGCGCCGCCCCAGTCCTGCTCGAGCAGGTCGAGGGCCGCGCGGAAGTGGAACCGGTCGATGTCGACGAACCTGTTCTTCGACGGCAGCACCACGCCCTGCTCGGCGAGCAGGGCGGCATTGACCATCAGCCGGTCCTGCAGGTAGGTCGTGCCCGTCTTGGGCGCTCCGATGTGGAGGTTGACGACGCGGCTCATGCGGGGAGTCTAGGACTGGGTCACTTGCCTGCGCCCAGCGCCCGCACCACGGCACTCGGGCTCGGCCGTCCCAGGTGGGCGGCCATCCACGTGCTGGTCTCGACGAGGGCGTCGAGGTCGACCCCGTGATGGATCCCGAGGCCCTGCAGCATCCACGCCAAGTCCTCGGTGGCGAGGTTGCCGGTCGCCGACTTCGCGTACGGGCATCCGCCCAGCCCACCAGCGCTGGCGTCGAACGTGTGGACACCGGCCTGGAGCGCGGCGTACGTGTTGGCGAGCGCCTGCCCGTAGGTGTCGTGGAAGTGCAGGGCCAGCCGGTCGACACTGACGCCGGCATCGGCGAACGCGGCGAGCAGCGCGCGGACGTGTCCCGGGGTGGCCACGCCGATGGTGTCGCCGAGGCTGAGCTGGTTGGCCCCCATGTCGAGCAGCCGCGTGCCCGCCTCGACGACGCGCTCGAGAGCGACCGCGCCCTCCCAGGGGTCGCCGAAGCACATCGACACGTACGCCCGCACGTCCGCGCCGGAGTCGCGGGCGCGGCGCACGGTCGGCTCGAACATGGCGAACTGCTCGTCGTAGGTGCGGTTGAGGTTCTTGGACGCGAACGTCTCCGTGGCCGCGACGAACACCGCTACGTGCTCCAGCCCCAGAGCCAGCGCACGGTCCAGTCCCCGCTCGTTGGGAACCAACACCGGGCAGCGGCGCCCGGCAGCCCCGAGCACGGTCATGAGTTCCTCTGCGTCGGCGAGCTGCGGCACCCAGTCCGGGTGGACGAAGCTGGTCGCCTCGACGAGCGGCAGGCCGGCGGCGAGGAGCCGTACGACGAACTCGGCCTTCACGTCGACGGGGAGGATCGCCTTCTCGTTCTGGAGGCCATCGCGCGGGCCGACCTCGTAGATCGTGACGCGGTGCGGGAGCCCTTCCTCGGTGAAGGTCATCGGCAGGTCGGGCACGGCACTCATCGGGCTACTCCTGCCTGGTCAGCGTCATACGATTCCGCCCCAGCCCGCCTGGCGTCATACAAAGCGGTCCCATCCCCCGTGGCGTCATACAAAGCCGTACGTATAGGTGCGGGTTCGTATGACGCACCGCCAGCCCGAGCGGATTCGTATGACGCACCCCAGCCGGGGCCCGGCCCGTACGTCACCGCGCTCATGCCGGCTCCACCACGAAGAGGGACGCGCCGAGCGCGACCTGGCTGCCCGCGGCGGCACCGACGTGGGTGACCGTGCCGGCGAACGGTGCCTTCAGCGCCAGCTCCATCTTCATCGCCTCCATGACACCCAGCGTCTCACCTTCCGCGACCTGTTGTCCGGCCTCGACGTTGACCGCGAGCACCGTGCCGGGCATCGGCGCCACGAGCGAGCCGTCGCCGTCAGCACCGCCCTCGCCTGCGAAGGGGTCGGGGGTGGCGAAGACGAAGCGCTGCCCCTGCAGCGACCCCTCCCACGGCCCGGAGTCCTTGAGAAAAGTGGCCGTGAGACCGCCCTGCGAGACACCGCGCATCACCAGCCCCCGTCGGGCCACGGACCCGTCCGCCCACCCCGTCAGCACGGCGTCCGGCACCGGGTCGTACGGGTGGCCGTCGACGACGAACGGTCCCCTCGGCCCTCCGATGCGGTAGCCGTCCGCGGCCCAGGGGTCGTCCGCCGCCGGCTCCGACACGCTCTGGAGCACCACGCCCAGGAGCCGCCGGATGGGGGCTTCCTCAGGGGCGGGCACGACGTGATGGTCGAGCCACGCCGTGTCGATCTGCGCGTCGCGGAACTCATCGGAAGCGCTCAGCGCCCGCAGGAACCCGGCGTTCGTCGTGAGGCCGAAGATCGCCGTGGCGTCGAGCGCAGCCAGCAGCCGGGCGCGCGCCTCTTCACGGTCCGCGCCGTACGCGATCACCTTGCCGAGCATGGGGTCGTACGCGGTCGAGACCTCCTGCCCCGACACGAGGGCGTGGTCCACCCGTACGCCGGGCAGCGTGGGGCCGTGCTGCGGGTCCGGGAAGTCGCGCTCGGTGGCGAAGCCGGCCCACGTCACGTGCGTCGCCACGCCCGCCTGGGGCAGGAAGCCACCGAAGGAGTCCTCGGCATAGACCCGCGCTTCGATCGCGTGGCCGTCCAGGCTCACCTCGTCCTGGGTGAAGTCGAACGCCTCCCCGGTGGCGACGGCGAGCTGCAGTGCCACGAGGTCGAGGGCTCCGCCGCGCACGCGTACGACCTCCTCGGTGACCGGGTGCTCGACCTGGAGGCGGGTGTTCATCTCGAGGAAGTAGAAGCCGTCACCGCTGGCTGCGTCGACGTCGTTGTCGAGGAGGAACTCGACCGTCCCGGCGCCGGTGTAGCCGACCTGTGCCGCCAGCGCGACCGCAGCCGACGTGATCGCGTCACGCTGGGCCCCGGTGAGGGTGGGCGCGGGGGCCTCCTCCAGGACCTTCTGGTGGCGGCGCTGGGTGGAGCAGTCGCGCTCGTAGAAGTGCAGGACGCTCCCGTGGGTGTCCCCGACGACCTGGACCTCGATGTGGCGCCCGGAGGCGACGTACTTCTCCACCAGCATCGTGTCGTCGCCGAACGAGCTGGCCGCCTCCCGCTTCGCCGCCGCCAACGCCTCCGCGAAGTCCTCGCTCGAGGCCACCACGCGCATGCCCTTGCCGCCGCCGCCGGCAGCGGCCTTGACCAGCACCGGGTAGGCGAACGTGGCCGGGTCCTCGGCGAGGTCGTAGGAGGGCACCACCGGCACGCCGGCGGCCAGCGCGATCTCGCGGGCCGCGTCCTTGCGGCCCATCGCGTCCATCACCTCGGCGGACGGGCCGACGAGGACGATCCCGGCGTCGGCCAGGGCGCGGGCGAACGGCGCCCGCTCGGAGAGGAAGCCGTACCCGGGATGGACGTGGGACGCGCCGACCTGCACGGCCGCGGCCACCACGGCGTCGATGTCGAGGTAGGACTCCACACGCACCGCGACGTCGGCCTCCAGCGTGTGCGGGGCGAGCGCGTCGAGGTCGGTGTGGATCGCGACCGTGCGCCAGCCCAGCGCGGAGGCCGTACGGAACACTCGGCGCGCGATCTCGCCCCGGTTGGCCACCAACAGTGTGTTCATACGTTGCCTCCGTTGCCCGCTCCGCTGGTTGAGCTTGTCGAAACCACGCCCACGCGCTGCGTTCGTTCCTCACGCGACCGGATGTTTCGACTCGCCCGTCGCGACCTCGTCCCTCGGTCGCGGGGCTCGCTCAACCTGAGCTCGCCCACGTGCTGCGTTCGTTCCTCACGCATCACTGCTCGCTCACATCCTGAAGATTCCGTAGCGGGGCTCAGCGATCTCCTGCCGGGAGGCGATCGAGAGCGCCATGCCGAGCACGCGCCGGGTGTCGGCGGGTTCGATGATCCCGTCGTCCCACAGGCGCGCGGTGGAGTAGTACGCCGAGCCCTGGGTGTCGTACTGCTCCCGGATGGGGGCGCGGAACGCCGCCTCGTCCTCGGCGCTCCACTCCTCGCCGCGAGCCTCGATGCCGTCGCGCTTGACGGTGGCCAGCACCGTCGCGGCCTGTTCGCCGCCCATCACGGAGATCTTGGCGTTGGGCCACATCCACAGGAATCGGGGGTCGTACGCACGCCCGCACATGCCGTAGTTGCCGGCGCCGTACGAGCCGCCGATGACGACGGTGTACTTCGGCACGACCGAGCACGAGACCGCGGTGACCAGCTTGGCGCCGTCGCGCGCGATGCCGCCGTTCTCGTACTCCCGCCCGACCATGAAGCCGGAGATGTTCTGCAGGAAGACCAGCGGGATCTTGCGCTGGTTGCTCAGCTCGATGAAGTGCGCACCCTTGAGCGCGGACTCGCTGAAGAGGATGCCGTTGTTGGCGACGATGCCGACGTCGTGACCCCAGATCTTCGCGAAGCCGCAGACCAGGGTGGTGCCGTAGAGCTTCTTGAACTCCGCGAACCTGCTGCCGTCGACGACGCGGCGGATGACCTCGCGCACGTCGTACGGGGTCCGCGGGTCCGCGGGGACCACGTCCACGAGGGTGTCCGGTGACTCGAGCGGCTCCGCGACAGGGTCTCGACCAGCTCGACCGGCGGGGTCGTCGAAACCACCCCCCGGCAGGGTCTCCACGATCCGCCGCACGATGGCCAGAGCGTGGTCGTCGTCTTCGGCGAGATGGTCGACGACGCCGGACTCGCGCGCGTGCACGTCGCCGCCGCCGAGTTCCTCGGCAGTGACGATCTCGCCGGTGGCCGCCTTCACGAGCGGCGGCCCGCCGAGGAAGATCGTGCCCTGGTTGCGCACGATGACGGTCTCGTCGCTCATGGCGGGGACGTACGCCCCGCCCGCCGTGCAGGACCCCATGACGCTGGCGATCTGCGGGACGCCCCGCGCCGACAGCGTGGCCTGGTTGAAGAAGATGCGCCCGAAGTGCTCGCGGTCGGGGAACACCTCGTCCTGCATGGGCAGGAAGGCGCCGCCGGAGTCGACCAGCGCGATGCACGGCAGGTCGTTGTCAGCGGCGACCTGCTGGGCGCGCAGGTGCTTCTTGACGGTGAGGGGGTAGTAGGTGCCGCCCTTCACGGTCGCGTCGTTAGCGATGATCATGCACTCGCGGCCGCTGACTCGCCCGATGCCGGTGACGATGCCGGCGCTGGGGACGGCGTACTCATCCTCCGCCGTGCCATACATCCCGTACGCCGCAAGCGCGCTGAGCTCGAGGAACGGGCTACCGGGATCGAGGAGGTGGTCGATACGGTCGCGTACGAGCAACTTGCCGCGCTGGACGTGCTTGGCGCGGGCGGAGGCCGAACCGCCCTGGCGGGCGCGGGTCAAGCGCTCGCGCAACTGGTCGACGAGCTCAGTCATCTCGGTCACGCACTCAGGTTAGCGATCATTAACCTGCCGCGCCAGTGGTCACCTCGGGGCGGGAGGGTGAAGGCCCGCTAACCTCAGCCCGTGACTCCCCGGCGCCAGCAGATCCTCGACACCGCGGCGGAGCTGTTCGCCCGCCGCGGGTTCCACGGGGTCTCGGTGGCCGAGCTCGGTGCTGCGTGTGGCGTGTCCGGCCCCGCGCTCTACAAGCACTTCGCGTCCAAGGACGACGTGTTGGCGGAGATGCTCATCTCGATCTCGGAAGAGCTCCTCAGCGTCGGCACGCAGCGGGTCCACCAGGCCGACGACCCTGCCTCGGCGCTGCGCGCGCTCGTCGCATGGCACGTGGACTTCGCGCTCGCCCACCAGGCGCTGATCGTGGTGCAGGACCGGGACTGGAGCTCCCTGCCCGCCGAGGCACGCGAGAAGGTACGCGGCCTGCAGCGGTCCTACGTCGACCTGTGGGCCGCACAGCTGCGACTGCTCCGTGACGACCTGGGGCTCGACGAGGCGCGCGCCCGCGCCCACGCGACGTTCGGCCTGATCAACTCGACCCCCCACTCGAGCCTGATCGACGCCGACGCCATGCGCGCAACGCTCCGAGAGATGGCCGGCCGGGCGCTCGGCCTGGACTGAAGCGTCAGGGCCGCGCGATCAACGTCGCGGGAGCCCGCCGAGGGACCTGAGGCAAGGCTTCGCTCAGAGGCGGTTGTCGCTCCCCGCGGCTAGATTGGGACCCATGAAGATGGGAACCGCACTCGAGAAGGCCTTCAACGACCAGATCACGCTGGAGTTCTCTGCCTCGCTGGTCTACCGCCAGCTCGCGATCGAGCTCGACGAGATGGACCTCCCCGGCATGGCGTCGTGGCTGCGCCACCAGGCGGACGAGGAGATCGTCCACGCCAACAAGTTCATCGACCACGTCTCCGACCGCGGCAACAAGGCCGTCATCGGCGCGATCGCTGCGCCCCAGGTCGCCGTGTCCTCCGTCCTCGACGCCTTCGAGGCCGCATACGAGCACGAGCAGAAGGTGTCGGAGTCGATCCGCAACCTCTACCGCGCCGCAGAGAAGGACAGCGACCTCGACTCCCGCCCGCTTCTCAACTTCTTCATCGAGGAGCAGATCGAGGAGGAGGCGACCGTCTCCGAGATCATCGGCCGCATCAAGATGATCAACGACGACGGCCCCGGCCTGCTGCGCCTCGACGAGGAGCTCGGCGCCCGCCCGGTCGGCACGACCGAGGTCGCCGGCTGATCGCCCAGACCCGCTGAGGGACGACGCGCGCCCGGTCGGCCGTCACAGCCACCGGGCGACGTCGCCTCCGCGCTCGAACGCGTCCAGGAGCCGGGCCGCGCGCTCCGCCGCTTCCTGGGCGACGTCAAGGTCCTCATCCGTTCCAGACCCATCCGTTCCTGACCCTTCTGGGGACGCGTCGCCAGCCCCCGACAGCTGATGCAGCCGCGCCAGCAGCTGCTCGCGGTCCAGCCCGCGCAGGTGCAGCAGGACCAACGGATCGGCGTCGACCAGCCACACCACCTGGGTCAGCACCGCCAGCGCGTGCACACACGGCGAGGCCCACCCGTCGCAGCCACACGTGGCGTCGAGGTCTCCCGCGTACGGCAGCGCCTCGACCCCCGTCTCCTCCGACGCCTCCAGGAACGCCTCCGGCAGTCCGCCCTTGAGCAGCGTGCCCAGCCAACCCGAGCCCGATGCCACCGCCTCGACCTGCGCCTGCGCCTCAGCGTCGTCGAAGACCGGCACCTCAATCCGTACGGTCCACGCATCGTCGCCGTCCATCACGGCCGCCACGACGCGGCCGGGGGCCACCTCGATCGCGCCGACGTCGCCCCCACGCGCCAGGCGCCGGCCCGTACGCAGGTCCGCCTCGCCGTACGAGGCCTCCTCGACCGTGGCCGCCAACGCCCGCGCCCAAGCGGAGCGGACCGTCGCCAAGCGTCGGGGAGCGATCCGCGGATGGGTCACTGCCGTCACAGCACCAGACTCCCACCCTGGCCGAAAGGGCCGGGGCTCAGGTAGGGCGCTGCCAGGGGTCGAGGTCAGCCCGGGCCTGCTCCACAAGGCGCTCCTGCTCCTCGAGGCCCATCGCGTCCCAGCGCTCCCAGCCGCGCTCAGCGAGTGGGGTCAAGAACTCCGCGAAGGACTCACTGCGGGCGAGGTCGCGCAGAGAGGCCCGACCGGCGAGGACGTCCTCGATGCGGCCGCGCATTTCAGTCTCATCCGCCTGGTCGCGCAGGATCCGCAGTGACTCGCGCAGCGAACGGTCAAGGTGAGAGTCGTGCTGGAACGTCGGCAGGAGGGGCGACTCTTCGTCGCGCTCGTCGGGCATCAGGCGTTCGCGTTGTTGTAGGCGCCGGGCAGCTGCTCCGTCGTGAAACCGTCCAGGGACGACAGCGAACCCGCGATGAGCCCGAGGAGGGCCTCGCACGCGGTCCACACCTTGGCCCGGATGTCGAGGATCTCCGCCACGATCTTGGCGCCCTTGTAGATGGAGTAGCCCGCGGCTCCCCCGCCTACGATGCCGCCGACGACGGTCCATGAGGAGGCCGCTGCCGCCGCCAGGGAGATGCCTGCCGCGATCGCGTAGTCGATGAGCGACTCCACCAGAGAGCCCACGGCGTTGGCGAACTCCTTCACCCCGAAGGCGGTCGTCTCGTACTGGCTGGCGATGTCGTCGAAGTTGGCCTTCATGGCGGAGAGCTGGCTCGCCACGTTGGAGAAGTACGTCTCGGCGGCCGCCGCGGCCTTGCCGTCCCAGCCCCCCAACAGGGCCGCGAGCTCCTCGTTGACGGCGTCAGACGACTTCTGGCAGAACGTTCCGAGATTCTCCAGAGCGTTCGCCGCACGACCGACCTCCTCCCAGTCGCCAGCGAACCATTCACCGATCTCCACGGACAGGTTGGGGCCGCCCATCTTGTCGATGGCGACGATCGCCCAGTGTCCCAGCGAGATCAGGTCGCCGATGTGCAGGAAGGTGTCCATGGCAGACGGGATGAGGGGCGTGGCGACAGGCGTTGTCAACGCCGCGGTGGGATCGATCATGGGATGCTCCTGGGTCACTCGCTCCGCAGCGGGTGCGGACGGACTGGGGTCAGGGGATGGGCGTGTCGGCGACGGCCTTGTACTTGGCGTCGGCCCTGACTGCGGACGTGTGGTCGGTGTCGCGGTAGTACTTGCGCGTCGCAACGATCTCGTCGGCCGACATGGCCGTGAGCTTGGTCAGGTGCTCGAAGAAGGCCTCCACGGTCGGCCGCACCTCGGCGGTCGAATTGAGGAACCGCACGAAGGCGGACCCCCCGGATGCCTCCGGCTTCGTGTGCGCCGCGTACACCGTGGCTTCCTTCGCCGCTGCCGACAAGGTGTCGCAGTCTCCGGCAAAGTCCGACAGATCGGATAGCGATACTCTCAGCGTCACTGGTCTCTCCCCACTTCGTGCGCCACGTCAATGACACCCCACACCATGCCCGAGGAGCCGGTTGTGCAAACCTTCGACAACGCTCACCCCGACCGCGCGACTGTGCTCAAAGGCGGTCTGGTCGGTGGTGGAATCGGCCTCGGACTCCTCTGCCTCGCCGTCTTCTTCGTCTTCGCAGCGAGTGAACCGCACGAGATTCTCGGTGTCTTCCTGCCCCTCGCCGTCGCCCAGATCGCACTCTCCCTCGGGGTCATGGCGCTGGTCCCGCTGCAAGCCGGCGACTCGACTGCACACTCGCCGCGCCTGATCGCAACGTGGCTTCTCGTGATCGCCGCGGCGGCCGTCGTCCTCACCATCGTCGCGGCGGTGCGCGCAGACTGGCCGTGGGTCCTCTTCGCCGTCGCCCCCATCGCCGCTGCCGCGTCGCTGGTCCGCAGTGCCCTGCGGTTCCGCTCGATCGCGGGCGCCTGACTCTTCGGGGCCCGACTCATCTGGGCCCGACTCATCTGGGCCTGACTCACGGGCGCAACTCGACCAGGTCGCGCAACTCGTCGTCGGACAACTCGGTCAGGGCTGCCTCCCCCTTGGCCAGCACCGAGTCGGCGACGGCCCGCTTGCGGGCGAGCAATTGGGCGACCTTCTCCTCTATCGTCCCCTGAGTGACGAACCGGTGCACCTGCACCGGCCTGGTCTGGCCGATCCGGTAGGCACGGTCGGTCGCCTGGTCCTCGACGGCGGGGTTCCACCATCGGTCGAAGTGGATCACGTGGTCGGCCGCGGTCAGGTTGAGCCCCGTCCCGCCCGCCTTGAGGGAGAGCAGGAAGACGGGCACGCGCTCGTCACTGTCCGGCCCGGCCTGGAACCGCCGCACCATCGCTTCGCGCTCCTTGACGGGCGTCCCGCCATGCAGGAACTGGTGAGGCACCCCCTGACTGACCAGGTGCCGTTCGATGAGGCGGGCCATCGCGACGTACTGGGTGAAGACCAGCACGGCGCCGTCCTCGGCAAGCACCGTCCCGATGAGTTCGTCGAGCAGGTCCAGCTTTTCGGAGCGCCCCCGCAGTCGGGAGGTGGCCTGCTTGAGGAACTGCGCCGGGTGGTTGCAGATCTGCTTGAGCCCGGTGAGCATCGCCAGCACCAGCCCGCGGCGCGCGTCCTCGTCGGCCTCGCTGATGCGGCGCATGCAGTCGCGCACGTACGCCTCGTAGAGGACCACCTGCTCCTGGGTGAGGCCGAGCAACTGGTCGGTCTCGGTCTTGGGAGGCAACTCCGGGGCGATCCCGGGATCCGACTTGCGGCGGCGCAGCAGGAAGGGGGAGATGAGATCGGCGAACTGACGCGCCTTCGCCGGATCCACACCCGCCTCGATGTCGGCCGCCCACGCCTTCCGGAACGCACCGCGGCTGCCCAGGAGCCCCGGCACGGCCCAGTCGAGGATGGACCAGAGCTCGGTGAGGTCGTTCTCGACCGGCGTACCCGTGAGCGCGACCCGGGCACCGCCCCCGACCGTGCGCAGGGCGCGCGCGACGGCGGAGCGGGAGTTCTTCACGTGCTGGGCCTCGTCGGCGACCACCAGCCCCCAGTCGACCTCGCTGAGGACCTCGGCATCGTTGCGCAGCGTGCCGTACGTCGTCAGCACGAACCCCGCACCCAGCGGGAACTCGTCGAGCAGAAGGGGCTCGTCGGGCCGGTCGCCACGCCCCTGGACAGACTCAACCAGCGGGAGACCCTCGAGATCGCGCGCGCTGCCGTGATGACGGCGCACCGGCACCCCCGGGGCGAAGCGCCTGATCTCGGCCTCCCAGTTGCCCAGCAGCGAGGTCGGGCAGACCACCAGCGTCGGGCCGGCCGCGGGGCCGAGCGTCTCGAGGCGGTGCAGGTGCACCGAGATCAACGTGATCGTCTTGCCCAGACCCATGTCGTCGGCGAGGACGCCGCCCAGTCCCATGCCCGTGAGAGCTGCGAGCCAGGTGAGGGCCTGGTGCTGGTAGTCGCGCAGCGTGGCACTCAGGCGCTCCGGAACCGGGACGGGAGGGGCTGACAGAGCTCCCACGACGCGGTCCCGGATCCGCCCCACTGACGCTCCGACCACCGCATCGAACTCGACGTCCTCCACCACGACCGAACCCGTGAGTGAGGCCGCGATGGCCTGCACCGGGGTGACCGTACGGATCATCCGGCGCCGAGCCCGCTTGAGGACACCGGAGTCAACGACCATCCAGTTGTCGCGGATCTTGATGATCGGCGTCGACGCGGCCGCGAGCTGGTCCATCTCCTCCTCGGAGAGCTCCCGGTCCCCCATCGCCACCTGCCACTGGAACCCGAAGAGGGCCTTGGGGCCGAGCAGGGGATCCTGCAGCGGCTCCTCCCGCCTGCCAGCGGGCGCCGAGGCGGTCAACGCGACCCGCGTCGAGACGTCACGGTCGAGGTAGCGCGGCCACAGGACCGGCACCCCCACCGCATCCAGCGCCGCCACCCCCTCGTCGAGCAGGCTCAGCAACTCGTCGGAGTCGAGCGTGAGCATGTCGGGGACCCGCAGATCGGCGAACCGGTCGAGCACGCCCCACGCGTCTGCCGCCTGGCGCAGGGCCAACGAGGCGTGCGTGCGGGCGCGCGGACCGAACCCATGGCTGGCCGCTTCGTCGGCCTCGGTGAACAGCACCGCCGCGTCGGCCACGTGCGCGGCGTTGTCCGCCGCGTGGACCTGGAGCACGATCCGTACGGCTCCCGCGACCAGCTCCTCCTCGTCCGCCTCGACGCGCAGCGACAGGGTCACGAGGTTGGGGCCATCGCTCACGCCGCCGCGGATCCGTGCGATGCGCCGCTGCAGCCGTTGGGCGAACTCGTCATCGCCCACCGGGGAGGACGCCGTCGCCGGGTGAGAGACGCGGGGCCGCGGCGTGGCTGAGCGCGGTGAGGAGCGCGGCACGACGTCGACGACCGCGTCGAGCAGACCGAACAGGATGCCCTCGGCCGTGGCGGCGTCGACCGAGTCGTACGCGAGCGCCTTGGCGAGCTCGGCGACGCGGTCGCGATCTGCGGGGGCCAGCGCGGCGACGCGCCACTCGCGACCGGTGGGCCGGTCGGGGCCGAAGCTGCCCCGCGACATCAGCTGCAGCGCCAGGAAGGCACCGCCCGCCAACAACCTGACCGACGGGTGCACGTCCGCCTCGCGCTGCGCCTTGGACAGGATCGGCAACGCCCCCCGCACGGGCATGCGGATCGTGCGCCGCTCGTCGGAGAACTCGATCTCCGAGGAGCGCGGATGCTCACCGGGAAGGAACCGGGCGGGCCCGCCCAAGGGCACGAAGCTCACGGCGCTCCTCTCCGATGGTGATCTGTAGCCGATGGTGATCTGTGCCGACGACGAGACGCTAGCGCGGCCCACCGACACCACCACCGATCGAGGCTGTTCCTGCACAGCACCGGGCGCTGACCAGGGCCCGAAGTGAGGGCTCCGTGTCAGGGCTGGGGCCTAGGCTCGGGCCCATGAGCATCCTCGACTCCTCCATCGCCCGCCTCGACGGCACCCCCGGCACGCTGCGCGATCTGACCGGCGGGCAGCCGGCACTGTTGGTCAACGTGGCGAGCAAGTGCGGGCTCACCCCCCAGTACGCCAAGCTCGAGGCGCTCCAGGAGCTGTACGGTCCGCGCGGCTTCACCGTGGTCGGCCTGCCGTGCAACCAGTTCATGGGTCAGGAGCCGGGCACCTCCGAGGAGATCGCCGAGTTCTGCTCGGCGACGTACGGCGTCACCTTCCCGATGTCGGAGAAGATCGACGTCAACGGCGAAGGGCGCCACCAGATCTACGACGAGCTCACCCTCCTGTCCGACGAGGCCGGCAAGGACGGCGACATCGCGTGGAACTTCGAGAAGTTCCTCGTCGCCGCCGACGGCACCGCACTGGCCCGATTCGCGCCTCCCACCGAGCCCGACGACGCTGCGATCGTGGCTCAGATCGAGGCCCTGCTGCCCTGATTCGAGGCCGCCGGAGGGGGTCTGGGACTCCTCCGGCGGTGCCGCAGCCACGCGCCTGGCGATTGTTTGGTTGCGATCGTCAACCTCTAATCTCGTGCGGTGACAGATCAAGCGACCACAGCCGGCAAGGCGCCGGCCCCCTCGGACAAGCTCGACAAGAGCGTCCTCATCGTTGCTGGTGTCGTCGTCCTCGGCGGCATCATGTCCATCCTCGACGTGACCGTGGTGTCCGTCGCGATGGAGACCTTCCAGATCGAGTTCAAGGCCTCGCAGGCCGAGGTCGCCTGGACCATGACGGCCTACACCCTCGCCCTGGCGACGGTGATCCCGCTGACGGGTTGGGCCGCGGACCGGTTCGGCACCAAGCGCCTCTACCTGATGGCGGTGGCCCTCTTCACGCTCGGCTCCGTGCTGTGCGCGCTCGCCCCCGACCTGACCTGGCTCATCGTCTTCCGCGTCCTGCAGGGCCTCGGCGGCGGCATGCTCATGCCTCTCGGCATGACGATCCTGACCCGCGCTGCGGGCCCCGAGCGCGTGGGACGCGTCATGGCCGTCATGGGCATCCCGATGCTGCTGGGCCCGATCTTCGGCCCCATCCTCGGCGGCTGGCTGATCGACATCGCGTCGTGGCACTGGATCTTCCTGATCAACCTGCCCGTCGGCATCATCGGCTTCGTCTACGCCTACGTGGTGCTGCCGAAGGACAACGTGGAGCCCTCGGAGACCTTCGACTTCGTCGGCATGCTGCTGCTCTCCCCCGGCCTCGCGCTGTTCCTGTACGGCGTCAGCTCCATCCCGGGCGCCAAGGAGCAGGAGGGCACCGCCTGGACCACCGAGGTCATCTCGACCATGGTGATCGGCGCGCTGCTGCTGTGCGCGTTCGTGCCGTGGGCCCTGCGCAAGTCCAACATCCACCCGCTGGTGGAGCTGCGCCTGCTCAAGAACAAGGACATGACGGTCGCCCTGATCTCGATGTCGCTGTTCGCGATCGCCTTCTTCGGCGCCTCGCTGCTGTTCCCGCTGTACTTCCAGCAGGTCCGCGACGAGGACGCCCTTCACGCCGGCCTCCTGCTGGCCCCGCAGGGCATCGGAGCCATGCTCACCATGCCTCTGGCCGGGTTCCTGGCCGACAAGATCGGGCCCGGCAAGATCGTCATGACCGGGATCTCGATCATCACCATCGGCATGGCCATGTTCACCCAGATCGACGCGGAGACGTCGTACGCGTACCTGCTCGGCGCACTGTTCGTCATGGGTCTGGGCATGGGTGGCACGATGATGCCGATCATGACCGCGGCCCTGGCCACGCTCACCGACCACAACATCGCGCGCGGTTCGACGCTGCTCAACATCCAGCAGCAGGTGGCCGCCTCGATCGGTACGGCCCTGTTCGCCGTGATCCTCACCGACCAGCTCAACGGCTCCAAGGCCGTGGGCACCGTCGGCGCCCTGATGCAGGAGACCGGCGGCAGCGAGGACCCCAGCGTGCTGGCGCAGGCTGCGGTCAAGCTGGGCATCGACCCCGCCACGCTGGAGGTCCTGTTCCCGAAGGCGCTGGCCGACATGGCCGACTCATTCGCGTTCGTCTTCATCGTCGCGACCGTGCTGGTCGCCTGCGTGCTGATCCCGGCGTTCTTCCTGCCGCGGCACAAGGCCGACAAGCCGACCGACCCCACCCTGATGGCCGGTCACTGATCCACACGCCAAAGGCCCCCGCCGTACGACTCGTACGGCGGGGGCCTTCGTGCGTGCGGGCGACGCTAGTCGTCGGCTCCGGTCACGCCCTTGCCCAGGCTCAGCGTCAGGGAGATCTGGTCGGGCACGTTGCCGGTGCGCAGGATCTCGGCGAGACCCTTGGTGGCCGTCTCCATCGCCGGGCTGATCTTCTTCAGGAGCGCGGCCATCTTGTCGAGAGACTCGGCCAGCGCCTTCATGAACTTGCGGCACTTGTCCAGCACCGACTTGGCCTTCGCGACGAGGCCACCCAGCGCAGACGGGGCGGCGATGCCGAGCGTCAGCGCCGACTGGGCGACCGCGCCGATGGCATTGCCGACGAGGTCGGAGAAGAGGCCCTGGATGAAGTCGCGGACCCCGGCGAGCAGGCCGCCAGCGATCTCGATGCCGACTGCGACCCCGTTGCCGATCGAGGACAAGGCGTCGAAGAGGTGGGCCAGCCCCTCGGAGATCCCGCGGTAGGCGTCGATCGAGAGGCCCGAGAACTCACCCGTGTCACTGGCGACCATGTGGCGGTAGTCGGGGCCGATGCCGGCCATGTGGGTGCTGATGTTGTTCCAGGTCTGCGCCCCGGCCTTGATGACGCCCGGGTCGCCCAGCAGCTCGTCGAGCCAGTCCTGGATCGGGCCACAGTGCTCGAGGATCCAGTTGATGACCATCGAGCAGGCCGTACCGAGCGGGTTGAGGATGGCACCGACCACGTCGAGCGCTGCGCTGACGCCGTTGATGGTGCCCTCGATCCAGTCACCCCGGGAGAACGCTGAGGCGGCGTCGACGGCGCCGTCGATCATCTTCAGACCGTTGGTGCCGTTGGCGAAGCTGTCGAAGTTGGTGAAGACCCCGCGGCTGGTGTCGCCCGGATCCACCACGAGGGTGCTCATCGGATCTTCCTCCCGACCCAGTCGAAGTGCTCACCGATGGTGTTGTCGACCGCCTCGAAGGCGTCGGCGAGCATCTTGATCGATTCGCCGGTGTCGCCGAGCGCGCCTTCGACGGCGTGGGTGGCGAGCACGCCAGCGGCCTGCAGGGGCACCATGAACGGCGAGACCAGGATCGAGCCGATGCTGCCGAACATCGTTGGCGTGAAGGCGACCTGCTCGGCCGCGGCGGTGGCCTGACCCGCCTTGCTGCTCAACTGGAGCACGTGGTTGGCGTGAGCACGCAGCTCGCCCACGTCGACGTACATCTCACTCACTGTCGTCCTCCTCGTATCCGAACTTGTCGCGGTACGCCTGGCTGAATGCCGACACGGACGGCGAGTCCTCGCCGTAGATCTCCTTGCCGAGCTCCTCGACGCGGAAGCTGAGGCGGCGCTGCGCCTGGCCGAGGGCCTCCAGCACGGCGGCGGCCACGGCGGAGCCGCGGTGGCGGGACAGGTCTTCGACCAACGCGATGGACGTCACCTGGCCGGTCCCGTCCACGCACACGGTCGCCACCTCGTCGCGCGAGGAACCCTCCACCGAGAGGTTCTCGCTGCGTTGAGCGAATGCCTCCGCCTGGTTGAGCTTCTCGAGCGAGGCGTTGGCCTGCGCGTCGATCGTCGCCAACACGGCTTCGAGACGGGTCATCGTCATGGTTGGACTCCCTTGCGGACAGGCTTCACTTCCCGACCTGATGTGCCCACTCTCTATGCTCGGCAAACATGGAGCACGGACTCGGATCGGAACTCCCGCAACGCACTGGCTTCGCGTGGCTGCTGCTGGGCTTTGCCGTGGTCATGGCCATCCCGACACTGCAGGTGGTCCTCAGGTCCGCGCAGGCCTCATCGCAGCAGCGGCTGCTGGGCCTGCTGATGGCCGCAGTGATGACTCTGGTGCTCGTGCTGGCGCCCGCGATGGCCGCCCGCTACCTGCTGCGCCAACACGTGTACGTCTCACACGAGGCCGTCACGCTCACCACCGGTGAACGCATCCGCGTGCAGATGCGCTTCGCGGACATCTCACAGGTCAGGTTGACCACGGAGGGTGGCACCGGCACCACCGACCCGACCTCACCCCGCCAGGTCGTGGTCCTGACCGGCACGGACGCCACCGGTCAGCAGCGCGACCTGCGGGTCACGGCCATGTTCGTGCGCACCATCGACCCGCTGCTGGAGCGGGTCGCCGCTGAGGTCCAGCGGCGACCCGAAATCCTCCCTGAGTCCCAGCGCGACACCTTCACCCAGTGGACCCGCTGAGCAGCAGCCTCAGAACCGCTGGACCCGCTGCCGGTGCTGGGACTTGTTGTTGCCCCTGATGCCGGACTCGCGCGTCTTCGAGATGTGGTCGACCTTCCGCTCGCCTCCCCGTACGGGCTGCGCCTCGATCAGGGTGTCGCGTTCGTACGCATGGGTCTTGTCGTGGTTGCGGTAATACCGGTAGATCGCCCAGTACGTGCCCACCGCTCCCGCCGGCCCCAGCGCCAGCAGCCAGATCGGCGAGTCACTGTCGCTCGCCTGGACGAGAGGCGCGAGTTGCGCGAGCACGTCGAGTGCCAGCCCGCTCATGCCGACGCCACCAGGATCACGCCCGCCAGGCCCTCAAGGAACGTGCCGACCGTGAGGGCGGCGAGGATCAGCTTGGGCTTGGACACCGGGATGCTGCCCATCGTCTCCCCCGTACGGCCGTTGACCGCGATGTAGTGCAGGAGCCCGTTGCTCTCCTGACGGTACGAGTACAGCCACACCGGTAGGTACATGGCGACCCACCGCGAACCGCCGACATCGATCTTCTCGCCCTGCCACCGCACGCCGCGGTCGAAGACTCGCAGGGAGTCCTCCACTCGGGAACGGCCGATGGAGAGCAACTGGCCCTCCAGGACCGGCTTGAGCCCCTCGACGTCCAGGTCGCGCTTCTCGCTGCTGAAGCCGACGAGGTAGCTGGAGTTCCACTTCACCGCGTTCTTGGTGTCGAACGGCAGGATCGTGTTGATGATGTTGTTGGTGTTCTGGTCACCCATCGACGCCCGCTCGGAGGATCCCTCCAGCGTCAGGTCGTCGACGGTGAAGCGCACCGAACGATCCACCTCGTACACGTCGGCCGCGTAGAAGGTCACGGAGTCCTCGCCGCGCTTCTCCGTCCACCGACGCGTCTGCACCTCGCCCATGCCCCGGTAGTGCGACTCGGCGTGCGCATCGACCACGAGGTAGGGGAGGTAGACGCCGAAGACGTTCTCCGGAGTGAACTCCTGCTTGAACTTCTTGAGGGCGAACAGCCGGCGCTTGGAGGCGAACTCGCGGATCTTGGCGATCGCCTCCTCCTTGGTGAGGCGGAAGGGGAGCACAGCATCCGGCACTGCCCCGTTGGGGATCTGCCGGTTGACGTTGAGCGTGTGACGACACCAGTGGCACCGGGCGTTGAGCGCGTGCGCCGTGTCGACCACGACCTCGGCGCCGCACGCCTCGCACTTGAACGTCAGGACGTTGTCGGCGTCCTGGGCGATCGCCTGGGCACCCGACGCGATGACCGTGCCGTCGAGCTCGTGGATGCCGACCCCGAGGCCGAACTCCTCCTCGACCCGCTCCTCCTGCCACTCGTTGCGGCAGAACAGGCAGATGAGCATGCCCGTGCTGCCGCGCAGCCTGACATCGGTCGAACCACACTTCGGGCAGGCGTTCAGGCCGTCCTTCAGTGACTCGTTGACCGTCTCGATGCTGGGCCCCGCCTCGGGCTCGGCGTTGGCGGCCGCCAACTCCTCCTCCAGCGAGAGTGGCGGTGAGTCGAACGTGGGCCGCTGGGGCTCGGGGGACTCGGTCGCCATGTCAGAGACCAAGCGCCTTCGCCTTCGCAGCGTCGTAGTCGGCCTGCGTGATCAGCCCGGCGTCGAGCATGTCCTTGGCGCGCTTGAGGACCACCATCGGATCGTCGGCTGCGGGCGCGGCCGGAGCCGGGGCGGCAGCGGCGGGCGCGGGAGCGGGAGCGGCCGGTGCGGGCGCGGCGGCCGCAGGCGCGGGCTGGCCGGCCACAGGCTGCTGCAGCCCGCCGACGCCCATGCCACCGACGCCCATGCCCATGCCGATGAGTCCGCCAGGCCCGGCGTTCTCGCCGGCAGCCTCGATGCCGGCAGCCACGGAGGCCTGCAGGTTCGAGTTGCCGCGGGCACCGGACAGCGCGTCAGCACGCTGGACGTTCTTGAGCAGCTCGCGCGTGGTGGCGTCGTACTCGATGGAGACGATCGCGACCTTGACGATCTCCAGACCGCGATCGCTCCGCCAGCGGTAGTTCTCCTCGACGGCCGCCGACAGCGCCTGCGCGAAGCCGATCGAGTCCTGCTGGAGGCGTGCGATGCGGTTCCCCTTGGAGGGGTCGTTGGTGTAGAGCGAGAAGGCCGGCGCCAGCGAGCCCACGACCTCGTTGAACAGCTGCTCGCCGGCCGGGTTCTCGATGTCGGTGAAGTCGAACGTCGCGCGGCCACCGATCACCTCGGCGGGCATGTAGTTGCGCACGAAGGTCAGCGGGTCGGTGATCTTGAGCGTGTACGTGCCGCGCGTGATCGCACCGACCTGGGTGTTCAGGAAGGCGTCGTCCCAGTAGATCTCGGACTGCGTGCCGAACCGGTTGTTGGGCAGCTCCTTGAGCGAGACGAAGATCGCCGTCTGCTGGGCCGACGGGCGGCCGCCGAACTTGAACCGCTCCCAGCTCTGCTTGACGATCGAGCCGAACAGGCCATCGCCGGCGAAGATCGACTGCGAGGCGGGATCCTCCGAGTCCCAGATGTAGCCGCCCGGCTCAGCCGCAAAGCCCGTGAACGCGCCGTCCTGGATCAGGATCAAGCCGTATCCCTCGGGGACGATGATCTTGGAGCCGTTGGTGATGACGCCCTCGGAGCCGCTCGTGTTGCTGCCTCGGCCCGCGTTCTTGCCCTTCGCCACGGCAGGGAACACCGCCACCGTGGAGCTCACCCCGTCCGGGACGCCGTAGAAGTCGAGCCACTGGTCGCCGAGGGTGCCGCCGATCGCGCCGGCTGCCGCCTGAATGAGTCCCACTTGTCCTGCTCCTTCGTCTGAGGCGTACTGCATCTGAGGTGCCTGTGCCTGCGCGAGACGACGTGCCCCCGTCAGGCTCCTTCCAACCTAGTGGGCGATGCCCACGCTGGCACGACTTTGGACGCGCCGACCTGCCGCTGGGATCCCTCGGCCCGCGTTGCGCTCAGGCCTGCACAGCCAGTGTCAGCGGCAGGACCGCTGCCGCACCGGCCGCGATGATGTCGTGCGCCCCGAGTGTCAGAGTCCACCCGGTGCCCACAAGATCGTCGACCAACAGCACCCGCTGGCCGTCCAGAGAGCCGGGCGCGTACGCCAGCCTGGTGCGGCGGCGTACGGCCGAGACCCGGTGCGCGGAGTTGGCCGCCCCGGCACCGGGCGGCACGTCAGGGTCCGCGATGCCGAGCGTGCCGAACAGCGGGACCCCCAGGTAGCGGGACAGGCCGTCAGCCAGATCACGCACCAGGACGGATCGACGCTGGGACTCCACGAACACAATGCCGTCGACCGCCGGACGCCACTGGCCGAGCACCGTGACGACGGCCTGGACCAGCGGCACCGGCACGGGCCCGTCGGGCGTGTCGTCGCGCAGGAGCTCGCGCAACTGCTGGCCGTATCCCAAGTCGGTGAGGCGTGCCACGGCTCGGCCCTGCTCGGCCGGCGTGGCGATGCGCCCCTTGAGGTCGAGCCCCAGCGTCGCCAGCCCGCTGGGCCACATCTTGCGTGGCTCCACGTCCACGCCTGGGCGCGCCAGCCGGTCGTGCGCCGCGGCCACGGCCGCCTCGGACACCTGCGTCGACAGCGACAGCCCACCGCAGTTGTCGCAGCGCCCACAGTCGGCGGCGTGGGGATCGTCGAGCTGCTCGCGCAGGAACCGCATCCGGCAGCCGTCGGTGTCGAGGTAGGCGAGCATCGCGGCCTGCTCACGCTCGCGCGCCTCGCGCACCCGGGCGTAGCGCTCCTCGTCGTAGGACCACGGCTGCCCCGTGGACTCCCACCCTCCGCGCACCCGACGCACCGCACCGTCGACGTCGAGCACCTTGAGCATCGTCTCGAGGCGGTTGCGCGAGAGGTCCACGTACGTCTCGAGGGCGGCCGTGCTCAGCATGCCCTGCTCGGCCAGCACCGCGAGGGTGTCGCGGACCAGGCGCTCGGGAGGAAAGGCCAGCGAGGCGAAATATGCCCAGATGTCGCGGTCCTCGCGTTGCGGCAGGAGGACGACCGTCGCCTCGTCCGTGCCGCGCCCGGCACGTCCGACCTGCTGGTAGTACGAAACTGGGGAGCTCGGGGCCCCCAGATTGACCACGAATCCGAGCGTCGCATCGAACCCCATGCCCAGTGCGCTGGTCGCGACCAGCGCCTTGACCCGACCCGAGAGGAGGTCGGCCTCGAGACGCTGCCGCTCCTCCGCCTCGGTCTGGCCCGAATAGGCCGCCACCTCGTGGCCGTGCTCACGCAGATGGGCCGCCACCTCCTGGGTCGCGGCCACCGTGAGGCAGTAGATGATGCCCGATCCCGGCTGCTCCGCCAGATGGTCTGCCAGCCAGGCCAGGCGCTGCTGCGCGGTGGCCAGGTGGACCACGCCCAGCCGCAGCGACTCCCGGTCCAGCGAGCCACGCAGGACCAACACCTCGGCCAGCGACCGCGATCCACTCAACTGCTCCGCGACGTCGCCGGTCACCCGCTCGTTGGCCGTGGCCGTGGTCGCCAGCACCCCGATGCCCTCGGGAAGCTCGTCGAGCAACGTGCGGATGCGGCGGTAGTCGGGGCGGAAGTCGTGACCCCAGTCGGAGATGCAGTGCGCCTCGTCGACCACCAGCAGCCCGCAGGTCGCGGCCAACCGAGGCAGCACCTCGTCGCGGAAGCCCGGGTTGTTGAGTCGCTCCGGGCTGACCAGGAGCACGTCGACCTCCCCAGCCCGGATCGCGTCGTGGATCGGCTCCCAGGAATCGGCGTTGGTCGAGTTGATCGTCACCGCGCGGATGCCTGCACGCTCCGCGGCGGCGATCTGGTTGCGCATCAGGGCCAGGAGTGGGGACACGATCACTGTCGGACCGGCGCCCTGGGCGCGCAGCAGCAGCGTCGCGACGAAGTAGACCGCCGACTTGCCCCACCCCGTGCGCTGGACCACGAGCGCCCTGCGGCGGTCCACCGCCAGGGCCTCGATCGCGCTCCACTGGTCATCGCGCAGCCGGGCATCGGGCCTGCCCACGAGCGCCTGCAGGTGGCCTTCCGCGGCCGCGCGCACGGCCGTACGGTCAGTGAGATCTGCCCCGGAACTGGTCATGGTCGCCAGTGTGCCAACCCACACTGACAACGTTCCGCTCGGCCAGACCGTGCGCCGATTCCCGACTAGGATTTCGGCATGGATCTCGGACCCGCGACGCTGCGCCCGCGCCACCAGATCCACACCGCCGCCGCCGTGGCGTGGGCGCTCGGGATCGCGGCCACCGTCACCGCATGGGTGATGCTGGACTCCTACCGCGTGTTCGTCACGGTGATCCTCACCCTCTTCATGGTGCTGACCCCCGCCTGGGTCGTCTGGACGCACGCGACCCAGCGCATCGTCGTCCACCCCGACCGCATCGAGGTCCGCGGCCCGCGAGGTGTTCGCCGCACCCTGGCCTACGCCAATCTGCGCGAGGTCCTGCCCATGCACGTGGGCAAGGCGAGCCACACCGGCGCGTCGTCGCTGGTGCGCGCCGTGCAGCTCAGCGGCACCACCACCAAGGGGCGCCGCTCCTTGCTCCGCATGAGCACCGCGATGCAGGAGTCGATCGCTCCGGTCCTGCTCGCCCTGGCGCCGGTCGTCGAGGCACGCCCCGACCTGCTCCCCCACAGCGAGGCCGAGACGCTGTTCGGCCTCTTCCTCGCCGACGCGCAGGCCGAAGCCCGCTGAGACGGTCCAGCGTCGACCTCAGTGGCCGGCGCGAGGCTCCCGTCCGAGTCGCTGCAGCGCCGCCTCGTGCACGGCGACGACCTCGTGGCGGATCTGCACTCGCTCGCTGATCGACCCACTCGGCCACGCCACACGCACCTCGTGCTCCACACCGTCGACGAGCGCGACGTACGTCCCCACCTCGCCGTCGAGGTCGCTCATCCGCGCGGAGGAGGCCCCCGGCTGGCCGTACGCGTGGACGATGTCGAGGCAGTCGTCGGTGTGGTCGTCGTTCATGTGGGCCAGGACGGCGGTGACGACGGCGTCGTCGAAGCGGAAGGTCACTCGGTCTCCTCAGTGGTGGCGTCCCTGAAGGACTCCTCGGTGAGCAACGGTACGACGGTCTCGACCGACAGGTGTGCGGCGAGGTCGACGTCCTCGCCGAAGCCGTTCTCGATCAGCTCGCGGCCCGACGAGCACTCGCGCATCGCGGAAGGGAGGCGGTCGCGCACGCTCTCGAAGGCCGCTCGCGCAGCCGCGGCCTCCGGAGACAAGTCCCCCAGACCCGCCGCCACGAGTCCAGCCAGGATCGCGCCCGCGCCCCACAGGTCCTCGACGGCCGGACGCAGGGTGTCGTCACCCCAGCGCTCGCCCGCCGCAATCACCACGACGGAGCCACCCCGCCACAGCCGGTGCGCCACCCACTGGGCCACCGCGTCCGCGTTGCGCAGCGCACCTCCCACGACCTCGCGACTCGATGTGCTCAGGGCGAAGGAGATCGAGGAGCCGTTGGGGCTCGGCAGGACCAGGCGTTCGATCCCCTCGGTGGCCAGCAGCGTGGCCGGGGACAACGACACATGCCGCTTGTCCTTGCGGGCCAACGCCTCGAACCGGCCCACCGCCAGCGTCGCACCGTGCCGTACGGCGTGCTCGGCCGCCCGGGAGTCACGCCACTCGTACGGGAACACCTCGATGCCCCGGGCCAGGGCCACGCTCAGCGTCGTCGTGAAGGACAGGACGTCGACGACCACCGCGATGTCCGCAGGCACCGCCAGCGCTCCCGTGGGACCCCACTCGAAGCGCACGCGGTGGTGGGACTGGTCGTACGGAGTCGGCTCGTTCCCGGCCTCGATCACGGACGTCTCCCCTCGACGCGACCGAGCGGTCGCGCCTGGTGTGGCGGTGCCGGCAGGTCAGTCCGCGGCGTTCGGGATGACGAGGACCGGGATCCGCGCGTGGCGCAGCACCTGGTCGGCCGTCGATCCGAGCAGGAGCCCCTTGAAGCCGCCGCTGCCCCGCGTCCCGACCACCAGCATCTCGGCGCCCACCGACGCCTCGATCAGTGCCTCGGACGACTGGCCGCGCACCGCGTGGGGGACGACCTCGAGACCCTCGGGCAGGGTGAGCAGCCCGACGTGCGCGGTGAGCTCGTCGATGACGGCCTTCTCGAACTCCTCGTTCGACGGGACGTAGCCCGGGCCCGCGTCGGCGGGGCGAGGAGCCGTACGCAGGCTCCACACCCGGACGACATGCAGCGGCACGCCCAGACGCCCCGCGAGATCCGCCGCCTTCTGGACGGCGACACCCGCCAGGACAGAGCCGTCATGGCCCGCCACGATGCCGGAGGTGATGGGGGCCTCAGCGCTCTGCGTCGTCATGCCCCCAGTTTAGGGGGGTCCCGGGCGCCACCCCTTCCGACCGCTGGTCGAGCCCCCTCGCCCCTGGTTTCGACAGGCTCAACCAGCGGGGCTGTCGCTGGTCGAGACCCGATCGCTGGTCGAGCTTGTCGAGGCCCCCCGCCCCGGTTTCGACAGGCTCAACCAGCGGGGCTGTCGCTTGGTTTCGACAAGCTCAACCGGCGGGGCTGTCGCTGGTCGAGCTTGTCGAGACCCCTCGCCTTGGCTTCGACAGGCTCAACCAGCGAGCGACAGGCTCACCCTGCGGATGTCACCAGATCCGGACGCGCTCGTCGGGCTCGAGCCACAGGCCGTCGCCCGGGGCGGTGGCGAAGGCGTCGTGGAACTCGTCGAGGTTGCGCACGATGTTGGCGCGGAACTCGTTGGGGCTGTGCGGGTCGATCGTCAGCAGCTGGAGCTCCTGCTCCTTGCGACGCTTGGATCGCCAGCAGTTCGACCAGTTCTTGAAGAGGTCGCGGCGCTGCTCGAGGGTGGCCTGGGGCACGGCGAGCAGGAACGCCGTGTGGGCGATGGTCAGCCCACCGAGGTCGCCGATGTTCTCGCCGACCGTGAGGGCGCCGTTGACGTGCTCGCCCGGCAGGTTGCGCGGCTCGAACGCGTCGTACTGGGAAATCAGGGCCTTCGACTTCTCCTCGAAGGCAGCCTTGTCGTCGGCGGTCCACCAGTCGTTGAGGTTGCCGGAGCCGTCGTACTGGGCGCCCTGGTCGTCGAAGCCGTGGCCGATCTCGTGGCCGATGACCGCGCCGATGCCGCCGTAGTTCTCCTCCGGCGTCGCGTCGGGGCTGAAGAACGGCGCCTGCAGGATCCCCGCCGGGAAGCAGATCTCGTTGGTGCCGGGGTTGTAGTACGCGTTGACCGTCTGCGGCAGCATGAACCACTCGTCGCGGTCGACCGGGCCACCCAGCTTGGCGAGCTCGCGGGCCGTCTCGAAGCGGCTGGTGGCCACCACGTTGCCGAACAGGTCGGACGGGTCGACCTCGAGGGCCGAGTAGTCGCGGAACTTCTCGGGGTAGCCGATCTTGGGACGGAAGGAGTCGAGCTTGTCGTAGGCCCGCTCCTTGGTCTCCTCGCCCATCCACTCCAGTGCCTCGATCGAGACGCGGTAGGCCTTGAGCAGGTTGGCCACCAGCTCGTCCATCTGAGCCTTCGCAGCCGGCGGGAAGTGGCGCGCCACGTAGTGCTTGCCGACCGCCTCGCCCATGGCTCCCTCGACCAGGGCGACGCCGCGCTTCCAGCGCTCGCGCAGCTCGGGGGTGCCGTTGAGGGTGCGGCCGTAGAAGTCGAAGTTGGTCTCGACGAACTCGTCGGAGAGGTATGCCGCAGCGCCGCGCAGCACCTTGAAGCGCAGCAGCTCGCGCCAGTCGGCGATGTCGAACTCGCCGAGCACCGTCGACAGGTGGGCGAGGTAGGACGGCTGCCGCACGCACGACTCGGCCAGCGTGGCCTCGTTGCCGCCCAGCCGCTCGACCCACAGGTCCCAGTCGAAGGCGCCGGCGAGCTCCTTGAGCTCTGCGAGCGTGGTCAGGTTGTAGGTCTTCTGGACGTCGCGAGTCTCGGCGCGCTCCCAGTGGCCCTCGGCGAGGCGGGTCTCGACGCGCAGGATCGTCGCGGCCGCCTCGGCGGGCGAGGGGTGGCCCCCGAGCGTCAGCATCTTTGTGGCGTACGCGACGTAGGCCTCGCGGATCTCGGCGAACTTCTCGTCGGAGTAGTACGTCTTGTCCGGCAGGCCGATGCCGCCCTGGGTGATGTGGAACAGGTAGCGGTCGGAGTTGCGGTCGTCGGTGTCGACGTACGACCCGAACAGCGCCCCGCCGCCCTCGCGCTCGAAGCTGCCGAGGAACTCCGCCATCTGGGTGAGGTCGCCGATGGCGTCGATCTCGGCGAGGCGCCCCTGCACCGGCGCGACACCGAGCGCGTTGATGCGCTCGGTGTCCATGAAGGAGCTGAACAGGTCGCCGATCTTGCGGGCCTCGACTGTGTCGGCGTCGTCACCACCGGCCCCCGCCTGCTCCGCGAGCTCGGAGATGATCACGCGGACCTGCTCCTCCGCGTTGTCGGCGAGGTCCACGAAGGAACCCGCCACCGACCGGTCGGAGGGAATCTCCGTGTCGGCCAGCCAGCGGCCGTTGACGTGTCCGAAGAGGTCGTCCTGGGGGCGGATGTCGAGGTCCATGCCCTCGCGCGCGTCGTCGAGAATGCTCACGGGAGCGACCCTAACCCCGCCCACCTACAACCTGCCCTCGTCGGGACCGGCATAGGATCACGGGCGTCGGCGACGACCGTTCGCCGGAAGCCGTCCTCAGGGGGAATTCGCATGCTCCTGCGTCGCCACGCACCCGCACTCGGCCTCGCACTGGCCGCCACGCTCCTGCCCGTGACCGCGCTCTGCGCCCCGGCCGGCGCCGAGCCTGACGCGGGCCGTACGACGCCGCCCGCCGCTCGTGCCGCTGCGGGCTGGGCGACGCTGTCGCAGGGTGCGATCGACTCCAACCACGACGTGGTCACCCATCGCACGGCTGACGGCGTGCTGCACGTGATCAGCGCCGAGCAGCTGCCCTCGGGCAACCAGGGCTACGTCCACACGAGCATCACTGCGGCCGGCGCCGTGCAGCGCACCGTGCTTCCCCTCGACGAGCCCAACCTGGGCGAGCGACCCGCGCTCGACACGGCACCGGGCGGCGCGCTGCGGCTGGCGTTCGTCTCCACTGCTCCCAGCGAGGGCTACCGGCAGGGTCGCATCCAGCAGGCACTCTCCACCGACGGCGGCCTGACGTGGGTGCGACAGGGCGACGTCCTCACCCAGAACGGCAACGTCTGGGGTGCGCCCGGCATCGACGCGACCTGGACTTCGACGGGCGAGACCATCCAGGCGTACGGCTACGCGACGAACCGCTGGCGCGTCGGCACCATCGCGGGCACCGAGCCGTGGAACGCCGAGCAGGACGCCGAGGCACCCGGCGCCGTCGGGTACGGCCTGGCCCTGCTGCGCGTCGGCGAGACCGTCATGCTGGCCGGCCACGAGTCCGGCCTTGACCCCGCGCTCCACGTCCGGCAGATCTGGCCCACGGTGGGTGAGGCCGTACGGGCCCCGCAGTCGGGCAGCTTCTCCGACGCCCGCGTCCCCTTCTTCACCCGGGCCGACTCGACGACGTGGGCCGCGTACAACACCGAGTCGAATCGCGCCCTCGCCGTGTGGCGGATCGGGTCGGCGCAGCCGGTCCGCCTCGGTGCCACCGACAGCGAGGAGTACGACGTCGCGGCGGCCGCAGGTGGCCGGATGTGGGCCGCCTGGTGGGGCGACGACGGGCTGTTCGTCGCCCACACCGGACCCCGGGGCACCGGGTTCTCGACGCCCCAGAAGGTCGCCCTGCCGGCCGGAGTCACGTCCCTGCACAGCCTCCAGATCGACCCGACCGCCACCGGGGCGGACCTGCTCGTCGTCTCGCCCAACGGCGTGCACCGTTCGGCGGTGCGGCCCGGCCTGACCATGAAGGTCAAGGGCAGCCTCAAGGTCGGCCGGCCCGGCAAGGTCAAGGTGAAGGTCACCGACGGCAGCGACTCCCTCAAGGGCGTCAAGGTGAGGGCCGGCAAGACAAAGTGCACCACCAACGCCAAGGGCGTCTGCCGCCTCAAGGTGACCGCCAGCAAGGCCAAGCCCGTGACCGTCAAGGCCTCTCGGGCCGGATGGCTTCCCACGACCGCCAAGGTGAAGGTCAAGCGCTGAGCGAGGGCCCGCTGGTTGAAGGTCCGCTGGTTGAGCTTGTCGAAACCAAGGGTCTCGACAGGCAGCGGGGTTCGTTGGTTGAGCTTGTCGAAACCGTGGGTCTCGACAGGCTCGACCAGCGGGGGTCTCGACAGGCTCGACCAGCGACTCAGCGCACCCGCACGACCAGCTTGCCCATCGCGCGCCGCTCGTCCATGTCGGTCAGCGCCTGGCCGAAGTCCTCGAGGTTGTAGGTCCGCCCGACCGGCGGACGTACGGCCCCGGCCTCGATCATCGGCACCAGGGCACGCCACTGCGCCTGCATGAACTCGGGCCGGCGCATCGCGTACTCGCCCCAGCCCACGCCGCGCACGTCGGTGTTGTTGAGCAGCAGGCGGTTGACCTTCACCTCGGGGATGCCCTGTCCCGCTGCGAAGCCGAGCACCATCAGACGACCGCCTGAGGACAGGCTGCGCAGGGAGTCGGTGAAGACGTCCCCGCCCACGGGGTCGCAGACGACGTCGACGCCCGCGCCGCCCGTCAGCTCCCGGACCGCGTCCCTGAAACCGTCGAGCAGAA
Source organism: Actinomycetes bacterium (assembly GCA_023460975.1). Taxonomy (GTDB): domain Bacteria; phylum Actinomycetota; class Actinomycetes; order Propionibacteriales; family Nocardioidaceae; genus Nocardioides. Next base: position 123,201 of record JAEWOG010000045.1, read on the forward strand.
CCACGTCGTCGGCGCCCGCGGACGACGCGACAGCACCCTTGGCCTCGGTCGAGACGACGGCGACCACGCGGGCGCCCATGCCCTTGGCGACCTGAATGCAGGCCGTTCCGAGTCCGCCGGCCGCCCCGTGGACGAGCACCGTCTCACCGGCCCGCAGGCCGGCGCGATGGTCGAGGGTGAACTGGGCGGTGAGGTAGTTCATGGGCAGCGCCGCGCCCTCGTCGTAGGAGAGCGCGTCAGGCAGGGCGAAGGTGAAACCCGCCGGGGCCGCGACTTGCTCGGCCGCGCACGCAAAGCCCACGCCCGCGACCCGCTGCCCCACCGAGAAGCCGGAGTCGCCGGCGTCGACCACGACGCCCGCCATGTCCACGCCGAGTGTGAACGGGGGCTCCGGCTTGATCTGGTACTCCCCACGGCTCATCAGCAGGTCGGGGAACGAGACCCCGACGCTGTGGACGTCGACAAGGAGCTGTCCCGGCCCGATCTCGGGCGCCGGGACCTCGCGTACGACGACGTCGGCGGGACCGGTGGGTGCGAGGACCTGGGCTGCGCGCATGCGCACACCCTAGGACCTCACAGGGGCGCGGCTGCGGGACGCAACTGCACCGGAAGGGTCTCCCACCCGCGCAGGATCCTCGTCTCGCGCCGCGTCCCACCGGGCCGTACGACCAGGTCGGGGAACCGCTCGAACAGCAGCCGCAGCCCCACCTCTCCCTCCATCCGCGCCAGGGCCGCCCCCAGACAGTGGTGGCGTCCCGCGGAGAAGGAGACGTGTTCGCGGGCATTGGGCCGAGTCACATCAAAGCGGTGGGGATCCTCGAAGACCTCGGGGTCGCGGTTGGCTCCCGCCAGGATGGTGCCGACCATCGTGCCCGGCTTGAGCCTCACTCCCGCCAGCTCGGTCTCGCGCTGGGTCATACGGCCGGTCAGCAGGACCGGCGGGTCGAACCGGAGCACCTCCTCCACGGCGTTGCCCCATCCGGCGGGCTCAGCCAGCAGCCCGGCCAGCTGGTCGCGGTGCTCGCTGAGCAGCGCGATGCCGTTGCTCAGCAGGTTGACCGTGGTCTCGAACCCGGCGACCAGGACCAGTCCCGCCGTCGCCTTGAGCTCGTGCTCATCGAGACCGACGCCGTCCTCGCGGGCCGCGACGAGTTCGCTGAGCAGGTCGTCGCCAGGCTCGCGGCGCAGCCGCTCGAGGTGGGCTCCCAGCCACGAGTCGAACCGGTGCAGCGAGTCCTGGACCCAGCGGTAGCGGTCCCAGTCGAGCCCGAGGTCCAGGCTGGGGGCGGCCCCCTCGCCGTACGCGAGCACCATGGGCAGGTCGGCCTCAGGCACACCGAGGATCTCGCCGATCATCCGCACCGGGAGCTGCGCGCAGTAGGCCTCGACGATGTCGGTCGCATCCGCGCCCGAGGCCTCGAGCTCGTCGAGCAACTCCGTGGCCATCTCCTCGGCGCGCTCCTTGAGGCGCTGCACGGCTCGTACGGTGAACACCCGCATCACGAGCTTGCGGTAACGCGTGTGCTCGGGGGGCTCGGACATCAACAGCGACGGCGGCTCGACCGGGCTGATCCACGGAGGGCTCGCCCAGTCGCTCACCTGGCCCAGCCAACCCGCCGCCGTCGGGAACCCGGTGCGGAAGTCGTCACTGGTGAGCACCTGGCGGACCACGGCATGGCCGACCGCCACCTGCCCGATGCTGGAGCGGTAGAGCGGCCCGCGCTCTCGGATCTGCTCGATCAGGTCCATCGCGACGCTGGCTTCCTCGCCCCCCAGGCCGATCATCTTGGCCTGCAGGTCGCCCTTCGCCGCTGCCCGACCGACGACCATCCGCGCGATCCCGTGCTCCAGGGCCCAGTGGACCCGCGACGCCACGGTGTTGCGCGTGCGCACCGCCGCTGCGGCAACGGCTCCTCGATCTCGGCCCGCGCTCGGGGTCGTACGGGAACTCGGAGCATGTGCGGTCGTCATCGAGACCCCTGGTGTCGGCGGTGTGTCACTCCGAAGCTAGGAGGGCGCGCAAGGGGGGTCAAGGGCCCCGCGCCGCCAGCGAGACGCGTGCCTCCAGGCCGTTATCGAGTGGTGTCGTTCTGGCTCCTCGGGGGATGCTTGGCCCGTGCCCGATCCCCTCATCGACAACGTCGTCGACACCATCGGCGACCAAGCCACGGGTCGTCGCCTTCCCCGCGCGCTGACCCCGTTCCGCGTCCCCGGCTACCGCTGGCTGGCGGGCTCCATGACCTTCAGCACGCTGGGCGGCGGGCTGTGGATCGTGGCCCTGGTGTGGGAGGTCTTCGGGCTCGACGGCGGACCGAGCCAACTCTCGCTCGTCTCGGGGATGAGCGCCCTCGGCGTGTTCATCCCAGCGCTGGTGGGAGGCGTCGTCGCGGACCGGATCCCCCAGAAGCGGATCCTGCTCACCGTGGCGGCGGGCGAACTCGCCGTCGTCGGGTTGATCGCCGTCCTGGCCGCGCTGTCTCTGACCAGCATCGCCCTTCTCGCCGCCGCGGCCTTCGTGATCGGCGTCGGCATGGCGTTCTACTACCCCGCCTACTCGGCGATGCTGCCCTCGCTGGTCCCCGAGAAGGACCTCATGGCCGTCAACGGGTTCGAGGGCATGGTCCGCCCGGCCCTGGGCAACGCGGCTGGCCCAGCGCTCGCGGGCGTGGTCATCGGCATCGCCGCGCCGTGGGCCGCCTTCGGCCTGGCCGCGGCGTCGTACGTCGTCGCGCTCGTCTGCCTGCTGCGGGTTCCCGCGACCACGCTGCGCCGCGACCTGACCGACCAGGCCGGCACCCACCCCGTGGCCAGCGCCCTGCGCGACATGCGCGAGGGCTTTAGCTACATGATTCGTACGCCGTGGTTGCTGGCCACGCTGCTGTTCGCCTCCCTCATGATCCTGGCGATGATGGGGCCGCTGGAGGTGCTCGTCCCCTACTTCATCAAGTCGGATCTCGGTGGGTCCGCCGGCGGACACTCGATGGTCCTCGCCGCCTTCGGCATCGGCTCCGCCATCGGGTCACTGGTGATGTCGTCTCTGCGGATGCCGCGGCACTACCTGACCACGATGGTGCTGCTGTGGGGCGTCGGCTCGCTGCCGTTCGCCATCGTGCCGCATGCGCAGTCGATCTGGGTGCTGGTGGCGGCTGGCCTGCTGATGGGCATGGCCTTCTCGGCCCCCAACGTGATCTGGGGGACCTTGCTGCAGCGACGCGTCCCCGGTGAGCTGCTGGGACGGGTATCGTCGTTGGACTTCTTCGTCAGCATCTCGCTCATGCCCGTGTCGATGGCGCTCGTGGGCCCGGTCTCCGACGCGATCGGTGTGGCGAACACGTTCTACATCGCCGCGTTCGTCCCGGCCGTCCTGTGCGTCGTCACCATCGTGTGGGCGCGCCTGCCCGCCGACGAGGTGGCCCACCCCCTCGACAGCGACTGAGTCGCCGCGAGGGGGCAGCCACTGGCCTCAGGCGTTCTCCTTGCGGAACGTGGCGGTCCCCCACCAGATCCCCAGGACGCTGAGCACGGCCGCCCAGCCGATGCCCCACGCCAGCGCGTCGCCGGCGAAGTCGCCCGCGAAGGACGTACGCACCGCGTCAACGATCCAGCGGAACGGGACGAGGTCGCTCAGGGTCTGCAGCCACTGCGGGCCCAGCGTCATCGGCAGCATGATGCCGCTCAGCAGCAGGACCGGCATGAGCACCATGTTGAGCAGCGGTGCCATCACGTCCTCCGACTTGGTGGTCAGGGCCACCGCGTTGGAGGCCGCCGCGCACGCGGTGCCGATCAGCAGCGTGATCCCGATGCCGATCACCACGCCGCCCCACGAGGGCTCCATGCCCATGGCCGTGCCCAGGGCGACGAGGATGAGCGCCTGGACGAAGATCTGCACGAGATCGCGCAGGAGCCGCCCGACGAGCAGCGCCGTCCGCGAGGCCGGCGTCACCCGCTCGGCCTCGATGACGCCCTCGCGCCACTCGGCGATGAGGCCGAAGCCCGCGAACATGGCGCCGAACATGCCCAGCTGCACCAACAGCCCGGGGACGAGGAAGGTGTAGGCGTTGGTCGCCCCGAACTGGGCGACCAGCGGCTTGAGCAGCGGCCCGAAGAGCACCAGGTAGAGGACCGGCTGCATCACGCCGATGATGACCCAGGCGGGATTGCGCAGGTTCATCCGCATCTGCCGGTTGAAGACGATGAACGCCTCTCGCGCGAACGTGGACATCAGGCAACTCCCGCCGTCTCGGTCTCGGTGTCGGTCTGGGCGTCAGCCCCGGACTCGGCGTCGCGCAGGGATCGCCCGGTCAGGTTGAGGAAGACGTCGTCGAGGGTGGGTCGCATGACCTCGATCGACTCGAGCGTCACTCCGGAAGCCTCCAGATCGCGCAGGAGCCCCGGCACCACCCGTCCGGCACGCGGGACCCGGCCCCGTACGTGAGTGCCGTCGGTCTCCACCGAGGTCGCCACGGCGGCCAGCTTTTCTGCGGCGACGGTGACCAGCTCGGGGCTCACCTCCAGGTCGACCAGGTCACCGGACACGGCGGCCTTGAGGTTTTCGCTGGTGTCGGAGGCGACGATGCGGCCGTTGTCGATGATGACGATGCGGTCCGACAGCGCGTCCGCCTCGTCGAGGTAGTGGGTGGTGAGGAACACCGTGGCTCCGCGCTCGGTGCGCAGCTTGGCGATGTGCTCCCACAGATTGGCGCGCGCCTGGGGGTCCAACCCCGTGGTCGGCTCGTCGAGGAACACCAGCCGCGGGTCGTGCACCAGACCCATCGCGATGTCCAGGCGCCGCTTCTGGCCACCCGACATGTTGCGCGGCATCCGCTCCCACAACCCGTCGAGCTGGAGCTGCGCGAACAGCTCCCGGCCCCGCTCCTCGGCCTGGGCCCGACTGATGCCGTAGAGCATGCCGTGGTCCATGACCTCCTCGCCCGCGCGCGCGGAGGAGAACGTCCCACCGGCCTGGGAGACGTACCCGATCGAGCGGCGCACCTGCACCGACTCGGTCAACACGTCGAACCCCGCCACCTTGGCCACGCCGGCCGTGGGGCGCAGCAGGGTGGTCAGCATCCGCAACGTGGTGGTCTTGCCCGCGCCGTTGGGGCCCAGGAAGCCGACCACCTCACCCTCGGCGACGTCGAGATCGACGCCGTCGACCGCGCGCACCTCGGTCTTGGTCCTGCCCTGTCTGGTGTGGAAGGTCTGCACAAGGCCTCGTGCCTCGATCATGCGTTCTCCTCATCATGCTGCTGGTCTTGGGCTGCTGGTGCTGGGCTGCTGGTCTTGGGCTGCTGGTGCCGTAGCGGCCAGTGAGCGCGAGCCCTCTGACAACTTCTGACTACTTCCCTGCCCTGTTCCTGATCTGTTCCCCGCTCAGGTCCCCGATCAGCCAGCTGCGAGGCTGCCCCACCGCGCCACGTCGACCTCGTCGGATCGGTTCCACAGCGTCAGGTAGAGGGCGGGCGCAGAGCCCGCCAGCACGAGGTCGGCGTCGACGGAGACAGCCGTACGGCTCACCTGGGGCGGGTGGGGGCCCAACCGCAGCAGCCAACTCGGGCCGTCGTGGACCCGCACCTGGACGCGCTGCTCAACCTCAGGCACCAACCGGGAACTGGGCCGAGGGACGAAGCCCATGAGGAGCTCATCGAGGCCGTCGCTGGCCAGTTCGGGCGTGATCCATTCGGCGTCGGCGCTGACGGGGTAGCGCCCCAGGCTGGCGGCGAGAGCGTCGACCGCGTGCAACGTGGTCTCGTGGCAGACCCGGCGGGCCCAGAACTGGCGCGGCGTCGCCGTGCTCGCCAGGAACACCGGAGCCACCGCGTCCGGCGGGGCCACGGTCAGCCGCGTGGCCACCTCGATGGCGGAGTCGCGCAGCCATTCGATCGGCTCGGGCGCCGCGCGCCCCTGCGCCTCCTCACCCCGCAGCTCGCTGCCGAACAGCCCCGCCACCCGGCGGTGCGAGGCGCCCTGCCGGGCCACCAGGTCCCGTACGGTCCAGTCCAGGGTCGTGGGCACCAGCGCCTGCATGCCGGCGCGGTCGGCACAGCGGACGAAGGCCACCATCGCCCGCCGCAGTCCTTCCAGGTGCTCACGTACATCCACCGCTCCACGATGGCACTGCGCGGGAGCGGGCGCCTCCCAATATTGGTCGGGCGTGCCCACGCTCGCCCACGGAAGGGTTCGGGAGGGCGTGAACTCCACTAGGTTGTCTGGCGTGGATCTCCCCATCGGCATCGACTTCGGCGGAACGGGCATCAAGGGTGCCCCGGTGGATCTGACGCTGGGCGACTTCGCCGCGCCGCGGCGCAAGGTCCCCACTCCGAAGCCAGCCACTCCCGAGGCCGTGGCCCAGGTCCTGTCCGAGATCCTCGCGGGGTTCGACGACTGCACCGGCGGTGTCGGCGTCACGATCCCAGGCGTGGTGCGTCGCGGCGTGGTCCACACGGCAGCCAACATCGACGCGTCGTGGATCGGGACGGACGCCGACGCACTGCTCACCGAGCGCCTGGGACGCGACGTCCACGTGCTCAACGACGCCGACGCCGCGGGACTGGCCGAGGTCCGCTACGGCGCGGCCCAGGGGGCGGACGGGCTGGTCGTGGTCACGACCCTGGGGACCGGCATCGGCTCGGCCCTGCTCCACGATGGGCACCTGATCCCCAACTCGGAGCTGGGACACGTGCCGCTGGAGGGGATGGCGGCCGAGAAGTGGGCGGCCAACTCGGTGCGCGAGCGGGACTCGCTGGAGTGGGCGCAGTGGGCAGCACGGCTGACGTCGTACTACCGCTTGATCGAGGACCTGCTCACTCCCGACCTGTTCGTGGTCGGCGGCGGGGTGAGCGGGTCGTGGAGCTCCTTCGGGCACCTGATCGACATCCGTACGCCGATCGTGCCCGCCCAGCTGCGCAACCGCGCAGGCATCGTCGGCGCCGCCCTGGCGGCACGCACGCCCACGCACGCCTGAGCAACGCGTTCAGTCGCGCAGGCGCTGGTAGGCCTCGAGGACGGCGCCCAGGTAGCGCGTGACGACTTCGCGCTCGTCGTCCTCCAGCGCCCGGTCCACGGCATCGAGCGCCAGGAACATCGGCAGCATCTGGGTGACCACTGCGGTGCGCCCGGCCTCGGAGATGACCAGATCCGTACGCCGCCGGTCAGACTCGTGGGGCTGTCGCTCCGCGTAGCCGCGGGCCACCAACTTGTCGACGATGATCGTGGCCGCGGGTGCGGTGACGGCCAGCCGCCGGGCGATCTCGGCGGGCCCGATCTCTTCCATCGACAAGTGCGCGAGCGTCAGGAGCTCGGAGACGGAGATCCCGGCGCGGCGCGCGACCACGTGGTTGGCGTGGATCGCCTCGTTGATCAGCGCACGCAACGCCGTCAGGGACTCGGTCTGGGGCCACCCGCGTCGCTGCAGGGGATCCGGCTGGGATGCCATCGGTCCTCCTGCCGTCCTGCCCATCAACGCACTGGTGGGGGAGCGTAGTCTGTGCCACGATAGTTAAATACTTTAACCAGTCTCCAGCGTCTTTCGTCCAGACAAGCACCCAGGGAGCTCCCGTGGACACCTCCGCCCCTCGCCGCCTCGCTCGGGCCGTGACCCACCCGCGAGTGGTGCGCTGGCTCGCCGGCATCCCGCTGCTGCTCGCCGTGGCCCTGATCGCGCTGGTCCCGGCGGCCGAGCACGCCCAGAGCCCCGTGGACAGCCTCCCCGACGGCTACGACAGCACCCTGGCCGCCCAGCTCCAGGCCGAGCTGCCCGACGATGCGGCGGAAGTGGCCCTGGTGCTGTGGACCTCGCGCGAAGGAGCCCTCGACCAGCCCACCCTGAGCGAGCTCGAGGCCCAGACGGGCAGCCCCGTGACCGTCTCCGAGAACGGCGAGGCTGCGCTGGGGGTCGTGCCGGTCACGGTGAGCAGTTCCACCCAGCGCCTCGAGGTCATCGAGGACCTGCGCGCCACCGTGTCCGCCGAGGCCCCAGACGGGGTCGACGTGGTCGTCACCGGTCCGTCCGCCCTCCAGGCCGACTTCGCCCAGGTCTTCGACGGAGCCGACTTCCGGCTGCTCGGCGCGACGGCGGTCGTGGTGGCCATCCTGCTCATCCTCACCTACCGCAGCCCGGTGCTGTGGATCGTGCCGCTGCTCGTGGTGGGCATTGCCGACCGTACGGCGTCCATCGCAGCCACCCACGTGCTGGGCGCCTTCGACATGGCGTGGAACGAGTCGACCGTCGGCATTCTCAGCGTCCTCGTGTTCGGTGCCGGGACGAACTACGCCCTGCTCCTGATCTCCCGCTACCGCGACGAGCTCAAGCGGACCGAGGACCGGCACGAAGCGATGGCGCGAGCCTGGCTGCCGACGGTGGAGGCCGTCGCGGCCAGCGCGTCCACGGTCGTCCTCGGGCTGCTCACCCTGCTGGGCTCGCTGGTGCCGAACACCCGCGGCCTCGGCCTGGCCTGCGCGGTGGGAGTGGTGATCGCTGCCGCCTTCGTCCTGCTCGTCCTGCCCGCCACGATGCTGCTGTTCGGTCGCGGACTGTTCTGGCCGCTCGTGCCGCGGGTGGGTCAGGCCCTGCTGGTCGACAGCGAGCGGTCCGTGTGGAGCCGGATCGGGCGCGCTGTCGACGCCCGCCCGAAGACATTCGTGGCCGGCAGCCTCGTGGTCGTCGCGCTCCTGGCGGTGGGGGCGACGCAGATCCGTACCGGACTGCCCACCGACGAGCAGTTCCTCGACACCCCGGAGTCCATCTCGGGTGCGGCGACGCTGGCCGAGAACTTCCCGGCGGGCTCGGCCGAACCCGTGACCGTGCTGACCCGTCAGTCCCCCGAGGAGGTCGAGGCCGCCCTGGGCGAGGTGACCGACGTGGCAGCCGTACGCGTGACCGCGCGCACCGACGACGTCGCCCGCCTCGACGTGACCACGACGACCTCGCCGGGCACCGCGGAGGGCGAGGAGACCGTCCGAGCGATCCGCTCGGCGCTGGAGGGGATCCCCGACACGCATGTCGGGGGCGGCACGGCCGAGGCCCTCGACGAGGCCGACGGGGCCGACGAGGACTGGCGCACCCTCGTCCCGCTCATCCTGGTGCTGGTCGTCGCGGCCCTGATCCTGCTGCTGCGCTCCCTGGTGGCGCCCCTGTTCCTGGTGGCGACGGTGCTGGGGACATACGCGGCGGCGATGGGCGCCTCCTGGTGGGTCTTCACCGGCGTGCTGGGCTTCTCCGCGCTCGACACGTCGGTCCCGCTGCTGGCGTTCCTGTTCCTGGTGGCCCTCGGCGTGGACTACAACATCTTCCTCGTCACCCGTGCGCTGGAGGAGCGGGCGCAGGTGGGCACCCGGACCGGCATCCTGCGCGCCCTGACGGCGACCGGCGGCGTGATCACCAGTGCCGGCATCCTGCTGGCGTCCGTGTTCGCTGTCCTCGGCGTCCTGCCCCTGGTGCTGCTGGCGCAGTTCGGGGTGGTCGTGTTCATCGGCGTCCTGCTCGACACCCTGCTCGTACGGACCGTGCTGGTGCCGGCTCTCGTGCTCAGCGTGGGCGAGCGGTTCTGGTGGCCCCGCAAGGCGTGAGCCGCCGGGCAAGACCACCTGGGCAAGACCACAG
>JAEWOG010000046.1 GCA_023460975.1 Actinomycetes bacterium
GCCCCGCGTCATACAAACCCGCACCAATACGTACGCATCCGCATGACAAAGGAGCCCAACCGACCCCTTCGTATGACGCAGACCGCCCCACCGGCCCCGACGTCAGTCCGAGGCGCGATCCCGTACGCGCACCATCCCAGCCAGCGTGGCGATCCACAGTGCCCCGTCGGGCGCGATGGTGGTGGCGGCGTAGTGGTTGTTGGCCAGGATTCCCGTGCCCGTGCGGACGCTCCACACGTGCTTGCCCGTACGAGCGTCGATTGCGGTGACGTACCACGTGGAGACGCCGAGCTTGGAGGGGCGCTTGGTGTACGCGTACACCAAGCCCGTCGCCCACGAGCCCTTCGGCACAGACGAGGGGGCAGAGACGGTGTCGTTGGTCCACGCCAACGAGCACTCGTCACCGTCCAGGTCCACCCGCGCGAAGCCGCCACGAGGCGCGCGCCCCAGGATCGTCTTGATCGGGGAGCCGTAGCCGATGTTGTTCTCCACGATCACTCCGGTGCCCATCGAGACCAGGGAGTTCTCCGTGGCGCTCTCGTCGTCGAAGAAGACGGGCTGACGGCAGATCTCCTCGCCACTCTCGCGGCGGTAGAAGACCACGTTCATCCGCGGGTCCGCGTTGTCGGTGATCGCGATGACGCCGTCGTCCATCAGGGTGGGCGTGGTGCCGCTGCCCTGGCTGAGCTGCCCGTCCTTCACCTTGCTGCCGCGGTCGTACTCGCTGCGCCAGGCGATCGTCGGCGCGTCATCGGCGCCTGCCTCGAGTCGGTAGAAGGCGGTGTCGGTGACGACGTACACGCCTCCGGTCTCGTCGACGGCGAACGAGTTGGCGATGACCTCGTCGAGGTCGAGCACCTGCACCTCCCCGCTGCCGGGGACGAGCGCGCCGACCAGACCACCCTGGGTGATCCACCAGATGCGGCCCTCCCAGTCCGGCATCAGCGCGATCAGGCAGTCGCCCTCAGGCACCTGCGGCGTGAGGTCCCACGTCTCATCGACGCTCAACTCGGGGTCACCCTCGCCGTCCGCGGTCGCCACGGCCATGATGCGGCGATCGGTCGTGGCGAGGACTGCGCGGTCCTCGGAGTCCAAATACATGTAGGCGCCACCACACAGGTCCTCCCACGGCGGCTTCTCGCTGTCGCCGCGATCAGGCAGATCCTTGCTCGCCACCTTCTTCATCGATTCGGGGTCGATGACGTGTAGCGAGGGGCCCTTGATGTCGCCGCACAGGGCGATCAGACGGTCCTTCGAGTCGAAGGCGAGGGTGGCGCACTCCTCGATCCCGTACCAAGCCGTGTCGACCTCGGGCGACTCGCCCAGCGGGCCGGCCCACGTGTACGAGTCGGTGGCCCACGGGTCGTTGTGCATCGTGTTGGCGCCATTGCGCGCCAGGAACGGGTGGGCCGGGACTTCCTGCACCTGTACCTCGTTGGCGGTGGCGGGGCGGCCCACGTACGAGGGAGCCGCCAGCACGCCGGGCATGGTCGGGATCGGGAGGGTGCCGTCGGGGACGACGACCACCACCCCGGCGATCACGGCGACGACCGCGACCCCGATGCCCGTACCCCGCCACGTGAACCGGAGCTTGCCAGCCACCCAGCGCCGCACCGGCGGCACGAACAGCAGGAGCCCCGCGGCCACGAGGACCCACGGCCCGAGGGCCCACAACAAGACGATGAGAACGAGCAGCACCCAGATCACGCCGCGGATACTACTGGTATGGACCGCCTCAGCGGGTGACCTTGCCCACCTTGATCGTGGTCGTGTACGTGGCCAACCCCGGCGAGGACACCGTGATCCGGACCTTGATCTTCTTGCCGCGCATGGTGCGGGTGACCTTGAACTTGTTCTTCGTGGCCTTCTTGATCGCCCGCTTGCCGACGAACCACTGCACTGCGACCTTGGCGGTCGTGGGCGCGTACGAACCACGCGAGAGCCGCAGCGTCCGTCCCACCCTCGCCTTGCCGGCAACCTTCGTCGACGTCACGGCCACGACCGAGGACGCCGCCGGGGTCGGGGTGGGGTTCGGGGTCGGGGTGACCGGCGTCGGGGTGACCGGCGGCGTCTCGACGGGCGGGGTCACCACGGGCGTGGGTTGGGTCCAGCCCGGATCCGGGCCGTCCAACTCGATGTCGATGCCGCTCAGATAGAGCCCCGGGTGCGCGACGGCTCGCCGGCCTGCTTCCAGATCGTCCACGTCGCCCCAGATGCCGTACGCGTTTGCCTCGAACGAGTGCGCCTCAACCACGTACGTCCCGGGGAACACCCGCACCGCGAAGGAGCCCGTCGGCCCGGTGTCGACGCCCACGTATGAATGTTCCGACACGGCGCCCGTCGCCGTCAGCGGATAGACCCTGACCGAGGCGTCGGCGACCCCCAAACCTCGCAGCGTGACCTTCCCGGTCAGGGAGGGGCCATCGCCCAGCACGATGTCCACCCCGGAGCGGCCGGGCGAGGTCACCGTCACGTCCTGACCGTCCTCGATCGTCGCTGCGGCCGGGTAGGCCCTCGCCGCGAATCGGCTGTTCCACTCATCCTCGAAGAACAACCGGTAGGTCCCCGCGCCCACGTGGAGCGAATACGTCCCGTCGCGCCTCGTCGATGTCGAGTTGACCCAGTCGTACTCCTGGCGATCCGCGTTCCACTCGTACGCCGCGATCGACACATCGTCCGGGGTGCTCCCCTCGACGGTGACCGTCCCTGTGATGGGCGCAGCAGCAGTCAGCATCGCGTTGGCAACAGGCTTGGGGGTCCAGTCGTTCACCACGATGTTCGAGGCAGTGGCCAGCGTTGCAGCGCCGAACCAGCACCCATCCTCGTAGCCCCAGCGCGAGAAGCAGACGCGGTAGGTGCCGTTCGTCAGCGATGGGAACCTGTACTTGCCGTCGAAATCAGAGGTCGTGAGCGCCGCCTCCGACCACACCCCACTGGTGCGCTTGTGGAGACGCACATCCACGCTGGCCACCGGCGTGCCCCCCAGGCCCGTGAGGGTCCCGGAGATCACCCCATTGGTGATGGCCGCCTGCGCTGGCACGACCACCGCTGGTGCCCCCGCAACCCCCAGCGCCACCACCAGCGCTGCAAGCGCCATCCGTCCCCACGTCGCCAACATCCGACTTGCCTCCACAGACTCGCACCTCGACGGCTCATCCGCGGCCGCGAGTGCTTCCTACCCGAACCAGGCGAGTCTATGCACGCCCGAGGCCGCCGGTTCAGCCTGCCGATTCCACCCCGTCGCTGGTTGAGCTTGTCGAAACCACGGCGGCAAGACCGCTGGTTGAGCTTGTCGAAACCCCCTGCGTCTCGACAGGCTCGACGGGCGGCAAGACCGCTGGTTGAGCTTGTCGAAACCCCCTTGCGTCTCGACAGGCTCGACGAACGACGCCCGCGTCTCGACAGGCTCGACGAACGACGAGGCTCGACGAACGAAAGCGCCGAACGATCAGCGGATGAACTGCGTCCGGCCGTGCTCCGCGAACAGGCCCTCGATGCGGGCGCGACCCTCGTCGTCGAGCTGGACGTACGACCCGTCCCGCAGGCGCTCGAACACCGGCTCGTCGCCACCCCACAGCATGCGGCGCAGCTTGGGCTTGTCGACCTTGCTCGTCGCGGTCACGGGCAGCGAGGCCGTCACCCGGATCAGTCGCGGCGCCCACTTCGTGCCAAGGTCCGGCTGCTCGGAGAGGAACGCCGCGAAGGCGTCGGGGTCGAAGTCAGCGTCGACGACCATCTGGACGGTCGCCATCACCTGGTCACCCGTCTGGGGGTCCGGCACCGGGTAGACGGCAGCCACTGCGACGCCGGGGAACCGGGCCACGATGCGCTCCACGGGCGCCGCGGCGAAGTTCTCCGAGTCCACGCGGATCCAGTCGGCCGTACGCCCGGCGAAGTAGAAGAACCCCTCGGCGTCGCGGTAGGCCAGGTCACCGGTGAAGAAGTGCCCGTCGCGCAGCTTCTCCGCGCTGGCCTCGGGGTTGTTGTAGTAGCCCTCGAACTTCGACGCGGCATCGAGAGACACGATCTCGCCGATCGCCTCCTCCGCGTTGACCAGCAGCCCGTTGTCGTCGAAGACGGCCACAGCGCACTCGTTGCCGTCGGCGTCCCAGATGACCGGGTGGTGGCCGATCTGCGGCACCCCGAGCGAGCCATCGGGGGTCGTGTCGTTGTGGATGATGTAGCAGGCGCCCTCGGACTGGCCGTACGACTCATAGACCGGCGCGCCGAAGCGGCGCAGGAACTCGGCGCGGTCACGGGCCGAGGCCTCGGTGCCGAAGCCGAACTTGAGCTGGTTGTCCGACTCACCCTCGACCTCGGGTTGGGCGAGCACGTACGCCAGCGAGCGGCCCACGTAGTTGAAGAAGGTGGCCCCGAACTTCTGGATGTCGGCCAGGAAGCCGGAGGCGGAGAACTTGCGGCGCATCGCCAGCGCCGCGCCACCCTTGATGCAGGGGCCCCAGGCGCTCATCAGGGCGTTGCCGTGGAAGAGCGGCATCGCGTTGTACGCGACCTCGCCGTAGCCGAACATCATCGGGTTGACCTGGCTGACGAACGCCCACCGGCGAGTCGAGCAGATGACGGCCTTGGGTGCGCCGGTCGAGCCCGAGGTGAACAGGAGCACGAGGGTGTTCGACGGGTCCTGAGCCTTGGCCGTCGGCTCCAGCGGGGCATCGGCGTGACGCGCCAGCAGGTCGGCGTACTCGGGGCTGTCGACGCGCACGACGCGGGTGGCACCGTGGTCCAGCCCTTCGAGCAGCTCGGCGTACGCGGCGTCCACGACGATCGTGTCGACGTGCGTGGCCCGGATGTCGAGGGCCAGCTCGGCGCCACGGCGGGTCGGGTTGATGCCCACGATGGTCGCCCCGCTGAAGGCGGCGCCGGCGATCTGGAAGAGGTACTCAGGGGTGTTCTCGAGCAGGACCCCCACGTGCCACGGTCGGTCGTCGGCCGGCTTCCACTCCTGCTGGATGGCGGAGCGTACGGCTGCGGCCCGCAGCACCTCGCGCCACGACCAGCGCTCGTCCTCGAACATGAGGCCTGTGTTGTCGTCCTCGGCGCGGGTCATGAAGAGCCCCGCCATCGTGTCGAACTCGACCTGGGGCATGGTGAGGGAGGTCATGGGGTCAAAGGTGCCATTGGTCACACCCCGAGCGCGGCGGGCGCCCTACTCAACGGGACGTGCGCCACACGCAACGCGGGCGGGCACCCCCCAGTGCCCGCCCGCGTCTTCGTGTCACTGCGACAACAGGTCGTCCAACGCTCGACGCGGACGGATGAGGTGGACCCCCTCCACCTCACCGCGACCGGCGTGCGCGTGGACCAGCGGCTCTTCGACGCTTCCGATCCTGATCATCGTTTCCCCCTTGTTCCCCGAGTGGCGCTCATCACTGTGGCAGAAGCCGTACGTGACGGAAAGGGATTTGTGGCCCAGATCACCCCACAAAATGACCAACTGGTCACTCCAGTCCCACGCGTCAGGCAACTGCCTGTACGTCGGGCCTCTCGGCAGCCTGCGCGGCCTTGCGCGCCGTCGAGTCGAGGTGGCGCTGGAGCAGGCGCCGGGTGCGCTTGTCGCCGGTGACCATCTTGGCCAGCAGGCCCAGCTGCTTGGGCGCGTTCTTGATGGTCGTCGTCTCCAGCCACCCGTTGGGGAAGCTCAGGCGGACCACCTTGTGCCAGGCCGAGTAGACCTGCTGCGGCAGCGGGGCCTCGTGGTAGTTGAGGCCGTACTTCTCGAACAGCGGCTTCACCTTGGCCGCCGCCTCCGCGTACCGGTTGGAGGGCAGGTCGGGGAACAGGTGGTGCTCGATCTGGTGCGAGAGGTTGCCGGTCATGATGTGCATGGCCTTGGACCCGGAGATGTTGGCCGAGCCGAGCATCTGGCGCAGGTACCACTGCCCCTTGGTCTCGTTGGCGTCCAGACTCGGCTTCTCGAAGGTCTCCACGCCCTCCGGGAAGTGGCCGCACATGATGACCGAGTGGCTCCACACGTTGCGGGCCCAGTTGGCGACCAGGTTGGCGCCGATGGTCGGCAGGAACGAGCCGGTCGGGATCGACAGCGCCGGGTGGATCACGTAGTCGCGCGTCATGTGCTTGCGGATCTTGGTGAGCACCTTCTTGACCTGGTCGTCGAAGTCGGCCGGACGCTTGTCCTTGGGGCGACGCAGGTTCTTGCCGAGCTCGAGGTCGTAGGCGGCGATGCCGTACTGGAAGAAGCAGGCGTTGATGAAGTTCCACACCGGCTGGGCGATGTAGCCGGGAGCCCACCGCTGGTCCTCGTCCACGCGCATGATGCCGTAGCCGAGGTCGTTGTCCTTGCCGACGATGTTGGTGTACGTGTGGTGGACCTCGTTGTGGCTGTGCTTCCACGCCGCGGCCGGGGTCACGTTGTCCCACTCCCACGTCGAGGAGTGGATCTTCGGGTCGCGCATCCAGTCCCACTGGCCGTGCAGGATGTTGTGCCCGATCTCCATGTTCTCGAGGATCTTGGAGACGCTGAGGCCCAGGGTGCCGAGCACCCACGCCGGCGGGAAGACCGAGAAGAGCAGCACCGCACGCGACCCCAGCTCGAGGTAGCGCTGGGTCGTGATCACCCTGCGGATGTACGCCGCGTCGTCAGCGCCGCGCGCACCCAGGATCTCCTCCCGGATCGCGTCGAGCTCACGCCCCAACTCCTCCACCTGCTCGGGGGTGAGGTGGGCGATCGGGTTGGTGTCCTTCTTCTGGACGACGGTCATCTCGGGTCTCCTTCAGCGGGGGCTGGCGAGGGGGTCAGTGGTCGAGGTGGCAAGGGCCGGCGGGCGCGTTGATGCAGGTCTGCACCTTCACGTCGCCGGACTCGCCGGGTACGGCGGTGGTGAGGGCGCCGTTGCGCAGGTCGCGCACCGTTCCCTCCTTGAGGGGGACGAGGCATCCCATGCAGATGCCCATCCGGCACCCGCTGCGCATGAGGATCCCGGCGTCCTCGGCGGCATCGAGGATGGGCGTGGCTCCGTCGACCACGACCTCCTGCCCGCCCTTGGCGAAGGTGACCGTTCCGCCCTCGCCGGGCTCCACCCGAGCCGTACGGAACTGCTCGACGAGCAGGTCAAGGCCAGCAGCCTCGTGGTGGGCCGCGATCGCGTCGAGGAGGCCGGCAGGACCGCAGGCCAGCGTCGTACGGTCGGCCAGGTCGGGCACGAGCGTCGCCAGGTCGGCGACGTCGAGGACGCCGTGGACGTCGTCGTAGCGGGCAACCAGGCGGATCAGTCCCGCCTCGGCCAGGGCCTGCAGGTCGCGCAGGAAGATCGAGTCGGGCTCGCTGGGGGCCACGTGGACCACGACGATGTCGAAGTCGCGGCTGCGAGAGAGCCGGACGACGCCCGAGTCGGCGACGGGGAACAGGTTGCGCAGCATCCCGATCACCGGGGTCACGCCGGAGCCGGCGGTCACCATCAGGAACTTGCCGCCGCGCGGGTCGGGCAGCACGAACTCGCCGGCCGCCTGCTCGAGGTGGACGATGCTGCCGACGGGGCAGCGGTGGACGAGGTGGTTGCTGACGACTCCGTCGGCGACGGCCTTGACGGTGATCGAGATGTGGCCGTCAGGGCGGGGGCCGTGGGTGAGCGAGTACGCCCGCCACTGGCGCACGCCATCAACGTCGATGCCCACGCGGACGTACTGGCCCGGCACGTGGCCGGCCCAGTCGGCGCCGGGGCGGATGACGATGGTGGCCGCGTCGGCAGTCTCCGGGTGGACCGACACGATGCGCCCGCGCAGTTCGGCGCCGGAGCGCAGGGGGGCGAAGAGGTCCAGGTAGTCGGCGGGCAGGAGGGGCGTGGTGGCCGCCTCCGCCGCGCGTACGAACCGGTGCCGCAGGCCGCTGGCCCGGGTGGGAGGTTCGATGGTTGCGGTCATGACACTCACTCTGCCGGGAGCGGGGCGCAAGTTCCTGCGCGTCGTACGTGAATCCGTCGTAGTCTTTTGTTCACAGGGAACAATTCGTGCGTCTGGAGGCGTCATGACCCGCGATCGTCTGCACCTCGGTGCACAAGCCGACCTGCCCGCTCTCAAGCTCACCGTCCTGGAGGCGGATGTCCTCGAGGCGCTGCGCGAGACCCTGCCCCAGGTCGCCGACAACGCGGTGACCGCGATCATCGAGGGCGTCCCCAGCTACACCAACGCCCTCACCGGACAGATGGGCGAGACGATCCGGCAGGTGGTGCAGCTCGCGCTCGGCGGGTTCCTCACCCTTCTCACCAAGCACGACCCCGACACCCCGCGCCCACCGGCGCTGGAGGGGGCGTACCAGATCGGCCGCGGCGAGGCCCGCAGCGGCCGCAGCATGGAGGCCTTGCTGGCCGCGTTCCGCATCGGCGCCCGCGTGTGCTGGCACGACATGTCGCGCGTCGCCGTCGCGCAGGGCATCGGCGCCGACCAACTCTCCGACTTCGCCGAAATGGTCTTCCACTACATCGACCAGCTCTCCGAGGCCGCCGCCGCCGGGCACGCCGACGAGCTCGAAAGCACCGGGCGGGTCCGCCAGCGCAAGCTCGACCGACTCACCCGCGCCCTCCTGGGAGGCGCCGCACCCGACGAGATCGTGGCCGCCGCAGACCGCGCGGACTGGCCCGCACCCGGGGCGCTGACGGCGGTCGTACTCCCCGAGTCACAGGTGAGCCACGCCCTCACCCTCCTCGACCCGCTCACGCTGCAGTCCAGCGAGGAAGGCCCCGAACTGCCCGCAGGTTCCGCCGTCCTCCTCATCCCCGGCGCCGCAACCGACGCCGCGCGGCGCAGCCTCGTACGCACCCTGCGCGGCACCGACGCCGTCGTCGGCTCATCGGTCCCGTGGCTGGAGGTCCTCGACTCCTACCGCCGGGCACGCCGCTGCCTGCGCCTGGGCCTGACGGGATTCGTCGACAGCAACCACCACCTCGCCTCCCTCGTCCTCGACGCCGACCCCGGCGCCCGCGAGGACCTGCGCCGACACGTGCTCGCACCTCTCGCCGACCTGCGGCCCAGCACCGTGGACAAACTCACCGAAACCCTCCGCGCCTGGCTGCTCCACCAAGGCCGACGCGAGTCGATCGCCGAAGCGCTCTTCGTCCACCCCCAGACGGTGCGCTACCGCGTCAGCCAGCTCCGCGAGGCGTACGGAGATCAGCTCGAGGATCCGGAGTTCGTCCGTACCGCCACCGTTGCGCTCGCGTAGCCCCTGCTTCAGGTGGGGGTCGGGGC
>JAEWOG010000047.1 GCA_023460975.1 Actinomycetes bacterium
CCCGCTCCGCAGGCCGTGTGGGAGCGCGTGTCGGAGCCCGTGGCCGAGGCCGAGGCCGAGGAGGATCCCAAGGAGCTGTACGCCGAGATGGCGCGCCTTCCCTGGCTGCGCGCGGTCGGCGCGCTGCTCGGGGCCGCCATGGGCGGTCTCTTCGCTGCGGGTGCTCCCGACTGGTCGCTGCTGTGGTTGTGGCCCCTGGTGCCTGTGCTGGTCGCGCTGAGCATCATCGACGCCCGCACCCGACTGCTGCCCAAGATCCTGGTGCTGCCCGCCACGCTGTTCGCCATCGTGATGGTGGTCATCGTGGGGCTGGCCACGGGGGAGGGCGACCAGGTGGTGAGGGCGCTGTTGGCCATGGTCGTGCTGCGCACCTTCTACTGGATCCTGTGGTTCATCCACTCCGCAGGACTGGGCTTCGGCGACGTGCGCTATTCAGCTCTGCTGGGCGTCATCCTGGGCTGGGTCGGCTGGGGGGCGCTCGCCGTGGCGAGCATGATCTCGTTGCTCTCGTTCGTCATCGGCCCACTGGTGGTGCTCGTCGTCACGCGCGACACCGCCGTACTCAAACGAGCCATCGCGTTCGGCCCGTTCATGACGCTCGGCGCGGTGGCGGGCCTCGGATGGGGACCGCAGATCGCCGCGTACATCTGGGGCTGAGGCCCCACCGACGTCTCGCCGGGCACCCACGGGGCCATGGCGGCAGGGGCCACATGGGAGACTGACGCCATGCTTCGTTGGCTCACTGCGGGCGAGTCCCACGGCCCCTCCTTGGTCGCGATCCTCGAGGGTCTGCCCGCCCACGTCCAGATCACCTCAGACGACGTCGCCGACGCCTTGGCGCGCCGCCGCCTCGGATACGGCCGCGGTGCCCGGATGAAGTTCGAGCAGGACGAGGTCCGCTTCATCGGCGGCGTGCGGCACGGCAAGACCCAAGGCGGACCTGTCGCGATCGAGGTCGGCAACACGGAGTGGCCCAAGTGGGAGAAGGTCATGTCGGCCGACCCGGTCGACGCCGACGAACTCGCCGCGTTGGCTCGCAACGCCCCGCTGACCCGCCCTCGTCCCGGTCACGCTGACCTCGCGGGGATGCAGAAGTACGACTTCGCCGACTCCCGGCCGATCCTGGAGCGAGCCTCGGCCCGAGAGACTGCGGCCCGGGTGGCGCTCGGCCGCGTCGCGTCGCACTTCATCGAGCAGACGACCGGTGCTCGCATCGTCTCGCACGTCACCGAGATCGGTGGCGCCCGCACGCCCTCCGCCACGCTGCCCGCGCCGGAGGACGTCGCCCGTCTGGATGCCGACCCGGTGCGCTGCCTCGACCCTGAGGGCAGCGCCGCGATGGTGGCGCGCATCGACCAGGCGCACAAGGACGGTGACACCCTCGGCGGCGTCGTCGAGGTGCTGATCCATGGCCTGCCGCCCGGCCTCGGGTCGCACGTGCACTGGGACCGACGCCTCGACTCCCGGCTCGCAGGAGCGCTCATGGGCATCCAGGCGATCAAGGGCGTGGCGGTCGGCGACGGCTTCGACCTGGCCGAGGTCCCCGGATCGCTCGCCCACGACGAGATCGTGGGCACCGACGAGGGCCTGCGGCGTACCTCTGGGCGGGCCGGCGGCATCGAGGGTGGGATGACCACGGGCGAGATCGTCCGCGTGAGTGCGGCCATGAAGCCGATCGCCACCGTGCCCCGGGCCCTGCGTACCGTGGACGTGGCGACCGGCGAGGAAGCCGTGGCGCACCACCAGCGTTCCGATGTGTGCGCCGTGCCGGCCGCGGGCATCGTGGCCGAAGCGATGGTCGCTCTCGTCGTGGCTGATGCCATCTCCGAGAAGTTCGGAGGCGACTCGGTCGGCGAGACGCGACGCAACGTGGAGACCTACCGCGAGAACCTGAGGTACCGGTGAACCCTGCCGCAGGTGCGCCCAGGGTCGTGCTCATCGGCACGATGGGGGCGGGCAAGTCGACCGTCGCCGAGTTGCTGGGAGAGCAGTGGGGCGTGGGCGTACGCGACACCGACGCCGACGTGGAGCAGCGTGAGCAGCGCACCGTGTCCGACATCTTCGTCGATTCTGGCGAGTCGTACTTTCGCGACGTGGAGGCAGCGGCGGTCCTCACCGCGCTGGCCGAGCACGACGGAGTCCTCGCGCTGGGCGGAGGAGCGGTGCTGCGCGCAGACACCCGTGAGGCGCTCGCGGGCCACCGGGTGGTCTTCCTGCGGGTCGGCCTCGCGGACGCGGTCAAGCGGGTCGGCCTGGGTGTCGGCAGGCCCCTGCTGCTGGGCGGCGTACGGGCCAAGGTGAAGGCCTTGATCGACGAGCGCACGCCCGTGTACGAATCGGTGGCCACCCTCACCGTGGACACCGACGGACGTACCCCCCAAGAAGTGGCCGCAGAGGTCCGGACGCTGGTTGAGGCGGCCGAGAACGAGTCAGGAGATGCCGGTGTCTGAGTCCGTGCTGCACGTGGGGGGAGCCTCGCCGTACGACGTCATCGTCGGGCACGACCTGCTCGAGTTCCTGCCGGGGATGATCGGCAGTGACGTCCAGCGCGTCGCGCTGCTGTTCGCCGGGCCACTCGGCGAGTACGCACAGCCGGTGGCGGACATGCTCTCGCAGCGCTACGACGTGCTGGCACTCGGACTTCCCGACGGCGAGAGCGGCAAGGCCGCCTCGGTCGTCAACGACTGCTGGGAGGCGCTCGGCGCCGCTGGATTCACCCGCTCGGATGCGGTGGTCACCTTCGGCGGTGGCGCGACGACGGACCTCGGCGGGTTCGTCGCGGCCACGTGGTTGCGCGGCGTACGAGTCATCCACGTCCCCACCACGGTGCTGGGCATGGTCGACGCGGCCGTGGGTGGCAAGACCGGGATCAACACCGGCGCGGGAAAGAACCTCGTCGGGGCCTTCCACGAGCCTGCCGGCGTGATCTGTGACCTCAGCCTGCTGCGGACGCTGCCGCGTGAGGAGCTCGTCTCCGGCCTCGGCGAGGTCGTCAAGTGCGGCTTCATCGCAGACCCGGTGATCCTCGACCTGGTCGAGGCCACGGACCCGGCGAGCCTGACCGCGGACTCGCCGACCCTGCGCGAGCTCGTCGAACGCGCCATCCGAGTCAAGATCGACGTGGTGGTCGACGACCTCTTGGAGACCGGCGGGGTGGACGGGCATCCGGGCCGGGAAGTGCTCAACTACGGGCACACCCTCGCCCACGCCATCGAGAAGGCCACTGCCTACCAGGTGCGTCACGGCGAAGCGGTGGCGATCGGCTCGGTGTTCGTCGCAGAACTCGCCCACCGGGCGGGGCTGATCGACGCCGCGCTCGTCCAGCGGCACCGGGACGCATTCGCGCGCGTGGGCCTGCCCGTGACGCACGATGCGACCCCCTTCGACATGCTGCTCGACGCGATGCGAGTCGACAAGAAGGCGCGTGGCTCGCAGTTGCGCTTCGTCGTGCTGGACGCGCTGGCATCCCCGCGGGTGCTCGCTGGTCCCGACGAGGAGTGGCTGCGATCGGCCTACGAGGCGATGGGGGCGCTGGCGTGAGCACCCCGACGAAGGTGTTGGTCCTCAACGGCCCGAACCTCGGCCGGCTGGGGCGCCGACAGCCCGAGATCTACGGCACGACCACCCATGCCGAGCTGGCGCGACAGTGCGTGAGCTGGGGAGCCGACCTCGGCCTGGACGTCGTCGTGCGGCAGACCAACCACGAGGGCGAGCTGCTCGACTGGCTCAACGCGGCGGCCGACGACGTCACGCCCGTGGTCCTCAACGCCGGCGCGTGGACGCACTACTCGTACGCCCTCCATGACGCGTGCGCCCAACTCGTGGCTCCGCTGGTCGAAGTGCACCTGTCCGACCCGAAGGCGCGCCCCGAGGTCTTTCGGCACACCTCGGTCGTGGAGCCGCACGCGATGGTGACCATCGCGGGCCAGGGCGTGGACGGCTACCGCCAGGCGCTGTCCGCGATCGCCGACTCCTGATCTCGTTTCACACCCACACGGCGGCGCTCGGTTTCACGCCTGTGGACGCCCCGCACTAGAATCGCCCGTCGGCCCTTCGGCCTCGCACTCTGACAATCGACACACGTAAGGCGGTCATCCGCGCATGGCAACCACGAACGACCTCAAGAACGGCATGGTTCTCAACCTCGAGGGCCAGCTCTGGTCCGTCGTCGAGTTCCAGCACGTCAAGCCCGGCAAGGGCCCGGCCTTCGTGCGTACGAAGCTGAAGAATGTCGAGTCGGGCAAGAACGTCGACAAGACCTTCAACGCCGGCACCAAGGTCGAGACAGCCAACGTCGACCGCCGCACGATGCAGTACCTCTACAACGACGGCTCGTCGTACGTCTTCATGGACGTCCAGTCGTACGACCAGATCGAGGTGCAGCCGGAGATCGTCGGCGACGCGAAGCACTTCATGCTGGAGAACCAGGAGGCGATCGTCGCCACCAACGAGGGCCGGGTGCTGTTCATCGAGCTGCCCGCCTCCGTGGAGCTCCTCATCGCCGAGACCGAGCCGGGCCTGCAGGGCGACCGCTCCACGGGTGGCACCAAGCCCGCCACGCTGGAGACCGGCCACGTGATCCAGGTGCCGCTGTTCATCACCTCCGGCGAGAAGGTCAAGGTCGACACCCGGGACTCGTCCTACCTCGGCCGTGTGAAGGGCTGACGTGTCGGCTCGAGGCAAGGCCCGCAAGCGGGCCCTCGACCTGTTGTACGCCTCCGAGATGCGCTCGGAGAGCCCGGTCGAGGCACTCGACCGGGCGGTGGCCGACGGCGAAGGCCCCACCAACCCCTACACCGCGGACCTGGTGCGGGCAGTGACCACGCACCAGGGCGAGATCGATCGCATCCTCTCGATGTACTCCGAGTCCTGGACGCTGGAGCGGATGCCCGCTGTCGATCGCAACGTCCTGCGCATCGGCGTCTACGAGTTGCTCTGGTCGCAGGATGTCCCCGGCGCGGTTGCGGTCAGCGAAGCGCTCGCGTTGGTGCAGTCGCTGTCGACCGATGACTCGCCCACCTATGTCAACGGGGTGCTGGGTGCGGTGCTGCGCGACCGGAGCCTGCTGCTGGCCGACATCGCCGAGCGCGCGAGCAGCGTCGATGAGACGGCTCCCGTCTCGCAGGAGGACGTCGAGTCCTGAGCGCCTAGGCTGGTCCCATGGCGGGCATCTCGGGGGAGTCAGAGGTCTCTCGGAAGGCGGCGCGTGCGCACGAGAGTGCGTGGTTGGACCGGGCGGTCTCGTTCGGCCTGGTGACCCACGGCGTCGTGCATCTCATGATCGCGTGGCTCGCCCTCCAGTTGGCGTTCGGCGAGAAGGAACGCGCCTCGAGCACGGGAGCCTTGCGCGAGTTGGCACAGCAGCCGTGGGGATCACTCCTGGTGGGTGCCATCGCCGTGGGGATGTTCGTTCTCGTCGCCGCCCGGGTGCTGGAGGCCGCAGTGGGTCACGCGGATGAGCACGGTGCCTCCCGCGCCCGGAAGCGTGTGCTCTCGCTCGCGATGGCCGTCGTGTACGGCGTGCTCGGCGTGAGTGCTGCAGGCGTCGTGGTCGGCGCTCGGGGTTCCGGCTCCGGCTCCGGCGCGGAGGAGACGTGGACCGCGCGCCTCATGGCGCTGCCGGCCGGGCCCGTTCTCGTCGTCGCGGCCGGCGTCGCGATCGTCGTGGGTGGGGCAGTGCTTCTGTGGCGCGGCTGGAGCGAGAAGTTCGCCGAGCAGCTCGAGGCCGGAGCCCGCTCGGGGGCTCAGGGGCGCGCGTACGTGCTCGTGGGCAAGGTGGGCCACATCGCCAAGGGCGTCGCTTTCGCGGTCGTGGGTGGCCTGTTCGTCCAGGCGGGTCTGCGCCACAGGCCGAAGGAGGCCGGCGGCCTCGACGACGCGCTGCAATCGGTGCGAGAGCAGCAGTTCGGTCCGGCGCTGCTGTGTGTCATCGCGGTGGGCATCGCGTGCTTCGGTCTCTACGACTTCGTCCGGGCCCGCCACCTGGACAGGTGAGCGGGCAGCGTCACCCGCGAGCGCGGGCCATGGCGATGGCTGAGGTCACCAGGTGCTCACGCACCTGATCGGCGCCGACGCTGCCGATGACGGGAACGCCCGGTGCGGATTCCTTCACCAGCAGCCCCACGCGGGCCAGCTGCATGGCGCCGAGCCCTGTGGCGTACAGCAGGTTGGCGAGCAGCTGGGGATCCTCGACGTGGAAGTCCCCGGTCTCGATCCCGGCGCTGATGGCGTCGGCCAGGATGGTGAGGCAGCCGCTCATGGCGCGGCCGAGCCGGAACAGGGCCGCCTCGCTCAACTCGTCGAACAGGTCCGGCCCACGTCGGCGCATGAGGGTCTGGGCGCAGTCGACGAAGGCGGGGTAGTCGAGGCCGTAGTCGACGAAGGCTGACACGATCGCCCTCAGCCGCTCGGTCGGCTCCGGGGCGGAGTCGTCGGCCGTGCGCAGGAGGACGCTGAGCTCATCGAGGTAGCCGACCAGCGTGAGCGCGAACAGCTCTTCCTTGCCGATGAAGTGGCGGTAGACGATCGCGCGGTTGATGCCCACGGCGCGCGCGATGTCCTCGATCTGAGCTTCGCTGACCCCTCGCTCGTCGAAGAGCTGCCGAGTGGCGTCGAGGATCTCGCGCTCACGTGCGCGACGGCGGACTGCGGCCGCGGAGCGGCGAGGATCGGCGGCGTCTCGACTGGGGGCCATGTGACCAGTGTACGCCTCGTGGAACGCAGTGTTACATCAGCGTATGCACCGAAGCGCACAGCTAGTGCGGCGCGCCGGGGAGCAGGGAGCGCAGCCACTGGATCGTGTCCGCGTCCTCGGGAGGCTTGTCGTCGCGGTAGGCCACGACGCGGGCGAAGCGCAGGGCCACACCACCGGGGTAGCGCGAGGACGCCTGCACGCCATCGAACGCAACCTCGACCACCTGCTCCGGTCGTACGCTCACCACCCAGCCATCGTCAGCGATGGCCAAGGAGCCGAACCGCTCCGTCTGCCACGCGAGCATGGCGTCGCTCATGCCTTTGAACGTCTTGCCCACCATCGTCAGGTCACCTGAGGCGGCATCCCGCGCAGCAAGGTGGATGTTGGAGAGCCAGCCGCGCCGACGCCCGCTCCCGTGCTCCACGCCGACCACGACGAGGTCGGCGGTGCGCACGGGTTTGACCTTGACCCACGCTGCACCGCGCCGGCCGGCCTCGTACGGGGCGGACAGGTCCTTGACCACCACGCCCTCGTGGCCGCGCTCGAGCACCGACTCATAGAACCGAGCGGCCTCGTGCGGGTCTGTCGTGATCGTGCGCGGCACCTGGTGCTGCGCGGGCACGAGGGCCTCCAAGGCCTGCAGCCGTACGTGCGCCGGTTCGTCGAGCAGGTCGCGTCCGTCGAGGTGGAGGAGGTCGAAGAAGAACGGTGTCACGGCCCCACCCGTGTGGCTCGCCGTGCGTGCGGCAGTCTCCTGGAACGGACGAGGCAGGCCGTCCTCGGACAGACGCAGGACCTCGCCGTCGAGCACGCAGGCGCGCACCGGCAGGCGCAGAGCGAGGTCCACGACTTCGGGGAGGCGAGCCGTGATGTCATCCAGGCTGCGCGTCACCACGACGACGCGTTCCCCGTCGCGATGCACCTGGATCCGGATGCCGTCGAGCTTGGCGTCGACGGCCACTTCGCCGGGCATGCCGGACATTGCGTCGGCCACGTCGGGTGCGCTGGCGGCCAGCATGGGCGCGACGGGACGGCCCACCTCGAGGCCGATGGCGGCGAGGGCACGTTCACCGCCCGAGAAGGCGGCCACGCCAGCGGCAGCGACCTCGCCGGACAGCATCGCGGCACGTCGTACGGACGCCAGCGGGACGTCGGCGGCCTGGGCGACGGCATCGACCACGAGTGAGGCCAGCGCGCCTTGGCGCACGTTCCCCACCGCGACGGCGCGCAACCATGCTTGCTCCGCAGCGGTTGCGCGGGCGAACAGTTGCACGAGGGCCTCCGCTCGCCGCGTGCGCGAGCCGGAACCCGTCAGCTGCGACATGTCCTCGAAGGCACGATCGACGTCCGACACTGTCAGTTGTGCCTCGGGCGCTGGCGCGGGACACGTCTCGAGACTGCGCCATCCCACACCCGTGCGACGCTGCCTCAGGGACCCGGAGAGATAGGTCAGGACGATCTCGAGGTCGTCTGAGGCACGACTCAGACAGGCCGCCAGCGCCGCGACCTTCGCGATGCGGGAACGGGTCGCGGCCACTGCCGCGGACGTCTCGACCACCTCGCGCAGCAGCATGGAATCAGTGTGCCGCAGACGGCCCGTGGTGCCCAGGAGGTTGGTGGGGGCCCAGAGCGTTGGTGAGGCCCAGAGCGTTGGTGAGGCCCAGAGTGATGGTGAGGATCAGCCGCCGATGCGGGTGCGCACCTCGTACAGCTCGGGGAAGAACGTCAGGTCGAGCGCGCGCCGCAGGAAGTCGACACCTGAGGAGCCGCCCGTGCCGCTCTTGTGCCCAATCGTGCGCTGCACCACCTGGAGGTGGCGGAATCGCCACTGCTGGAAGTTGTCCTCGATGTCCACGAGTTCCTCGCAGGCCTCGTAGATGCCCCAGTGCCCGGCCGGTGAGGCGTACACGTCGGCGAAGACCTCCACCAGCCCCGCATCGAGTGAATGGGCCTCGCGGCGCGACGCGTCCAGAGCGCTCTGCGGCACTGCGTACCCGCGCCGAGCCAGCAGCGCGATGAACTCGTCGTACAGCGACGGCTCCTCCAGCAGGGTGGCCAGTCGTGCGTGGGCGTGCGGGTCGTGGGCGTGCACCGCCACCATCGCCGCGTCCTTGTTGCCGAGCAGGAACTCGACCTCGCGGTACTGGGCGGACTGGAACCCCGACGAGGTGGCCAGGAACGGGCGGATCTGGGCGTACTCACTCGGCGTCATGGTTGCCAGGACCGCCCACTGGTCAGTGAGGGAGTGCTGGATGTGCTTCACCCGTGCCAGGCGCTTGAGCGCGGGGGACAGGTCGTCGGCAGCGAGCAGTGATCGCGCGGATCGCAGCTCGTGCACGAGCAGTTTGAGCCACAACTCGGAGGTCTGGTGCTGCACGATGAAGAGCAGTTCGTCGTGCTGGGGCCCCTCAGAGAGAGGCTGCTGCGCCGCGAGCAGCAGGTCGAGGCGGAGATAGTCGCCGTACGACATCTGGCGCGTGAAGTCGCGCTCGATTCCGGCTTCGAGGTCACGCTGGTTCGGGGTGCTACTCATGCGCACACGCTAGCGCCGGGGTGAGCCTCATGGGGGTGTCGGCGGCGTCCTCTACCGTGGCAGGGTGCAGGGATCCGAGCGTGTGTGGCGCCCCGAGTGGCCGTGTCCGGCGAGCGCCATCCTGTCCCAGCAGCGGCACGGTCGCGCCGACCCCACGCATCTGGCCGGATCCGACGGCTCGGTGTGGCGCGCGCTGCTCTCGCCGGAGGGGCCGGTCTCGCTGCGGGTGGTCCCTCGGCCCGGTGAGGGGACCGTCCACGCCACCGCATGGGGGAAGGGTTCGGACTGGGCCTTGGCGCAGGTTCCCGCGCTCCTGGGGGCCGACGACGACGTGAGCAACTTCGATCCGGGGCACCCGCTCGTGGCCGAGGCGTGGCGACGCCATCCGCACCTGCGCTTCTCCGCGTCGGGGATCGTCATGGACAGTTTGCTGCCAGCCATCATCGAGCAGAAGGTGACGGGCCAGGAGGCCTTCGCCGGCTACCGGGCGCTCGTGCGTGATCACGGTGCGCCAGCTCCGGGGCCCGGCGCGGAGCTGGGACTGCGGCTGCAGCCGACACCGGAGGCGCTGCGAGCCGTACCCAGTTGGGAGTGGTTGCGCCTGCACGTGGATCCCGCTCGCTCCCGGACGATCGCTCGCGCGGCGCCACTGGCCACGTCCTTGGAGCGCCACGCGCGCGCGAGCGGCCCCGACCTTGAGCGGGCTCTGCGATCCGTGCCGGGTGTCGGTGTGTGGACCGCGGCGGAAGTGCGTGCGCGCACCCTCGGCGACGCCGACGCGGTCAGCTTTGGCGACTATCACGTCGCCAAGGACGTCGGCTGGGCGTTGACAGGGAGCCCGGTCGACGACGCCGCGCTGGCAGAGCTGCTGACGCCCTGGGCAGGACATCGCGGTCGCGTGGTCGCGCTCATCCGCATCCACGCGGGTGGCCGCCCCCGACGAGGACCCAGGATGGCGCCGCGCACGCACCTGCCCGGGCGGACGCCGGGACGGTGAGGAGCGGCCGCGGACGGTGCCTCGTCGCGGCGACTACAGCAGGCCGCGTAGCGGCGCCAGGAACGCCTCGGTGAACTTGCGGTGCAGGTCTCGGGCCTCCCACTCGGCGGCGGTCAGCTCGAGCGCATTGGACTGGTCGACGGAGAAGACCTGTTCCATCTGCGCGGCGAATGCCTCGTCGATGATCTCGACGTTGATCTCGTAGTTGCCTGTGAGGCTGAGGCGGTCGAGATTGGCCGTCCCCACCGTCGACCAGGTCCCGTCGACGGTCGCCGTCTTGGCATGGACCATGGCGTCCTTGTAGCGCAGGATCATGACGCCCGAGTGCAGCAGTTCGCTGTAGAAGCCGCGTGCGATCCAGTCGGTGACGATGTGGTTGGACTTGAGGGGGACGAGCAGGCGTACGTCACAGCCGCGGCGCGACGCAGCGGTGATGGCCTCCAGCAGGTCGTTGTCCGGCAGGAAGTAGGCATGGGTGAGCCACACCCGCGTGGTCGCCTTGTTGATGGCCTCGAGGTACATCCCACGAATCGGGAACATCCACAGCCGCGGGACGTTGCGGTGGACCCGGATCTCCGGTTCCCAGGCGCCTTGGGTCTCCAGGAGCAGAGGGCGCTCCGAGCGCCCGAAGCGGCGACGTCGGTTGAGGTTCCAGAAGTCCGCGAACGATCGCGCCAGGTCGTGGACGGGTGCTCCCGTGACCGCCACGTGGGTGTCGCGCCACTCGGTGGCGTACGCGGAGCCGATGTTGAAGCCGCCGACGAAGGCGACGTCGTTGTCGACCACCAGGATCTTGCGGTGGTCGCGGCCGTATCGGGAGATGTCCCAGAAGCGAAGCCCCGCCGGGTAGACCGGGAAGCGCAGCACCTTCATGGTGTCGGGGAACGTCTTGAACCGGGGAGAGACGACGAGGTTGGCGAAGCTGTCGTAGATGCAGTAGACCTCCACGCCGCGCTCGGCGGCCTCGGCGAGCGCGGTCTTGAACGCCTCGCCGATCTCGTCGTCCTTCCAGATGTAGGTCTCGAACAGGATCCGGCGGCGTGCGCCTCGGATCGCCGTCAGCATCGCGTCGAAGAGGTCCTGGCCGTAGGTGTAGGTCGTCACCGTGCCGTCACCGACCTCGACCGAAGCAGGGGGGGTGACCGGGAAGGGCGCAGGCTTCTTGTTGCGTCGGCGGTAGCCGTCGACCAGGGACAACACGACCGCCAGGGCGACCTGCAGCCCGAACACGGCCAGGAGGCCCCGGCGCACGTACTTGAAGACGCGAGGCGAGTTCACGGGCCCAATGTATCGAGCGGTGCGAGGACGCTCGTACTGAAGTTGTCAGTGGGGCCTCGTAGGCTCGGAGCATGCGCCCGACCACTGACCTCGAACGTCGCGTGGCTCCGTTCCACGTCGTCTCGGAGTACAACCCCTCCGGCGATCAGCCCGCGGCGATCAAGGAGATCACCCAGCGCGTCAACGACGGCGTCAAGGACGTGGTGCTGCTCGGAGCCACGGGCACCGGAAAGACCGCGACGGTCGCCTGGGTCACCGAGCAGCTCCAGCGACCCGTGCTGGTGCTCCAGCCCAACAAGACGCTGGCCGCGCAGTTCGCCAACGAGTTGCGCCAGTTGTTCCCGGACAACGCAGTCGAATACTTCGTCTCCTACTACGACTACTACCAGCCAGAGGCATACGTCCCCCAGACGGACACCTACATCGAGAAGGACTCCTCCATCAACGAGGAGGTCGAGCGGCTGCGTCACTCGGCGACCAACTCGCTGCTGACCAGGCGCGACGTGATCGTCGTGTCGACGGTGTCGTGCATCTACGGCCTCGGCACCCCTCAGGAATACGTCGACCGCATGATCCGGCTCAAGGTGGGCCAGGAGGTCGAGCGCGACTCCGTGCTGCGAGCGTTGGTGACCAACCAATACACGCGCAACGACATGTCGTTCACCCGGGGCACGTTCCGGGTTCGTGGCGACACTCTCGAGATCTTCCCGGTCTACGAGGAGCTCGCCGTGCGCGTGGAGTTCTTCGGTGACGAGATCGAGCGCCTCATGACGCTGCACCCCATCACGGGCGAGGTGATCACCGACGACGCGGAGCTCTACATCTTCCCGGCCACCCACTACGTCGCCGGCCCCGAGCGCATGGAGAAGGCGATCACGGGCATCGAGGCCGAGTTGGTCGAGCGCCTCGACGAGCTCGAGCGTCAAGGCAAGCTGCTCGAGGCGCAGCGGCTGCGGATGCGCACGACCTACGACGTCGAGATGATGCGTCAGGTCGGCTCGTGCTCCGGCATCGAGAACTACTCGATGCACATGGACGGGCGGTCCCGCGGCACGGCCCCGAACACCCTGTTGGACTACTTCCCCGAGGACTTCGTCCTCGTCGTGGACGAGTCGCACGTCGCCGTGCCGCAGATCGGAGGCATGTTCGAGGGGGACATGTCGCGCAAGCGCAACCTGGTCGACCACGGCTTCCGCCTGCCGAGCGCGATGGACAACAGGCCGCTGCGCTGGGAGGAGTTCCTCGAGCGCATCGGCCAGACGATCTATCTATCCGCCACGCCCGGCAACTACGAGCTGGACCAGATCGGCGGCGCGGCCAACGCGGTGGAGCAGATCATCCGGCCCACCGGCCTGGTGGATCCCGAGGTGATCGTGAAGCCGACCAAGGGGCAGATCGACGACCTCATCCACGAGATCCGACTGCGCACCGAGCGTGGGGAGCGGGTGCTCGTCACCACCCTCACCAAGAAGATGTCCGAAGACCTCACCGACTACCTCCTCGACGCCGGCATCCGGACCCGCTATCTGCACTCGGAGATCGACACCCTCAAGCGCATCGAGTTGCTGCGCGACCTGCGCTTGGGCGAGTACGACGTCCTCGTCGGCATCAACCTGCTGCGTGAGGGCCTCGATCTCCCTGAGGTCTCGCTCGTGGCGATCCTGGACGCGGACAAGGAGGGCTTCCTGCGTTCCGACAAGTCGCTGATCCAGACCATCGGACGCGCCGCCCGCAACGTGTCGGGTCAGGTGCACATGTACGCCGACTCGATCACGCCGTCGATGGAGGCCGCGATCGACGAGACCAACCGGCGCAGGGCCAAGCAGGTGGCCTACAACACCGAGCACGGGATCGACCCGCAGCCGCTGCGCAAGAAGATCGCCGACATCACCGACATGCTCGCGCGCGAGGACGAGACGACCCAGGAGCTGCTCAAGACGTGGGCGGACGTCGGGCAGAAGGGGCGCGCCGGGGGAGCGCAGCCGGGCAAGAGCCCCACTCCGGCTCTGTCCAGGATCCATGCCGAGGCTCCGGACACCGCAGGCATCCCATCCACCGATCTCGCTGAGTTGATCCAGACCCTTACCGACCAGATGAAGGGCGCTGCCGCCGAACTCCAGTTCGAGGTGGCTGCTCGGCTGCGCGACGAGATCGGCGAACTCAAGAAGGAGTTGCGCCAGATGATGGCCGCGACCAAGTAGCACGACGAGACACCACAACGAGGTAGGAGGAGCCGTGAACCCCGTTCGCACCATCCAGGTGAGCGTCGACTGCGCTGATCCGTGGGCACTGTCGTTGTTCTGGAACGAGGCGCTGGGATACGCCCATCCGGCGCCGCCGCCGGGCTTCGACTCGTGGCCGGCCTTCGCCGCGACACTGCCGCCCGGCCAGCAGAACCGGGCGTCGGCGTGCGAGGACCCGGCGGGGACGGGGCCGCGGTTGTTCTTCCAGCAGGTCCCGGAACCCAAAGCGGGCAAGAACCGGCTCCACCTCGACGTACGGGCAGCACCCGGACTGACTGGCACCGCCCGCATGGACGCGCTCGAGGCTGAGTGCGCGCGGCTGGTCGGCCTGGGCGCCACACGCCTCGAACGTCGGGAGCCTGCGCCACCCATGGGAGCCGGTCACATCGTGATGGCCGACCCCGAGGGCAACGAGTTCTGTCTCGACTGATGCGCGCTGCGGGCCTGCTCAGGAGTGTCGGCGTGCGTTGAGGCCCACGAGTCGGGCGACGACCAGCGCGACGTACAGAACCCCCCGCGACCTGCTGGACCATGAGCACGGCTCGCGCCGGATCCGTGGCGGGAAGGATGTCGCTCAGGCCGACGCTGGTCAGGTTGGTGAAGGAGAGGAACAGCAGCCCGAACCAGCTCTGCGTGTCGCCTCCCGGTCCCACGAACGACCCCGGCGAGATGACCTGGATGGCCGCGTACACGTAGGCGAAGGCCCACGCGACGACCGTGAATGCCGCCCCGACCGCGAAGAGCTCGTCGCGAGTGACGCGATCGTCCTCGTACAGGTAGCGGATCATCGCCCACGACACGTAGAAGTAGAACGGCACGTGGAGCAGGGCCGAGCACAGCACCACCCAGCCGACGTCGGGAGTGATCGCCTCCGCCACGGCGAAGCCCATCGCCGGCAGGCCGAAGACGAGCGCCACCCACGCCAATGCGGGTGTGAAGCGTACGGCCCACATGGCCGTGGCCACGATGGCCATGCTGAGCACCCCCAGGACCACCCTGCCCTGCACCGTGTCGTCGAGCATGGGGAAGACCAGGACGAGCAGGAGCTGGCCCACCAGCAGCAGAGCGCTGGGATGGCGGCGTACGGCGGTCCAGGTGCGGTCGAGATCCACGCAGTGATTGTGCCGGGTGGCGCCGTCCGTGGCCGGGTGCCGCGCAGAAGGCCCCGGCGCGCGCTCGCATGCGCAAGGATGTGGCCGGATGTCAGGCGTGGAGGTGGGGATGCTGGTCGTGGAACAGCCCGCAGGCGAGAAGGTCGTGGTCGGAGGTGGGCGAGGATGACGTTCACGGCGTTCGTCACGGCCGCTCTGGTCATCGGCGAGTACGTGCTCAAGATCGTCGCGGTGGGGACCGTTCCGGAGGGTCGGCGGCCGTCGTCCTCGACGGCGTGGCTGCTGCTGATCCTGTTCCTGCCGGTGGTCGGCTTTCCGCTCTACTGGCTCATCGGCAGCCCCTGGGTGCGCGGACGCCGCCATCAGGCCCAGGCGAAGGCCAACGTGGTCGCAGGTGTCGTCACCCGGTCGCTGCCCGACCTGCCCGCCGGAGCGGTGGTCGATCCGGGGCTGGCGGGCGTCGTCGCCATGAACCGACGCCTCACCATGCTGCCCTGCGTCTCTGGCGCTGACGAGGGCTTGTACCCCGACACCACGCAGTTCTTTGCGGCACTGGTGGAGGCGATCGACGAGGCCCGCGACCACGTGCACGTCGAGTTCTACATCGTCGCCCAGGACGAGGACACCGAACCGGTCCTGGCCGCTCTGGCCGCCGCGGTGAAGCGGGGAGTGAAGGTGCGCCTCCTCCTGGACCACCTTGGGTCACGCAAGTACCCGGGCCGCAAGGAGATGCTGCGGCGGCTGACCGCGGACGGCATCGACTGGCACCTGATGATGCCCATCAAACCCCTGCGGGGCCGCTGGCGTCGCCCCGACCTGCGCAACCACCGCAAGCTCGTGGTCGTCGACTCCCGCGTCGCGTTCGTGGGCTCCCACAACCTCATCGGCCCGCCGTACGGCAGCGACAAGAACCGAAAGATGGGGCGCAACTGGCTGGACCTGAGCATGAGGATCAGCGGCGATGCGGTGCTGCTGGTGCAGGCCGTCTTCGCCACGGACTGGTACACCGAGTGCGGCGAGTTGCTGTCGGAGAGCGACTTCGTGGACCAGCCAGACCTCGTGCCGGGTGGTCGCGCCAACGCGATGCAGATCGTTCCCTCGGGGCCAGGCTTCCCCACCGAGCCGAGCCTGCGGATGTTCACCTCGCTGGTCTCCCAGGCGCGCGAGCGCGTCGCCATCACGAGCCCTTACTTCGTGCCCGACGAGTCGTTGCTGGCAGCCATCACCTCGGCCGCCTATCGCGGGGTGCACGTGGAGTTGTTCGTGGGCGAGAGCGCGGACCAGTTCGTGGTCGGCCATGCTCAGCGTTCCTACTACCGCGCGCTGCTCGAGGCGGGCGTGGTGATCTGGCTCTACCCAGCGCCCACGGTCCTGCACTCGAAGTACATGACCGTGGACGACTCGGTCGGAGTCATCGGCTCGTCGAACATGGACTTCCGGTCCTTCCAACTGACCTACGAGATCACCCTCATGGGCTTCGGGGGCACGCTCGTGCACCGACTGCAGGACAACGACGAGTCGTACCGAGCGGCAAGTCGGCAGTTGACGTTGCAGGAGTGGAACGCTCGCCCGTGGCACCAGCGCTACCTCGACAGCGTGTGCCGCCTGACAGCGGCGCTGATGTAGGCGAAACGCCGAGGAAGCGGTGCGGAGGGCACCGCCAGCGGGCATTGTGTGCCGTGTCACATCGACCCGAGGAGTCGCCCGATGCCCTTGCCCTGTCTCCCGCCGTTGTCAGCAGCCACGTGGCCCGGCTCGTCCGGGGTCCGCGCGGCCCATCCGTCTCGCGGGGGCGATGCCGCCGTCGACGGTGCGTTCGCCCCTCGGGACGCGCGTACGAACCGGGCCATGGCGGGACGCGCCTCTGCTATAACTAGAACACGTTTCACTAGGGTCGAGGGCGCGGGTTCGCGCCGGCGCGCGGAGGAGGTGGCACATGTCTGAGGTGTCCGTCGACCTCCTGATCGTGGGCGCTGGTCCCAGCGGACTCTTCGCCACCTACTACGCCGGATTCCGTGGCATGAGCGTGGGCCTGGTGGATTCGCTGCCCGAGCTCGGCGGCCAGGTGACCGCCATGTACCCGGAGAAGGCGATCCTCGACGTGGCGGGTTTCCCGTCGGTCAAGGGCCGCGACCTCGTCGCTGGTCTCGTCGAGCAGGCGGCCACGGCGGCTCCCGAGTACATGCTCGGCCGCACCGCGCTCGAGCTGGAGCACCGCGAGGACGACGTGGTGGTGACGCTCGACGACGGCACCCGGGTCGTCGCCAAGGCCGTGCTGGTGACAGCTGGCATCGGCAAGTTCAGCCCACGACAGCTGCCGGTGGGGGAGGAGTGGCTCGGTCGTGGCATGGAGTACTTCGTCCCCAGCTTCGCCCCGTACGCCGGCCGCGACGTCGTGATCGTCGGCGGTGGCGACTCGGCCTTCGACTGGGCGCAGAACCTCGAGCCGATCGCGCGATCGGTGACCCTCATCCACCGCCGCGACGCCTTCCGGGCCCACGAGCGCACCGTCGCACAGGTCAAGGCCTCCTCCGTCCGCATCATCACCAAGGCCCAGGTCACCGCACTGACGGGCGAGGGGACGCTCCAGCGCGTGGAGGTCACCGTCGACGGTGAGGAGCCGCAGCAGTTGGAGGCCACTGCCGTGGTCGCCGCGCTGGGCTTCGTCGCGGACCTGGGGCCCTTGCAGAAGTGGGGCCTGGAGACCGAGAAGCGCCACATCCTCGTGGACTCCTCCATGCGTACGAACCTTCCCCGCGTCTTCGCCGCGGGCGACATCAACGCCTACCCGGGCAAGGTGCGCCTGATCGCGGTCGGGTTCGGCGAGGCGGCCACGGCCGTCAACAACGCCGCGGTGGTCATCGACCCCACGGCCCACGTGTTCCCCGGTCACTCCAGCGAGGGGTGACCCCCATCAAGAAGGGATGCTGACGATGAAGGTGAAGGTCGACTTCGACCTCTGCGAGTCCAACGCCCTGTGCGAGGCACTTGCCCCCGAGGTCTTCGAGCTCGACGACGACGACTTCCTGGTCAT
Source organism: Actinomycetes bacterium (assembly GCA_023460975.1). GTDB lineage: Bacteria > Actinomycetota > Actinomycetes > Propionibacteriales > Nocardioidaceae > Nocardioides. The sequence continues at coordinate 17,892 of JAEWOG010000047.1, forward strand.
CAAGAAGGAAGAGATCGGCGCCGACGACGAGGCAGCCGTACGCCGCGCGGTCGCATCCTGCCCGCGCGCAGCCATCTCGCTCGACGAGTCCTGACAGGCCGGCCACTGTGGCCGGAGCACAACCGAAAGTGAGCAGTACGCACGTGAATGACATCTCTCTGGACGGCCGCGTCGCGGTCGTGACCGGTGCTGGCGCGGGTCTTGGTCGCGCCGAGGCCGTCGCTCTCGCGAAGGCCGGCGCCCGCGTGGTCCTCAACGATCTTCCGGGGGCCGCCGACGACGCCGCCGACGAGATCCGCTCGTTGGGCGCCGAGGTCGCCATCGTCACCGGTGACGTGAGCGAGCGGGCCACCGCCGATGCAATGGTCGCGGCCGCCGTCGACGGCTTCGGGTCGCTCGACATCGTCGTCAACAACGCCGGCATCACGCGCGACAAGATGCTGTTCAACCTCAGCGACGAGGAGTGGGACCTGGTCCTCCGCGTCCACCTGCGGGGCCACTTCCTCCTCACGCGCAACGCCGCCTCGCACTGGCGTGCACTGTCGAAGTCGACCGGCGAGCAGGTCTACGGCCGCATCGTGAACACGGCCTCGGAGGCATTCCTCGGCGGATCGCCCGGCCAGGCCAACTACGCGGCCGCGAAGGCTGGCATCGCCGCGCTCACGCTGTCCGCCTCGCGCGGCCTGAGCCGCATGGGCGTCACCGCGAACGCGATCTGCCCGCGCGCTCGCACCGCGATGACCGCCCAGGTCTTCGGTGAGGACGCCTCCGGCAAGACGGTGGACCCGTACTCGCCCGAGCACGTGGCCCCGCTGGTGGCCTACCTCGCGAGCCCCAATGCAGCGAACATCACCGGTCAGGTCTTCGTCGTCTACGGCGGCATGGTGGCCCTCGTGGCTGCCCCCGTGGTGGAGCAGCGCTTCGACGCGGCTGGCGACACCTGGAACCTGTCCGACCTCGACCAGCAGCTCGGCGGGTTCTTCGCCGACCGTGATCCCTCCGTCGGCTTCGCCGCGGACTCGATCATGCAGTTGCAGGTCTGACCATCACTTCGAGGAGAAACCCCATGAGCAGACTTGCTGGCAAGGTCGCCATCGTGACCGGCGGCGCACAGGGACAGGGCGCCGAGATCGTGCGGGCCTACCTGGCCGAGGGCGCCAAGGTCGAGATCGCCGACATCAACGCGACCGACGGGCAGGCGCTGGCCGACGAGCTGACGGCCACGTACGGCGACGACGTCCACTTCACCGTCCACGACGTTGCGAGCCCCGAGTCGTGGGCCTCGCTGGTCGAGGCCGTCAACGAGCGCTTCGGTCCGGTCAACGTCCTGGCCAACAACGCCGGCATCCTCCGCTTCGGCGAGGTCGACAAGATGCCCTATGACGAGGCCCAGCTGATCTGGTCCATCAACATGGGCGGGACCTTCCTCGGCATGCAGGCCGTGGTGCCGACGATGAAGCGCAATGGTGGCGGGTCGATCATCAACGCCTCGTCCATCGAGGGTCTGGGCGGAATGGGCTCGGTCGTCGCGTACTGCGGCTCCAAGTGGGGCATCCGCGGCATGACCAAGGGCGCGGCGCACGAGTTGGGCCGTCGCAACATCCGCGTGAACTCGGTCCACCCGGGCATGATCGACACCCCGATGACACGCGTCCACGGCGGCGACGCCGCGATGGAGTACGGCGCCACCAAGGTCCCGCTGGGCCGCGTCGGGGTGCCTGACGACATCGCACCGACGTACGTCTTCCTCGCCAGCGACGAGGCGAAGTACATCACCGGGGCTGAGATCGCGGTCGATGGTGGCGTCACTGCCACGCACGCTTTCGGCGGCTGAGCAAGCCTCCGCCAGACGCGACGAGGGCGCCACTCCCGGTGGGAGTGGCGCCCTCGTGAGTGCCTGATGCCCGATCAGGGCAGGACGATGCGAACGGCCTGCTCGATGTAGGTGGCGGTCTCGCGTGCCGAGGTGCGCCCCGTGACCCACGCGACCAGGGCGGAGAGCCACACGTCGCCGATGATGCGGGCGACCGCGTACTCGCGCGGCGAGGGGTCGCCGACGCGTTCGGGGTCGATGGCCTGGGTGACCATCCCGTTGAGGAGGATCCCCACGTTGGCGATCTCCTCCTTGACCGACTCGTCGGCGAACATGAAGGCGCGGGTCAGCGCGTCGGCGACCTTGGGGTTGACCTGGAGGGCCCGCGTCGAGTGGCGCAGCACGTGAATCACGCGCTCGGCCGGCGTGTCGCCGGGGATCTCGGTCGAGTGGACGCGGCGTGCGGTGCCGTCGAACTCGCGCGCCATGCAGGAGACGAGCAGGTGGATCTTCGAGGGGAAGTAGCGGTAGAGCGTGCCGAGCGCGACGTCCGCCTTCTCGGCAACGGCGCGCATCTGTACGGCGTCGAAGCCGCCCTCGGAAGCCAGCGCGAGGGTTGCGTCCAGCATGCGCTTGCGCCGCTCGCGCTGGGCGTCGGAGCCGAGGTCCTCGACGCCGAGCGAACTAGTGGTGGACACGTGATCTCCTGTGATCCTGCTGCGGGTCATGTGGCGTGATCCACGTCACTGAGTGGTGGCGGAACACGTGACATTCGGAGTGTCGTTGATACTCATCGGTACGGTATCAACGCGTAGTCCATAATAGGAACACGTTTCAGTTCCAGTCGAAAGGTCGCGGCACGTGCGCATTGCGATGCTGTCCTACCGGAGCAAGCCTCACTGCGGCGGCCAGGGCATCTACATCAGACATCTGAGCAGGGAGTTGGTGAAGCTCGGCCACGAGGTCGAGGTCTTCTCCGGCCAGCCCTACCCCGAGTTGGACGAAGGGGTGTTGCTCACCAAGGTCCCGAGCCTTGACCTCTACCGGGATCCGGACCCGTTCCGCGTCCCCAAGCTGCGCGAGTTCCGCGACCGCATCGACGTCGAGGAATTCCTGACGATGTGCACGGCCGGGTTCCCCGAGCCGAAGACGTTCTCGTCACGAGTCCACCGCCTCATGAAGCGGCGCGCGCGCGACTTCGACGTCGCGCACGACAACCAGGTGCTGGGCCACGGGATCATGGAGCTGGAGGAGTACGGCCTGCCGGTCGTCACGACCATCCACCACCCGATCACGATGGACCGCAAGATCGACATCGAGACGGCCCCGACGCTGCGCAAGAAGCTGAGCCTGCGTCGCTGGTACGGGTTCCTCAAGATGCAGGGGCAGGTGGCCCGCAAGGCGCGCCACGTGCTCGTGCCCTCGGAGTCCTCCAAGCGCGACATCGCCCGTGACTTCGGTGTCGATCCCGCCAAGATGGAGACCATCCTGCTGGGCGTGGACGAGGTCTTCGTGCCGCCGAGTGAGCCCCGGGTGCCGGGTCGCATCCTCGCCATGGCGAGCGCCGACGCCCCGCTCAAGGGCATCTCCACGCTCCTGGAGGCCTTCGCGAAGCTTCGTACGGAGCGCGACGTCTCCCTCGTCCTGGTCACCCGGCCGGAGCCGGGCGGACGTACGGAAACCCTGATCGACCAGCTCGGCATCGCCGAGCACGTCTCGTTCGTCAACGGCGTCAGTGACGCCGAGCTCGTGCGGGTGATGGGGTCGGCTGAGATCGCGTGCGTTCCGTCGCTGTACGAGGGCTTCTCCCTGCCGACGGCCGAGCTGATGGCCTGCGAGACGCCGCTGGTGGTGTCCCGGGCAGGGGCGATCCCCGAGGTGACCGGTCCCGACGGCGAGTGCGCCGACCTGGTGACGCCCGGAGACGTGGGCGAGCTGGAGGCCGCGTTGGCGGCCCTGCTGGACGACCCCGAGCGTCGCGAGCGCATGGGCAAGGCCGGCCGCCGACGCGTGCAGGAGATGTTCAGCTGGCGAGCGGTCGCGATCGCGACCGCCGCGGCGTACGAGAAGACCATCGCCGACTTCCGGCGTGAGCAGGAGGAGAAGAACCTTGCTGACCGTTGACTTCGACCGTCTCGGGTTGCGCCCGGGCGACCGCGTCCTGGACATGGGCTGTGGCGGCGGACGCCACGCCTTCGAGATGTACCGGCGCGGCGCCGACGTGATGGCCTTCGACCTGGACGCTGACGAACTCGCCGGTGTGCGCGAGATCTTCGCTGCCATGAAGGAGAACGGCGAGGTGCCCGTGGGCGCCGAGGCCGACGTCAAGCAGGGCGACGCGCTCCAGCTTCCGTTCGCCGATGGCGAGTTCGACCGCATCGTCGCCTCCGAGGTGCTCGAGCACATCTGGAACGACGTGGACGCCATCAAGGAGATGGTGCGCGTCCTGCGCCCCGGTGGCACGCTCGCCATCACGGTTCCCCGCTGGCTGCCCGAGGTCATCAACTGGAAGCTCTCGGATGAGTACCACAACGCCGAGGGCGGCCACATCCGCATCTACACCGACCACGAGCTCATCGACAAGGTGACCAAGGCCGGCACGCCCAACGACGGCGAGCCCGGCGACGTCATGCTGTACGAGGGCAAGGCGTACGCCCACGGCCTGCACGCGCCGTACTGGTGGATCAAGTGCGCCGTCGGCGTCAACAACGACGACCACCCGGCCGCGAAGGCGTACCACAAGCTCCTGGTGTGGGAGATCATGAAGCAGCCCAAGACCCTGCAGTTAGCAGGCAAGGTGCTCGACCCGATGATCGGCAAGAGCATGGTCCTGTACTTCAAGAAGCCCGATGCGGCCTGAATCCCCACGGAGCCGTCCCGCTGACGCGCCGGTGGTCGACGACGTCCGTCAGGTCCTGAGCCTGGCGGACATCGAGGCCACCGCCCGCAGCATTGCTTCGATGCAGGAGCCCACGGGGGCGATTCCGTGGGTGGTGGGTGAGAAGACCGACGTGTGGAACCACGTCGAAGGCGCCATGGCGATGCTGGTCGGCGGGCAGGTCGAGGCAGCGGAGCGGGCCTACGAGTGGGTGCGTCACACGCAGCGCCACGACGGCTCGTGGCCGATGCAGTTCGTGGTCGGCGAGATCACCGATCACTCGGCTGAGACAAACATGTCCGCCTACATCGCCGTCGGAATCTGGCACCACTGGACAATCCGCGGCGACCTCGCGTTCGTACGACGCCACTGGCCGGTCGTGCGCCGCGCCCTGGACTACGTCGTCTCGCTCCAACTCGACTGGGGCGGGATCGCCTGGTCACAGGAGTGGGCGGACGGACAGCCGGGAACGATCAACGCCGACGCCCTGGTCACGGCGTCCTCGAGCATCTACCAGAGCCTGCGCGCAGGCGTCGCTCTCGCCGAGCTGATGGGGGAGCCCCAGCCGGAGTGGGAGCTCGCCGGTGGGCGCCTGGGCCACGCGATTCGCGAGCACCGGGACCGCTTCCTCGACAAGAACGAGTGGTCGATGGACTGGTACTACCCGGTCCTGGGCGGTGCGGTCCGCGGGGAGCAGGCCTTCCGCGAACTGGAGGAGCAGTGGGACCGCTTCGTGGTGGAGGGCCTCGGCATCCGCTGCGTCAGCAAGAACACGTGGGCCACGGGTGCGGAGACGTGCGAACTGGTGATGGCGCTCGATGCGATCGGCGACCGTACGCGTGCGCTGTCCTTGTTTGCCGACATGCAGCACCTGCGCGGCGAGGCTGGCGCGTACTGGACGGGCTACGTCTGGCCCGATGACGTCAACTGGCCTCACGAGCACTCGACGTACACGGCTGCCGCCGTCATCCTTGCGTGGGATGCCCTCGGCGGGCACACCGGTGGCGCCGACATCATGCGCGGCACCACCCTGGCCAGCGACTTCGCCGAGATCGGCCTGGAGTGCGGCTGCGAGACGGCCCCCGTCCGCGCCGGCTGACGGCCCTGGGTGGGCTGAGCGTCGCTCCGCGTCGAGCGGTGCTCGCTCAGCCGACCGGGGTGCCGGCCTGCCCGGCCACCCGGCGCAGCACCTGCAGCGACCCCTGAGAGTCGACCTGCACGAACGACCCTGACTCGAGTGCGCGCTTGAACACGTGGAAGGGCGCCTGGCCGCCGTGGTCGGGGTCCTCGAAGACGTCGTGCACGAGCAGCAGGCCACCGGGCATGATCCAGTGCGCCCAGCCCGTGTAGTCGGCCTGGGCGGGCTCCTCGGAGTGGCCTCCGTCGATGAAGAGCAGGCCCAGGGGCGTGCGCCAGTGGCGTGCCAGCGTGGCGGAGCGTCCCACGACGCCGATGACCTCGTCCTCGAGGCCGGCGCGCGCGATGGTCTTGCGGAAGAAGGGCAGCGTGTCCATGAGGCCGAACTCGGCGTCCACGACGTCGGTGTCGTGGTGTTCCCAGCCGGCCTGGTTCTCCTCCGAGCCACGGTGGTGGTCGACGGTGAAGAAGGTGCTCGACGCGGCCCGGGCTGCGGCGCCGAAGTGGACCGCGGACTTGCCGCAGTAGGTGCCCACCTCCAGGCCCGGCCCCAGGGCGAGTGCGTCGGTGGCCCAGGCGTAGAGCGCGGCGCCCTCGTCGGCAGGCATGAATCCCTTGGCGGCGTCCGCGTGCGCCTGGAGGTCTGCCGGCATCGTGGCGGACGGGCGGGGCGCGTGGGAAACCTGAACGGGAGACAGCGGAGTGGTCAGCACGCGTGAACAGTAGTATGTGGAACCTGTTCTAGATTTGTTCCCACGCGAAGGGCGGCAGCCTTGTCCATCGGAATCTCCCCCGAGCACGTCGAACTGGCCTCGACCCTGTCCAAGTGGGCCGAGGGCGAGGGCTTCCTCGACGCCGCGGTCCGCCCGGTCGAGAAGGACGCAGCCGCCAGCTTCGACGCCGCGTGGGCGTCCTTGGGTGAGATGGGGCTGGCCACCATCGCGCTGCCGGAGTCCCTCGGCGGTGGTGGAGGTACGGTCCTCGACGCGGCCGTCGCGCTAGAGGCCTGCGCCGGGGCATTGGTGCCCGGCCACCTGCTGTCCACCACGATCGCCGCCAGCCTCGGCTGCGACGCGCCCGAGTTGGCCGCACGGCTGGCCGAGGGTGCTCGCGCGGCCTTCGGACCGTCCGCCACGCTCGAGGCTGGCGAGCGGCTCACGGGCACGGTTGAGGTCGTGTGGGACGCCCCCGGCGCGGACGTCTTCGTGCTGGGAGCCACCGACGGGCGCTGGTTCGCCGTCGACGCCGCGGACGTCACCGTCACGCCGGCCGTGTCCTTGGACCTCACCCGCCGCTTCGCGACGGTCGTGGTCGACGCCGAGAGGTTCACCGACCTCGGCACCGACACGCGTACGGTCCGCAACGCCGCGATCACCTTCGCCGCAGCCGAGGCCGCGGGCATCGCCCGGTGGGCGTTGGCGACCTCGGTCGAGTACGCCAAGGTCCGTGAGCAGTTCGGCAAGCCCATCGGCTCCTTCCAGGCGATCAAGCACCTGTGTGCGCAGATGCTGGAGGACTGCGAGCAGATCACGGCAGTGGCGTGGGATGCCGCTGGTGTCGCATTCGGTGATCAGACCCAGTGGAACTTCTCCTCCGACGTGGCCGCCACCGTGGCCTTCGACGCAGCCGTGCGGGTCACGCAGAACGCGATCCAGGTGCTCGGCGGCATCGGCTTCACCTTCGAGCACGAGGCCCACTTCTACCTCCGTCGCGCGGTCAGCCTGCGCAACCTGATCGGGCGCGGTCACGCCGAGGAACTGGCCCAGGCGGCTGCGAGTGGCGTACGACGCAAGGTCGACGTCGACCTGGAGGGTCGCGCCGAGGCCGTACGGCCCGAGGTGCGCGACACGGTCGCGCGGATCGTCGCGGCCGCGGACCAGCGCGCTGAACTGGTGTCGACCGGATACCTCACGCCGCACTGGCCGACCCCGTACGGGCTGGGGGCCGACGCGGTCCTGCAGCTGGTGATCGACGAGGAGTTGGCCGCTGCCGGGGTGGAGCGCCCCGACATCAAGATCGCCGGGTGGGCGGTGCCGACGATCCTCAAGCACGGCAACGACGCCCAGCGGGAGCAGTTCGTACGCCCCAGCCTTGCCGGGGACATCATCTGGTGCCAGCTCTTCTCCGAGCCGGGCGCCGGTTCGGACCTGGCCTCCCTGCGCACCAAGGCGGTGCGCGAGGAGAACGGTCCCGAGGGGAAGTCCGGCTGGCGCTTGAGCGGGCAGAAGGTGTGGACGTCCATGGCGCGCGAGGCCCAGTGGGGCATCTGCCTGGCGCGTACGAACCCCGAGGCACCGCAGCACAAGGGCATCACCTACTTCCTCATCGACATGGCCTCGGCGGGCCTCGACATCCGCCCGCTGCGCGAGATGACGGGCGAGGAACTGTTCAACGAGGTCTTCCTCGACAACGTCTTCGTTCCCGACGAGATGGTCGTGGGCGAGGTCGACAACGGCTGGCGTCTGGCCGTCACCACACTGGCCAACGAGCGCGTCGCGATGGCGGGGCATCGACTGGGAGCCTCGACCGAGGAGGCCGTGGAACTGTTCGCGCAGGGTGTTGCGGCGCCGGGCGCTGCGGCTCGCGTGGGCGAGGCCGTCGCGCTGTCCGTGGTCTGCTCCCTGCTGGGCACGCGTACGGTGCTGCGCTCGTTGTCGGGCCAGGGGCCCGGCGTGGAGTCCAGCGTCGCGAAGCTGCTGGGCGTCAAGAGCCGTCAGGACGCTTCCGAACTGGTCGTCGACCTGCTCGGCGAGCTCATGGTTCTCGGCAAGCCCGAGCACGCCCGCGCCCTGCACGAGTCCCTGCTCACCCGGTGCCTCTCGATCGCCGGGGGAACCACCCAGATCCTGCGCAACGTCGCGGGGGAGCGGATCCTCGGCCTGCCCCGCTGACCGCGCTGGTCGAGCCCGTCGAAACCGCGTCGTGCGCAGGGGTTGCGGTGTCTGTGCGCTACCTGGTGA
>JAEWOG010000048.1 GCA_023460975.1 Actinomycetes bacterium
ACAGACATCACCGGCGCCGCGCGGCGCGTCCGCGAGCTCGTCGGCGGGCCGAGCGAGGAACGGCCGGGCCTCGCCGGGGTGATGATCGACGCCTTCAACATCACGCAGGACCGGATTTCGCGTTCGCGTCTTGCGGGCGATCCGCCGGACGTGATGATCGGCCCCAAGCTCGGCCGCATCGGCCTGTTCGACTTCCACCGGGCCGGCGAGACGATCGAACTCGGCCGCCAGGCCGCCCGGAGGGCGCTCGACGATATCGCAACGCTCGTCGCCGCCAACCATATCGCGCCGGAGAGCTGACGCCCTCCGATTGCCTGAAGCGTGCAGAACCGGACCCGGAAACACGCGGGTCATCCCGGGCTTGACCCGGGATCCATGCCGGAGCGCTTCCTGTCGAGGTTCAGGCATGGATCCCGGATCTCCGCTTCGCTGCGTCCGGGATGACCCGCGCTTCTATGGAAACGGGAGCATGTTCTCCTCGATGCCTGACTGGACATTCGAGCCCTCATCCTGAGGAGCCATTCCCTTTGGAATGGCGTCTCGAAGGATGCTCCGGGAGGCTCCTGAACCATCTGGAACATCCTTCGAGACGCCGCTGACGCGGCTCCTCAGGATGAGGGCTCAGGCAGACTCCAGTCAGACCGTCAGGCCATCGCGATATAATCGCGCATCGCCTGGCTCTCGGCCTCGATGGCGGCGACGCGATGCTTCACCACGTCGCCGATCGAGACGAGACCGGTGACCCGCCCGTTCTCGACCACCGGGACGTGGCGGAAGCGGCCGGTGGTCATGATCTCCATCAACTCGTCGACGCTGGTCTGCGGCCGGCAGGTCACGACCTTCGAGGTCATCGAGCGCGACACCGCGCTCTCCAGCGCGCCGGCTCCCAATTCGCCAAGCGCCCTGATGATGTCGCGTTCCGACAGGATACCCACCAGCGCCCCGTCCGCTCCCATGACGACGACGGCGCCGATGCGCTTCTCGCTCAGCGTGCGGATCGCCTCGGCCAGCGTCCGATGCGGCTGCACCGAGATCACATCGTGCCCCTTGCCGCTCAGCAACTGCTCGACATTCATGGACAGTCCCTCCTCGCAGGCGCGCCGTTGCCGGCGCGCGGTTCCGCTGGAACTTCGCGAGGGCCGGCAAGTCTCGCGATGCCGGGCCGGCTCGGAAGCGCTTCGCAATGCGGCGAGTGTGGGCGAAGACCTTGGCGCAAGCAAGGTTTCCGAAACCGTTCTAAAGAGCCTACTGGGCGCCCGCGTCAGCTCGCTTGCCGTCCCCTGTCGAGCAGCGGAAACAGCAGCAATCCGACGACGAATCCGCCGATATGGGCCTCCCAGGCGATACTGGTCTCCTCGCCGAAGATCGGCACCAGCCCGGCACCGAACAGGATGTTCGTCACGAACCAGATCGCGATGAACAGCAGCGCCCGCGAATTGCGCCAGAGCTGGCCGAGCGGCTCGGCCGGAATCGCCCGGACGACCGCGTCGTCGCCGAGCTCGCCGAAGCGCAGCCCCGGCGCGAAGACGAAGCGAACCGCCGCCGCTGTCGCCCCCGAGATGCCGGCCGAAGCACCGACCAGCGGCAGCACGTCGAGATCGCGCGACCACCAGTGCAGCAATGCGCCGCCGATCGTCGCTAGCGCCATCAGGTTGAGGAAGCGCCCCGGCCCGAGCCGCCGCGCGACCGGGCTGCCGAAAGCCGCCAGCCAGACCGCGTTCGAGACGAGATGCAGCCAGGAGCCGTGCAGCAGGCCATAGGTCAGGACGGTCCAGAGCCTCACCCCGCCATCCGCGAGCAAGAGCCGGACGAGCTGCAGGCGCTCGGCCACGTCCTGCCCGCCCGTGACCTGCGCCATCGCCCCGACGACATCGTCGATCCGCCCCGGCGAGAGCCAGAGCGTCAATCGCGCCGGCACGAAGGCGAGCCAGGACATCAGCACGTAATCGTCATAGTCCGACAGCAGCGAGCGGCCGGCCTGGATCAGGGCCAGAACCGCCAATAGCCAGACCACGGCGGAAGGCAGGTTGAAGACGGGCTCGCGCCTCTGTGGAGGAGAAGATTGGGAAGCCATGCGGCCGACACACTTGCCGAAGCGCCCGCAGGGTGCAAGCGGCGGGCCCTGCGGGATTCAACGAAAAAGGGGAGCGGCTCGCGCCGTCCCCTTTTCCGCCGGCTGTGAGGCCGCCCGGTCGTGCCGGACGGCTGGCTCACGCCCCCCTCCACCTCGTCTTGCGGAAACCGTCGCATCCGCGAATCTCGGGGGGAGATTGATGCGCATTTTAACGATCATCCACAATCGTAAGACTTGATTAACCCTAACGCCCCTGCCGCCTCCCCCGACTCAGCACGGGGTGGCAAGACGGCACGGCGAATGCGTCAGCGCTCTTCCGAGAGATTGATTCGTCCTCCTTTCGAACGGATCCGCGCCGTCTTCGGACGCCGGCCGCTCCAGGGAGAGACACCGGGCGATATGGGCACAGGATGAAGAACGCGAGCACACGTCTGGTTTTCGAATATTGGGACGGGTTGCGCGGCGAACGGGCCGCGCCCGAGCGAGGCGAAATCGAGCCCGGCGCCTTGCGGCACGCCCTTGCCGATACCTTCGTGCTGGAGAACGAGCCGATCGGGCCGGTCTTCCGGTTGGCGGGAACGCGGCTCTGCGCCCTGATCGGCCGGGAATTGCGCGGCCGTGCCTTCACCGCGCTCTGGGCCGATGTCGAGGCGCAGGGCGACATGCGCCGCCTCGTCCAGACGGTAATGGACGAGAGCGCCGGCGCGGTCGCCGGCCTCTCCGGCAAATCGGTGACCGGCACGCCGATCTATCTCGAACTGCTGCTGCTGCCCTTGCGCTACCGGGGCCGCACCCATGCCCGCGTGCTGGGCGCGCTCTCGCCCGCCCTGTCGCCGGACTGGCTGGGCCTCGACACGATTGAATCGATGCGGATGATCTCTCTCAGGATGCTCTGGCCTGCGGCGACCGCACGCCCACCCGTCGCGCCGCGCCGAGCCGAACCGCCCCGTCTCGTGGTATTACCGGGCGGGCGGGCCTGATCGGAACGATGCGTTAACCGAAACCCGCCTAGGATCATCGGGGAATCTAGGTCGGTATTGATGTTGAGCGCCCTCAAAACGCCCCGTGCGGCTGCCTACCCTGCTGAGCGCAGGCGGCATTTCCGTATGAAAGTGGTGTTGTTGGGCCGCTATATGCTGCCGAACCGCATGGAATATCCCTGCCAGTCGATCGACATCTCGCCCGGCGG
>JAEWOG010000049.1 GCA_023460975.1 Actinomycetes bacterium
GCTGCGCCTGCGCCGCCACGACCGCCGCTGCGCCCTGCGGCTCCGGCCGCGCCTGCGGAACCACCGCGTCCGAGAGCGCCCGAGCCAGCAGCGCCGCGGGCGCTGGAGCCGATGTTGGCAACGCCAGCCGAGCCTCGCACGCCGGCCATCGACCCGGCGCCGGACATCGGCCCGGCGCCCGGCCCGCTCATCGGGGGAGCCACGCCGGACGAACCGAAGGAGCCACCTGCGCCGGCGCCCGGAGCGCCCCCGGTGGAGACACCCGCGCCCGGGCCGCCCGGGGCCGTGCCCGGGTAGGTGACGCCGGTGTTGGGGTCACCGATGACGTTGCCGGGCGGGGGAGCGCCCCCGCCGCGGCACTGCAGGCAGGTGCCTGCCGGAAGGCCGTGAGGGCACGTCGAGCCGGAGGTGTGGCACAGCCGGCACGAGCCGGGGTTGTTGCCGTGGGGGCACATCGAGCCGGTGCCGTGGCACTGACGGCACGTCCCCGGGTTGTTGCCGTGGATGCACCGCTGGTTGGGCGGCTCGGGCTGGCACAGCGGGCAGCTGCCCGGGTTGTTGCCGTGGATGCATCGGCCGACGTTGTTGCACCGGGGGCACGCGCCGGGACGGTTGCCGTGCGGGCACCGAGCAGTGCCGTTGTTGCAGATCGAGCAGCTGCTGTAGGTGCTGCCGTGCGGGCACAGGGCGCTGCCACGCTCACAGCGTCGGCAGCCACCGATGACGCCGTGCGGGCACCGGTTCGTGGGGATGGGTGTCTTGCCTGGCCCGGGAGCGCTGGGGCCGGGGCCGGACGGAGGCGGGGTGTACGGGCCGGGACCCGGTCCGGGGCCTTCCGGGTCCGGAAGGCCGTGGATCGCCTTCACCGGAGGGATGGCCTCGCGCAGAGCCTTGTCGACGGCCTGGACCGCCTCGCGCGCCTTCTCCTCCTGGTTGTGGTTGGCCATGTCCCAGAGGGTCCCGGCCTTCTGCGCGTCCGTGTACTTGGTCTGCTCGGCCGCCGCGTCCGTGCCCTCGCCGGTCTGCATCTCGTACGCCGGCGGGCGCTCGCCGAGGCCACCCATCTGGCCATGGGTGGTGATCGCAGAATCGAGCGCCGTCTGAGTTTGTTCCAGGGCGGTCGTCGCCGTGCTGATCGCCTTGGAACGCTCCTCGAGGGCGGTGATCTCCGACTGCAGGGCCTTCACGAACCCTTTGGTCACATCGGTGTCGGAGCCCAGGGCGGTCGGGATCTGCCCCTGGGTCTCAGTGAGGCTGATCTTGATGGCGTCGAGGGCATCCTTGACCTTCTTCCAGTCTGCGATCTCGCCTGCGATCTGGCCGGGGCGGGCGCTGGAGGTGTAGGTGGCCAGCAGGTTGCGGTAGTGGTTGCTCACGGCTGGGTCCCCTCGGTGTCGATGCCGCGATTCTCCATGTTCATCTGGAGGGAGAGCATGAACGCCTCGTCCCTCTCGTCGATCCCGTTGATGTAGTTGCGGTGGTCGATCAGCGCGTCGCGGTAGTCCGCGAGCCCGGCGCACAGAGACTTGAGTGAATCGGTCAGCGCCTGGTGTGCCAGTCCCACATGCTGGCCCAGCTCTGCCTGGCCGCGCGGCGCTCCGCCGAACGCGGAGGCGTTCACGTCGGGGCCCATCGAGACCGTCGTCTGCGACGTGTCGTCCAGCGTGTTGCGGATCTTCTCGTACGCGGCCGTGTTCAAGATCAGCAGCAGTTGGTCCTCGAACGGCAATGCCACGTGACTCTCCTTCCCCCAATGGTGTGCGCCGATGATCGTTCCCATCCGTACGGCCCTGAAACACCGTCCCGGCAGCCGATTTCTCGGGTTCTCGTGGCGCCCGTCCAGCCTGTGTGCCGAACGGTCCCCGCGACCGGTAGGACGCTAGCGTGGCGACATGACTTCTCGGGTTCGACTCTCCCGCGTGGCGGCAGCCTCGGCGGTCCTCGTACTCCTGGCAGGGTGCTCGGGCGACGCTGAGGAGCCGACGAATGGCGCTTCGTCCGGCACGCCGCAGCCGTCTTCGACGACCTCGCAGTCCCCGTCGGCGCCGCCGACCGTGGAGGGGACGACCTTCTCCTCCGGCGGGGCGAGCCTGGTGCTGCCCGACACCTGGGCTGAGGACGACATCTCCATCCAGGGGATCCACTACATCCTCGCTCCGCGCCCGGGTACTGGCCAGAAGCACCTGCAGGTGGCGATGACCACCATCCTGTTCAGCGGGGACTCCCTGGACAAGGCGGAGAAGGTGCTCACCGAAGACGACGAGGACGGGCCGTGGGAGCGCCTTCCCGACGCCGAGTTCGAGGGCCGGGACACGCTCGTGCTGGAGACCATGGACATCCTCGACCGGCGCGCCGTGAAGTACGCCGTGATCTCCGACGGCGCGCTCCAGATCGTCACGTTCACCATCGCGGACGCGCCTCGCAGCGCCGACGACGAGCGGACCGCCGCCGAGACCGACGAGTTCATCGCGGCCACCATGGCGACGTGGCGGGTCGAGTGATCCTGCCCTGAGAGCGACCCGGACGCCCCGACCAGTGGATGGTGGCTTGCGTCACACCGATGCTCCCGGCAGGCTCGGCCTCACCCCCGAGAGAAGGAGCACCGTTCCATGCAGCAGGTGAAGGCGGTCGTCGCGCTCGCGAAGGGCGAGCCGGTCAGCATCGAGACCATCAACGTTCCCGACCCCGGCCCCGGTGAGGCGCTGGTGAAGGTCCAGGCGTGCGGCGTGTGCCACACCGATCTGCACTACCGCGAGGGCGGCATCAACGACGACTTCCCGTTCCTGCTCGGCCACGAGGCCGCGGGGGTCGTCGAGGCCGTCGGCGAGGGCGTCACCAACGTTGCTGCGGGCGACTTCGTGATCCTCAACTGGCGTGCCGTGTGCGGCAGTTGTCGCGCATGCGACCGCGGCGAGCCGCAGTACTGCTTCAACACGCACAACGCCACGCAGAAGATGACCCTGGAGGACGGCACGGAGCTGTCCCCGGCGCTGGGCATCGGCGCGTTCGCCGAGAAGACACTGGTCGCTGCCGGGCAGTGCACCAAGGTGGACGACTCGGCGCGCGCCGCCGCGGTCGGCCTCCTTGGGTGTGGGGTGATGGCAGGGCTGGGGGCCGCCATCAACACCGGCAACGTGACGCGGGGCAAGACGGTGGCCGTCATCGGATGCGGGGGCGTCGGGATGGCCGCGATCGTTGGATCGGTGCTGGCGGGAGCCTCGGTCGTGATCGCCGTCGACATCGACGAGAAGAAGCTCGAGTGGGCCAAGGACATGGGCGCCACCCACATCGTCAACTCCGCCCAGACCGACGTCGTCGAGGCGATCAAGGAGATCGTCGGGGCCAACGGTGCCGAGGGCGCCGACGTCGTCATCGACGCGGTGGGCCGCCCCGAAACGTGGCGGCAGGCCTTCTACGCCCGAGACCTCGCGGGCACCGTCGTGCTCGTGGGCGTACCAACGCCGGACATGAAGGTCCCCGACATTCCCCTCATGGACGTGTTCGGTCGCGGGGGATCATTGAAGTCGTCCTGGTACGGCGACTGCCTGCCGAGCCGCGACTTCCCGATGCTCGTCGACCTCTACCGCCAGGGACGCCTCGACCTCGATGCGTTCGTCACCGAGGAGATCGGGATCGGCGACGTGGAAGCCGCGTTCGAGCGGATGCACCACGGCGACGTCCTGCGTTCGGTGGTGGTGCTGTGATGAGCACGTCTCGCGGGCCGCGTGTCGACCACGGTGTCGTCGCAGGGACGTTCTCGCTCGACGGTGAGACGTTCGACGTCGACAACAACGTCTGGGTGGCCGGTGACGACTCCGAGTGCGTCGTGATCGACGCCCCGCAGGACGGCGACGCCATCCTCGCAGTGGTCGGCGACCGTACGGTCAAGGCGATCGTGTGCACCCACGCGCACGACGACCACGTACGGGTGGCGCCCGCACTGCGCGAGCGTGTCGGTGCACCGATCTTCCTGCATCCTGCCGACAAGCCGCTGTGGGAC
>JAEWOG010000050.1 GCA_023460975.1 Actinomycetes bacterium
GATCTGGGCCTCGAAGCTCTGCGCCGCCTTGAAGGCGCTGTCGAAGGCGACGAAGGGCGCGGACGAACTGCCGAAACCTTCCAGCGTCGCCTTGCGGTCGCCGACCTCGAGCGGCCAGAGGAAGAAGCATGACCCGCCGTCATAGTCGCGGACATAGCGTTCGATCCGCTCGGCCGGCGTTCTTGGCTCCGGTTCCGGGACGATGGCGGCGGCCTGCTGCTGCGACGGGGGCGAAACGCTCGGGCTGACCGGAGGCGTCGGGATGACGACGGCGACAGGCGGCAATTCGGGGGGCTTCACCTCGATGGCCGGAGGCGGCTTGGCGGGCTCGGGCGCAGGAGGGCGCACCGGCACCTGCGGTGGCGGCTCGACATTGACGGCGACCTGCGACCCGGATGCGGGCCGTTGCGGCTGCGGTGTTGGTGGCCGCGGCGTCTGGGGCTGCGCGACTGGGGGCTGTGCTGCCGGAGGCGGCGAAGGCGGATTCTGGGGAGCGGAGGGCCTTTCGGCAACCGGAGGCGGCGTTGCCGGCGCGGTCGGCTGGGCCGGCGCTTCCGTGAGCGCGGGCGGGGCGCTCGTCGCCGGGGGCTGCGCCACGGGCGCTTCGGTCAGAGCCGGCGGCGCGTTCGTCGCGGTGGGCGTACCGGCCGCGGGCTGCTCCGAGAGCGGCGGCGGATCGTTGGCCGCCCCCCGCGCCGGCTGCCCCTCGTCCAGGGTCGTCCAGGCGTAATAGCCCCCGCCCGCCAGCAGCGCGAGCAAGGCGATGCCGGCGACGAGCGGCAGCGGCGAGCGCCCCGATTTTTCCGCCATGGCCTTGCCGCCCTGCGTCCCGGTGGGAGCTCTGCCGCCCGGCGTCGATGCCTGCCAGCCGGCTACCTCGGCCATGTCTGCCGGGCGATCGTTCGGGTCGGGCGCGAGCATACGGGCGAGCAGGGGGCGGATGCGCGCATCGACGCCAGAGAGATCGGGCAGGCGGCGGCGCTTGTCGATGATGTCGACCTGGGAGCCGCCCATGTCGATGGCGCGGCCGGTCAGCGCCTGGGCCAGCACCAGCGCGAAGGAATACATATCCGAGCGGCCGGAGACCTCGCCGCCATAGAGGCCGAGCTGCTCGGGCGAGACGTAGTTGTACTTTCCCGCGAAGCCGGAGCCGATGACCGTGCCCTCGCCGAGGACGCTGGAGCGGGCGATGCCGAAATCGATGATCTTGGCCCGGGAAGCGTCGCCGCCCGGCAGGATGATGTTGTCCGGCGAGATGTCGCGATGGATGATGCCGAGCCGGTGGGCGGCATGCAGGCCAGGCCCGACACGCTGGCGCAGGATATCGGCTTCCTCGACGCTGAGCGGCCCCTGCTGGATGCGCTCGGAGAGCGGCTGGCCGTCGACGAACTCCATCGCGAGATAGGGCGTCTCGCTCACCGGATCGATGGCGAAGACGTAGTAGCGGACGATGGCCTCGTTATAGAGGTTGTGCAGCGCCGCCGCCTCGCGCCGGAACAGGGCGAGCACTGCTTCGTCGCGGGCGAGGTCGGGGCGGATCATCTTGATCGCCACGGTATCGCCGGTCTGGATGGCGCGGCCCTTGTAGACCTCGCCCATGCCGCCGACCGCGATCAGGCTCTCGATCTCGTAGATGCCGTTGAGCTTCGTGCCGATGCGGGCATTGGCGCGGGGCGCGAAGACGGTGCGTTCGGAGTCGTCGCTCATGACGTTGTGCTCCCTGGCGTGGGGCTCCCCGGCGTCGCAACTCCGCGCATGGACCGGTTCGGCATCCAGCGTGTCCTTTCGTTGGCCCCCTGTCGATAGCGTACGATGACGACGGTGACGTTGTCGCGCGCGCCGCGCTCCAGCGTCAGCGCCAGCAGGGCGTCGCAGGCATCCTGCGCGCTTCCCGATTCGACGGCGGAGAGGATTTCGGTATCAGTGACATGCTCGGTCAGCCCGTCCGAGCAGAGCAGGAAGGCGTCGCCATCGGCGATCTCGCCGTTCTCCAGATCGAGCTCTGGGGTCTCGTGCACGCCGATCGCGTGGGTGATGATGTGCCGGCGCGGCGAGCGCCTGGCCTCCTCGGCGGTGAGGAGCCCGCGATCGACCATGTCCTGGACCTCGGTATGGTCGCGCGAGACCTGCGCGATGATGCCGCCGCGGATCAGGTAGATGCGACTGTCGCCGGACCAGAGGCAGGCGAAATGGCGCTGGTGAATCAGCAGGCAGACGAGTGTCGCGCCCATGGTCGCGCCGCGCCGGCCGATCTCGGCGCGCAGGTCGTCATTGGCCTTGAGCACGCCGGCTTCGAGCATGGCGAGCAGGTCCGGCGCCGAGCCTGCGGCGCCGACCGTCTCCAGCGCCGCGACCACGGTCGCGCTGGCGAGCGCGCCGTTCTCGTGCCCGCCCATGCCGTCGGCGACGGCCCAGAGCCCGATCTCCGGCCGCAGGATGAAATTGTCCTCGTTGGCCTTGCGGACCTTGCCGGTATGGCTGATGCAGCCTGTCTCGAAATCGGCGCTCTGGCGCGGGGCGTCGTTCATGGCATCGCCCTCATGATCCGGCGCGCTCGGGCGCGAGATGGCCTTCGAAACGGCCGGTGAGCAGGCCGGCGAAGAGATAGGGATCGGGCAGGGCGTGGCCGGTCAGGGCCAGCGGCTCGAAATTCGGGCCGCCGACGGTCCAAAGATAGCACGCATGGGCATAGGAGCGGGCATGGTCCTCGACGCGTAGGGCCGCCAACCGCTCGGGGAAGCCGGACGCGATCGCGGCGCTGACGATCGTGCCGTCGGCAAGGCGGACCATGTCCTGCGGCGGTGCGGCGAGGTGATGGTCGTTGGGGACGGGCAGGGCGGTCAGGCGCTGCGCCACGGCCTCGTAGCTCGCTTGTGGTTCTAGCGCGTGCAGCAGGAAATCCTCGATCGCCTCG
>JAEWOG010000051.1 GCA_023460975.1 Actinomycetes bacterium
CACCAGCTGGACCTACCAGCCAGACCCCGACCACCCACCCGGCGCCGGCATCTTCATCTGGACCAGCCCCCACGGACACCACTACCAACGCGACCGCACCGGAACCACACCCCTCACCACCTGACACGCCCCACCCACAGCCCCGGACCAGCTCCCCGGGGCTACAGGCGCGCCTAGTTTCGACAAGCTCAACCAGCGGGCACAGGCACAACCAGCGACCCCCCGCCCGTCGAGCCCGTCGAGACGCCCCCGTGGTTTCGACAAGCTCAACCAGCGACCCCCGCACAACCACCGCCCCCCGCCCGTCGAGCCCGTCGAGACGCCCCCGGGTTTCGACAAGCTCAACCAGCGACCCCCGCTCAGCCAGCGAACGAGCTCAACCAGCGACCCCCGCTCAACCAGCGACGACGTGCAGCGGCTCGTCGCCAGCGACGAGCCGCTCGGCCTGCGAACGTACGAGGGCGGCCATGCGGGGCAGCATCGCGGTCGTACCGCCCGCCACGTGGGGTGTGACGAGCACGCCGGGGGCGGACCAGAGGGGGTGGCCGTCGGGCAGGGGTTCGGGCTCGGTGACGTCGAGGGCGAAGCGCACCCGGCCGGCTTCGGCGAGCACCGCGTCGGTGCTCACCACCGGGCCGCGAGCGACGTTGACCAGCAGGGCGCCGTCCTTCATACGGGCCAGGAAGGCCGCGTCCACGAGGTGGTGGGTCGCCTCCGTCAACGGCGTCAGGACCACCACGACGTCCTGGTCGGCGAGCAGCGCGGGCAAGGAATCGATGCCGTGCGCCTCGCCCAGCAGGTCGTCCGGGCGCGGCCGAGTGGCGACGCCCGTGACGACGGCCTTCATGGGCACCAGCCGCTCCGCGAGCGCGCGGCCGATGGAGCCGTACCCCAGCACCAGCACCCTGGAGTCGGCCAATGACCGACGCCAGGGCATCCGCACCCAGGTCTCCTCGCCCTGGTGCCGCACGGCCTCACCGATGCCGCGCAGCGACGCGAGGATGAGCCCCACCGCGTGCTCGGCGGTCGCGTCGTCGTGCACGCCGCTGCCGTTGGCAAGCAGGACTCCGGGGGGCATCTGCTCGGGGACGCCCTCGTACCCGGCCGACTGCAGTTGGACGAGCCGCAGCCCGGTGATCTCGGCGGCTCGATGCACCACTGAGCCGTGCGACATGTACGGCGGAACCCACAGGTCGACACTCTGGGGAGCCTCGCCGCTGCCGTTCCACACGAGGACCTCGACGCCGGGCACCGCCCCCACCGCCTCGGCGAGCGCCAGATCCGGCACCGCCACCCGTACGGTCATCGCCCCGCGTCGCCGTGCAGCGGCAGGAGAGGGGTGAGGTCGGTTCGCTCCCCGCTGGCTCGTACGGCCCCCGAGGCGAGCGCCTCAGTCCACGTCAGCGACCCGGTCGCCACCGCGATCCAGGTCTGCGCATCCGTCTCCACGACAGCCGGTGGGGTTCCCCGGGTGTGCCGGACCCCGTCGATGACCTGCACGGCGGAGTAGGGCGGCACCCGCACCTCCACACTGGCACCCGGCGCCCGCTCGGACAGCACGGCAAGGAAGTGCTTCACCAGCAGCTTCGTCTGGGAGGCCGCGCGAGGGTCCGCGGCGAGAGCCGCCGCCACCTCCTCAGGGGCAGCGGGGCGGAGTCGTGCAGGCACCCTGAAAGGTTATCGCTCAGCAAAACGCGCGCGATCCTTGCCATGACAGGGCTCGCGGGCGCTACGTTGATCGGCATGGCCGGATACCGGAGTCTGGCCCGGAACCGCGATTTCACCGTCCTCTGGCTCGGTGACACCGCGAGCGAACTCGGGACGCAACTCACACTCATAGCTTTTCCACTGGTCACCTACGCGGTGTCCGGGTCAGCGCTGTCCGCAGCATGGGTGCAGGCGCTCTACCTGATCGGGATCGTGGCGGCCCTGCTTCCGGCAGGCGTCCTCGTCGACCGCCTCGACCGCCGCACCGTCATGCGGGCGACGGCCGCCTGCGGGACGCTCCTGTTCTCCTCGCTGGTCGTGGCCAGCGTGTTCTTCGAGATCACGGTGCCGCACCTGCTCGTGGTCGCCCTCCTCGGTGGCCTCGCCTCCGGCCTGTACGAGCCCGCCCAGGTCTCAGCCCTGCGCGCCGTGGTCAGCGACGAGGAACTGCCCGTGGCGCTGAGCCAGAACCAGGCCCGCAGCCATGTCGCAGGCCTCGTCGGCGGCCCGATGGGAGGGTTCCTCTTCTCGGTGACCCGGTGGCTCCCGTTCGCAGTGGACGCGCTGTCCTTCCTCGCCGTGTGGATCACGGCCGCACGGATCCGTACGTCGTTGGCCCCGCCCGACCGCGCACCTCAGGACGTCCACGGATGGTGGGGAGACCTGCGCGCCGGGATCGGGTTCGTCACCTCCCGCGCCTTCTTCCGGGTCCTGCTCACGTGGGCGGCTCTGGCGAACCTGCTGTCCAACGCCCTGTTCTTCATCCTCGTGCTGCGCCTGATCCGCAACGGCGAGTCCCCCGTCCTGATCGGCATGGTCTCGCTCGCCATCGCGCTGGGCGGGCTGCTGGGCTCACTCGTGGCGCCGCGAGTGATCGACCGCGTCCCCACGGGAGCGCTCACCGTCATCATCGGGTGGTGGTGCGTCCTGCCGCTCGTGCCCCTGATCTGGCTCGAGCAGGCGTGGGCCACGATGGTCTGCATGTTCGCGATGATGCTGCTCAACCCCATCGGCAATGCGGGCATCAGCTCCTACCGGATGGCGATCACACCCCGCGAACTGCAGGGACGCGTCGGAGCGGCGAGCAGGTTCCTGGTCTCCGCCCTGATGCCGCTGGCCCCGCTGCTCGGCGGGTGGCTGCTGGAACACCACGGGGACCAGACGGCGGTGGCGGTGCCGGTGGTCGGCGCAGTCCTCCTCGCGGTCCTGCTCACGTCATCCCGCGCCATCCGGTCGGTGCCGCGCCCAGATCACTGGCAGGTGCCGGCTCAGGTCTGAGCGATCCCCTCCAGCACGGCGAGCGTCGCCGCCCACGCGGGCGAGGACACGTCGATGAGGCCGTAGTGGCCGCCCGTCACCTCGACGAGCTCGGCCCGGGCGCCGCTCGCGCGGGCACGGGAGACGTACTCCTGGGACTGCGAGAACGGCACCTCGTCGTCGTCGCGGGCGTGCAGTGCCCACAGCGGTACGTCGAGCGGCAGGTGCACGGTCGGGTCGGCGAGATCGATCGCCCCCGGCTCGCTTCCCAGGAACCGGGCCGCCGCATCCGAGCCCAACCCGTCCCGTACGGCTGCCGCCAGGTCGAGGACGCCCGCCTGGCTGACGACGTGGGTGACCTCCACTCCACCTGACCACCGGCTGAGGCGCGTCCGGGAGGCCGACCAGGCCGCGAGATGTCCGCCCGCTGAGTGCCCGACCACGGCGAGTGTCGCGAGGTCGAGGTCGGTCACTGCGAGCGCGTCCAGCCCGGCGGCCACGTCGTCCAGCGTCGCTGGGAAGCCACCCCCGCCGCCCACGCGGCGGTACTCCAGCGTCACCGACGTCCAGCCCCGCTGGGCGAGGTCGATGCTGAGCGGCTCGGCGTACTCGGCCCCGTATGCGACCTTCCAGAAGCCGCCGTGGATCACCGCGACGACGCCGCGACTCGCACTCGCCGGTCGGCGGATCCGAATCCACTGGTCGGGGTGGTCCCCGTACGGAACGGTCTCGGCCGGCGGCGTCAGGGAGGGCACGCGCCCACCGTAGGCCCGGTGCAGTGACTCAGAAGAGCGCCGCGGCGAGATCGGCGGCCTGCTGGCGGATCTCGGGGATGGCGGTGGACTCCCACAGCTCACCGCGCCGCAGGGCGCCGAGGGTCCAGATCGGTGTCGGCTGCCCCTCAGGCGTGAGCACCTGGCCGTCGCGGGTCGTGACACCGAGACCGTGGGCGTCGGTCGCGCCCCAGGCCGGGCCGCCGGTGGCGCCGAGGAGGGCGTCGTACGCGGGGTTGTCGAGGGTGCGGATGTCAGTGCGCGGGCCGGAACAGTTCACGAGCCAGCCGCCGCTCGCGCTCTGCCCGTCGCCCGAGGTCAGGGTGACCCGCTCGGGGCCGAAGTCGACTGCGTCGACCTTCATCGCGCGCACCTCCAGGCGGCCCGAGGCGAGCGCCTCGGCGATGACGGCGGCGGAGCTCGCGGGCATGCGATGCCGACGTACGTTCCACCCGCGGACGACCTCGCGCAGGAAGACCCCCCGCTCCGCCTCCGACAGCCGGCCCCAGAGCTCAGCGACGCGGTAGCGGATGCCGTCGACGCCCGGGCGCCAGTTGCCCTGGAGTTGGGCGACCGCACTGATGTGGGCGTGGGCGGCGGCGTTGATCTCCGCCGTCGTGGAGCCCCACCCGCGCACATCGGGGACAACCTCACCGAGGTACTCCGGCGCGTGCGCGCGGGGCAGTACGCCGGTGCGCGAGACCGCCACCACCCGGCGGTCGGGGTGGGAGTCGAGCACGCTCAGCGCGACGTCGACCATGGTCAGGCCAGCGCCGACGACGACCACGTCCTTCTCCCCCTGCAGCACGGCGGAGAAGCGCGCGGAGTCCCACGGGTCGCTGACGTAGCGCGGATGGGTCACGGGGCCCTCGGGCGCCCAGTCCTCGCCCACGGACGGCAGCCCCGTGGCGAGGACGACCCGGTCGACGCGCACGTCCTCGTCGCCGTCGGTGCGGACGATGAGGCCTGCGCCATCGCGGTCGAAGCCGATCGCTCGGGCGTGGACCTGACGCACGCTGAGCCGCTCCTTGACGCGCGCGGTGTCGCGGATGAGGCGCTGGCGCAGGTAGCGCGCCCACTCCAGTCGCGGGGCGAAGAAATAGGTGTCGCTGACGTTGAGGATCAGCCCTTGGTCCTCACACCAGTGCACGAAGTCGAAGCGGTCGTCGGGGTCGTACGACATCCCCGAGGCAGGCACGTTGAGCAGGTGACGGCGATCCAGGGTGCCGAAGGCGGCGCCGCGCACCGGCCCCGGAGCAGGGTCGATGAGGACCACCTCGTGGGCCGTGGCGCCCTGTCGGTCCGCTGCGATGCGACGCGCGAGTGCGGCCGTGAAGAGGCTGCCAGCCGCGCCTGCCCCGACCACTGCGATCCGATCGACCGTACGACTCATCCCAACCCCACAATCATTAAAGTCTCGAAACTTACTTGACTTTAACTGATGGAGGCAAAGCTCCCGACACGGGGGCGAGAGCCGCGCCGGCGATCAGCCCAGAGCGGTGGGCAGGGTCGCCCGCCACGCGTCGCGCGCCTCAGCGACCGGAACCTCGAACTGCCCCTCGACCGCGATGGCCTCGCCACCCGTACGACCAATGGCCGCGATCGGCACACCGTGCTGGTGCGCCAGCGCCACCAGGGCGTCCGCGTCCGCATCGGCGACGGTCACGAGCACCCGGGCCGTCGACTCCGAGAACAGTGCGACGAACGGGTCCGGGTGCACCTGGTCGAGGGCCACCGAGACTCCCACGCCATCGCGGAACGAGCTCTCGGCCAGCACCTGCGCCAGCCCGCCGTCCGAAAGGTCCTGCGCCGACGTCAGGGTTCCCACCCCAGCCACCAGCAGCTCAGCCAGCGCCTGCTCGGCCGCCAGGTCGACGCGCGGCGGAAGGCCGCCCAGGTGCCCGTGCACGACGTGCGCCCACTCGGAGCCCGACAGCTCCTCGCGCGTCGTGCCGAGCAGGAAGACCCGCTCGCCAGCGCGCTGGAAGCCCGTCGGCGTACGGCGGGTGACGTCGTCGATGACACCCAGCACCGCGACCACCGGCGTGGGCAGGATCGCCGTCTCGCCGGTCTGGTTGTAGAGGCTGACGTTGCCGCCAGTGACCGGCACACCCAACTCGAGGCAGGCGTCCTTGAGGCCGCGGCACGCCTCGGCGAACTGCCACATCACACCCGTGTCCTCCGGCGAACCGAAGTTGAGGCAGTCGGAGACCGCCAAGGGCACCGCGCCGCCCGTGGCGACATTGCGGTACGACTCCACGAGCGCCAGCTGGGCGCCCGCGTACGGGTCGAGCTTGGCGAAACGGCCGTTGCAGTCGGTCGACAGCGCGACACCGAGGTTGGAGTCCTCGTCCACGCGGATCATGCCCGAGTTGTCGGGCTGGGACATGACCGTGTTGCCGCGGACGTAGCGGTCGTACTGATCGGTGATCCACGACTTGTCGCAGAGGTTCTCGCTCGCGACCAGACGCAGCAGCGTGTCCTTGAGCTCGGCGCCAGTGGCCGGGCGAGGCAGGCTCTCGGCGCGGTCGGCCTGGAGCTGGTCCTGCCAGTCGGGGCGAGCGTACGGGCGCTCGTAGACGGGCCCGTCGTGAGCGACGCTGCGCGGCGGCACGTCGACCACCCGCTCGCCGTGCCAGTCGATCTCGAGACGACCGGTGTCGGTCACCTCACCGATGGCCACCGCCTCGACGTCCCACTTGGCGCAGATCGCCATGAAGGCGTCGACGTTGGCGGGCGTGACCACCGCCATCATCCGCTCCTGCGACTCGCTCATGAGGATCTCCTCCGGAGCGAGCGTGGAGTCGCGCAGCGGGACCAGGTCGAGCTCGACGTGCATGCCGCCGTCACCCGCCGACGCGAGCTCCGAGGTGGCACAGGACAGCCCCGCGCCGCCGAGGTCCTGGATGCCGGCCACCAGTCCGGCAGCGAAGAGCTCGAGAGTGCACTCGATGAGCAGCTTCTCCATGAAGGGGTCGCCCACCTGGACGCTGGGACGCTTGGCCGGGCCGCCCTCGTCGAAGGTCTCCGAAGCCAGCACGGAGACGCCTCCGATGCCGTCACCGCCGGTGCGGGCGCCGTACAGGATCACCTTGTTGCCGGTGCCCGAGGCGTTGGCCAGATGCAGGTCCTCGTGGCGCAGGACACCGATCGCACCCGCATTGACGAGCGGATTGCCGAGGTAAGTGGCGTCGAAGACGGCCTCACCGCCGATGTTGGGCAGACCCAGGCAGTTGCCGTAGCCCCCGACCCCCGCCACGATCCCCGGCAGCACGCGGTGCGTGTCGGGCTCGCCCAGCGGGCCGAACCGCAGCGGGTCCACGACCGCCACCGGGCGAGCGCCCATCGCGAGGATGTCGCGCACGATGCCGCCGATGCCGGTCGCGGCGCCCTGGTACGGCTCCACGAACGAAGGGTGGTTGTGCGACTCGACCTTGAAGGTCACCGCGTAGCCGTGACCGATGTCGATGACGCCCGCGTTCTCGCCGATGCCGGCCAGCATCTTGCCGGCCTTCGTCTCCTGCGGGATCTCGCTGAACTGCTTGAGATGCACCTTGGTGGACTTGTAGGAGCAGTGCTCCGACCACATCACGGAGTACATCGCCAGCTCGCTCGAGGTCGGGCGCCGACCGAGGATCTCGCGGATGCGGGCGTACTCGTCCTCCTTGAGGCCGAGGTCAGCCCACGGCTGCTCGCGGTCGGGGTCGCCAGAAGCGGCGGCGACGGTGTCGAGGGCGGAACGCTGGGGCTGCTCGGCAGGAGTCTCGGGCACGGGCTCAATCTACCTGCGCGGACGGGCGATCAGTACGCCGGAGCGACCCAGCGGACACTCGCGGTCACCGGTCAGGCTCCGCGCGCGGCTGCCTCGGCAAGTCGTGCTGCCCGCCGCTCGGCCCGAGCAGCGCGACGCTCCTCGATCTCGGCGCGCTTGGAGTCCTTCTCGGCCTCCTTCTCCGCGGCCTCGCGCTCGGCCTCCTCGCGCTCAGCGCGTTCGGCCTCCTCGTGGGCCTTCGCCACCTTGTCCTCGTCCTCATCGGCCCCCAGCCAGACCGAGGTGTCGACCTTGACCTTGACCTTCGTACGGGCCGTGGTCGCCTGCTGCTCGCCGTCGACTTCGACGGGTCCACGGCTGACCTTCGTGGCCTTGCTCGCTGCCGCCTTCTGACGGGCCTGGGCCGCGGCCTCCTCGGACGCCCGCAGCACCGGCACACCGCTGCGTCGCTTGGACTGGCCCGGACGCGCACCGGCCGATCCCCCGCCGGCCCGCATCGGCATCCCGCCACCCATGGGCATGGACCCCGAGGCCGCCTGCCGGCTCTGGGCCACGGCCTTCGAGAACACCGACGTGGGAATGATCCCCCCAGCCATCGCGCTCGTCGCGGGCATGGACATGGACGGCGCCTGGAACGAGACCGCCCCCGGCATTCCCAGCGCGTTCACTCCCGGAGCCGTGAACGTCGCGCCCGACTCGGCCTGACCGAACACGTCCTCCTGGGCCGAGCCGTAGGTGATGTCGGGAACGATGGTGACGTCGGCCCCGCTGCCCGACGACGCGACGGCCGCCACGAGCGAGCCACGCGAGGACTCGAACGTGGAACGGGCGGTGCTCAGCTCGGAGGCGCGGTCGTACAGCTTGGAGTCGAGCTCGCCACGAATCGAGCGGGCAGCGATGAGGCCCTGGTTGACCTTGTCGGTGTCGCTGTCCTCGGCGGGCCAGAACAGCAGCACCTTCTCCGCCCCGACGAACTCGTGCGGGATCAGCTTGACCTTGACCCAGTCCTGGTCGAGCCGCTGCTGCGTCGCCTCCAGCTCGCCGGCGATCACACCCAACGTCCCGGCGATCTGTCGCGCCACCTCGGCCATGCCGTCCAGGCCCGACACGATCAGTCGGTGCTGCGCATCAAAACTCTCCGCGGCGCTCGACTCCCACGCGTCTCCCACGACGCGGCGCACTGCCTCGATGACCCGGTCAGCCGTGGCGCTGACCTGGTCGGCCACGCCGCTCCACGCGGTTGCGGCAGAGGTGAGCGGGAACGGGTCGTACTGGAGCTGCCAGAGGTTGGGGATCATCCGCGACCGCCTCCGTTGCCCTTGCCGCCGCCGTTGCCGTGCCCGCCGCCGTGGCCGCCACCGTTGCCCTTGTCGCCACCCTTGCCGCCGAACTCGATCTGGCGCGGACCCTCGACCTGGTGGCGCGTGCGGTCCATCTCCTCGGCCGCCCGGTCGTCGACGCCCTGCACCTCCATCGCGGTGGCGAGGACAGCCTGAACGGCATCGGTGAGCGTGCTGCCCAAAGTGTTGACGAGGTCCTGGGCCGTGGTCACCGCGGTCGCGTACGTCTCCTGGACGGTGGGCGTCGCGGGACTGTCACCCATCGTCATGCACGCGGCACCGAGGACGGCGACGGCCTCCTGCCAGCGCCCGAGAAGCTCTTGGGTGCACGCATCACACTCACTGGCGAGTTCCACGAGGTGGGGCGGTGCCACTCGCATACGAATACTCCTGAGAACGTGATTCGACGGCCCCGTCCCCCTACCCGGGCCGTTCCCACCCAAACCGGTTCCTCGCGAAAATCTTGTCGCTTTCTGTTTGAGGCAGCCCCGGACGGGGAACGTGCCCGCCACGGCCACTGGCCATGCCGGCGACCAACCCCAGTCATCTCGGAGCCCTCCGCACGGAGGGACGACACCAACGAGGGAGAGCCCCATGCAGCAGATGACCATCGACTTGTCCGAGCTCGATGCGTGGGCCGAACAGGTCGACCGAGCCAGCGCCGACCTCGAAGGCATCAGCCGCAACGCGCAGGGCCGGCTGACCCAGTCCGACTTCGGCCCGATCCTCGAGACGATGATGGGCTCGTACAACACCCTCACCTCGCAGGTGAACACCACGCTGGCCGAGGACGCCAAGCGCGTGCAGAACCACGCCGAGGCGCTGCGGGCCACCGCCCGCGACTTCGCCCTCACCGAGACGGGCATCGCCGCGCGCTACCGCTCCCCGTTCGCGGACGCCCGCGACGGGTCGAGCCGTTTTTGGGATGTCGCCGACACCACCATCGCCTCCGCCAAGCCCAGCGTCTCCGAGCTGCCTCGAGTGAGCTTCGGCTTCCCCTACGACACCGTGTGCGACATCGTCCGCATGCTCACCGGCTTCGACATCCGCGCCGAGCTCGCCGAGAAGATCGGCGGAGACGTGGTGTCCGCCTCGACGCAGGGCTCCTCCTTCGAGGGCCTGGGCAAGGCCATGAAGGGGGTCTCCCAGAACCTCGCCGCCGGGGGCAGGGAAGTCGCCGGTACGTGGGAGGGCGGCGCCTCGGACGCCGCGCTCAACCAGATCGGCCAGTGGGTCGGCGAGCTGGACAGCCAGGCCGGACGCCTCGTCCAGATGGGCATCAACCTCGTCCAGACCTGCCGCAACGCGTGGAACGTCGCCAAGTCGGTGGTCCAGTGCATCAAGTCGGCGGTCCAGACGGTGTCCTCGGCGCTGGCCACGATGAGCATCCCCGGCGTGGGCTGGGCCCGCGTCGTCCAGGCCGTCTTCCAGGCGCTGATGGCCCTCATGAAGGCGTTCAAGGTCATCAAGCAGTTCATCAGCCTGCTCAAGACGCTGGTCGGCTACATCAAGCAGATCAAGACGTTCTTCGACACCGGCAAGCTGCCCGACGCCACGGCCACCGAGGGCGCATCCGGTGCTCCCGGCACGGTGATCGCAGACCCCGGAGCGGTCACCCCGCCCGAGTACGCGAGCGGCAGGACGCCGGGAGGCACGGCACCCGCACCTGCGCCCGTGCCGTCGCCGCCCGTCTCCTCGACACCTCCGCCCAGTTCCACCACTCCTCCGCCCAGCTCCACCACTCCTCCGCCCAGCTCATCCACTCCTCCGGGGGCCAACGATCCCGCGCAGCCCGGCGGCAACGGATCCGTACGCGAGCCGATCTTCGGGGGGTCCCAGTGACCAACGAGGCGTCTTCCCACACTGTCGGCGAGAGCGCTTCGGAGCGCGAGCTCCTCGCCGCGTTCCAGGCGGCCAGCGAGGACCTGGGCACCCTGCAGGCGGACCTCCAACAGACCTTGGACGACATGAATTCGCGTCCGCTGCTCAGCGATGAGGAGCGCGAGGCCCTGGAGAAGCAGGCCGAGTCCGGCCAGCTGGGCGAGGAGATGAAGGAGCTCGTCACCAAGATCAAGGGGGGCGAGGACTCCTGGGAGGCCGTCTTCGCCGGCGAGTCCCCCAACGGATCCCTGTTGCAGGGCCACCTCACCAAGCTGGTGGAGGACAACATCGAGGACCTTCAGCTCGCGTTCGAGGACCTCCTCGATGCCGAGGAGGCCAAGGGCAACTTCATCCTGGACGAGCTCGCACAACTGCGCGAGGACGACTGACCCGACGTCGACGGGGGTCGCAGGGGCACATGTCCCTGCGACCCCCGTCGTCGTGTCCGCCTCACCCACGCTGACCTGCGAAAACTACATCTTTGTAGTTCTCGCGAACCCCTGTTACGGATGTGACTGGTGTGTTTATGGTGCTTGCGCGTCCGTTGGGCCGGACGCCCTTCCCTCTGCTGTCGAAGCCCACCTGGAGCACCCATGCGCATCCGTCCCGCGCGTCGCGGACGCCGCACCCTGGCCGCCGTGACGACCCTGGTCGCAGCCCTCACGCTGAGCGCACCCGCGGCCGTCGCCGAGCCCACTGAGCAGGCCGCGTCGAAGCAGGCCAGCTCGCAACAGATCGCGCTCGCGACGCCCGGCGACTTCACCGGGTATGGCTTCGACCAGTGCGTCGCTCCCACCCAGGCGGCCATGGATGCCTGGCGCAAGCACTCCCCCTTCAGCGCCGTCGGCATCTACATCTCCGGCGACTCCCGTGGCTGCCGCAGCCAGCCGAACCTCAGCCCGACCTGGGTCGCGACCCAGGTCGCCAAGGGGTGGCGCCTGCTGCCGATCGCACTGGGCCCCCAGGCGTCGTGCCGCAAGGACTTCCCGCGCTACTCCGACGACTTCAAGATCAGCCCCAAGCCCGCGAACAACTACGCCGCAGCGCTCGCCCAGGGCGCCGCCGAGGCCGACAAGAACGCCGCCGACGCGACCGCGCTCGGCATCGCCGCGGGCAGCACCCTCTGGTACGACCTAGAGGCCTTCACCCTCAGTGACACCCACTGCCGCGAGTCGGCCCTCCAGTTCGTCTCGGGCTGGGTCACCCGGATCAAGGCGCTCGGCTACGTCGCAGGCTTCTACTCCTCAGCGTCCTCCGGCATCAAGATGCTCGATGACGCCCGGACGTTGCGCCCCGGCCAGTTCGCCCTGCCCGACCGCATCTGGATCGCGCGGTGGGACGGGGCCGCCAACACCTCCACGACGTACATCCCCGAGGACGGATGGCGTCCCGGCGGCCGGATGAAGCAGTACCTCGGCGGCCACCGCGAGACGTGGGGCGGCGTCACGATCAACATCGACAGCAACTACCTCGACCTGGGTGCCGGGTCGCAGGCGCCCAGCGAGTCCCACTGCGGCGGCGTCAAGGTCGGCTTCTGGAAGTACCCGGCCGTCTCCCCGAGCTCGGGGCCCGCCACCCGCATCAAGGCTCTCCAGTGCCTGCTGACCGAGCAGAAGGTCTACTCAGGGCCGATCGACGGCACCTGGAACGACGCCCTCACCGTGGCCGCACAGGCGTGGCAGTCCAAGCGAGGCTTCGCCGCCACGACGACCTGGTCCACGCCGCACTGGGTGGCCCTCCTGGCCGCCGGGAACGGCAAGGTCGTCAAGTACGGCGCCACCGGGGACGGCGTCTACCGCCTCCAGCGGGCACTCAACGCCGCCGGGGCGGGCAAGTTCAAGGCGACTGGTCTCTTCGACGCGAAGACCGAGGCCGCCCTCAAGAACTACCAGCGCTCGCGCCGCCTGGCCATCAGCGGTGTCGGCACCTCGCAGACCTGGAAGTCCCTCAAGAAGGGTCTCGTCTGATCAGGCGGGCGGGCCCACCAGGAGCGCGACCCCGGTCAGACCGACCACGGCCACGACACCGACGGCAGCGCCCTGCCACGGCTTGCGTACGAGGAACGCGACCAGCTTCTCGAGCGGGCTGACCGGCTCCTGCGCGCGCAGCCGCCAGGCATCCGACAGCAGCGAGTGCTTGGCCAACGACGCCTCGAACGGCAGGGTCGCGAACGGCGGAATCGCGCAGGCGATGCCCGCGGCGAACCGCCCGAACGACCACTTCTGGTCGATCCAGACCATGCCGGTCACCAAGCAGTAGGCGATGAAGACGACGCCGTGGGCCATCCCGAAGACCCGCACGGCGAGCTCGGTGGTCTCCGTGACGTACTTGAGGAACATGCCGAGCAGGAGCAGCGCCCAGGTGACGGCCTCAGAGCGCGCCAGCAGACGGTGAAGGCGAACCGGGCTCATGCGAACGCACGCTCCACCAGGGAGGTGAAGAACCCCAGCCCCTCGGTGCCCGGACCAGTGAGGTCCTCGACGGCGTGCTCGGGGTGAGGCATCAGCCCGACCACGTTGCCCCGCTCGTTGGAGATCCCGGCGATGTCGCGCGCCGAGCCGTTGGGGTTCACGCCGACGTAGCGCGCGACCACACGGCCCTGGCCCTCCAACATGTCCAAGGTGGTCTCATCGGCGATGTAGTTGCCCTCGCCGTTCTTGAGGACGACCGTGATCTCCTGGTTCGCCTCGTACGCGCTCGTCCACGCGGTCGAGGCGTTCTCGATGCGCAGCGTCTGGTCGCGACACACGAACTTGCGGTGGTCGTTGCGAATGAGCGCACCCGGCAGCAGGTGGGACTCGCACAGGATCTGGAACCCGTTGCAGATCCCGAGCACCGGCATGCCCTTGCCCGCGGCCTCGATCACCTCGGTCATCACCGGGGAGAAGCGCGAGATCGCGCCGCAGCGCAGGTAGTCGCCGTACGAGAAGCCGCCGGGCAGCACGACCGCGTCCACGCCACGCAGGTCGTGGTCGCCGTGCCACAGCGCCACCGCCTCGTGGCCGCCGATCCGGACCGCGCGGCGCGCGTCGACGTCGTCGAGTGTCCCCGGGAAGGTGACGACCCCGACGCGCATCAGGCGCGGTGCCTTGCGCTCGCGCCGTCGCCCTCGACGTGGACTGCGAAGTCCTCGATCACGGGATTGGACAACAGGGTCTCGGCGATCTGCTCGACCGCGGCCAGGGACTCGGGCGTGACGTCACCGTCGATCTCGAGTTCGAACCGCTTGCCCTGACGGACATCGACGACTCCGTCGAAACCGAGGCGGGGCAGTGCACCCAGCACGGCCTTGCCCTGGGGGTCGAGGATCTCGGGCTTGGGCATGACGTCGACGACGTAACGGGCCACGGAGTGAACTCCTTGCTCGGGCGGGCGATCGCCCTCAGTGTAGGCGCGCAACCCCCACGACGGCCCATCGCGTCCGGCGGCGGGACGCACCCCGCCCTCGGGCGTCGCCGAGGTCAGGCCGAGGGGGGACGCTTCGCGAGCGTGATCAGGAGTGCAACCCCCAGCCCGGCCACCAGCGCGCCGAGGATTCCGTACGTCTCGGAGTCGAAGGGGCCATCGATCCAGCCGTTGCCCTGGGCGGCGACAAGACCGCCGCCCAGGACCATCACCAGGGCCAGTGCCAGGCCCACGTACTTCATCACCGGGTCAGGACAGCTCGCGCTTGAGGATCTTGCCCGTCGCCGTCATCGGGATGGACTCCACGAACTCGACGATGCGGGGGTACTTGTAGGCCGCGAGCTGCTCCTTCGCCCACGCCACGAGCTCCTCGGGGGTGGTGGCGGTGTCGGCTGCGGGGATCACGACCGCCTTGATCTCCTCGCCGTGGCTGGTGTGCGGGACACCGATCACGGCCACCAGGGAGACCGCCGGGTGAGTGAGGAGGACCTCCTCGATCTCACGCGGGTACACGTTGAAGCCGCCGCGGATGATCATGTCCTTGGAGCGGTCGACGATGTAGTACCAGCCCTCGTCGTCCTTGCGGGCCAGGTCGCCCGAACGGAACCACCCGTCCTGGATCGCGTCGGCCGTGGCGTCCGGGCGACCGTAGTAGCCCTTCATCACGTTGGGCCCCTTGATCGCGATCTCACCGACCTCGCCGGCCTCGGCGTCCGACCAGTCGTCCTTGATCAGCTTCATCTGCACGCCAGGAATGGGGACGCCGATCGACCCCGGCCGCGCCGGCTCCCCGAACACGGAGAAGCTGGCGACCGGCGAGGTCTCCGAGAGGCCGTACCCCTCGAGGATCACCACGCCGAAGCGCCGCTCGAACTCACGGTGCACCTCGACGGGCAGCGCCGAGCCGCCGGCCACGGCAACGCGCAGGTTGTCGGCCAACGCCTTGACGTCAACGCCCGCGTCGTCGAGGGCACCCAGCAGACCCCAGTACATCGTCGGAACGCCCGCGAAGAACGTGATCTTCTCCCTTGCGAACAACTGCAGGGCGGCCTCGGCATCGAAGCGCGGCAGCATGACGACGGTGCCGCCGTACGCGAAGGGCATGTTCTGGCAGACGGTCTGGCCGAACGAGTGGAACAGCGGCAGCACACACATCACGCTGTCGGGACGGTCCACGTCGGCGCCGAACAGCTCCTTGCCGGCGAGCGCGTTGGAGCGCATGTTGTCGTGCGTCAACTCCGCGCCCTTCGGCTGGCCCGTCGTGCCGGAGGTGTAGAGGATGACGGCCGTGGCGTCGTCGGCGACCTCCGCGTCAGCGAACTCCGCGCCGAAGGACCCCATGGCCTGCGCCATCGTCTCGGTGCCCTCGATGGGGGACGCGGCAGCCAGGTCCGCCGTGATGACGAAGAAGTGCTCGCACGAGTCAGTGGCGCTGAAACCCTCGTGTCCCGCAGCGCCGATCGGCAGCTCCGGGGTGCCCTCGAAGCAGAAGTACGCCTTCGCGTCGGAGTCGGCGAGGTGATAGGCCACCTCGCGACCCTTGAGCAGGATGTTGAGCGGAACGACCGTCGCGCCGGCCTTGAGGATGCCGTAGTAGACGATCGAGAAGTACGGCAGGTTGGGGCAGCTCAGCGCCACCTTGTCGCCGGGCCCGATGCCGCGCGCCACCAGCAGGTTCGCGCACATGTTGGCGAACGCATCCACCTGCGCGTAGGTGAGACGGGTGTCGCCCAGGACGATCGCGGTGCGGTCCGGGTACGTGCGAGCGGAGTCGGTGAGCAGGCCGGCGAGGTTCGTCATGCCAGAAATCTAGACCCCCGGGGGTGACGTACCCCACCCCCCTGGTCGGGCAGTTCTCAGAACCGCTCGCCGGTGAGGAGCTCGTAGGCCTCGATGTAGCGGCTGCGGGTGCGCTCGACGACCTCGTCCGGCAGTGCCGGCGGCTGCACCTCGCTGGCCTTGTCCCAGCCAGACTCAGCCGAGGTCAGCCAGTTGCGCACGATCTGCTTGTCGTACGACGGCTGCACCCGGCCCGGCTGCCACCCGTCGGCGGGCCAGAAGCGCGAGGAATCAGGGGTGAGGACCTCATCGGCCAACACCAGGGTGCCGTCGGCGCGACGGCCGAACTCGAACTTCGTGTCCGCCAGCAGGATGCCGCGCTCGCGGGCGATGCCCTCGGCCCGCTCGTACACCGCGAGCGTCACCTCGCGCAGGCGCTCGGCGTCCTGAGACCCCACGGCTGCCACCACGGCATCGAAGTCGACATTCTCGTCGTGGTCACCCACCTCCGCCTTCGTCGCCGGGGTGAAGATCGGCTGCTCCAACCGCGAGCCGTCCTCCAAACCGGCGGGCAGCGGATTGCCGCAGACGCTGCCGCTGTCGCGGTAGTCGGACAAGCCGGACCCTGTGAGGTATCCGCGCGCCACGCACTCGACGGGGAACATGTCCAGGCTCTCGCAGATCACGGCACGACCCGCGACCTGCTCGGGCACCTGGGTGGAGACCACGTGGTGCGGGACGAGGTCCGCCAACTGGTCGAACCACCACAGGGACATCCGGGTGAGGATCTCGCCCTTGTCCGGGATCGCGGTGGACAGGACGAAGTCGTACGCGGAGATCCGGTCCGTGGCCACCATGAGCAGCTTGCCCATGTGCTCGCCGGAGTCGATCCGGTACAACTCACGCACCTTGCCGCTGTGCAGATGGGTGGTCCCCGCGATGGCAGGGGCGGGCGGCAGGACGATCTCTGGCACGGCCCTCAGCCTAGTGCCGCCGACATCGCGCCCGCGAGCGAGTCGACGCCCGTGGACGCCGCGGGACGCACCCGCGCCCCACGGGATCATGCGTCACCCGTAGTTGATCCAGAACCCCACGTCTGCATGGTTGTCACCCCTTCAGCCCCCCGGCGAATCACAACCTGGGTTCGAGAGTAGGTGAATCCTCACGCGAGGGCGAGGCGTTCCGGAGAGATCTCCCCGTCCGCCCCCTCCGCCGGCGTGGCCGCAGGCGGAAGACGGCCTGAGGTTTCAATCAGAGGCGTTTCTGGAACGCCTCAGAGGATGTCTCCCGGCACGTACGCGGCCGCCTCGGGCAGCCTCGCCGCGACGGCCTCGACCTGGCGTACGACGGCCTGCACCTGGGACACGGCGGCTCCCGTGAAGGTGATCGGCTCCGCCACCAGCGCGTCGATCTGGTCGCGCGTCAACCCCAGCCGGGAGTCGGCGGCCAGCTTGGCGAAGACGTCGTTCTCCACCTGGCCAGCACGCATCGCCAGCGCGGTGCCGACGGCGGCCTCCTTGATCGCCTCGTGGGCAGTCTCGCGGCCGACCCCGTTGCGTACGGCGCTCATGAGCACCTTGGTGGTGGCCAGGAACGGCAGGTAGCGGTCGAGCTCGCGCTGGATGACCGCGGGGAACGCGCCGAACTCCTCCAGCACGGTCAGGAACGTCTGGAACAGGCCGTCCACGGCGAAGAAGGCATCCGGAAGCGCGACCCGGCGTACGACGGAGCAGGACACGTCGCCCTCGTTCCACTGGTCACCCGCGAGCTCGCCCACCATGGACAGGTAGCCGCGCGTGATGACAGCCAGGCCGTTGACGCGCTCGCACGAGCGGGTGTTCATCTTGTGCGGCATCGCCGACGAGCCGACCTGGCCCTCCTTGAAGCCCTCCGTGACCAGCTCGATGCCGGCCATCAGGCGGATCGTCGTGGCGAGGTTCGACGGGCCCGCCGTGATCTGCACCAGCGCCGAGAGGACGTCGAAGTCCAGCGAGCGGGGGTAGACCTGACCGACCGAGGTCAGCACGTTGTCGAAGCCGAGGTGGCTGGCCACGCGGGCCTCCAGCTCGGCCAGCTTGGCGGCGTCGCCGTCCAGCAGATCGAGCATGTCCTGGGCAGTGCCCACAGGCCCCTTGATGCCGCGCAGGGGGTAGCGGGCGATGAGCTCCTCGATGCGTTGGACACCGACCAACATTTCGTCCGCCACCGTCGCGAACCGCTTGCCCAGCGTCGTGGCCTGCGCCGCGACATTGTGGGAGCGGCCAGCCATCACGGTCGCCTCGTGCTCGGAGGCCAGCCGGGCGAGGCGGGCCAGCGTCGCGACGGCACGGTCGCGGACCAGGGCGAGGCTGGAGAGGATCTGGAGCTGCTCGACGTTCTCCGTCAGGTCGCGGCTCGTCATGCCCTTGTGGATGTGCTCGTGCCCGGCCAGCGCACAGAACTCCTCGATGCGGGCCTTCACGTCGTGACGGGTGACGCGCTCGCGAGCCGCAATGGACTCGAGGTCGACCCCCTCTTCACCTCGGTCGGCGACGCGCTCGTAGTCCTCGATGACGCCGTCACCGATCTCGATGCCCAGATCCTTCTGGGCCTTCATCACGGCGATCCAGAGGTGCCGCTCCAGGACGATCTTGTGCTCGGGCGACCAGATCGCGGCGAGATCGGCGGCGGCATAGCGGGTGGCGAGGACGTTCGGGACGGTCATGTCGGATCCTTCGGTGGGCGCGTGCTGAGGGAGGAGTCAGTTCTGGGTGAGGGACGCGCCCTCGACGACGCCGAGCGGTTCGGCGGCGATGTCCGAGCGGCGCTGGAGGCCGTCGAAGGAGACCAGGTCGGCCGCGGCGTACGCCCGCGCGCGGGCATCGGCCACGTCGTAGCCCCTCGCGCGGACCGCGAGGACCCGCCCGCCCGCGGTGACCAAGGCTTTCTTGCCGGTCGAGCTTGTCCCGCTGGTTGAGCTTGTCCCGCCGGTTGAGCTTGTCGAAACCAGGGCCGTACCCGCGTGGATGACGTCGACACCGTCCACCCCGTTGGCCACACCAACGCCCGTGATCACGTCGCCCTTGGAAGACGACTCCGGATAGCCGGCCGAGGCGAGCACGACGGTCACGGCGGCGCCCTCGGCGAAGGTGGGCGCCGGCACCTCGTCGAGACGCCCGGTCGCGGCCGCGTGCAGCAGCGTGCCGGCTCCCGAGGTCAGCAGCGCCAGCACGGGCTGGATGTCAGGATCGCCGAAGCGGGCGTTGAACTCGATCACCCGGGGGCCTGCCTGCGTCAGGGCCAGGCCCACGTACAGGCAGCCGACGTACGGCGTGCCGCGGCGGTTCATCTCGTCAAGGGTGGGCTGGACGACCGTGTCGAGCACCTGCTGCGGCAGGTCTGCGGGAGCCCAGGGCAGCGGGGAGTAGGAGCCCATTCCGCCGGTGTTGGGGCCGTGGCCGCCGTCGAAGATGCGCTTGAAGTCCTGGGCGGGTTGCAGGGCGTACGCCCGCGTTCCGTCGCAGACGGCGAACACCGAGACCTCCGGACCCTCGAGGAACTCCTCGATGACCACGCGGCCGCACGCCGCCGCGTGGGCCAGTGCCTCCGCGCGATCGCGCGTCACGACGACGCCCTTGCCGGCTGCGAGTGCATCGTCCTTGACCACGTACGGAGCGCCGAACTCGTCGAGCGCTGCCTCGTACTCCTCGGGAGTCTCACACGTCCGGCTGCCCGCGGTCGGGACTCCGGCGGCCGCCATGACCTCCTTGGAGAAGGCCTTGGAGCCTTCCAACTGCGCCGCGTCGGCATCCGGCCCGAACACCGCGATCCCGGCCGCTCGGACGAGGTCCGCGACGCCCGCGACCAGCGGGGCCTCCGGGCCGATGACGACCAGATCGGCGCCGACCTCAACGGCCAGCGCGGCGACGGCCGCGCCGTCCATGGGGTCAACCTCGTGCAGGGTTGCGAACGCGCCGATGCCCGGATTGCCGGGGGCGGCGTGGACCTCGCCGACCGCCGGGTCGCCCGCAAGTGCCAAGGCGAGGGCGTGCTCGCGTCCGCCGGTACCGATCACGAGGGTCTTCACGTGCGTCGAGTCTAGTCGCGTACCCCGGGTGGCACCTACGTACGCCCGAGCCGCGGGACTCACCGCTCGCCGAGCCGCCCTCGCAGGCGTCGGACCCGCCCCCGCAGACGCAGGACCTGCTCCTCAGCTGCTGCCAGTCGGGCGTCCCTGTCGGCCAGCATCGCCATCAGATTCCGGATGTGCTCCTGGGTGAGCTCGCTGTCCCGCTCGATGCCCGAGGTCAGGTCATCGACGTAGAGTCGAGTCGCCTTCAGCTCCTCGTGCAGCCCCGCCGCCTGCGCGCGCAGGTCCTCGTTCTCCTCGGCCTGCCCCGTGGCGACGTCCACCATCTCCTCGGCCCGTACGAGTTGCTCACCCAGCCGCAGGGCATCCAACGCGGCGGCAGCCAGCGCGCAGACAGCCCCGTCGCTGTCCCGGCCCGCCACCACCTCGACTCCCAGCAACCGGACACCGCGGCGCGGCAGTGAACCGGTCGGATCGACCACCTGCTCGGCGTGCAGCCTCAACACCGAACTGACCCGCTCGCGAAGCACGCCCGACACCTCCACGTAGCGCCCGTACGGACCGGCGCCCTCGCGGTGCTCCACCGCGACACCGTCCCACTCGACCGTGGTGACATCGGCCGAGTCAGGCCCCAGGTGGATCCGTACGACGGCACCTTCGGGATGGGAGAGCGGCACCGCGAGCCGCGGGCTCGGGCTCGGCCCCGACCAGCGACTTCGACCACCCTGCGGCCCTGTGGGCAGGTACCAGTCGAACGCCCGCACCTCCTCGCCACACGGCAGCCACACGGGCTCGGTCCCCAACGGCTCCGGTGTGCGCACCGTGATGCCTCGACCCTCCTGGTTGTAGGAGATCGAATCGCGCACGTCGTAGCCCTCCCACCGCGGATGACGCACATTCATCACGTTGCCTCGCGCTCGGGCGACCTCGAGGCGCTCTGCGACCCGAGCAGTCAACGCCTCAGGGTGTCCGCTGAGCGCGAGCCACTCCCGCTGCTCCTCGTCAGACTCGGTCAGGTAGGACAGATAGCGGGCCGACGAGATGAACTTGACCGTGCTGATGCGCCCCGTGGAGACGAACCTGCACCCCGCCTCCACGGCCGCGACCTCGAACGCGGAGTCGACGGGCATGGGCCGTTCGCCCGGCGCCGGCCAGGGCCCCACCGCGGCCGGCAGCGTGCGGCGGTGGGCCAGCGAAGAAGGCGGGAAGAAGTGCTCGTAGGCGATCGCCGGGTCGTCGCCCTCGAACAGCCCCGACACCCAGGTCAACTCGTCCTCAGCACCGGGCGGGCCCAGGAACAGGCACCCGCCGACCGCGAAGTCAGCGCGCGGATTGGCCTCGAATGCGGCCGCAAGGTCAGCCAGATGGTCGGGAAACCAGAGGTCGTCATGCCCGAGGAAGGCGACGTACGCACCCGATGCCAACGCGGTTGCGAA
Organism: Actinomycetes bacterium; assembly: GCA_023460975.1. Classification (GTDB taxonomy): domain Bacteria; phylum Actinomycetota; class Actinomycetes; order Propionibacteriales; family Nocardioidaceae; genus Nocardioides. The sequence continues at coordinate 21,420 of JAEWOG010000051.1, forward strand.
GTTGTTGGGGCCCGACTGCGATCCTGACCGTGCATGCGTCTCGTGGAGGACGAACCTCTCGTCGAACCGCTCGACCACCTCAGCCAGGCCGGGCTCTGCCACCCCGTCGGCGACCACCAGCACCTCGAAGTCGCGCAGGGTCTGTGCCGCGATCGACTCCAACGTCGGCATGATCGCCTCGGACCTGCCGAACGTGGCAACGACCACGGTGAAGGTCCTGCCTGCGGGCATGCTTGTCACCAGCGCTCAGTCAGCAGAACGTGGCCGCGATCTGCTGTGGCCCCGCATTCGCGACCGGGAAGAACGAGCGCACGTCCACCGGGATCTGACCCGAGTCGATGTCGACGTGGTAGCGGTCGGGGTTCTCGTGGTCGTAGTGCGTGCTCGGCAGGTTGAGCAGGATGGCGTCCTCCTGCCCCACGTTGTACGACAGGTGCCAGATCCGCTGCGGAATCAGGACACCGCGGATCCCACTGGACTCGCCGATCACGACCTTCTGGTGTTGACCGCGAGTCGGCGACCCCGACCGGTCGTCGTAGAGCAGGACAAGCAGCTCGCCCTTGACGATGTGATAGCGGTCGAGCTTGTCGTGGTGCTGGAACCAGCCCTTGAGCATGCCCGGACGTACGGACGTCTGGTAGGCGTACGCGAAGTCGGCGGACTCCCAGAACTCCGGGGCGGTGAAGATCTCCAGGAGCGCACCCCGGTGATCGACGTGCACCCTCGGTCGGGCGAGGCGTACGCCGTCGAGGTCACCGGCAAGACTCAGGCCCTGTCCGTCGACGCTCGCAACGTCCCTCGCGCCCGTGATCTCTGCTCGCTCCATGGGCGCGATCCTAGGGCCTCACTGCGCCCGCCCCGCGTCAAGTGGCGCGCGCTACATGGGGCGGGGCGGCCAGGCGGCGGGGATGCGTTCGGCGAGGCCACCGGCGAAGGCGTCGCGGAGGCCGAGGTGGTCGAGGTGGACGTACCCGATGTGGCAGTCACACGCCGCGGCCGGGCAGGCGCGCTCGCGCAGCCCGTCGAGGTAGCTCCCGTCGTGGATGCTGCCCAGCACGGCCCCCGGGCCGTCCTGCGGCAGGAAGTGGCAGCGGCGTACGTCTCCCACGCCGTCGACCGTCACGGCATCGCGCCCTGCCGAACACGGCCTGCCCCTGCTCGGGTGAGGCCGACGGGACCAGGAGAACAACGGGTCGATCGCCGCCCACTGCGCGGCCTCGTCGTCGTCGTACGTGTGCCCCTCGGCCGCGTTGACCCAGACGTACGTCTCCGGCGGCAGCGACCCGCGCAGAGCCCGGGCGGCGTCGAGGTGCTCGGGCAGGCCCACCACACCCACGCTGTGGCGTACCCCGCGCCGAGTCAGCTCGAGCGACTTCGCCACGAAGACCTCGTGAGCGACCTCGTCGGGGTGGTACGTCGTCCACAGCGCCAGCCGGTCGAGATCCGCGCGCTCGGTCCAGCCCATCCGCACCGCCGCGTTGGTCTGAACCGCCACCCGCGCCACGTGGTCGCAGTGGGACAACTCGACCATGGCGTCGCGGTACCACGACCGGGTCAGCGCCTCGCCCCACGGCGTGATCAGGATCGTCAGCCTGTGCTCGGCCTGCGTGAGCGCCCAGTCGGTGAAGCGGCGCAGCGCGGCACGGTCCGCAGCCAACGTCTCGGGCGAGTCGTGCGCCTTCGCGAACGGGCAGTAGCCGCAGTCGTAGTTACAGCTCGTGAGCGGTCCCCGATAGAGCACGGTCAGGTCCATGCGCTCGCGCGGCCCGTCCGAAGGCATCCGGGGATCCGGCAGGTACGTCGTCATCGCGCCGCGTACTGCGCCATCGCCGCCGCCACGTCGTCCGCGACCAGCCACGGGCCCACCGCGTCGGACCACGCCAGACCCTCGCGCGTGAGGCGCCACCGATCGGCGCTCACCTCGGCCAACCCCGCAGCGACCAGCGGTGACGGGTCCACCTCGTCGGCGGCCGCGGTGCCGAAGCGGGCCTCGTACGCAGCGAGGTCCACGCCGTCAGTCTTGAGCAACGACTTGATCAGCCACCGCCTCCGCTTGTCCGTCTCCGAGAGGACATAACCCACCTCGGCGAGGTCGAAGTCAGCGGCCGGGCGGGAGAGGTAGTCCTCGATGATGGCGCGCACCTGCGGCACGGCCACCGCGTAGTCGAAGGAGTAGTGCACGTCGGGCGTGTAGGAGCGCGCGCCGCACCCCAGCCCGATCATGGGGTCGTCCTGGCAGGAGTAGCCCTCTGCCGCATCCAGCGCGGGAGCGTCCGCGCGACGGAAGCGGCGCAACGAGTCGGCGACGTAGCCGTTGTCGGTCAGGAAGTCGACCGCCAGGGAGTGCAGTTGCAACCGCTGGGCGTCCCAGTCGTCGCGACTGTGGGCACGCCGGCCGAGCCCGGTGAGCGGGCGCACGTACAGCGGGTAGGTGTAGATCTCCTCCGGCCGCCACCGCATCGCCTGCTCGAGCGAGGCCAGCCACGAGGCCGGCGTCTGACCATCGATCCCGAAGATCAGGTCGAGGTTGCGTACCGGGATGTCGGAGGTGACGAGGGCGTCCAGCGCGGCCTCCACCTCGGCCGTACGTTGGGGCCGTCCCGCCGCGCGCGCCTCGGCCTCGTCGAACGACTGCACACCCATCGACACCCTCGTGACGCCGCGCTCGCGCAGCACGCGCAGCCGGTCGGGGGTGGCCGTGGCGGGCGAGGTCTCGACCCCGATCGGGATCCCGGCGAGGTCGTGGTGGACGCCGAGGATGTCGAAGAGGCGCGCGAGTTCGCCGGCCTCCAGGTAGGTCGGCGTGCCCCCTCCGATCGCGAACGCCGCGAACCGCACCGGCCCCGTCGCCTCCGCGACGCGGGCCGTCTGCACGGCCAGCTGGTCGAGATAGGCGCTCACCTGGTCGGCGGGCGCACCCGTACGGGTGAAGAGGTTGCAGAAGCCGCAGCGCATCTCGCAGAAGGGGATGTGCACGTAGCCGAACGCCGACGACAGGTCGACGCCCGCCCACAGGTCCGCCAGTCCCGGGCGCGGTTCGAAGGGCCGGTACGCCGTCTTGTGCGGGTAGGCGTAGAGGTAGCCGGCGTACGGGGTGCCCAGGAGTTCCGCCGCACCGTGTTGGGTCTGCGTCACGGCAGCCACACCTCCGCGTACGGCACCGTCCAGGTCACGTGGTGGGCGAGGCGGTGCCCGTGCAGGCCGTCCTCGCCGTACGCCGTGCCATGGTCGGAGGTCAGGACGATCAGCGCAGGGCGGGCGCGCTTGTCGATCAGCGCGCACAACCGCGGGACGAGGGAGTCGACGTAGCGCAGCGCCGCCGCGTGACTGGCCCGGTCGTCGACCGTCTGACCGGGCACGTGGTGGGCATTGGGCTGGTGGATGGCGGAGACGTTGACGAAGTTGAACCACCACCGCTCACCCACGACCGGGAGCACCACCGACTCGAGGTGGTCGAGTTGACGAGCAAAGCTGTCCCGGCCCGTCACGCCTGTCTCTGGCGACCAGTGCGCGTGCTCGAACAGGCCGGGCAGCACCCGCCCCAGAGCCGTCGCCGGGTTGAAGAACCCCACCCCGCCCACGCAGGAGGTCAGGTATCCGACCGCAGCCAGCCCCGCGACGATGGTGGACTCGGGCGTGAACCAGGTGCCCGTCCCCGTGTCCTCATTGCCGGGGAACTCCACCGCAAACAGGCGCTCGGCCTTCGGGTCGTCCACCGGAGTCGGCAGGAAGCCCGCGAAGAAGGCGTGGTGGGCGGCGTACGTGAACGAGCCCGGCGAGTGCCTGCGCTGCCAGCCCGCGGCGCCGAGGAGGCCGGCCAGGTGGGGGGTGCGCCCGGACTGCAACTCCTCCACGGCGACGTCGTGGCGCAGGGTGTCGAGGGTGAGCAGGTGGATGTCGGCGTGGCCGACCAGGTCACGGGCAGCGGGACGCATCAGGCCACCTGCCACTCGTACGTCGACCTGCCGTCGTGGAGCGCGCCCGGCAGCAGGTCGCCGAAGGCGTTGACCTCGGCGACGACGCACCGCGACCAGTCACTGCCGACGAGGACGTCGACACCCACGCAGCGGGTGGCGGGAAAGGCCTCGGCCGCCGTCCGGGCGACCTCCATCCAGTCCTGCCAGGCCGCGCCGGCCCGGGCGCGCACGGCCGCGACGTCGAGGCGACGGTTGCCGAGATGGAGGTTGGTGATCGGGCCCGCGGAGCCGCGTACGACGACGTTGCGGGCCGTCCCGTCCACGACCACGACCCGCAGGTCCAGCGCGTCGGAGCCGAGCGTCGCCTTCGGGAACCACCGCTCGACGTGAAGGGGGCCGCGCGCCGCGAGCGCAGCGACCAGCGCGGTCGCGTCGGTGTCGCGGTAGCGCCGGAGGGCGAAGTCGTTGTGCGGGACGCCGTCGACGAGTTCGAGCGGCGCCCACGCCTCGCAGCGCCCGCGACCCACGGTCAACGCCAGCACGCCGGATCCCGAAGAACCGTGCGCGATCTTGACGAACCAGCGTCCGGGCACCGTGCAGACCCCGTCCGCGGACGGCCCCTCCCCCGGCACCGGCACGCCAGCCGCCACGAGCCGGGCACGGGTCTCCCGCTTGTCGAACAGGGCGGCCACGTCGTCCGGAGCCGTGTCGAGCCGTACGCCCCCGGGCGCCCGCTCGAGGTGGCGCACAGCGCTGTCCAAGCCGCGGGCGTGCTCGGCCCACCCGCCGATCTCGCCGAACCCGAGCGGCTCCTGCCACCCGCCGAGAGCCCGCAGCCGAGCACCCACGCCGGTGTCCTCCCCGGGCGAGTCGACACGTACGACGGCGCCCGGTGGCACGTCCGGCCACGTCCCACGTTCCGCGTGGTCGAGGACTTCACTCCACGGCAGCAACCGTGCACGGCCCCCGCGCTCGCCGAGAGCCTGCGCGAAGAGGTGGAAGCGTCGGTGGCCGGGGTGGGAGAGCACCCAGACGTCGTCCACGGCGGGGCTCACTCCCCCGTGTCGACCCAGCGGCCGGCGTACGGATCGGTCGTGGTCGGAGTCTCGTCGCCCTCCTCCGCCTCACCCGCGTGGATGCGGGTCGCGGGCAGGGCGCGGCGCAGCGCGTCGAGGCTGGCCGGGTGCAGGTAGTGGTGGGTCAGGTCGAGGTGCGCGAGGTGTCGGAACGAGGGGTTCGCGAGGACCGCGACGCACTCGTCGCCGAGGACGCCCTTGGACAGGTCGAGGATCCGGAGCCTGGCGAGCAGCGGGGAGCCGACGAGGGCGCGCAGGTCGCGCAGCGGGTCGGCGGAGTTCTTGAGGCCGAGGTATTCGAGTCGCGGTGTCGCGGTGCCGCGCGCGAGCTCGGCGATCTCGAGGCCACCGATGAGCGCGCCGTACTCAGGTGTGCCGAGCCACAGCCCGAGGTGCCGCAGGGCGGGCAGGTGGCTGCGCGCGATCGCGGCGACGACCCCACCGTCCAGGCCGCCCGTCTCGATGACGAGGTTGGACAGGGTGGGGCTGGTGAACGGGTTGATGACGAGGTTGGTGCCGCCACGGACCACCAGTTCGGTGAGCTGGTTGCCGTACGCCGCCACGAGGTCGTCGAGGTTGGCCTGCTGGATCCAGGAGATCTCGCACTCCTCCCAGGTCATCTCGCCCCAGAACAGGTGCGTCAGCGCAGGGAATCGTGGGGCCGCCTCCGCCATCGCGCGCACCGGAGCCGACTGGTCCCACGACTCGGGCCACGCGCCGACAAGGAGGGCTCGTACGCGCTCGGGATGCGGGACCGCCGCCAGCCAGGCGGCCAGAGCTTCGTCGGCATTGATCGCCTCGTGCTGGTCCTCGACGGTGAACCGCCACGCCACCTCGTCAGTCCGCTCGGGGAACGGGGTGCCGTGCGCGACCGTGACGACGGGCAGGCCGCCGAACTCGGTGAGATTCGCGCGGATCGTCATTCGCTGACTTCGATCCAGCGGCCGGCGTACGGGCCGGTTTCGTCGTCGTCCTCGATGTGCTGGGCCTCGTCGAGATGGATGGTCAGGCTGTCGGGCAGCCCCGCCGCCAACCGGGCCACCCCCTCCTCGGTGAGGTAGTGGTGCTCGATGCGGATCGTCTCGAGGTGCGCGAAGGAGGCGTCGGTGAGGATCTCGACGCACTCGTCGCCCACGACCCCCTTCGACAGGTCGAGCTCCTTGATCCGCGCCAGCAGTGGCGAGCCCCGCAGCGCGCCGAGGTGGGCGAGCGGGTCCTCGGAGTTGCACAGGCTGAGGTGGGTGAGGGCTGGCAGGCCGTCACTGGCGCACAACTGCGCGACCTGCTCGACGGTGGTCGTGGCGCCGTAGTTGTCGGACCCGAACCAGATCTCCAGGCTCTCCAACGCGGGCAGCGTCGAGGCCGCGAGCGCCGCCACGATCTCACCGGGCAGGCCGCCGGACTCGAAGGCGAGCTCGCGCAGGGACGTACTCGTGAACGGCGTGAAGGTGTAGGGCGAGGGCGCTCCGGAGCCGTCGTAGTCGTAGCCGCCACGCACCCGCAGCGTGCGCAGTTGGCCACCCAGGGCGGCCAGGACCGGGTCCAGGCTGCCGTGGTGGGTCCAGGAGATCTCGTTCTCCTCGTACGTCAGCTCGGCCAGGAACAGGTGCTCCAGTGCCGGAAAGCTCCCGGCAGCCTCGGCGAGCGCGCCGACGGGGACGAGGTTGTCGTACGGCTCGGGGTGGGGGCCGACGAGCAGCGCGGTCACGCTCTCGGGCGCCGGGACCCTGGCCAGCCAGCCGGCCAGCGCCTCGTCGGCGCTGCCCGGCGCGTCGTACTCAAAGGCCGATCGCCAGGCCACCGGCCCGTCGGTCGCGGGGAAGGGCGCGTCGCCCTCCACGGTCACCACGGGAAGTCCCCCGAACGTCTGCAGGTGCTCGCCGATCGTCATGGCCAGAACCCTAGGCGAACTTCCGCGCTGTTCCGGCCCGTTCCGCCGCGCCATGACGCATGGGCAGTGCGCGATAAACGCGCGTTACTTGAGGGGTGGGGGTGGGTCAGGAGGGGTGGACCACGACGGTCTGCTCGCGGCCCGGGCCGACGCCGACGCCCCAGATCTTGGCGCCCGACATCGCCTCCAGCGCCTTGACGTACGCCTGCGCGTTGGGGGGCAGCTCGTCGAAGGTGCGGCAGCCGGAGATGTCGCTCTTCCAGCCGGGGAAGACCTCATAGATCGGCTTCGCGTGGTGGAAGTCGGTCTGCGTCATCGGCATTTCGTCGACCCGCTGGCCGTCGATCTCGTACGCCACGCACACCGGGATCTCGTCCCAGTGGTCGAGCACGTCGAGCTTGGTCAGGAAGAACTCCGTCAGCCCGTTGACGCGAGCCGCGTAGCGCGCGACGACGGCGTCGTACCAGCCGCAGCGGCGCGTACGCCCGGTCGAGACACCGATCTCGCCACCGATCTTCTGCAGGTTGATGCCGTCGTCGTCGAACAGCTCCGTGGGGAAGGGCCCCGAGCCGACGCGGGTGGTGTAGGCCTTGATCACGCCGATCACACGGTCGATGCGGGTCGGGCCGACGCCGCCGCCGACGCAGACGCCGCCGGCGACCGGGTTGGAGGAGGTGACGAACGGGTACGTCCCGTGGTCGACGTCGAGCATGGTGGCCTGGGCGCCCTCGAAGAGCACCGTACGACCCTCGTCGAGCGCACGGTTGAGCAGCAGCGAGGTGTCGCACACCATCGGGCGCAAGCGGTCCGCGTACTGGGTGAGCTCGTCGACGACCGCGTCGACCTCGATGGCGCGGCGGTTGTAGACCTTGGTGAGCAGGTGGTTGCGCACGTCAAGCGCGGCCTCGACCTTCTGGGCGAGGATCTTCTCGTCGAAGATGTCGGCGATGCGGATGCCCACGCGGTTGACCTTGTCGGCGTACGCAGGCCCGATGCCGCGGCCGGTGGTCCCGATCTGGTTCTTGCCGAGGAAACGCTCGGAGACCTTGTCGATGGTGGCGTGGTAGCTGGCGATGACGTGGGCGTTGGCCGAGACCTTCAGGTCGGCGACCTCGACACCGCGCTCGAGCAGGCCGTCGAGCTCCCGGAAGAGGGCCTCGGGCGAGACGACGACGCCGTTGCCGATCACCGACGTGGCGCCCGGGGTCAGGATGCCGCTGGGCAGCAGGTGGGTCGCGTACTTCTCACCGTTGACGACGATCGTGTGGCCGGCGTTGTGGCCGCCCGAGGTGCGTACGACGTAGTCGATGGAGTCCGTCGTGGCGAGCAAGTCGGTTGCCTTGCCCTTGCCCTCGTCGCCCCACTGGGCGCCCAACACAACGATCGCGGGCATCGCAGCCCTCCTCGTGAAAAAGAAAAACAGCCCCGGCACAAGGCATCGGGGCTCTTGCGCCCACACGCTACCAGTTGCGGCGCTTGCGAACCCTCTAGGCTCCGAGGCGTGGACCCCCTTCTCGTCATCACGAACGCGGACGCCGGGACCTCCGACGAGGAGTCGTTGGAGGTCGCGCTGGCGGTGCTGCACGAGCAGGCCTCCGTCGAGGTTGCCGCCACCTCCAACCCGGGCGAGCTCGACGGCGTCCTGCAACGCGCGGGGAGCCGCACGATCGTGGTCGCCGGGGGCGACGGGTCGATGCACGCCGTCGTCGCGGCGTTGCACCGGCGCAACCAGCTCGCAGAGACGACGCTGGCGCTGCTGCCCATGGGCACGGGCAACGACTTCGCCCGCGGGACCGGCGTCCCCCTGGAGATCGAGGATGCCGCCCGGCTGATCCTGCACGGCGAGGCGAGGCAGGTCGACCTGATCGTCGACGAGACCGGCTCCGTGGTCGTCAACAACGTGCACGTCGGCATGGGCGCCCAGGCGAGCCGTACGGGTCAGAAGTTCAAGTCGGCGCTGGGATCGGTGGGGGTCGGCGCGGTGAACCTCGGCAAGCTCGCCTATCCGCTCGGGACGCTGATGTCGGCGTTCCGGCCCCCGAACTTCCGCCTGCGCGTGGAGGTCGACGGCGAGGTCGTCAACGAGTTCAACAGGCCGGTGCTGATGGTGGCGATGGGCAACGGGGCAGCCATCGGGGGCGGCGCCGACATCACCCCCGAGGCAGACCCCGAGGACGGGCGGATCGACGTCATGATCTCCCGCTCCGTGTCCCCGCTGGCCAAGGCCGGGTACGTCGCGGATCTGGCCCGCGGGCGCCACCACGAGCGCGACGACGTGCTCTACCTGCGAGGCTCGGAGATCTCCGTCAGCGGCGAGGCGTTCCACGTCAGCGCGGACGGGGAGATCTACGGCCCCGAGCGCAGTCGTACGTGGCGGGTCGAGCACGGCGCGTACCGGATGATCCTGCCCGAGCGCTGACGGGGTCGACTCACCCTAGACTCGCCGCGTGCAGACCGGCTCACTCGTCGCGCGGCTCGCAGGCGAGCCCGAGCGACCCGACGACGGGTGGGCCACCCGGACGGTCCGCGCCGCGATGCGGCGGACCCAGCTGCTTGCCTTCATGGGCTGGAACCTTCTCTCCGCCCTTGCGGCGCTCGCCAGCGCCGGCCACATGCACCACGCCGCCTTGACTGCGCTGCTGCACCTGGGCCTCGCGGGGCTGTCCGCCATGACGGCACGCGCCAGGCTCCCGGTGCAGTTGCTGGCTGTCGCGAACTGGCTCGCCTTCCTGTGGAGTTGGACGGCGATCCATGACGAGAGCACCCCGATGTACTTCGGGGTCCTGTGGCTGGCCACACTGAGCGCCTCTCACTGCGGCTTCCTGCTCCACGGTCGCAGCGGCATTCTGCTGCCCGCGGCCGCGCTGGTGGGGGTGCCGGCGGCCATGGTCTGGCTCGAACCCGACCGGGACCCCATGATGGCCCCGCTCACGTTCTTCTTCGTCACGCTGGTCACCTTCACCGCCAGCCGGGTCGGCCTCTCCTATCTCCTCGACTTCGCCAGGTCCGCGGACCGCGCCACCGAGGCCGCGGAGCGCGACGCGCACCTGCTGGTCCAGGCACGCGCCGCGAGCAGGCAGTCAGCGGAGGGCGCGCGGGTCCTGCACGACACCGTCATCAACACGCTCGCCGCCATCGCCCACTCCCGGAGGCCGGCCCTCGACATCGACCAGGTCCGTTCGCGATGCCGCCAGGACGTGGAGGCCGTCGAGGCCCTGATGCTCGGGGTCGACGCCGAGACGAGGTGGCCCGAGGGCCTTCCCCTGGACACGCCCGACACCCGCGTCGTCGTGTCGGGACTGGCCGCCGACGAGGTGGAGTCCGCGCTCGCCGACCTCCCGGCAACCGTCGCCTCCGCGCTCCGCCTCGCGACGTACGAAGCCGCTCGCAACGCCGTCAAGCACTCCGGCGCCCCGCGGGTCGACGTCCGCGTGGAGCGCGCACCCGAGGGACTCACCTTCACGGTGCGCGATGAGGGACGCGGGTTCGACGGCAAGCCCGTGCCCGGGCACGGTCTGGCGGAATCGATTCTGGCCCGTGCCGCGGCAGCCGACGTGGCCGCCGAGGTGGACACGGCTACGGGGGCGGGCACGACGGTCCGCCTCACGTACCACTGGAGCGGCGAGGACATGCCTCAGTTCGACGCCGATGCGCTGAGCAGCGGCGTCGGGCACCGGGCCGCCCTGCTGTGGTCGGGCGGGCTGATCTTCGCGAGCATCGCCGTGGCCGCGGTCCACCACGGCACCACTCCCAGCCTGGTCCACCTCATGATCGCCGTCATGGCGCTGTGCCACGTGGTGGTCCGTCGCGTCTGCGGGGCCGGGCGGCCCATGCCCCGGTGGTGCACCGCGCTCCTGCTCGTCAGCGTCGTCGCGACGTACCTGTGCGCGGCCGGTGCCGTGAGTTTCGGTCTCCACGAGCCAGAGCTGTGGCAGGCACTGGGGGTCACGGGACCGTTGGTCCTGCTGCGCGCGTTCGGCAGCGGCCGCGCCTTCGTGGGTGGGCTCGTGGCGGTCGCGGCGCTCACGGCCGCCGTCGTGGCGCCGCTGCTCGCCATCTCGCTGCCCGCAGCCACCGTTGCCGTGAAGGCGGGCGGAATCGGGATCGGCTATCCGTTGGGCTGGAGCGCCTTCCAGATGTCGGTTGCCACCATCGGCGCGCGCGCCGGCCTGGCGCAGACCCGCGCCCACGCCGACCGGGTGGCCGCGTCGACGACCCGCGCTGCCGACGCTGCGCGCCGGCGCTGGCAGGACGCCGGCCTGCACGCCGCCCTGGAGCTGCTCGCAGGCATCGGCCAAGGGCGCATCGACCCCACGGACGAGACCGTACGCAGCCGGGCTGCGGAGGAGGAGTCCTACCTGCGACAGCTCACCCAGCTCGATGCCGACCTCGTACGGCTGGGCTACTGGATGGCTCGCGCTCTCTCCCGAGCCCGGGAACGCGGAGTGGGTCTGGTCCTGCGCACCGGGGGCCTCGACCTCCCCGACCGCGAGGCCGACGCCGTCGGCAATCTGCTCATGGAGGCGGTGGCCGTGGCGCACGCGTCCGACACGCTGGTGGTGACGCTGTTCCCGGCCCCCGAAGGGATGCGCGTCTCGCTCGTCGCGCCAGCCGAGCGGCTGGACGCGCTCGAGTCCGCCGTGGCCGGCTGGCTGCCCGCCAGCGCGCCTCGCTCGCAGATCTTGGGCGCACAGGGAATCATCGAGGTACTCGTGGTGCTGGCGTCGTCGGCAGGAGCAGCCGAGCAGGAGGCGATCGCGTCATGACCCAGGGCAACGGCATCCGTCGGATCGCCATCGTGGAGGACCACCTGCTCCAGCGTCGTCGTACCGAAGAGATCATCGCCCAGCAGCCCCGCCTGACGTTGGCCTGGTCCGGCGAGACCCTCGAACGCTTCCACGACTGGCAGAGCCGAGCGCCGCGCGCCCATCACCCCCACCTCCTGGTGCTCGACCTCCAGGTCGACCGGGGCCCCGACGTCGACCCAGCGCTGGTGCGCACGGTGGTCGACTCAGGCACGCGCGTGCTGGTCGTCTCCGCACTGGCGCGCCCCGCGCTGGTGCGCGAGGTGCTGCGCGCCGGCGTGGGCGGGGTGGTCGGCAAGAGGGACACCGAGGCTGACCTGCTCGAAGCGATGTGGTCCGTCCTCGGCGGCGGCCACTGGGTGACCTCGGACCTGGCGAGCGTGATCGCCGGCGACCCCGACCGGCCGGCCCTGAGCGACCAGGAGGAACGCGCGCTCGTCCTCTACGCCTCCGGGCTGACCATCCAGGAGGTCGGGCACGCACTCAACGTCCAACCCGAGACCGCGAAGACCTACATCGGCCGGGTGAAGGCGAAGTACGCCGCCCACGGAGATCCCGTACGCACCAAGCTGGACCTCAACGAGGTCGCCAAGCGGGACGGCTTCCTGACCTGACGGCCCCGTGTCCCCCCTTCGGAGGTCACTTCTGGGGTCATTCGTCGCATTCGACAACGCGCGGCACCCCACGCTCTCGACGATGGACACATGTCGTACATGGTCGGCAGCCACCGCGTGGCACGACCGGGTGTACAGCGCTCCCTGCGTACCTCCGACCCGGTCGTGGTGCTTTCGGGACCCCTCGGAAGCGGCCGATCCACAGCCCTGCGTCGGCTCGGGGAGGACCTGCACGCCGAGGGCGAGTCGTTGACGTGGGCCGCGACGCTGCCGCTGCCCGACGACGTCACCGGCTACGTCGCGATCGAGGACGTCGACGGTCGCGACACACAGTTCTGGGATGAGGTGGTGCACCTGGTGCGCACGCGTGGGGACGTACGCCTGCGCCTGACCTCGCTGACCCCCGCCTGCCTGCCGCCCGGACTCGGCGCCGTCATCGTGGACAACCTCCGGCTGAGTGTCGAGCAGGTGGCCGAGCATGTACGGGCCACCGACTCCCCCGCCGACCCGCACCTCCTGCGTGCGTACGCGCACGGCCACGTCGGCACGATCGCCCACCTGTGTGCCTGCGGCGCCCAGACCCTCGACGAGTTCCGTGCCCTGCTGGCCCGCAAGCGCCCGCTGATGCCGTTGCCCGTGGCCGACGCGGCTCTGGCCGTCCCGGCGTTCCTCAGCCCCGGCGTGCTGGCGGTCCTCGGGCTGCCACTCGAACGTCTCGACGCGCTCGAGTCCGCGGGGCAGGGTGAGTGGTTGTCGCACGGGACGGCGGCCGCCTTCGTGCTCCTGCCCCAGGTGCGGGAGGCCACGCGCGCGGCGATGGACCCGCTCTCGCTCCGGCTGCACGAAGCACAGCGCAGGGACTGCGCCGAGGCCCTGCTGACGGAGGGGGCCACGTACGCGGCCTTCATCGAGGCAGTCGAGGCAGGTGCCCTCGACGTGGCCTCGCGCGCGGCGAGGACCAGCGACCTCTTCGGCGATCCCGCCCATGCCATCGAGATCGACACGGTGCTGCGGATGGTCCCCGCCAAGGAACTGGCCCGACACCCTGTCCTGGCGTTCTCCTTGGCGCGTGCGGCCAGCGCCACCTCCGCCTCGCCGCGGCGCGCGCTGGGATATTTCGAGACCGCAGCCGAAGGAGCCCGGCGCGCGGCGCCGACCTCGGATGCCGACAGGGTCTACCTCTACGCGATCCAGAGCGCCGCTGAACGCATCGCGGGGCTGCGGGACTGTGGCCTGGGAGCTGCGCGGCGGGCCACCCAGGCGCTGGCACTCCTGAACCCCGGCGAGCTCGAGCGCCTCGGCGAGACTGCCAGCCAGACGTGCGCCCACATCGCCCTGACCCTGCTCACCCACGGCCGCCTCGACGAAGCCGCCACCGCCTTCGCGGCCGCGCTCGACGTCGCCCGCCACCGCTCGGACGAGATGGTCTCGCTCGTCGGACTCGCCCGCGTCGAGACGGATCGCGGCGACCTCACACGAGCCGCTCACTGGGTGCGGATGGCCGAGGAACACGCCAACCGCGGCAAGGCCACGCGCCGCAGCCAAGCCCTCCTCAGGGTCGTGGCCGCGCACGCAGCCATCGAGTCGGGCGAGGTGGCGCGCGCCCGGGCCTCCGTGGAGCGCGTGTGGCCGCAGGCAGACCGCGCCGAGCACTGGGAGTGGCTGGGGTGCACGCGCGCGCTCACCTTGCTGGGGGACGGTCAGGCGGTCCTCGCCCTGGAAGAGCTGCGTGCCCTGCGCCAGCGCCGCAGCGGCCGTACGGTCATGCCCGCCTGGAGCACCGCCCGACTCGACCACACCGAAGTGCTCCTGCTCGTGGCGACCGGGAACCTCCGTGCAGCGCGGGCGGTGGCCAAGGCAGCACCGCCCGGGAACCTGCGACGCACGAGCGAGGCCATCGTGGGCCTGGCGAGCGACGATCTGTCCTTGGTCCGCGACGCCGTGGGCCGCATGCGTCCCGTCACCCCCGCCGAGCGCGTCTGGGCGAGTGCCCTCACCGCGGTCCTGCTGCGCCGCGAGGGACGCAACGACGAATGGCGCCACACGATGGAGGAGGTGCAGGTGCTCCACGAGACGTACGGGATCAGCTCGCCCTTCATGTTCCTGCCGGCCGAGGAGCGCGCCGCCGTCGGTGGCAGTGCCGCCGTACTGCCCTGCCTGCTGCCGGCGAGTTCCGCTGTTCCGGACCTCACCCCGCGCGAGCTGGTGGTGCTGCAACAGCTCGTGCACACCGCCGATGTCGGCGAGATCGCCCAGTCCCTGCACGTGTCTCCCAACACCGTGAAGTCGCAGCGGCGCTCGCTCTACCGCAAGCTCGGCGCCACCTCGCGGGACGAGACCCTCGCGGTCGGTCTGGCCCACGGTCTGCTCAAGATCTGACGTCCCACTGGGTCTGACTCCCCCCAGTCGACATGAACCCGGGTCGCGGTTGCACGCGACCCGGGTTCATCGGCGTCTGAGCGGTACGCCGCCCCGACGCCAGGGCCTGGTGGCACCCCGGGGATGGGTGCCACCAGGCCGGCCGTCAGCTCCTGCGCGGTCGGAGCATGAACGCCCCGACGATCAGGGCCAGGAGCCCCGCCAGCAGCGCACCCATCAGGCCGATCGGCGCACCCGTGTCAGGCAGGGTGGCCACGACGACGCGCACCTTGTCGGCGTCGCCGACCTTGTCGCCGCCCGGCGTGAGACCCGTCGCGTTGGCGTGGTTGTCCACGCGGCCACGGTCACGGTCCTCGTCGGTGATCCGGTACGTCGCGGTGGCGACGACCTTCTCACCGGGCTTCAAGGTCCCGGCCTTGCCCGGCCACCGTTCGACGGCGATGTCCGAGAGGCCCTTGAGCTCGTCACGGACCTTCACGTCCGTGAGCGTGACGTTGCCGGTGTTCGTGACCACGAACCGGTAGCGGATCTGGTTGCCATCCACCGAACCGGTCTTCTCCAGCGTCAGAGCACCCGCCCCGGGGAGGGGGGAGTCCTCGTCGTCCGCGCTGACGACCTTCGTACCGAACGTGGTGTCCCCCGCGACGGTGGCCTCGTTGTGGACGTAGCCACGATCGATGTCAGCCTGGGTGAGGGTGTACCACGCGGTGGCCTGCACCGACTGTCCCGGCGCGAGGACACCGACCTCCTGGGGCCAGGCGCCGTACGTGATCTCGCTCAGCCCCGGCAGGGCGTCGGTGATCGCGACCCCACGCAAGGTGGAGGTGCCGGTGTTGGTGACGGTGAAGGTGTACTTGATCCGGTCCCCTGCCACCGAGGCAGCGCCCTCGACGAGCTCCGCCTGCTTGAGCAGGTCGACTGAGGATCCCGGGGCAGTCGGCACGGTCTCGACGTCCGTGTCCGAGACCTGGCCACCCCGCGGCGGCGTGCCGGTGGTGGTCGCCGTGTTGTCCACCTTGCCGGCGTCCACGTCTGCCTGGGTCAGCACGTAGGTCGCGCTCGCCGTCACCGTCTGGCCGGGAGCAAGCGTCCCGACGGCGCCGGGCCACTCGCCGAAGGTGATCGCGGACAGGCCCGGGAGCGGGTCAGCCAGGGTCACGTTGGTGAGCGTCACGTTGCCCCGGTTGGTGACGGTGAACGTGTACGTCACCTTGTCGCCTGCGACTCCGGTGGCGCCGGAGGCCAGGGCACCCGACTTGATCAGGTCAATGACCGGCAACTCGGTGACCGGGATGGTCTCCTCGTCGGTGTCGGTCACGTCCTCCCCGCCGGGCGGGGTACCCGTGGTCGTGACGGTGTTGTGCACGGCGCCAGCCTCCACATCGGCCTGCGTCAGCACGTACGACGCGCTCGCCGTCACCGTCTGGCCGGGAGCAAGCGTCCCAGCCGCGCCGGGCCACTCGCCGTAGGTGATCTCCGACAGACCCGGCATCAGGTCGGCCAGGGTGACGCCGGTGAGCGTCACGTTGCCCGTGTTGGTGATGACGAACTGGTAGTTCACGCGGTCACCAGCGATGTGGGTTGCGCCCGGCGCGAGCGCACCGGTCTTGACCACGTCGATCCCGGGAACGCGCTCGACAGGGACGTTCTCCTCGTCAGTGTCGGTCACGTCCTCGCCCTGGGGCGGGGTACCGATGGTGGTCGCGGTGTTGTCCACGCCGCCGGCGTCGACGTCGGCCTGGGTCAGCACGTACGTCGCGCTCGCCGTCACCGTCTGGCCCGGAGCAAGCGTCCCGGCAGCACCCGGCCACGTGCCGAACGTGATGTCCGACAGACCCGGCATCGGGTCGTCGATCTCCACGTCGGTCAGCGTCACGTTGCCCGTGTTGGTCACCGTGAACTCGTACGCCACCACGTCACCAGCGACTCCGGCCGCGTCATCGGCCAGAGCGCCGGTCTTGACGAGGTCGATGACCGCACGCTGCGGCACCTGGACGTCCTCCGTGTCCTCGTTCTCCACCGGCTCGCCGGTGGGCGGGGTGCCAGTCGCGGTGACCGTGTTGGCCACCTCGCCGGCATCGACATCGGCCTGCGTCAGGACGTACGACGCGCTCGCCGTCACCGACTGCCCAGGAGCCAGCCGACCTTCAGCACCGGGCCACGTACCGAACGTGATGTCCGACAGACCCGGCATCGGGTCATCCAGCTCCACGTTGTTGAGGGTCACGTTGCCCGTGTTGGTCACCGTGAACTCGTAGGTGACCACGTCACCCGCAGCGCCCGTCGCACCAGCGGCGAGCCCGGCGGTCTTCACCACGTCGATGCGCGGACCTGCCTGGACCTGGACGTCCTCCTCGTCGGTGTCGGTCACGTCCTCGCCGCTCGGCGGGGTGCCGGTCGTCGTGACCGTGTTGTCGACCTCACCCGCGTCCACGTCGGCCTGCGTGAGCACGTACGTGGCCGACGCGGTCACCGACTGGCCCGGCTGAAGGCGACCAGCGGCACCCGGCCACGTGCCGAACGTGATGTCCGACAGACCCGGCATCGGGTCATCCAGCTCCACGCCGTTCAGCGTCACGTTGCCCGTGTTGGTCACCGTGAACTCGTACGTCACCACGTCACCAGCCACGCCGGCCGCGCCAGCAGCCAGGGCACCGGTCTTGAGGACGTGGATCGCGGGGGCACCCGCCACCGGCACTGTCTCCTCGTCGGTGTCGGTCACGTCCTCGCCGCTCGGCGGGGTGCCGGTCGTGGTGACCGTGTTGTCCACGCCGCCAGCGTTGACGTCGGCCTGGGTCAGCACGTACGTCGCCGAAGCGGTCACCGTCTGGCCGGGAGCAAGGGTCCCGGCAGCACCCGGCCACGTACCGAACGTGATGGATGACAGACCCGGCATCGGGTCGTCGAGCTCGACGTTGTTGAGCGTCACGTTGCCCGTGTTGGTCACCGTGAACTCGTACGTGACCACGTCACCAGCCACGCCGGCCGCGCCAGCAGCCAGACCGCCGGTCTTGACGACCTGGATGCGGGGGTCGCCAGCAACGGGGACGTTCTCGTCGTCCGTGTCGGTCACGTCCTCGCCCTGGGGCGGGGTGCCGGCGGTGGTCGCGGTGTTGTCCACGCCACCGGCGTCGACGTCGGCCTGAGTCAGCACGTACGTCGCCGACGCGGTGACCGACTGACCGGGAGCAAGCGTCCCGACAGCACCCGGCCACACGCCGAAGGTGATGTCCGACAGACCCGGCATCGGGTCGTCGATCTCCACATCGGTCAGCGTCACGTTGCCCGTGTTGGTCACCGTGAACGTGTAGTCGATCTCCGAACCCACCGCACCCGTCGCGCCGGGCGCCAGCGCGCCGGTCTTGACGAGGTCGATCACCGCACGCTGCGGCAGCGGAACATCCTCGGTGTCCTCGTTCTCGACGGGCTCGCCGGTGGGCGGGGTGCCGGTCGCGGTGACCGTGTTGGCCACCTCGCCGGCGTTCACGTCGGCCTGCGTGAGCACGTACGTGGCCGACGCGGTCACGGACTGGCCCGGCTGGAGCCGACCAGCGGCACCGGGCCACGTACCGAAGGTGATCGTCGACAGACCCGGCATCGGGTCGTCCAACTCGACGTTGTTGAGGGTCACGTTGCCCGTGTTGGTCACCGTGAACTCGTACGTCACCACGTCACCGGCGACACCGGTAGCGCCAGCGGCGAGGCCAGCGGTCTTGACGACGTCGATGCGCGGACCCGCCTGGACCTGGACGTCCTCCTCGTCGGTGTCCGTCACGTCCTCGCCGCTCGGCGGGGTGCCGGTCGTGGTGACCGTGTTGGCCACCTCGCCGGCGTCGACATCGGCCTGCGTGAGCGCGTAGGTCGCCGACGCGGTCACCGACTGGCCAGGAGCCAGTCGGCCAGCGGCACCCGGCCACGTGCCGAACGTGATGGCCGACAGACCCGGCATCGGGTCATCCAGCTCCACGTCGGTCAGGGTCACGTTGCCCGTGTTGGTCACCGTGAACTCATACGTCACCAGATCACCCGCAGCACCGGTCGCGCCAGCAGCCAGGGCACCGGTCTTGAGGACGTGGATCGCGGGGGCACCCGCCACCGGCACGTTCTCCTCGTCGGTGTCGGTCACGTCCTCGCCGCTCGGCGGGGTGCCGGCCGTGGTGACCGTGTTGTCCACGCCGCCAGCGTTGACGTCGGCCTGGGTCAGCACGTACGTCGCCGAAGCGGTCACCGACTGCCCGGGAGCAAGGGTCCCGGCAGCACCCGGCCACGTACCGAACGTGATGGCCGACAGACCCGGCATCGGGTCGTCGAGCTCGACGCTGTTCAGGGTCACGTTGCCCGTGTTGGTCACCGTGAACTCATAGGTGACCACGTCACCAGCCACGCCGGCCGCGCCCGCAGGCAGCGCACCGGACTTGAGGACCTGGATGGCCGGGGCACCCGCCACCGGCACGTTCTCCTCGTCCGTGTCGGTCACGTCGGGACCGCCCGGGGGGTTGCCCGTCGCGGTGACCGTGTTGTCCACGCCACCAGCGTTCACATCAGCCTGCGTCAGCACGTACGTCGCCGAAGCCGTCACCGACTGCCCAGGAGCCAGTCGACCAGCGGCACCCGGCCACGTACCGAAGGTGATCGCCGACAGACCCGGCATCGGGTCATCGAGCTCGACGTTGGTCAGGGTCACGTTGCCCGTGTTGGTCACCGTGAAGTCGTACGTCACCACGTCACCCGCAGCACCGGTCGCGCCAGCAGCCAGGCCACCGGTCTTGACGACCTCGATGCTCGGCGAGGAGGTGATCGTGACGTCCGCGGGGTCCTCGTCCTCGACCGGGTCACCCGACGGGGGCTGGCCGGTGGCCGTGGCCGTGTTGTGCACGGTGCCAGCAGCGACATCCGCGGCAGTCAGCGTGTAGGTGGCCGTGGCGGTGACGGACTCCCCAGGGGCGAGCGTCCCGGGCGCGCCGGGCCAGTTCGAGTACGTGATGGCGCTCAGGCCGGGCTTCGGGTCGGAGACCGCGACGTCGGTGAGCGTGACCTGGCCCGTGTTGGTGACGGTGAAGCTGTAGTCGACCGTCGACCCGACGGCGGGCTCCTCGCCTGCGGACAGCTCACCCACCTTGTCGAGGGTGATCTCCGCGCAGTTGAGGTTCGCGACCTCGATCAGCGGCTGGGCAAGCCGGGTGAATCCACTGATGAAGTAGTCGCTGCCCTCGGTCGGGCCGGACACCTGGGTGATGTGATCGGTGAAGTCGATCAGACCCTGCCCGGTGAGGTTGTCGCTCAGACCGATCGGCACGATGCGAGTCCCCGAGGCCTTGAGGGCGTTGGCCGAGGTCACCGCTCGCGTGATGGTGGTGACGTCGGTGGAGCTGCCCGGACCAGCAACGCCAGTGCCGCTGCGGTACTGGGTGGGGTTGCCGTCCGTGACGAACAACAGAGCGTCGTACGACTCAGAAGCAGCGGACACGGCGGCAAAGGCCGCGTCCCAGTTCGTTCCGCCGTTGCCGCTGACGGGGCGCGCGATGCCGTTGACGTGGTTGGTCAACGCCGTCACGCCGGCGGGCGTGAGGCTCGTCAGCGGGAAGGCCTCGTTGCTGGCCGCGCTCGTCGCCGGAGCGTACGAGGCGAAGTTGTGGATCGCGATCCGCACCGGGTAGCCGGACAGCGCGCTCAGCAGTTCCGCCACGGCCTCGCGCATGTCACCCAGCTGGTCAGCGGTGACCGAGTTGGACAGGTCGAGGCTGATCGCCAGATCGAGCTCGCACTGCGAGGGCATCGGCGGGTTCGCCGCGGGCGTCGTGGTCGACTGGACGGCAGACGCTCCGGTGGCAGTGGCCACCAGCAGGAAGAGGCTGCTGAGCAGGACGCTCAGCCACCTTCTGGCCCTGGGCGGCCGCGTACCGATGCCGGGCGGCAGGTCACGGATGGATGCTGACACGGGATCACTCCTGAGAACGGTGTACGTACGGAGGCCTCGTGAGCCTCGCGACGCGAGCGTGGTTCGTCAGGAGTCGCCGCAATGCCGGTGCCCGGCAAACTTCACCCCAACTTTCATCCCGGGATGAGGGCCGGGATGGAGGCTGGGATGGGGCTGGATCAGCGGCGGCGTACGTCGACCAGCACGCCCGTGACGACGTTGCGATCGTCGGTGTGGAAGATCTCCGCGCAGGTGATGAGCGTGATGAGGCGTTCGGTGGGTTCGCGGCCGCCTGCGTCGGGGTCGGGCACCGGTTGGAGGGGCCAGGAGGTGCCGAAGTCGACGCGGACGTCATCCCCGTTGCCGCGCAGCTCGTAGGTGTAGACCTTGGTGCGCGTCTCCACGACGACCTGGTCGCCCTGACGCAGGCTGAGGAAGTCCCGGAACGGCTCCCCCCGCGTCACCCGATGTCCCGCGAGGACGACGTTGCCGACCTCGCCGGGCTTCGCGCCGTCAGGGAAGCGCCCGACAGAACGGGCCAGGGTGTCGTCGTCGAAGCCGAGCAGGATGGGCTTGACCCAGTCCTCCCCGAAGCGGGGGATCCGCAGCAGCGCCTCACCCGTGTCGGTCGGCGAGGGCTCGCGGCCCTCGTCCCACGCCTGCACGATCTCGTGCTGCATGCGCTCCTGCTCGCGACCGGCGACCACGTTGGTGCCGTACAACTCCCACCCGACGTAGCCGAGAACGCTCACCCCGAGCAGGACCAGGACCGCGCCGAGGATCCGCACCACGCGGGCGCCTCGTCCGCGGCGCGTCGGAGTGGTGGTGTCGTGCGGCACGCGCGTCAGTGTGCCACCCGGTCGCCGCCCCATGACCACCAATGCACGCCAGCGTGGCCGGGACCGGGCGAGGGCCTAACCTTGATCTCGGTCGGCGCTCGCCGGCCTCGAGGCGAAGGTGGAGACGCAGGGCATGGCACGTGGGCAGAAGGGCGAGGCGACCGACTGGGTGAGCAGGGCGGCGGATGAGGCGATCCGTCACGCGGGAGAGGGCAAGCCCGTCACCTGCGCGTCCGGCGCATCCCCGTCGGGTCCGGTCCACCTGGGCAACCTGCGCGAATTCCTCACGGTCCACTTCGTCGCCGACGAACTGCGCCGCCGCGGCGTCGAGGTCCGTCACCTGCACAGCTGGGACGACTACGACCGCTTCCGCAAGGTCCCGGCCGGGGTTCCCGCCGAGTGGGCCGATCACATCGGGCGACCCCTGAGCGCCGTGCCGGACCCGTGGGAGTGCCACACCTCGTGGGCCGAGCACTACAAGGCCCCGCTGCAGGCCGCGCTGGCCGAGATGGGCGTCGAGATGGTCGAGGTCTCCCAGACCCAGATGTATCGCGCCGGGACCTACCGCGCCCAGATCCTCCAGGCGATCCGCCAGCGGAGCGAGATGGACGCCGTCCTGGACCGCTACCGCACCAAGAAGGCCGTCCCCGCCGATGCCCCCGAGGGCAACGAGTCCACCGCCGAGGAGGACGTCGTCGCGCAGGCGCCGGCCGCCGACGGCGAGGACCTGAGCCGCTTCCCGTTCAAGCCGTACTGCCGCAGCTGCGGGCGCGACACCGTGACCCTGACCGCGTACGACGACGAGAGCACCGACCTGGCCTACGACTGCACCGCGTGCGGGGAGTCGCACGTGACCAACGTGGCCACCCAGGACGAGGGCAAGCTCGTGTGGAAGATCGACTGGCCGATGCGCTGGGCCTTCGAGGGCGTCGACTTCGAGCCGGGCGGCGCCGACCACGCGACGCCGGGGTCCTCGTACACGGTCGGCAAGGACATCGTGAGGTTCTACGGGGCCGAGGCACCGAGCTTCGTGGCGTACGGCTTCGTCGGCTTCGCCGGCATGCAGAAGATGTCGTCCTCGACCGGCGGCGTCCCGACCGCAGCCGACGCGCTGCGCGTCCTCGAGCCGGGCATCCTGCGTTGGCTGTACGTGCGCCGCGCCCCCAAGCAGACCTTCGACATCGACTTCGGGCCCGAGGTCGTGCGCCTCTACGACGAGTGGGACGCGCTCACCAAGAAGGCCGCCGACCCCGCCAAGCGCGACGTGGCCGTGCTGGCGTGGGAGCGGGCCGCGGCCACTGCGGCGGGCCCGGTCGCGGTCAGCCCGGTCTCGGTCCCGTTCCGGACGCTCTCGTCGGTCTCCGACGTGACCGCCGGGTCGGCCGACCTGATCTCCGACGTCATCGGCTCCGTCGGCTTCCCGCACGACTCGGTCGCCGACCTCGAGCCGCGCCTCACCAAGGCGATGCAGTGGACCGCGGAGTTCGTGCCCGCCGAGGAGCGCACCACGGTCCGTACGGCTCCCGACACCGACCGGCTCGCCGCGCTCAGCGAGGCCGAGCAGCAGTGGCTCGACCTGCTCGTGGACAACCTTCCGGCCGACTTCACCCAGGACGCGGTGACGAGCATCGTGTACGGCGTGCCCAAGCTCGCCCGCGGGTTCGCGCTGGAGGACAAGCCGAGCGACGAGGTCAAGGCCGACCAGAAGGCCTTCTTCACCCTCCTCTACAACCTCCTCGTCGACGCGGACCGCGGCCCGCGCCTGCCCACCCTCATCGTCGCGCTGGGCGCCGACAAGGTCCGCACGCTCGTGGGGCACGCCTCCGGGCGCTGAGGCCGAACCCGCCCCGCCGGGCCGACCGGCGCCCTAGGATCGACGACGTGCAGCGGTTGCCCCGTTCGGGACACTCCGGGAGCTGGACAGCGGCGGCCTTCGCCGCGTGGTCCACCCTCCTGCTGCTCGCCGAGCCTGACCCCGGGCCCGCTCTGGTGGTCGTGCCGGTCGGCTTCGCGATCGGCGGCTGGCTCGTACGACGCCACGTCGCCGCCGGCGCCCCGCTGGTCCGCGGTGTCCAGGCGACGGGGCTGCTCATCGGGGCTCCCCACACCAACGCCTCCGGGCTGCTGCCTGCGCTGTGCGTGCGCGCGACCGGGATGCAGGTCGAGCTCGTCGGGGAACTGCCGGACGCCACGGGTCCGGCGCTGACCGTCCACCGCATCGTCCATGAGGCATTGGCCAACTCGGCCCGTCACTTCCCCGGCGCCCGGGTGCGGGTGAGACGCGAGGAGGGCGATGGCCAGGTGGCAGCACGGGGCAGCGGCAGCGGCGGACGGCCCGACGAAGGGATGGGCGGCGGCGCCGGGTTCGGCCTCAGCAGCCTTGCCGCGCGGGTGCGGCTGCGCGGCGGCACCCTGGAGGCCGGCCCGACCGCGACGGGCTTCGACGTCGTCGCCACCCTGCCCGTACCGGCCTCCGTACCGATCGGGCAGACCGAGTCGCTGGCGGTGGCCGGGAGGACCGCATGATCCGGGTGGTGGTCGCCGACGACCAGGAGCCCATCCGCGAGGCCCTGCGTACGCTCCTGGACCTCGAGCCGGACATCACCGTCGTCGGTGAGGCCGCGGACGGGCTCGCCGCGGCCGCCGTGGCCCGCGAGTGCGAGGCCGACGTCGTCCTCCTCGACATCGAGATGCCCGGCAGCGACGGGATCGAGGGACTGCGGACCCTCGCCCGGGCACGCCCCCAGGCCCGTGCACTGATGCTCAGCCTCTCCGACCTCGACGCGTACGTCTACGAGACGCTGCGGGCGGGAGCCAGCGGGTACCTTCTCAAGAGCACCTCCTCGGATGTGCTCTGCGACGCCGTCCGAGCGGTGCACTCGGGCGAGATCCTGCTCGCCCCCACGGTGCTGCAACGCCTCGTCGTGACGTACGTGGACGCGCTCGCCGCGCCCTCCGCGGCTCACCGTCTCGCCGGACTCACCGCACGCGAGGTCGACGTGCTGGGCGCCATCGGGCGAGGCATGTCCAACTCGGAGATCTGCGCCGAGTTCCACCTCGCGTCGTCGACGGTGAAGACGCACGTGCGCAACCTCTTCGCCAAGCTGGGCATCCGCGACCGGGCCCAGGCCGTCGTGATGGCGTACGAGACGGGGCTGGTCCGCCCCGGCTGCCTGCAGGACGAATCTCATCCCCTGGGCTGATGCGCGTGGCCGCGAGGAGTGGTCCGCTGTTCGTCCGTTCCACTTCTCAGGAGGAAATTCATGCGTCCAGCGGCACGACTCAGCACAGCGGTACTCGGGGCGGGCGGTCTCGCAGCGGCCGCACTGACCGTGGCCGTGGCCGCACCCGCGCAGGCCCACACCGCCACCTTCGTCGGTGGCGTCCTCACCCTCACCATGGACCAGCCGGACTACATCAACGTGGTCCCGAAGCCCGGCTACCCAGGGACGTACGAGGTCTCCGCCGACAGCGGCCTCTCGATCCCGGGCTGCCCCGAGGACTTCGGCACACTCAGTTGCGCCGGACTGACGAAGGTCGTCGTGATCGGTTCGCCGGGCAGCGACACGGTGTTCGTCAACGGGCCGATCACGGCCGAGCTGAGCGGCGGGGGCGGGTCCGACCACTTCGACGTCACCGACGTCGTCGGCGCCACGCTGTCGGGCGGCGACGGCGACGACGTCATCTCCGCGTACCAAGCGGGCGGCGCCGTGACGATCGACGGCGGGGCCGGCGTCGACAGGCTCGACGGCTCGCCGTACGACGACACCATCCGCGCCGGTGACGGCGACGACCGGCTGGTCCGCGGCTCGGGCGGCAACGACACCATCGACGGCGGCGCCGGCAACGACGAGCTGATGGGCGAGGCGGGCAACGACACCCTCCTCGGTGGCGACGGCGACGACATCCTGCGCGGCGCGACGGGAGCAGACGCCCACCACGGCGGTCCGGGCAGCGACACCGTCGACTACGGCCAGGACTTCGACCGGTCGGGGACGACGCTGAGCGCGTCCCTCGACGGCGTGGCCAACGACGGCCGCCCCGGCGAGGGCGACAACGTCAATGCCGATGGCAGCGTGGAGAACATCAGCGCGGACGTCTCCACCGGATCCACGACGCTGATCGGCGACGCCGGACCCAACGTCCTGAAGGTGGGAACCACCGGCACGGCCACCGTGCACGGCGGGGCCGGGAACGACACGATCACCGCGGAGACCGCCCTGGACAGCAGCGCGACGATCGACGGCGGCGCCGGGGACGACAAGATCTCCTCGGGCAAGGGCAACGACACCGTCACGGGTGGCGCCGGCAAGGACAGCATCGACAGCGGCTTCGGCAACGACACCGTCAACACCCGCGACGGTGAGGTAGACCAGGTCAGCTGCGGTATCGGCGGCGACACCCTCGTGGGCGACAAGATCGACGTCATCAACTCCGACCCCCTCAGCCTGTGCGAGTCCCAGGACCTGGCCGGCGGCCCCACCCCCGGCGGCCCAGGTGGCTCCGAGGGCACCTTCACCGCGAAGGTGCCGAAGAAGACCAAGGTCTCCACGAAGGGCACGGTGCGCTTCACCCTCAGCAACGGCTTCGCCAACGACGTCACCCTCAAGGTCACCCTGAAGGCGAAGAAGCCCAAGCTCACCCTCGGCTCGGCCAAGGTCAAGGTCCGCGCCAACGCCACGGGCAAGGTCACGGTCAAACTCAGCAAGAAGGCCCTCAAGGTCCTCACACGAGCCAAGAAGCTCAAGGTGACCGTCGTCCTCACCGCCACCCAGGGCGCCACAGGATCGATCAAGTCCAGGACCGTGATCATCGCGCCGCGTCGCTGAGGTCACCTGCCACCCCGCCGTCCCAGCGCCTGCTGGGGCGGCGGTTGGCACCCGGGGGACGTACGCGTCGTGTGGGAGGGTGACACCGTGCGCCGACCTCCCCTGGACCCCGACGAGATCCCCGACGACACCACTGCCGGCGAACTGGCGGGCTGGGTCGCGGAGGACATCGCGCGCACGGTGGCTCGGTGGGTCGCGACGCTGGTCGCCGTGGTGACTCTCGCGACCGGCCTCCTCTCGGAGTCCGCGGACCCGGTCATCAAGGGGATCTGCGTGGCCGTCGGCGCGACCGGCGTGCTCGCGATCCTGGGCGGCCAGCTCTTCCGGTGGTCCCGCGAGCCGCAATGGTGGGCGATCGCCATCACCACCGTTGCGGGCGTCCTCCTCCTCGCTGCCGTGTGGGCCGGTTCACGCTGAGTGTTTTCCGCCGGTCGCGGCGGGGTAGATCCCCTGAACATCGACACCAGGGGGACACATGGGACGAGCGCCCGACACCACGCAGGACTTCGGCGACCTGAGGGTCGACGTACCGGAGCTTCGCGGATACTCCGACGCACTCGACGACTGCTCACGCAACCTCGGGTCCATCGAGGCGAGGGCGTCGGCCTCGTGCAACGACGCTGACTTCGGCAAGATCGTCGAGGACCTCACCGGGGACTACGCGACCTTGCTCCCCCAGCTCAAGGACCTCCTCGCCGAGAACGAGTCCTTGATGCGTGACTACGCCCTCGCCGTGGACAAGACCGCAGCCGAGTACGTCGCCACCGACGACGGCGTCTCCTCACGGTTCAAGGGGGACGGCATCAGCGCCGGACAGGGCACCGCCAACTACGCGGTCAGCTCGCTCGTGTGCCTCAGCCCCACACCCAGCGAGGGTGAGTTGCCCGAGGTCTCGTTCGGCTTCCTCTTCGACAACCTGTGCTGGGCGATCGAGAAGATCAGCGGCTTCGACGTACGTGCCCGGGTGACGGACTGGATCGCCGGCGACGTGGTCGGGCTCTCGACGCAAGCCAACGCGTGGCAGATCGTCGGCGGGTCGCTCGAGATCGTCGACGGCGACGTCACGGAAGCGACCGCGCGCGTGAACAAGACGTGGGACGGCAACGCCTCCGGCACGCACGCGATCTCGATGTACCTGTGGAGTTCTGCGCTCAAGGAGCAGGCGTCGGGCTTCAGGGAGCTCGGCACGGCCCTCGACGAGCTGGCCAAGGAGGCCGTCCACGTGGCACAACTCGTGGTCGACTGCATCCGGCTGGCGGTGGACCTGATCGCGAGCGCGTGGTCGCTGCAGTACATCCCGGTCTACGGTCAGGCGAAGTTCATCCAGAAGGCGTGGCACGCGTACAAGCGCGTCACCAAGGCGCTCGCGTACCTCAAGATGATCCTGTCTGCGGTCCGGGCGACGAAGAGCCTCCTCGTCGTCATGATCGACTCGTTCACGCCCACCATGCTGCCCGGAAAGCCGCTCAATGTCTGATCGGGTCGCCGCCGCTGCGGCCGAGCTCCGCTCCGCCTTCGCCGAGCTGCGCCAGGAGGTGGCCCTGGCTCGCGCCGAGGTCGATGCGGCCGCGCGCGAGCCACTGCTGACCAAGGAGGAGCGCGAGCAGGTCCAGGAGGTCGCCCGTGAGGGCGTCATGGGTCGCGAGATGCAGGAGTTCGCCCGCGAGGTCGACCGCGGAGAGGCCGACTGGGAGCAGTTCCTGCGCGGGCGCGACGGGCGCCGCGAGCTCCTGGAGTCCTTCACCCGGCGCGCAGCCGAGGAGGCCGGCGACGAGCTGCTGCGACAGGCGGCCGAGGCCAGACCCGAGGACATCGACGGGGACTGATTCTCGGCGACGTGCGGCCCCGCTCAGGAATGTCAGTGGCGTGTGGCAGGTTAGGTCGACATGGCACACGTTGACCTCATGGCGGGTCCCCCGCCCACGCACCTGCCCGTCGACCCTGCCCAGGGTGAGCTCGATTCGGGCACAGCGCCGGCGGCCGTCGTACGGTCCCACCCGGCCTCGCCGGCGGCCTGGGCCGCGCTGGCTCAGCACGCCGTCGACCACGGCGCCGACGACGTGACGGTCTACGCCTACGCCCGCGTCGGCTACCACCGCTCCCTCGACATGCTGCGCCGCAACGGTTGGAAGGGCCATGGCCCCGTGCCGTGGGGGCACGAGCCCAACCGAGGCTTCCTGCGCGCCCTCGCACTCCTCACCCTGGCCGCACGGGCCATCGGCGAGAGCGACGAGGCGCAGCGATGCGCCGACTTCCTGCGCGACTCGAGCCCTGCCGCCGCTGACGAGCTGCTGGGGTGAGCGCCACGTCCCAACCTGCGACCCGCGCGCCCGCGGACGAGACGCTCGACAACCCGTGGCCCGTCCTGTGGGCGCTGTGCCTCGGCTTCTTCATGATCCTCGTCGACATGACGATCGTGACCGTGGCGACGCCGGCGATCATCGACGAGCTCGACGCTGGCGTCAACGAGGCGATCTGGGTCACCAGCGCGTACCTGCTCGCGTACGCGGTGCCGGTCCTCATCACCGGCCGCTTCGGCGACCGGTTCGGCCCCAAGAAGCTCTACCTGGCCGGACTGGCCGTCTTCACCCTCGCCTCGCTCTGGTGCGGGCTGGCCGACTCGGTCACGATGCTGATCGCGGCCCGGGCGGTGCAGGGGCTCGGCGCCGCACTGATGACGCCGCAGACCATGGCGGTCATCACGCGCATCTTCCCGGCCGCCCGGCGCGGCTCCGCGATGGCCATGTGGGGCGCGACCGCCGGCGTCGCCACCCTCGTCGGTCCCATCCTGGGTGGCTTCCTGGTCGACGCGCTGGGCTGGGAGTGGATCTTCTTCATCAACGTGCCCGTGGGCCTCTTCGCCATGGTGCTGGCCGTTCGCCTGATGCCACGCCTGGAGACCCGCCAGCACTCCTTCGACTGGCTCGGCGTCGTCCTCTCCGGTCTGGGCATGCTGCTGCTGGTCTTCGCGATCCAGGAGGGCCACCAGTACGACTGGGGCACCATCCGTGGCCCCGTCACCGTGTGGCGCCTGATCGTGGTCGGCCTGGCCCTGCTGGCAGCGTTCGTCTGGTGGCAGGCCCGCAACCGCCGCGAGCCGCTGATGCCGCTGACGCTGTTTCGCGACCGCAACTTCTCGGTCTCCAACATCGGCGTGAGCGTGCTCGGGTTCACGTTCACCGCGATGGGCTTCCCGATCATGCTGTACGCCCAGGTCGTGCTCGGCTACACGCCCACCCAGGCTGGTCTGCTGCTGGCGCCGATGGCCATCCCGAGCCTGCTGCTCGCCCCTCTGATCGGCCGGCTGACCGACCGGATTCACCCGCGGACCCTCACGGTCATCGGGTTCGCCACCGCAGCCGTGTCGTTGGCGGCCATCGCACTGCTCCTCGATCCCGACACGCCGCTGTGGCAGCTGCTCGTGGCACTCGGCGGCCTCGGCGTGGGGTCGACGTTCCTGTGGGGACCGCTGGCCACGAGCGCCAACCGCAACCTGCCCATGGACCGAGCCGGCGCGGGCTCCGGGGTGTACAACGCCACCCGCCAGGTGGGGTCCGTGCTGGGGTCTGCCGTCATCGCCCTCCTCATCGACGCCCGGCTCACCGCCCAGGGGCTGCCCACGGCAGGCGGCGGAGCGGGCCTCCACGGCTCCGCCCCCCTGCCAGCGCCGGTCGCCGAGGCGTTCTCCACGGCGATGTCGCAGGCACTCCTCGTCGTCCCGATCGCGCTGGGCATCGGGTTCGTCGCGATGCTCTTCTTCGAGCGGCCGCGGCACTTCGACTCCCCCGCCCCGGCGGCTGGCTAGGACACTCAGCGGTCGAGGGGCCGTGATCAACGTGACGAGTGCCTGGGTCGGCCGGGCGCCGGGTGCGGCCGGGTCCGGCACGGGTGCCAGCGGCCAAGCCGTGGTGAAGTCGACGCGTACGTCGTCCCCGTCGCCGAGGAGCTCGTACGTGAACAGTGCCTCGCGGGTCTCGACGACGACCGTGTCGCCGGAGCGCAGCTCGAGGAAGTCGCGGAACGGTTCCGAGCCTTGCCCGGCCTCAGCGACGGCCTCGGCGCCGGCGGGGGTGAGGTGCTCGCGGGCGTTCGCTCCTCCCACGACTCGATGAGCTCGCGCGTCAGGGCGTCCTGCTCGCGCTCGGCCACGACGTTGGTGCCGTACAACTGCCACCCGTGCCGCGTGTCCACCGTCCATCAACGCAGAAGGCCCGGCTTCCCCAGGAAGCCGGGCCTTCGTACGAGGTGGATCAGGCGCCGAGCGTGGTGCCCGCCGAGCGCAGGTTCGCGCACGCCTCGACGACGCGCGCAGCCATGGCCGTCTCGGCGGCCTTGCCCCAGGCGCGGGGGTCGTACAGCTTCTTGTTGCCGACCTCGCCGTCGACCTTCAGCACGCCGTCGTAGTTGGCGAACATGTGGGCGGCGACGGGACGGGTGAAGGCGTACTGGGTGTCGGTGTCGATGTTCATCTTGACCACACCGAAGTCGACCGCGTCCGAGATCTCCTGCTCGGTCGAGCCGGAGCCGCCGTGGAAGACCAGGTCGAACGGCTTCGAGCCCGCGGCCAGGCCGAGCTCGGCGCTCACGGCCTCCTGGGCGGCCTTGAGGATCTCGGGGCGCAGCTTGACGCCGCCCGGCTTGTAGACGCCGTGGACGTTGCCGAAGGTCAAGGCCGTCATGTAGCGGCCCTTCTCGCCGACGCCGAGCGCACGCGCGGTGGCCAGCGCGTCCTCGGGGGTCGTGTAGAGCTTCTCGTCGATCGCGCCGACGATGCCGTCCTCCTCGCCACCCACGACGCCGATCTCGACCTCGAGGATGATGTTGGCGGCCGCGCACTTGGCGAGCAGCTCCTCCGCGATGACGAGGTTCTCGTCCATCGGCACGGCCGAGCCGTCCCACATGTGCGACTGGAAGAGCGGGTTCTCGCCGCGCTTGACGCGCTCGGCGGACAGGGCGATCAGCGGGCGTACGAAACCGTCCAGCTTGTCCTTGGGGCAGTGGTCGGTGTGCAGCGCGATGTTCACCGGGTAGTTCTTGGCGACCTCGGCGGCGTACGCGGCGAAGGCGGCAGAGCCGGTGACCATGTTCTTGACCGACGGGCCGGAGAGGTACTCCGCGCCGCCGGTGGAGATCTGGATGATGCCGTCGGAACCGGCCTCGGCGAAGCCCTGGAGGGCCGCGTTCAGGGTCTGCGACGAGGTGACGTTGATGGCCGGGTAGGCGAAGGACTTGGACTTCGCGGCGTCCAGCATCTCGGCGTAGCGCTCGGGACTTGCGATGGGCATGGATTCTCCTCAGGCATGGCGGGCTGCACGGCCAGCCTAGTGCCCTCCGCGGCCACCGCCAGAACCGGTTCGGGGGAGCGACAACCGATCGGCATCGTGCTCCGTCCTCGGTGCAGCCACACAGGGACGGGGAGGTCGCCCGGGCTCTGTTCACCCTCATGTAAAGCGGGGTTATCCGTACTGCCACCCCGCCATGACGGGGTGGCAGTACGCGCCAGGGCGCGGCAGATGGGCGCGAGCTCGTACGGCTCGAACGGTCTGGACCGGGTGGGGCCGCTCGGGGCTTGGCTCGGACTTCGAGGGGTTTCCTTGAACTTCGAGGGGTATGCACGCCCCCAGAAGTTCAGGTTCCCCCGCAGATGCGGGGGAACCTGAGGCCAGGGGTGGGCATGAGGTCAGCGGACGCGGACCTGCTTCGTACGGGCGGAAGCGGAAGGTGTCCCAGCGCGGGTCACGACGACCTTGACGCTGATCCGACGACCCCGGTCGGTTCTCCTGAGCTTGTACGACCGGGACGTGGCCCCCTTGATCTTCTTCCCGTTGCGCAGCCACGTGTAGCGAATCTTGGTGGGCGTCGGGGTCCAGCGGCCCGGGTTGACGGTCAGTCGCTTGCCGACCTTCGCCTTGCCCTTGAGGGTGGGGCGAGATCCCATCGTGAACGTCGTCGCGTTGCCGTCGTCCCCACCACCACCGGCGCCTGGGCCAGGAGGCGGCGTGGTTCCGCTCAACGGCGGCGGGTTGAGCGCGGCAGGCGACCAGAACGGGCTCGATCCAGCTCCCAGCAGCAAGGTCGTGGTCGCCTCGCAGACGGCCGCAGGGGTCACGACCCAGATCCCTTCCTTGGCGCCGATTGCGAATGCCGCACCGTCGGGTGACCAGGTCGGGTCGTGCAGCTTTTCGTCAGCCGCCGCGTCGCCGGGGCTGCCGCCGCACAGTGGCGTGGGATTCGGAAGGGAGTCGGCTGCAGCGGCACGGGGGTCACCCGCCACGGAGTACCAGACCATCTGGGTCGAGTCTCCGTACCCGCGGATCGCCACGAGCTTGGTCCCGTCCCGCGAGAGCGAGGCGTCGCCGAGGTCGGTGCCCGACTCGTACACGTCATCGTCGTTGAACCACAACGCCGGCTCACTCGCACCGAGGTCATGCAGTGTCACGTGGGATCCGTAGCCCCCATGAGTCATCAACCGGGAGTTCGAGACCCACGACGGGTGATGCTGGTACGACGTCGTGGTGGGCCCGGAGAAGCTCGCAGCCGGGGTCACCGCGATGGCTGAACGGACCATGCACGAGGCGCCGATCGGGCAGGTGTACCCGCTGAAGCCGTAGGCAATGTGGGCGCCGTCGGGCGAGATCGCGACGTAGTTGACCGGGCCGTCCACCGGATGACTCACCGAGTTGGTCAACGGCGGCGGGTCAAAACGGTTGAGCACCTCCCCGTTCTGGCGCATGCGCACGACTTCGGGGCCCAGCGCGGCCGCGATGGTCCCGTCGTCCGACATGCTCGGCGAGCGATAGGCCAGGGAGGCAGTGCCGTCCCTGGTGACCTGATGGAGCCCCGACCCGTCCCCGCGGACGAGCCACAGGTTGTGGTCGCGCTCGAAGACGATCGTCCCACCGGCCGCGGCCGCAGCCGGTGCCTGCGCGGCAACGACGCTCGCGCTGGCGGCGATGAGTGCGACGGCCATGGCCGTCCCGAGTGTGCGAAGCATGGAGTCCCCCGTTTCCCTGAGTGGGTCACCCACCTTGCCCCGACACCCGCCCTCCCACATCCACTCCCGGGCGGAGTTCCCTCAGCCCGCGGGCTGATCTCCAGCGTGGCGATCCGAGGACGTGGCCAGCCGGCGCCGGTACGCCACCACGGCGGCGTTGGTCGTACCCGCTTCGAGTGACCTGCGTGCAGCGGCCAGGCGTCGGTCCGCAGAGCGTCGGGACAGGTGCAGCGCGGCGGCGGCCTCACCCAGGGTGGCGCCCTCAGTGAGCATGAGCAGGAGTGCGTGTTGGTCGAGAGTGAGTAAGCCACGGGGGTCTGCCCCGACCCGGTGCTCGAGGCGGCCGAGGCGGCGCAGGTCATCGCAGAGCCGGTCGATCACCTCGCGCTTAGCGGTGGCGTGCACCAGCATGGCCACCCCGGACAGGGCCGCGAGTACCGCCTCCGCCGCAGCCTCGGCAGAGTCGACCTGCACCTCCACGACACCGGCGACACCTCGTGAACGCAACTCGCCGCGAGCGTCCTCCACCGCGTCGAGTCCCCCCTCCACGACGACCAACGGCTGGTTCACGGTCCCGCCGCCAGAGCCGCCAACTGCGTACGTGTGTGGACTCCCAGCTTGCTCCGGGCGCTGGCCACCTGGGTCTGGACCGTCCGGTGCGTGACCCCGAGGCGTACGGCGATCTCGCGGTCGGTGAGCCCCTCCACGAGGAGGTCGACGACCGCGCGCTCGCTGGGGGTGAGCACGTCGGGACCGCTGCCCGGACGCGGTGCGGGGCGTACGCCGACGGCCCGCAGCGAACGGCGACACCGGTTCAGGATCGGTTCGTAGCCGGCCGCGCCTGCCTCCTCCTCGGCCGCGGCAAGCACCTCGACCGCGCGCGGGTCGCGTGCAAGCCGGAGCGCCTCACCGAGCGCCCAGCGGCACCACGCGGCGTCCCAGGCCCGCGGCCCGTGAGCGTCGGCCGCCCGGGCGAACGCCGTGGCGGCGGCCGCAAAGTCGCCAGCGACCAGCGCGGCCACACCCTCGCACTCCACGCTCATCCCGGCTGCCAGCCCCGGCACGACGTCGGCCTGTGGCGGCAGGTCGGTGCGCCCAGTCTCCCAAGCCGCCCAGCAGGCCCACCGCACTGCCTCCGCAGCCGCGACGTCCTCCACCCCGTCGGTCTCCCCGAGCAGTTCCCACGCGGCCCACGCTTCCTCGGGCGAGGAGGCCACGGCGTACGCGGTCACAGAGATGCTGTGCACATCCCCTTCCACGCTGGCCACGCCTCGCAGGGGGGTGAGCGCTGCGAGGGCGTCCTCGAGGCTGCCCTGGTAGGCCAGGACCGTGCCGCGCAGGATGTGGACATCGAGCTCATCGACCCTGGCCAGCCCCTCGGCGAGCAGCTCATCGCACCGACGCAGGACCGTGGCCTGGGCGCCGGTGTACGCATCGATGACGAGCCGTGCGACCTCTGCGGACCTCGCCTTCTTGAGCAGACGCAGCTCTCGGCACCACGACTCCTGGGCCGTCGCAACCTCCCGCGCCCTCGCCAGCTCGCCCGCCGCGGTGAGGGAGATGATGAAGTTGTGCCGGATCGCCAGCTCCGGGTAGTGGTCACCCTCGACGGCGGCCGCCGCGAGCGCCTCCTCGTACGCGTCCTGCCACCCGGGCATGCCCAGTTCTGCCATTGCGCCGGCCACCGACCCGCGTGCGCCTGAGACGCGTTCCCCGGTGCGTATGGCGGCGTCGAGCGCCTGGAGTCCGACCTCCAGCCCACGCCGGGAGTCATTGCGGATGATCCTGGCGACCGTCGCCTCGCGCTGGAGCAACCGGGCTTCTGCCGCCGATCCGGGGACGACGAGCTCGCGTGCGGCGACGACCTCGTCGACGTAGGCGTCCCATCGCCCGCTCTGGAAAGCCCACGTGGCGCGCGCCAGCGCGATGTCGACCGCATGCGGCCCCGCGACCGGTAGGTCGGCCAGGAGCCGTCCGGCCACTTCCGGCTCGCCCGCTGCGGTGGCCGCCGTGGCGGCCTTGGCTCGGGCCAACGGGGCGGCATCACCGTCGGTGGCCTCAGCGAGGGTGGCCAGGTGCCGCCACTTCTCCCCTGGCGATCGGGCCTGGTCGACGGCTTCCTGCGCCGCGGCGCGAGCACCCGTCCGGTCACCGGCCGCGAGCCGGTGGCGGGCCACCTCCCCGGGGTGGTCCACGACTGCGGCGAGTCGAGTGTGGCAGCGCAGCCGGCGCTCCTGGCTCAACTCAGCGGCCACCGTCTCTCCGATCAGGGCGTGGCGGATCTCGGCTTCCCCATCGGGCCGCACCCGGGCAATCCCAGACTCAACGAGCTCGTCGACCGCGGCCAGGTGATCGGCTGGCAGGGCATGGCCAGCCAGCGCCAGCAGGGCCAACTCCTCCATCGCCTGATCGCCCAGCCGACGACATCTGGCAAGGAGCGCCAGCCGCAGGCTCTGGTCGTTCTTGCCAGCCGCGACCAACTCCTCGATCAGCAAGGGGTTGCCCCCGCTGTGCGCCAACACCCTCGCCAGGTCGGCGTCGGTGAGCTCCGGTCGCAACCGTGATGCCAGTGCCCGTGCGTGCTGGGGGGCGAGGGGTTCGAGATCCATCCGAGTGGCCCCCGCCTTCTCCAGCGCTGCCACCACCTCGCCCGAGTGCGACTCCCCGCGACGCACCGTCGCCACCAACGGCACTCGACCGATCAGGTCCTCCACCGTTGCCAGGGTGTCGTCGTCGGCCCAGTGCAGGTCCTCCACACACAGGACGCGGCCCGCGAGGGCGAGCTCGACCTCGCTGGCCACGTGGGCGGAGTCGCCACTCCAGGTCTCCTCGGGCAGCGTGGAGAACGCACGACGCAACGGCAGGAACGCCATCCAGTCGAGCGTGGCCAGCGCACCGCCTGTCACGTGGGCCACCTCTGCCAGACCCGCACGGAGCAGGGTCGTCTTGCCCACCCCGGGCTCACCGTGCACGAAAAGGGCCGAGGTGCTCCCGGCGCCCAGCGCAGCGATCAGCTCCAGCTCGACGGCACGCCCGACCAGCCGTGGGTTGAGCCCATCATCGGGAACGTCAGCGAGCCCCATGGCCGCATGGTAGCCGCGCTCTCAGCCGAGAGGTGGCGCACTTGCACGATGCCGAACCAGACCTCCGCGCGGCACTGTGGAACCACCGAAGGTCAGCAAGCCGAACGACACCCAGGAGAGATCCACCATGAGCATCGCATCTGTGCAGGAGCCGACCGCGCCCAGCCGCTCCGCACTCCTCTCGCCGCGAGAAAGCGAGGTGCTCGCCCTCGTTGCGGAGGGGCTCACCAACACCGAGATCGCGGCCACGCTGGTGATCTCGGTGGCCACCGTCAAGACGCACGTCGCCCAACTGCTGCGCAAACTGCGCGCCCGCGACCGGGTGGCCCTGGTCGTCCTCGCCTGGCAGGAACGGGCCGCGAACGCCCGACGCTCGACGGGTTCGCCACCCCGCAGCGGGCGCATGGCACGCTCGCACGGCGAGCGGTGCCGAGCCCGCCACGCCTAGGCCAGCGCCTGCCCCGACCCGGGTGGCTGCTCAGCCCCGCCAGGCGGCATCGCCGGACAGGTCGGCGTGGGCGCGTACCCACGAGTGCATGGCGATCGCGGCCGCTGAGGAGGCGTTGATCGAGCGAGTCGATCCGAACTGGGCGATCGAGAACGTGCCGTCCACCACCTCGCGCGCCTGTTCGGACAGGCCCGGCCCCTCCTGGCCGAAGAGGAAGCACACCCGTTCGGGCATCTCCATCGTCTCCAGGTGTGCGCTGCCGGGGAGGTTGTCGATGCCGAGGAGTCGTACGGGCTCGGGCAGGCCGTGCAGGTACTCCGCCAGCGCGGGTACGTCGACGTGATGGCGTACGTGCTGGTAGCGGTCGGTCACCATGGCACCGCGCCGGTTCCAGCGCCTGTTGCCGACGATGTGCACCTCGGCGGCCAGGAACGCGTTGGCGGTGCGCACGATGGTGCCGATGTTGAAGTCGTGCTGCCAGTTCTCAATGGCGACGTGGAAGCCGTGCCGGCGGGTGTCGAGATCGGCGACGATCGCCTCCATCGACCAGTAGCGATACCGGTCGACGACGTTGCGTCGATCCCCCTCGCGCAGGAGCTCGGCGTCGTACTGCTCCCCCAGCGGCCAGGAATCAGGCCCCCCGGGCCACGGGCCGACGCCGACCTCGGCCGGCCCGTGCGGCATGGGGTCGTACGGGGCCCGCTCGTCGGCGGAGGCTTCGCGCATGAGGTCAGGGTAGGTGGCGCCCGTTACCCTGACGCGCGTGAGCCTCATGATCGAAGCATCGTCACTGGTCGAGCCGTTGTTGCTCGGCATGGATTGGATGGACCCGGTCTGGCTCCTCGAAAAGTTCGGGACAGCCCTGTTCTGGCTCTCGCTGGTCATCATCTTCGTCGAGTGCGGGTTGTTCTTCCCGTTCCTGCCCGGCGACTCCCTGCTCTTCGCGATGGGCCTGTTCCTGGCGGGCCACCAGGTCTCGATCTTCCCCGGCCCCGCGTGGATCGATCTCGTCTTCGCGCTCGCTCTGTTCACGGCGGCCGGGTTCGCCGGCAACGTGGCGGGTTATGAGATCGGCCGCAAGATCGGGCCCGCGCTGTACGAACGCGAGGGCCGCATCCTCAAGAAGAAGTACTTCGACCAGACGAGCGAGTTCTTCGACAAGCACGGCAACAAGGCCCTGGTGATCGGCCGCTTCGTTCCCTTCGTACGCACCTACGTCACCGTCGTCGCGGGCGTGACCCGCATGGAGCGCCACCGCTTCTTCTTCTGGAGCGCCATCGGCGCCGTCCTGTGGGTCTTCTCGATCACGCTGCTGGGCTTCTTCCTCGGCAACGCGTTCCCGTCGCTGGTGCACGACATCGACAAGCTGATCCTCGCGATCGTCGCCTTCTCCGTGATCCCCATGGCGTGGGAGTGGTGGCGGCACCGTCGTACGAACGCCCCCGAGGCCGACGACAACGACGGTGACGGTCACCCCGACCGCGACATCATGGGAACCGACGTCGACTGACCTCGTACGGCTCGCTCCGGGCCGCGTCGCGTGGGGTCGTACGGCGTGGGTTGCCGTACGACCGTCACTGTGTCGGCGTTTCCCTCACGTTGTGGCCTTTGCAACGTCGACAACGTGACGACATCCCCGCACGAGCGGGGAAACCCCACGTAGTGGGGGATTCTGCACCCCGAGCGGGAGGTGGGGTGGAAGGGCTCAGCCCCGGGCAGCGTCGAGTTGGGCCTTGGTGAGCACCGGGCGCACCTCGAGCTCCACGTCGGCCAGCGGGTTCTCCCCAGCGGGCGAACGGTCGATCGCGCACACGACCACCTCGACGATCGCGCCGGCCTCGCGCAGAGCGCGCGTGGCGTCACGCACAGCGCCGCCGGTCGTGATCACGTCCTCGATGAGGGTCACCCGGCGTCCGGCGACGTCCTGGCCCTCGGCCAGCTTGCAGGTGCCGTACTCCTTGGCCTTCTTGCGTACGAAGAGCGCCGGGATGCCGGTCTTGGCGGACACCATCGTCGCGATGGGAACCCCACCGAGCTCCAGTCCGCCCAGCAGCTCGGTGTCCGCAGGGAGCAGGTCGACCATCTGCGTGGCGACGCGGTCGAGCAGCCGCGGGTCTGCCTCGAAGAGGTACTTGTCGAAGTACTCGTGCGACACCTGACCCGAACGCAGGGTGAACTCCCCGCTCAGGCGACAGGTGGCGTCGATGTCGGCGGCCAGGGTGGGATCGGCGGACATGGTGCGCAATCTACCGGCCCCCGGCGCGCATAGGATCGCAGGACCCATGGACTACTCGCCGCGTACGTCTCCCCCGCCCCTGCGCTCCGTGCTGGTGCCCGCGTACGGCCCCCCGCTGCTGACCAGCATCGGCATGGGCGCGGTGATCCCCGTCATCGCCCTCCAGGGGCGCGCGCTCGGCGCAGGCGTGGGGGAAGCGGCGCTGCTGCTCACTGCGCTGAGCATCGGCACGCTGCTGATGGCACTGCCAGCAGGCGCGCTCATCGCCCGGGTCGGTGAGCGCTGGTCACTGACCCTGGTCGGCACGGTCGACGCCGTCCTGTGCCTGGTCGCATGGCGTACGGACTCACTCGCGGCGTTCGCCGTGTGCATGGCCGCGCTGGGAGCCTCCAGCACCGTCTCCACCCAGGCCAGGCAAGGGTTCATGATCGACGCCTTCCCGGACTCGCACCGGGCCCGGGCGATGTCGATGCTCGGCGGCGTCTTCCGCCTCGGCATGCTCGTGGGTCCGCTCCTGGGTGCGGCGCTGATCCACGCGTACGGCCTGTCCAGCGTCTTCGCGTTGGCCGCGGCGTTCTCGCTGGCCTCGGTGGCGCTCGTGCAGTCGATGCCCGCCTTCGCCGACGACGGCGTGGACCGCGGCCCCACCCTGTCGGTCCTGTCCGTGGTGCAACGTCACGCACGGGTCCTGCTCTCGGTGGGCAGCGCCGGCGCGGTCATCCAGGGGGCTCGGGCGTTGCGGTTCGTGCTGCTGCCGTTGTGGGCCGAGCACGTGGGCATGTCCGCGGCGAGCGTGTCGCTGATGGTGGGGCTGGCGTCCGTGGTGGACCTCGCGTTCGTCTATCCGGCGGGATGGGTGATGGACCGGTACGGCCGGGCCCCGGTGGCCTTGTGCGTCGTGGGCAGCACCGCGGTGGGATGCGCCCTGCTGCCCCTCACTGACGGCTTCTCCGGCGTGCTCGCGGTCGCCCTGGTGATTGCTGCCGGCAACGGCATGGGCGCCGGGATCCTGATGACCCTGGGCGCCGACACCGCGCCGTCGACGGGGCGCGCCCAGTACCTCGGCGGGTGGCGGCTCATGGGAGAGCTCGGCAGCACCAGTTCGCCCGTGGCGCTGGCCGTCCTCGCGGCACTCTTCCCGCTGGGGACTGCCTGCCTGGTGCTGGGCGGCCTCTGCGCCGCGGGCACCGCGTGGGCCACCGGGTGGGCGCGGGCGTTGGACCGGCGACGCGCCGAGCGCGTGCCCACCGGCTGAACCGTGTCCACCGGGGCCCCAACCGTGGGAGGCTGACGACATCAGGCCCGGATGCAGGGCCCCGACCCGAAGGACGATCATGCTTCGCTTCCTGATCCGCACCCTGATCTTCCTCGGCTCCGCGGCCATCGGTCTCGTGGCGGCCGCCCTGATCCTCGATGACGTACGCCTTCAGGTGTCCGGCTTCATCGTCGCGGTGCTCCTGTACGCGGTGATCCAGAGCGTCATCGCGCCCTTCATCGCCAAGGTGGCAGCCAAGAACGCGACTGCGCTGCTGGGCGGGGTCGGGCTGGTCGCAGCCTTCATTGCACTGCTCGCCACCTCTCTCATCGGTGACTCGCTGAGCATCTCCGGCGGGGTGGTCACGTGGATTTCGGCCACCGTGATCGTGTGGCTGGTGACCGCGGTGGCGACGCTGCTGCTGCCGCTGATCCTGGTGAAGCTGGGCCTCGAAGCGGCCCGCGAACGCCGCAGCAACTGACACCGGCGGCACTACGCTCGAGGCATGTCTGACCCGTCGCTCGGGCGGCGCGCGCGCCGCGTGGCCTCGATTCCTCCGACGGTCTTCGCGGAGTTCTCCGCGCTGGCGGTGGCCACGGGAGCCCTCAATCTCGGGCAGGGGTTCCCCGACGTCGACGGCCCCACCGAGGTCATCGACCATGCCGTGGCGGCACTGCGCGGGGGCGCCAACCAGTACGCGCCCGGCATCGGCATCCCGGACCTGCGCCGGGCCGTGGCCGCGCACCAGGAGCACCACTACGGCATCCACCTCGACCCCGTCTCGCAGGTCGCCATCACGACGGGCTGCACCGAGGCCATCGCGGGCGCGATGCTCGGGCTGCTCGATCCGGGCGACGAAGTGATCCTGCTGGAGCCGTACTACGACTCCTACCGGGCGATGCTGGAGATGTGCGGCGCCGTCCGCGTTCCGGTGACGTTGCGGGCGCCCGACTTCCGACCAGACGTCGACGAACTGCGCGCAGCCGTCACGCCGCGCACCCGGATGATCCTGCTCAACACTCCCCACAACCCGACCGGTTCGGTGCTGACGAGGGCCGAGCTCGAGGCCGTGGCGGCCGTGGCCATCGAGCACGACCTCGTGGTGGTCACCGACGAGGTCTACGAGCACCTCGTCTTCGACGGCGTCCCCCACGTACCCATCGCGACGCTGCCGGGGATGGCCGAGCGCACCCTCACGCTGTCCAGCGTCGGCAAGAGCTGGTCGTTCACCGGCTGGAAGGTCGGCTGGGCGACCGGACCCGCCGAACTGGTGGGCGCCGTCGTGGCCGCGAAGCAGTGGCTCACGTTCACCTCCGGCGCCCCGCTGCAACCGGCGGTCGCGTACGCCCTGCAACACCAGGGCGCGTGGCCCGCGGCGCTGGCCGCCGACCTCCAGCAGCGCCGCGACCTGCTCTGCGCGGGCCTCGCCGACGTGGGGCTGCAGCCGTACGTGCCCCAGGGGACGTACTTCGTCCTCACCGACACCTCCCACCTCGGGTGGGAGGACGGCCGCGCGTTCTGCCTGGCGCTGCCCGAGCGCGCCGGGGTGATCGCGATCCCCGCCCAGGGCTTCTACGACTCCGACGCCGGCCGCCACCTGGTCCGGTGGGCGTTCTGCAAGCAGCCCGAGGTCCTCACCGAGGCCGTACGCCGACTCGCCGCCGCGGATCTGGTCTGCTCGCGCTGAGCGCTTCGCCACCTCGGGCCGCGAATCGGCCCTGAGGTGCCCCGGCAGCGGTACGGTCGGACCACGCTTCGGGCGTGAGAACCCCTGACGAAGGAGGCGCCATGCCGCAGAACTGGCTCGAGATGTCGTGGAAGGTCCTGGCGACCCGCGCCGGGTTGGGCATCATCTTCGGAATCGCCGTGATCGCGTGGCCCAAGCTGGCCATCGTCACCTTCGTGGTGCTGTGGGGCGTGTGGGCCCTCATCGACGGCATCGGCGCACTGTTCGCCGCGTTCAGCTCAGGCGTCCCCGGGTGGGCGCGGGCGTTGGCGGGCGTGGTGGCGCTGGTCTCCTTCGCGGTGGCCGTCATCGCCATCGCCCGGCCCGGGGTGACCGCCGCGGCCATCACGTGGGCGCTTGGCCTCTGGCTGCTGGTGCGCGGTGCGTACGAGCTCGTGGGCGCGTTCCGCGTGGAGGGCACGCCCGCCAAGGTCCTGATCGCGATCTCCGGTGTGCTGGACGTGGCGCTGGGTGTCCTGTTCGTGGCGAACCCGGGTCGCTCCGCCCTCGCCCTGGCCGTCCTGCTGGGCGTGATGGCGCTCGTGTGGGGCGTCGTCCTGCTCATCGCCGCGCTGGCGCTGCGCAGCCAGGTACGCGCCATGGCCGGAGCCGCCGAGCCCGAGTTCGACGTCCGGCCCTCGCAGGGCTGAAGCCTCAGGAGGCCTTGCGGCCCTCGAAGTAGCCCCACGCGACGGTGACGATGAGCGCGCCCGCGACCGAGCCGAGGAGGCCGCTGGGGCGCAGGTCGAGGCCGTCACCGCTGAGCAGGCTGATCAGCAGCCCGCCCACGAACGACCCCGCGAGACCGCAGGCAAAGGCCACGGGCCAGTTCACGGTGTTCATGGAGCGACCGAGGATGAGCTGGGCGATCCCTCCGACGAGGATGCCGAAGACGATGAGCGCGATAATGAGCATGAGGCGAACCTTAGGCCGCGTCGCCGCCGCTCATCCAGTTCCGTACGTCCGGACGGCGTAGCAGGAACAGCACGAACACTGCTGCCAGACCGGGGAGCAGCGTGAACGGTCCAGCGATCGCCATCAGCAGGCACGACATCGCGGTCACCGCGGCCGAGACGAGCAGCAGCACCCGCGCCCAGTCCCTGCCCAGCAGGACCAGGATCCCCAGCACCACGGCGCCGGCACACCACGCGATGATGCCCGCGCCCATGAGGAAGACGCTGTTGCGCAGGAGGTCCTCGGTGACCCCCGGCTGCTCCATCAACTCGGGGTTGGCCGACGTCATCTCCGAGAGCACCCAGTCGAAGTCCGTGGCGACGACGACCATCGTCGCGCCCATGAAGAAGGCGATGGCCGCCGAGGTGAAGATGGTGATCAGGCCGGCGGCCACCACCGCTGCCGGTCGCGACGAGCGCAGCGGAAGCGGCGTGCTGCCCGGCTTGTTGCCCGGCGTCGCACCCTTCGCTGCTCCCGGAACGTGCGGCTCGTAGGGCTGGCCGAAGGTGTGCCCGTACGGCCCCGGCTGGCCCGCCGCACCCGGCCCCTCGCCCACGTGGGGGCGCGGAGCGGAGGCGTCCTTCTCGGCCGTTCGAGGTGCAGACGGACCCGGAGGCCGTACGGAGGGGTCAGCCGAGTCCTTCGGGTCGCGGGTGAGCGGCACCGGGGGCGTCCACTTCCCGTCTCGGAACCACTCCCGCCCCGGCGACATCCACAGCATGACGGCGCTCACCGCCGCCATCGTGGTCGCAAACACGCCGGTGAGTGGGCCCGTCACGAAGAGCGGGACAGCCAGGATGCTGAGTCCCAGGCGCGCGGACTTCGAGCCCCGCATCGCGTAGCCGCCGAGCACGGCCATCGCCGCCGCGCACAGGGCGCCGACCATCAGCGTGGCGAACAGGGCGTCGTACCCCTGCTCCAACGTCGCCCCGGAACCAGCGAACGGTGGCTCGGCGAGGACGGCCTCCAGCCGGTCGCGGTTCTCGAGGCTGCGCAGGTTGCTCGCGCTCGAGAAGTTCTGGAGCACCACGAAGACACTCGCCACGATCACCAGCCCGGCGGCAAATGTCACCTGCGGCGGTCTGCGCGTGCTCTGCTCACTCACGGGGACCATTCCACCATCGACGCCCAAGCGGCGCCGACCCAGCAGGAGGGCTGCGACTGCCAGCCTCCCACTCGTCCTGCGCAGGGAGCCCCTACTCGGCGGGCGAACCGTCGGCAGCGGGGAGTCCCATGGGACTCCCCGCTGCGTGTGGGGTGGCGTGTGAGGTGGAGTGGTTTCGACAAGCTCAACCAGCGGGGCGGCCGGTTTCGACAAGCTCACCCAGCGGGGTGGCCGGTATCGACAAGCTCAACCAGCGGGTGGCACTGATCAGGCCAGGACGAGCCCGTCCTCCCCCTTGTCGACCACGACCGTGTCACCGTCGGCAACCTCGCCGGCGATGAGCCTGCGTGCCAGGGGGTCGCCGATCGCCGTCTGGATGAGGCGGCGCAGCGGCCGGGCGCCGTACGCAGGGTCGTAGCCGGTCTCAGCCAGCCAGTCGCGGGCAGCGTCGGTGACGGTGATCGTGATGCGCCGCCCGACCAAGCGCTTGTCCAGCAGCGCGAGCTGCAGGTCCACGATGTGCGCCAACTCGCTCGGCGACAGGGCCGAGAAAGTGACCACCTCGTCCAGGCGGTTGAGGAACTCCGGCTTGAAGGCCTGCCTCACGACCCCCATCACGGCTTCCCGCTTGGTCGCCTCGTCCAGCGTCGGGTCGACGAGGTAGGTCGAACCGAGGTTGGAGGTGAGGATCAGGATCGTGTTGCGGAAGTC
The DNA here is from genome assembly GCA_023460975.1 of Actinomycetes bacterium. Lineage (GTDB taxonomy): Bacteria > Actinomycetota > Actinomycetes > Propionibacteriales > Nocardioidaceae > Nocardioides. The sequence continues at coordinate 66,199 of JAEWOG010000051.1, forward strand.
GACGGTACGGCCCTGACCATCGGTGAGGCGACCATCGTCGAGGACCTGCAACAGGATGTCGAAGACCTCCGGGTGCGCCTTCTCGACCTCGTCCAGCAGCACCACGCTGTAGGGGCGACGCCGTACGGCCTCGGTCAGCTGCCCGCCCTCGTCGTAGCCCACGTAGCCGGGAGGAGCGCCGACCAGACGCGAGACCGAGTGCTTCTCGGAGTACTCGCTCATGTCGATGCGTACGATCGCCCGCTCGTCGTCGAAGAGAAAGTCGGCCAGCGACTTGGCCAACTCGGTCTTGCCCGTGCCCGTGGGGCCCAGGAACAGGAACGACCCGGTGGGCCGGTTGGGGTCCGCGATGCCCGCGCGCGAACGGCGCACGGCGTCGCTGACGGCCTGCACCGCCTCCGCCTGGCCGATGAGACGCTCACCGATGACGGACTCCATCTGGAGCAGCTTGGCGGTCTCGCCCTGCAGCATTCGTCCCGTGGGGATCCCGGTCCACGCCTCGACCACCTCGGCGATCTGCTCGGCACCGACCTCGTCGCCCACCAAGGGCTCGACCTCGGACTGCTCCATCTCAGCCGCCTCGGCGATGCGGCGCTCGAGGTCGGGGATCTGGCCGTAGTTGATCTCGGAGGCACGCGCCAGATCGCCTTCGCGTACGGCTCGGTCGGCCTCGATGCGCAGGACATCGAGCTGCTTGCGCAGCTCTCCCTCACCCTCGCGGGAGGCCTTCTCGGACTCCCAGCGGGCCTCGAGGGCACGCAACTCCTCCTCCGAGTCGGCCAGCTCGGCCTTGAGGTGGGCGAGTCGCTCCACCGAGGCCTCATCCGACTCCCGCTCGAGGGCGAACTGCTCCATCTTGAGCCGGTCCACGCTGCGGCGCAGGCTGTCGATCTCCTCGGGGGAGGACTCGATCTCCATCCGCAACCTCGAGGCCGCCTCGTCGACGAGGTCGATCGCCTTGTCGGGCAGCTGGCGCCCCGTGATGTAGCGGTCCGACAGCGTGGCTGCGGCGACCAGCGCGGCGTCGGTGATGCGTACGCCGTGGTGGGCCTCGTACTTCTCCTGGATGCCGCGCAGGATCTGAATGGTGTCCTCGACGCTCGGCTCGCCCACGAAGACCTGCTGGAACCGACGCTCCAGGGCGGGGTCCTTCTCGACGTTCTCGCGGTACTCGTCGAGCGTGGTCGCGCCGATCATGTGCAGCTCGCCGCGCGCGAGCATCGGCTTGAGCATGTTGCCGGCGTCCATCGCGCCGTCGCTGCCGCCACCGGCGCCGACGACGGTGTGCAGTTCGTCGATGAACGTGATGACCTGCCCGCCGGCGTCCTTGATCTCCTCGAGGACGGCCTTGAGCCGCTCCTCGAACTCACCCCGGTACTTCGCCCCGGCGACCATCGCGGCCAGGTCGAGACTCAGGACGCGGCGACCCTTGAGCGAGTCGGGGACGTCGCCCGCGACGACACGCTGGGCCAGCCCTTCGACCACGGCGGTCTTGCCGACACCCGGCTCGCCGATGAGCACGGGGTTGTTCTTCGTACGCCGGCTGAGCACCTGGATGACGCGTCGGATCTCGGAGTCCCGGCCGATGACGGGGTCGAGGCGCCCCTCCTCGGCGGCTGCGGTGAGGTCGACGGAGAACTTCTCCAGTGACTCCCAGCTCGACTCCGCCTCCTGGCTGGTGACGCGACGGTTGCCGCGCATCGCGGTCAGGGCCTCGGCCAGCGCCGCCGTGCTGAGGCCGGAGCCCTTCAAGACCTGCTGGGCGCCCGACTCGACGCCGCTGAGCGCGAGCAGCAACACCTCGGTGGACACGTAGTCGTCCTTCAAGGCGGCAGCCTCGTCGAGCGCCTTGGCCAGCACGCGCGTCAGGGCCGGGGAACCCGACGGCTGCTGCACCGTCGAACCGCTCGCCCGCGGCAGGGCGGCCAGAGCCGCCTCCGTGGCCGCCAGGACGACGTCAGGGTCCACGCCGGCCTTGCTGATCTGCGTGCGCGTCGACCCGTCCTGCTGACGCAGCAGGGCCGCGAGCAGGTGCACCGCGTCGGTGTGCGTGTTGCCCGCCGTGGTGGCGGACAGTTGGGCAGCCTCGATGGCCTCGCGGCTGCGGGTGGTGAACTTGTCGGCGCCGAACTGGCTCAAGGTGCCCTCCTCGGGGTGTGGTGCTGTGGGGCGAGCCTGCCGGAACGGACACGGCCCGTCGAGCCTGCCGTACGCCAGGCTCATCAGTAGTAACGGCAACAAAGTTGAGTCTGTTCCACTCAACTTGAGAATTTTCCCCGAAACTGAGCAGATTCGATCACCCCCTCCCCGCGCACGGCACGGAGGGCGGACACTGCCTCACACAGGGCGGGGCCGATACCGCACCGAGGTGTCGCCGCCTGCCACCACAACTCGGGGGGAACTCACATGCGCTTCATCAAGAATCTGCTGGTGGTCGCGCTGGGCGGCTTGCTGATCGTCACCAGCCTCGACTACCTCGCCTTCGCAGCCACCGGCAAGAGCGTGCTGCTGGGCAAGAAGAACACCACCGCCAAGGTCACCACCATCAAGCGGACGGTGGAGGGGCCGGTGCTCAAGCTCAAGTCCGCCACCTCAACCAGCCCGCCGCTGGTGGTCAACGGCAGGGGGCGCGTCACCAACCTCAACTCCGACCTGCTGGACGGGCTGGACTCCACCGCCTTCCTCCGCCCCGCGGACGTGGCCAATCTCGCGACCAAGGCCGAGTTGGTGCCTCTGGCATCCAAGGCGGAGCTGACACCGCTCGCCGTGAAGTCCGAGATCGCTCCCTCCCTGCCCATCCTCACCATGACGGTGGCAGGGAACGGCGCCATCCTCACCGGCGGCCAGACCGCCAACGGTCCTGCGACCGTGGCTTGGGACGCGCCGTCGAGTCGGTACCTGATCACGCTGCCGGGGGTCAACTACCACTATTCGGACTACGTCAGCGTCGCCACACCGGGGTGCAGCGGAACAGGAGCACGCACGAGCAGCGTGAGCGGGGACCTGATCGTGCAACTGCAGGACTACGACGACGGCACGGGGACCCAGTGCATCTTCAACGTGGTGGTGTGGGGACCCTGAGGCACTGAGTTCCACACCACCAGCAGGGCGGCGCGTGACCACGTCGACACTGGCCTCTGGTCTCGCCCGCCTAGCATGGTGTCGGCCTCCGCCTCTGCGGCCGCACCCCTGTGAACGAGAACTCGATGCCCCTCCTCCGCCGTCAACGCCGCTCAGCGGCGGTTGCCATCTTCATGACCCTCCTCGGCCTCACCGCGTACGGGGTGGTCCTCGCCGCTCCCCTGGCGGGTCTCGCCATCGTCGGCGCCGCCAGCCCGGCCCAGGCCCACGCCGGCCTCGAGGGCTCGGACCCCGCCGAGGGCGCCACCCTCGAGGCACTGCCGGACCAGGTGCAGCTCACCTTCACCGAGGAGATCGGCGAGCCCGCCTACGTAGCGGTCCGCACCCCCGACGGATCCACCTACGAGGACGGTGCCGCGGAGGTCTCCGGCCGCGTGGTGACCCAGCAGCTCACCGACGCCGCTGTGGACGGGAAGGTGACGATCGCCTACCGCGTCGTGTCCACCGACGGCCACCCGGTCACCGGGGAGTTCACCGTCACGGTGTCCGGAGCACCCGAGAGCCCAGCCACACCCGACACCACGGCCACACCCGAGCCCACGACGGACTCCGCCCAGGCTGACAACGACCCTGACCACAACTCCGACCACAACTCCGGCCACGACGAGGCCCCGGCCGACGACGAGGCCCCGGCCGACGACGACTCGGGGCTGTCCCCGATCGCAGTGGCGCTCATCGTCGTCGCCGTGCTCGTGCTGGGCGGCGCCGCGGTCCTCGTCAGCCGCGCGAGGCGGCGACAGCAGTGACTCGGCGCGCGTGGTCGGTCCTCGGCCTGACCACCCTCGCGGCGCTGATCGCGCTCGTGGCAGTGCTCAGCCAGAGCGGCGCCATCGTGGCCGTACCCCTCGGCCTTCCCGACCCGGGCGCCCTCACCACGTGGGGCGTCCCCGTCCTGGTCACGCTCGTGTTCGTGACGGCCTCGTTCGTGGTCTCGTGCCTGCTCGTACCGCTGCTCACGATGACCCGCCTGCGCGAGCCCCACTCCCCTGCCGCCGCCCGCGCCGTACGCGCCGCGCTGTGGGGCACCGGCTGCTGGGCCGCGCTGACGGTGGCACTCGGGTGGTTCACGGTCTCCGACCTGTTCGCGACGCCCGTCGGCGAGGTCCCCGCCACCCTGGTCAGCGCCTTCGCCAGGGAGTCCGACCCCGGGCGCGCGCTCGCGGCGCAGTTCGTCCTCGTTGCCGCCCTGTGGTGCCTGCTCCTGTTCGCCACGACCGCCCGCCGCGCGCTGTGGGCGTTGCTGCTCGCGCTGGGAGCCCTCGTACCGTCCGTGCTGACCGGCCACGCCGCCTCGAGCGGCAGCCACGACACCGCCGTCGTGGCGATGCTGATGCACCTGCTGCCCGTGATCGTGTGGGTCGGCGGGGTCGGCGCGTTGTGGTGGCACCTGTCCAGCACCGCTGAGGTCCAGCAACGCGCGGCGCGGCGGTTCTCGGGCCTGGCCGCCTGGTGCCTGGGCCTGACCGCCGCCTCCGGACTCGTGAGCGGATGGTTGCGACTGGGCTCGGTGTCCGAGTTCGTGACCACGCCGTACGGCCGGGTCGTGCTTTTGAAGGTCGCCCTCCTGCTCGTCGTGGGAGCGCTGGCCGCCCCGCTGCGTCGTACGGTCCGAGGGGCCGAGGACTCCCCGGCCTGGCGTCGCTTCTCGCTGCTCAGCGCCCTCGAACTCGCCGTCCTCGGCGCGGCGCTCGGCGTCGGCGTCGGCCTGTCTCGTACGCCGCCGCCCGTCGGTGAGCCGTACACCAGCCTCGCCGAGAGCCTGCTCGGCGGCCCCCTGCCGCCAGCCCCCACGTTCGAACGGCTCCTGATGTCGGTGCAGCTCTCCGGCGTCGGGTTGGCCGTGGTGGGTCTCGGCACCGCCGCCTACGTCGTCGGAGTCCTCACGCTGCGGCGCCGCGGCGACCGCTGGCCCGTGGGCCGTACGGTCTCCTGGTTCCTCGGCCTGGCGCTCGTGGGCTACGTGACGATGGGCGGCCTGGGCGTCTACTCGCACGTGATGTTCAGCGCCCACATGGGCGCCCACATGGTGCTGTCGATGATGGCGCCCATCCTGCTGGTGCTGGGCGCGCCGATCACGCTTGCGCTGCGCGCCCTCCCGGGCTCGGACGTGCCCGGTGGCGACGGGCCGCGGCAGGTGCTGGTGGCCTTCCTCAACTCGCGGTGGTCACGCGTGGTCACCAACCCGGCCTTCGCCACGATCATGTTCGTCGGCAGCCTGTATGCCATCTACTTCACCGGCCTCTACGACGTCCTCATGGCCAACCACCTCGGCCACGCGTTCATGGAGGTCCACTTCCTGCTCGCCGGCTACCTCTACTACGAGGTGATCATCGGACTCGCGCCCCTGCCGCGCCGACTGCCCCACCTGGGCCGCCTGGGGCTCGTGGTGGCCGTGGCGCCGTTCCACGCGTTCTTCGCGATCTCGGTGATGTCCACGACCGTCCTGCTCGGAGCCGACTTCTACACGATGCTCGACCGGCCGTACGCCACTGACCTCATGGCCGACCAGTACCTCGGCGGCGGCATCACCTGGGGTGCGGGCGAGGTGCCACTCCTGGTGGTCGCCCTGGTCCTGCTCGTGCAGTGGTTCCGCGACGACACCCGCAAGGCCGCCGCCGCCGACCGTCGCGCCGACCGCGACGACCGCGAGCTGCGCGAGTACAACGCCTACCTGGCGCGCATCGCCTCGGGCGAGGCCAAGCGCTCAGACCGAGACCCCACCACCCGCACGACCGGCGACGACTGAGACGGCAGGCAACCGTGCGGCGACCCGCCTGAAACTCCGCACAAACCGTCAAGAAATCCCGCAGGGGGTTTCGTACGGCACCCTCGACGGGTATCCCAAGAAGATGAGTTGGCTCTTCAAAGCACTGAGCGACAACCGCATCGTGGGTGGCGCCTTCCTGTCTCTGGTGGTGCTCAACGCGTTCGCAATCTCGCGCGGTTGGTACTGATCGGGGTCGCCCGGCACGCCGCCCCTGACACGATGGGGCGGTGGAACTGCCTGTGCTCGCCGCCGATTGCAGCCGATGCTTCGCGCTGTGCTGCGTCCTCGTCCCGTACGAGCGGGGCCCTGACTTCGCGGCGGACAAACCCAGCGGAGTCCCGTGCGCCCATCTGGGCAGCGACGACCTCTGCACGATCCACGACGACCTGAGCGAGCGCGGCTGGTCGGGGTGCGTCCGGTTCGACTGCTTCGGGGCCGGGCAGCAGGTCTCGCAGGTGACGTACGCGGGAACCTCCTGGCGAGACTCACCCAACCGGGCCGAGATGAGCGCGGTGCTGTCCGTGATGAGGCAGTTGCACGAGATGGTGGCCCTGCTCGACGAGGCGCGACAGCGCGCCGCGGTCGACGCTGAAGGGGCGCTGGGCGAGGTCCTCGCACTCACCCGCGGCACGCACGAGCAACTGCTCACCGCCGACCTCGACGACATCAGGGGCCGGGTCTCGGAGGTCCTCGGAGCGGCCTCGGCGGCGGTGCGAAAGGCGTGGCCGGACGCGGCCGACCTGGCGCGTGCGGACCTGGCGGGCCAGGACTTGCGCCACCGCGACCTGCGGGGCGCGCACCTGCGCGGGGCGCTGCTGATCGGATCCGACCTGCGCGGGGTCGACCTGACGGACGCCGACCTGCTCGGCGCCGACGTCCGCGGCGCCCGCGCTGAGGGCGCGCAGCTCGACGGCGCCCTGTTCCTCACCCGGGTGCAACGGGTGGCGATGAAACTCGGCTGAAGCGGGGGCTCAGGTGCCCCGACGCCACACCACGACGGACTGGCCCGTGTACGGCTGGAGCAGAGCCGGGAGCTTGGACACCGGACGCGGCGCGGGAGCGTTCGCTGCCGCGCGCGCCTGGCCCAGGGCCTCGTGCGCGCGGGCCAGCTCGGCCTGCAGTTCGGCGTTGCGCCGGGCCAAGGCATCGACCTGGTTCTGCAGGTCCATGATGCGCCGGACGCCTTCGATGCCGATCCCCGACGCGGTGAGGTCGGCGATCGTGCGCAGCAGTTCGACGTCGCGGTGGCTGTAGCGACGACCGCCACCGCCGGCCCTGCCGGGGGTGATCAGCCCCATGCGCTCGTAGGTCCGCAGCGTCTGCGGGTGCAGGCCCGTGAGTTCCGCGGCCACGCTGATGACGTACACGGCCGCTTCGGGCCCCGGCGTCGACAGCTGGTCGCGGGGGGTCATCGGGACTCCTCGAACAGCGCGGTTCGCAGCGGAGTGCCGGCCATCGCGGCTCGGTAGCTCTCCAGCGCCTCACGTGCGGTGTCGTCGAGGCGCGCAGGCACCTGCACCTCCACCGTGGCGAGCAAGTCGCCGTGCGAGCCATCCTTCTTGGGCGCACCCTTGCCCCGGACGCGGAACGTGCGCCCGTTGGGCGTCCCCGCAGGCACCTTGAGCGTCACGGGGGAACCCCCGAGCGTGGGCACCTTGATCTCCGCGCCGAGCGCCAGCTCGTCGAAGGAGACCGGCACATCGACGGTCAGGTTGTCGTCCTTGCGGCCGAACACCCGGTGAGCGGTGACCTTGACCTGGACCAGCAGGTCTCCCGCGGGACCGCCGTTCTCGCCGGCGCCACCCTTGCCGCGCAGGCGGATCTTCTGCCCGTCCCTCACGCCCGCGGGGATGCGGGCTTGGATGGTCCGCGACGACGTGCCGTGGCCACTGCCGTGGCACGTGGGGCACTTCTCGTCGTACACGAGCTGCCTGCCGCCGCACGCCGGGCAGGTCTCGTTGATGGAGAACGAACCACCCATCTGCGAGGCCACGACGCCCGCGCCCTCACAGGTGGCACAGATGTGCGGCTTCGTCCCCGGCTTGCCGCCGGTGCCGCGACACGTGTCGCACACGCTGTCGGAGGCGAGCCGCAGCGAGATCGTGACGCCGTCCAGCGCGTCGGTGAAGCTGATCGTCGCCGTCGTCTCCAGGTCGGGACCCTTGCGCGGACGGGCCTGGGCCCGCCCACGACCACCGCCGGAGAACATGTCGCCGAACATGTCGCCCAGTCCGCCGCCCCCACGCTGGCCGAACAGGTCGCTGAGGTCGAACCCGCCCTGACCGCCGCCGGGGCTGCCGAAGCCGCGTCCGTACGCGGCACGCATGTCGTCGTACTTCTTGCGCTTCGGCGAGTCCCCGACGACGTCGTAGGCCTCGGCGACGGCCTTGAACTTCTCGTGCTTGGCGTCGTCACCCGGGTTGGAGTCGGGGTGGTTGTCCCGTGCGAGCTTGCGGTAGGCCTTCTTGATGTCGGCCTCGCTCGCATCCTTTGACACACCGAGGACCTTGTAGAAGTCCTTGGTCGCCCAGTCGGCACGCATGCCGTCATTGGCGCTCACCCGCGCCTCCTTCCCTCATGGTTGGTGGATTGTGCCCTCGCGGGCGGTGTGATGCTGCTCGGTCAGGACGCCGGGCCGTGGACCAGGACCTGCGCCGCCCGCACGACCCGGTCCCCGATGCGGAAGCCGGAGCGTACGAGCACGTTGATCGTCGGCACGTCCACACCCTCCGCCTCGCCCTGGTGGGCCAGGGCCTCGTGCAGGGTGGGGTCGAACGGCTCACCCGCGGCACCGAACTTGGTCAGACCAAGTCCGGTCACCACGCGCTCGAGCTGCTCAGCGACCGCCTTGAAGCCGTCGTCCAACGGACCGTGCTCGCGGGCGCGGTCGATGGTGTCGAGCACGTCGACGATCGGAGTGAGCGCCGCGTACGTGGCGTTCTCCTTGATGAGCTCCCGGTCGCGCTCGACGCGGCGCTTGTAGTTGAGGTACTCCGCCTGGAGACGCTGCAGGTCGGCCGTGCGCTCCGCCAACTCTTCGCGCAGCGTGGCATCGTCGTCGGCCGGGGCCGCGTCGGCCTCGACCTCGGCGACGTCGACCGGCTCCAGGGGTGCCCCCTCCTCGACCATGTCGGCGACACCGGTGGTGTCGTCGGTGGCCGGCTCGTTGGCGGTCGGCGCCCCGTGACCCGGCG
>JAEWOG010000052.1 GCA_023460975.1 Actinomycetes bacterium
GTCAGTTCATTGATGCGAGCGGTCAACAGAGCCACTTGCACTTCTGGGGAACCGGTGTCGCCTTGTTTGCGCTGAAACTCGGAAACGATATCGACTTTTTTGATATCTGCAACTGCCATTTTATTTAGCCTCTAGGACATGCGTTAGGACCGAGGTGCCCTAACGTGTTTAACAAAGAATGAAATGTGTCCGTCAGCCAGGCTGCCCGGACACAAGCAGTGATTATAACCACAAAGCCAGACGTGATTCAGGCTTTCCGCTTAAAACCGCCCTGCCGGCGCGCGCCTCAGTTGTTTTCGCGCCGACGACGGCTCAAGTCGCGGGCGCGGCGCCAACGCCAGGCCATGACAAACCAGCCCGACAGCCCGTACAGGCAGAACAGTCCGAACAAGATGACCGGCGGATCCGTGGAAACGAAAACAAAGACCAGCACGAAGAGCAACATGCCCCAGAACGGGACGCTGCGACTGACGGCAAAGGACTTACCGCTATAGAACGGCGCGTTCGACACCATGGCCAGACCGGCGTAGATGGTCAGCCCGAATGCCACCCAAGGAATGGCATTGGCCTGCAGGGACAACTTATTGTCCACCGCCAGCCAGACAAAACCGGCCACCAAGGCGGCGGCAGCCGGACTGGGCAGGCCCTGAAAAAACCGTTTGTCGACAACGGCGATATTGGTATTGAAGCGGGCCAGGCGCAGCGCGCCGCCCACCACGTAGATAAAGGCGGCCAGCCAGCCCCAGCGCCCCAGCCCTTGCATCGCCCATACATACATGACCAACGCCGGCGCGGCGCCAAAGGAGATCATATCGGCCATGGAGTCATATTGCTCGCCGAAGGCGGACTGCGTGTTGGTCAGGCGCGCGACACGGCCGTCCATTCCGTCAAAGACCAGAGCCAGGAAGATCGCAATGGCAGCCGCTTCGAAACGGCCGTTCATGGCCTGCACGACAGCATAGAACCCCGCAAAGAGGTTGGCTGTGGTGAACGCATTGGGCAACAGATAAATGCTGCGCCGACGACGAGATTCATCGTTGAGGAAATTGGGCATAGGATTCGATAGTATTTCTTTGAAAAAGCGGCTGCGCCATCCAGGATGAATATGACCGCTGCTCCCGCAAGAATAACGCAACTTGCCCCCGATCTGACAGCGTACGAGTCCGGGTTTGGGCATCTGCCGGTTAAAAGCCATCTTACAGCAAGGCCTTCATCCCCTATTCCAGATCCAGCCAAAGAACAAAAAGCGCACAGCCTACATGAAAAAAGCCCCCCGAAGGAGGCTTTTCGAACCTATCACAAACGACTGCAAAGTCGCGTTGCGATTAGTTCTTGGACTTGTCCACCAGCTTGTTGGCGGCGATCCAAGGCATCATGGCGCGCAGCTTGCCGCCGACCTGCTCGATCTGGGATTCGGCATTGATGCGACGACGCGAGGTCAGCGTAGGAGCGCCGGCTGCGTTTTCCAGGATGAAGTTCTTGGCGTACACGCCGGTCTGGATGTCGTCCAGAACCTGGCGCATGGCCTTGCGGGTTTCGTCCGTGATGATCTTGGGGCCGGTCTCGTACTCGCCGTATTCGGCGTTGTTGGAGATCGAGTAGTTCATGTTGGCGATGCCGCCTTCGTAGATCAGGTCCACGATCAGCTTCAGTTCGTGCAGGCACTCGAAGTAAGCCATTTCGGGCGCGTAACCGGCGTCCACCAGCGTGTCAAAGCCGGCTTTGATCAGTTCGACGGCGCCGCCGCACAGCACGGCCTGTTCGCCGAACAGGTCGGTTTCGGTTTCTTCGCGGAAGTTGGTTTCGATGATGCCGGCACGGCCGCCGCCGTTAGCCGAAGCGTAGGACAGAGCCACATCGCGAGCGGCGCCGGTCTTGTCCTGGTAAACGGCGATCAGGTGAGGCACGCCGCCACCCTGGCGGTAGGTGCCGCGCACTGTGTGACCGGGAGCCTTGGGAGCCACCATGATGACGTCGATGTCATCGCGGGGCACGACCTGGCCGTAATGCACATTGAAGCCGTGGGCAAATGCCAGGGCGGCGCCGGGCTTGATGTTGTCGGCGACCTGATTGCGGTAGACCTCGGCGATGTTTTCGTCGGGCAGCAGGATCATGACCACGTCGGCGGCCTTGACGGCCTCGGCGACTTCCTGAACTTTCAGGCCGGCGTTCTCGGCCTTGCTCCAGGAGGCGCCGCCCTTGCGCAGACCGACCACCACGTTCACGCCCGACTCGTGCAGGTTCAGGGCGTGGGCATGGCCTTGCGAGCCATAACCGATGATGGCAACGGTCTTGCCTTTGATCAGGGAGAGATCACAATCCTTGTCGTAGAAAACTTTCATTTAAGGTGCTCCAAGTAATAATTTTCGCTTATGCAGCAATTCTATGGGTGCCGCGAAGTACCCGCGGCGGTAAAAAGAGGGCCTACAGCTTCAGGACTCGCTCGCCACGGCTGACACCGGACACGCCGGTGCGTACGGTTTCGAGAATGGCCGTGCGATCCAGCGCATTGATGAAGGCGGCGATTTTTTCCTGCACGCCCGTCAATTCGATGGTGTAGGTCTTGTCCGTGACGTCGATGATGCTGCCGCGGAAGATATCGGCCATGCGCTTCATTTCCTCGCGCTCCTTGCCGACCGCCCGCACCTTGATGAGCATGAGCTCACGTTCGATGTGCGGCCCTTCAGACAGGTCCACCACCTTGACGACGTCCACAAGACGGTTCAGGTGCTTGGTGATCTGTTCGATGACATCGTCCGAACCCTGGGTGACGATGGTCATGCGGGACAAGGTATCGTCCTCGGTGGGCGCCACAGTCAGGGTTTCGATGTTGTAGCCGCGTGCCGAGAACAGACCGACCACGCGCGACAGCGCACCGGGTTCGTTTTCCAGAAGGATAGAAATGACGTGTTTCATGGTTCTCTCCTTACAGGTCGTCCGGACCCAGCAGCATTTCAGTCAGGCCACGCCCTGCTTTCACCATGGGGAAGACGTTTTCGGTCTGATCCGTGATGATGTTCAGGAACACCAGGCGATCTTTGTGCTTGGTGAAGGCTTCGCGGATGGCAGGCACCACATCGGCGGGCTTGTCGATTTCCAGGCCCACGTGACCATAGCTTTCGACCAGCTTGACGAAATCGGGCAAGGCGTCCACGTAGGATTCCGAATAGCGCGAACCGTAATCGATCTGCTGCCACTGGCGAACCATGCCCAGGTAGCGGTTGTTCAGGCACAGCACCTTGGGCGACAGACGATACTGCTTGCAGGTGGACAGCTCCTGGATATTCATCTGGATGGAGCCTTCGCCGGTAATGACGGCGACGTCCTGACCGGGGTTGGCCATCTGCACGCCCATGGCATAGGGCAAGCCCACGCCCATGGTGCCCAGGCCGCCGGAATTGATCCAGCGACGAGGCTTGTTGAATTTGTAGTACTGCGCAGCCCACATCTGGTGCTGGCCCACGTCGGAGGTCACGAAAGCGTTGCCGCCGGTCACTTCCCACAGGGATTCGATCACGTACTGGGGCTTGATGAGCTCGTCGGACTTGGCATAGCCCAGCGAGTCCTTGCCGCGCCATACGTTGATCTGCTTCCACCAGTCGTTCAGGGACGGCGTGGCGCCATTGGCCTCCTGGCGCGCCTGGGCGTAGAGTTCGTTGAACTCCTGCAGCACATCCTTGACGCCGCCCACGATGGGCACGTCCACCTTGACCCGCTTGGAGATCACGGAAGGATCGATGTCGATGTGGATGATCTTGCGAGGCACCTGAGTGAAGTGGCGCGGGTTGCCGATCACGCGATCGTCGAAACGCGCGCCCACCGCCACCAGCACATCGCAGTGCTGCATGGTCATGTTGGCTTCGTAGGTGCCGTGCATGCCCGGCATGCCGATGTACTGGTCGGCCGTGCCGGGATAAGCGCCCAGCCCCATCAGGGTGGTGGTGCAGGGAGCGCCGCTGAGTTTGACCAGCTCGTTGAGTTCGTCCGAGGCATTGCCCAGAACCACGCCGCCGCCTACATAGATCAGGGGACGTTCAGCGCTGTTGAGCATCTGCACGGCCTTCTTGATCTGTCCCTGGTGGCCCTTGGTGACGGGCGCGTAGGAACGCATCTTGACCTCGCCACGCTTGGGCGTGTATTTGCAGGTCGCGGTGGTGATGTCCTTGGGGATATCGATCAGCACGGGGCCGGGACGGCCTGTGGTGGCGATGTAGAACGCCTTGCGGATGGTGTCGGCCAGCTCGCGCACGTCACGCACCAAAAAATTGTGCTTGACGCAGGGGCGCGTGATGCCGATGGCATCGCATTCCTGGAAGGCGTCTTCACCAATGGCCTGGGTACTGACCTGGCCGCTGATGATCACCATGGGAATGGAATCCAGGTAAGCGGTGGCAATGCCGGTGACGGCATTGGTCACACCGGGACCGCTGGTCACCAGGGCGACACCCACTTTCTGGGAGGATCGGGAATAGGCGTCGGCCGCATGCACGGCTGCCTGTTCGTGACGCACGAGAATGTGCTGGAAGCGGTCTTGCTTGAAGATTGCGTCGTAGATATAAAGCACGGCGCCGCCGGGATAACCGAAAACGTGTTCCACGCCTTCGTCCGCGAGCGTACGCACGACAATATCCGCGCCATTTAATTCAGACATGAGTTTTCCTTTCAGTCTTGCCCTGATACATCGATTGACCAACAACGGTCCGAGCTTGAACCGATTTCAGCAACATGATCTGGCGCTTCATGGCCCACGGGACCACACCACCCAGACACATTACCGTCCGGCCTGCACTCATCGACACACAGTGCGTGCATACACAATGTATGCGTTAGCTTGAAACGGAAGTCCTGGCATCACACGCTTGTGACGCGGCCAGCAACAGAGTTTTCAGGCGCAAAAAAAACGGGCGGATGGCCCGGTTGACAGTGCCTCGCAACAAATTGCTCGGGATACAGAGCAAAAATACCCGCCTACTTTACCGCGTCGCATCAAAGCGGGCAACTGGGATTGTTGGTAAAGTGCAAAAGGCAAGGACTGAAAAGAGACATGCTTAAAACGATATACTGTCTATCCACGACGAGCTGTCCGGGGAGCCCATGGCATCGCCCATTCCACAATTAAAACAATTCCTGTATAGCCATTATTTTCTGGGCGGACTGCGCCAGTCCATCGGAGTGCTGCTGCCCGTCATTATTCTGGGTCGTTTTTTCGGTCATTACGACATCGGCGTGATCGCTTCCATGGGGGCCACCTGCGTGGCCATCATCGACCAGCCGGGCGGCCCGCGCCGTTACCGCAACAACGAAATGCTGGGCGGCATCGCCCTGGGCACGTTAACAGTCGGGCTGACCGGGCTGGCGTCGAGCTCGCCCTTGCTGCTGGTGCTGGTCGTGCCCCTGCTCTGCTTTCTGTACAGCATGTTTTCCGTATTCGGCCGACGTGGCGGCCTTATCGGCTTTGCCGCCCTGCTGCTGATGACGCTGACCATGCGTTTTCCCATGCAGCCGCACGAAGTGCTGGCGCATACGCTGTACTCGTTTCTGGGCGGCCTGTCCTATTATCTGTTCAGCACCCTGTTCCGTCGCCTGCTCTGGTATCGGGAAGAGCGCCAGACGCTGGCCGTGGCGCTGTTTGCAACGGCGGAATATATGGAAGCCCGGGCCCAGTTCTATGACCCCACGTCGGATCTGGACACCTGCTATCGCCGCCTGATCAATCTGCAGTCAAACATGACCGACAAGCACCAGGCCGCCCGCGACATGGTGTTGCGCGAACTGCCGCGCGGGCACGGGCGCGGCGATCATCACCGCCAGGCTTTGCTGACCATTTTCCTGAATATGGTCAGCATCCTGGATTCCCTGGTGGCCACCTACACAGACTACACCGTGCTGCGGCGTCAGATCGCCGACAGCGATTTCATGCTGTTTGCCCGCGACGGACTGTACAAGCTGTCCCTGGACATAGGCCGTATCGCCATGAATGTCTCGCGCAGCAGCAGCACGCGCCGTCGCGCCAGTGTCAAAGCCGAAATCCGGGCCATGGAATACGAGCTGGAGCACTATCGTCGTCAAGGCATGCCTGAAAAAGACCCGGAAACCTATGCACTGCTGGTACAAGTGCTGCGCCGCCTGCGCAATGTAAACCGCGTGGTGGAACACATGGCCAGCCTGACCCACCGCGCCAGCCAGAATCTGCCGGTGGACCAATACCTGAACAAATCCCTGAGCCGCTTTCTGTCGCGAGAAGACGTGCGTCTGGGCATGCTGACCAGCAACCTGAAGCTGAAGTCATCGCATTTTCGTTATGCGGCGCGCGTCAGCATTGCATCCATGGTGGCCTTGGGCATAGGGGGTTTGAGCAGCCATTTCGAAAGCCAGTTGGGTCTGGTCAGCGCGCTGACGGCACACAGCTACTGGATCATCCTGACCATTCTGGTCATCATGAAACCCGGTTTTGCCACCACCCGCCAGCGCAACGGCTGGCGCCTGTTCGGCACGGTACTGGGCTGCGCGGCCGCCTTTCTGCTGTTCAAACTGACCGACAACCGGGAAATCTACCTGGCCGCCATGCTAGTGGCTTACCTGCTGGGCAATAGCCTGGTCCAGCTGAATTTCCTGCTGTCGGCCCTCTTCAACACGATCTTCGTGATTCTGTCTTTTCAGTTCCTGTCCACGGGCGGCACCTTCATTATCGGCGAGCGTCTGGTTGACACGCTGATCGGCTGCGGCATCGCCATGGCTGCCAGCTATCTGTTGCCCAGTTGGGAAGCCAACGCCATGACCGGACTGGCTCGGGCGGCCCTGGCTGCCAACCAGGAATTCTGGCGCACCGGACTGGAGTTTGCCCGCCTGAGCCGCCTGCATAACCAGATGGTGAAAGAGCGCCAGGAGGGCGAGCCCACACTATCGGACTCGCAGCGCGAACAGGTGGATCTGGAATTGATGGAAGCCGATACCGCCTGGCAAGTGGCCAACAAAAATGTCCACATCGCCTTCAGCAATTTCGCCTCGGCCTTTTACCGCATGATGGATGAACCTGTCAGTCGGCAACGCAATGTCGCCCTGTTGAACAACCTGCTGATCCAGAACCATGTGCTGGCCTCGCAGATCAGCGCCGCCGTGCCGCTGCTGGCCAATCTGCAAGAGGTGCCGCCGGGCATACAAGGCTCGCTGGATGCGATCGGTGCCCTAATACAAGACCAGGATGCCGAGCCGCCCGTTTCCATCGAAACCGAAGGCGAACTGGCCATGCTGGCCTACCCCATCCGTCAGATGAGCAAAGCGTCCCAATTGATACGCCAGGACATGCGCGGACTGGAATACAGCGCCGGCCCGCAACTGCCGCCCGCGCGTAAGCAGGCGGCAGAGCAAGGCATCGCTTAAACCTGTGTGAGACGGCTTCATCCTGGTTTTTTTTACCCCGCTTGTGTGGGGAACACGCTCGAGCCGGTTTCGCCGGCCACGACGATGACCGGTTCATCCCCGCTTGCGCGGGGAACACTGCGACTCGTTTCGCATGATTGATCCGTCCTGCGGTTCATCCCCGCTTGCGCGGGGAACACGTCCGGCGCCAACCCATTCGTTTCCATTCGTGCAGTTCATCCCCGCTTGCGCGGGGAACACCCCCGGATCGCATACACCCGACGCGCCCGATTCGGTTCATCCCCGCTTGCGCGGGGAACACAGCGCAACGCGTTTCTGTACCACCGCCTCCATCGGTTCATCCCCGCTTGCGCGGGGAACACGCACAGACGGACGAACGAATAACTCATCGTTGTCGGTTCATCCCCGCTTGCGCGGGGAACACTGTGCTCATACCAATCGCATCCCCGCTGCCACCGGTTCATCCCCGCTTGCGCGGGGAACACGCGGTCAGCTTGGAAAAATCCTCCTCCAGCTCCGGTTCATCCCCGCTTGCGCGGGGAACACTCTAAACACAAGTCATTGATTTAAAAACAGAAAAACGACCCTGCATTTTCCACCGACAAAACAAGCAAATTTAGCCCGAAAATCCAACAGGTCAATCTCTACTATTGATGGGGAGCAAACACTTGAATTCGGAAGCAATCTGCATCCAAATTTACATCGCATCAATCACAAGGGGGGAACTTACCAACAGCGCCCCCACCCTCTCGTGTTACATGCTCGGCTCGCCCCTCGACATCACGACCAGATTTGCCGCAAAGCCACGTATGCTTATGCCTACGTCTGCTCGGGACGGCGAAATACCAACTTGTCTTCGGTGGACAGGTCTGGCTGGTAGACGTAGCCTTCGCTGTTGAAGGCTTTCAGGCCATCGACTTTCTGTACACGGTGATCGATGACGTAACGCGCCATCAAGCCGCGCGCCTTCTTGGCATAAAAGCTGATGACTTTCCAGACACCGTTCTTTTCGTCCTGGAAGACGCACTGCACCACACGGGCGCGCAACACTTTCTTGTCCACGACTTTGAAATACTCTTCGGACGCCAGATTCAGCACAACCGGAGCCGTTTCGCCTTTTTGACGCTCGTTCAGATAGTCGGCAATACGACTGCCCCAATAGGCATACAAGGTAGTGCCGGCCGGATTTTTCAAGCGCGTGCCCATTTCGAGCCGATAGGGCCGCATCAGATCCAAGGGCCGCAGGGCGCCGTACAGGCCACTGAGCAACACCAGATGATCCTGCGCCCACTTCAGATCTTTGTCCGACAAATCCTGAGCGGCCATGCCTTCGTATACATCGCCATTGAAAGCCAGCACCGCCTGGCGCGCATGGGATCGATCGAATACCGGCTCCCATTCGTGGTAGCGCTGTACATTCAGGCGCGCCAGATCGGGGCTGAGCTTCATCAATCCGGCGATATCGTCCTCGGACTGCGTACGCAAAATGTCGATCAGGGGCTGCGCCTGCTCCACAAACAGAGGCTGGGAGCTGAGATTGGTGCGTACAGGGGAATCGTAATCCAGCTTCTTGGCTGGCGACAGCAACAGCAACATGCGCTTTATCCTTCTTTGAAAAACGGACGGCGGGCTGATGCCCGCCGTCTATAAACATACCAGATTCGCCGAGATCAGCGAGCAGTCCAGCCGCCATCCAAACTAAGCGTGGTGCCCGTCATCTGCTCGGCAGCATCCGACGCTAGGAACACGGCGGCGCCCCCCAATTGCTCGGGCGTGACGAACTGCAGCGAAGGCTGTTTTTCTGCTAGCAGCTCGCGCGCCGCCGCTTCGATATCAATCCCCTTTTGCTGACTGATGGCTTCAATCTGCTTTTCCACCAGCGGCGTACGAACCCAGCCCGGGCAGATGGCGTTGCACGTAATGCCGTTGCCTGCATTTTCCAGCGCCGTAACCTTGGTCAGGCCTACGACACCATGCTTAGCGGCCACATAGGCCGACTTGAACGGAGAGGCCACCAGACCGTGCGCCGAAGCGATATTGATGATGCGACCCCAGCCTTGTTTTTGCATGATGGGCAGCGCGGCCGCCGTGCCATGGAATACCGCCGACAGATTCAAGGCGATGATGGCATTCCATTTATCCACCGGGAAGTCTTCGATAGCCGCCGTGTACTGGATGCCGGCGTTATTGACCAGAATATCCAGGCCGCCCAGCAACTGCGCTGCCTTGGCAACAAAGTCGCGCGTAGCCTGAGCGTCGCTCAGGTCTGCATTCAGATAATAGGCCTTGATGCCGTATTTGGATTCCAGCCCGCTGCGCTCGCGCTCAATGGCGTCCGCATCGCCAAAGCCATTGATAACCACATCCGCTCCGGCCTTGGCCAGCTCGGCCGCCATGGCCAGGCCGATACCGCTGGTGGATCCCGTAACTACTGCCCGTTTACCTTTCAGCATGTGCACCTCGTGAGTGTTGACGACAGAGAACTGAAGCCTTGAGTTTACTCGCTAGTTAGAACCAGCGTGCAATGAGCGGCATCAACAAAGCCGCCCACAGCACCTGCAAACTGAGCGCCAGCCCCGCATAGGCTCCCGCATCCGCATCCACTTGCAAGGCGCGCGCCGCGCCAATGCCCTGCAACGCTTGAAACAGCCACAGAAACAGACACTCTTATGAACTTAAGTCGCAAGCAATGTCCACAGAACCCCGATGCCTGAAAAAAATCCACCAGACGACAAAAAACCCGCCATGCTTTTAAACATGCGGGCTTTAAGGACTTTTTTGAACTGAATAATGGCGGACAGGGTGGGATTCGAACCCACGGTACGCTTTCACGTACGCCTGATTTCGAGTCAGGTACATTCGACCACTCTGCCACCTGTCCGCGACTAGCTGTATTGCTACAAGCTAGCCCATAAGTATACGATAGGCGGCCCAGACTGGCAAGCAGTAAATTAACCCTGTGAAATTGCTCGTCACTGAAAAATACGGCGACGCAGCATGCTCAATCAAGGAAAATTCTTTTCATTCAAGGGTTTACCCTTTATTTTGAGCCCATTTGCTTGTCTCGGACTCCACGCAAGCCTATAGTGGATTCAAGACTCCGTAATGCATTGCAGCCCTGCCCTTGGGGCAGTCCTTGTGATTCCGGCCTGGCTGCCGGATTTTTCCAGAGGAGTTGTCATGCAAATCCAAACCTTCCAATGGGTCATTGACGCCAACGGCGACGGCTCCTACAGTCTGGTCGAACTGCTGGAAACGGTGCGCTGGATCTACCGCATTCCGGGCAGCCTGATCGTGGAAGCCCTGGGCAACGCTCCTGTCGTGTCGGATGTCCTGCATATCCAGGCATCGGCAGATACGGGCTACGCTTCTCTGCACGGTGGACTGGTCGGCATTATTTCGTTGATGTTCTGGGCCTCCCTGATTCTTTGGGTGCTCTATACCAGTTCTACGCCCAAAGCCGAGCCTGAACCCAGTCACGACCGGCGTGTGCCGCGTCTGCACATGCAGGCCTACACCAATCATGGCCGACAACTGCACGCCAACCATGACCGACATCTGCTGCGCCAACGCCAGATCCAGCGACATACCTTCTGAGCCGATGCCGGACCCGAAGCCGAACGGCCACGGGTCCGGACATGTTAGAAAAGGTAAACCGTACGCATGGGTCACCCGGCTTCTGTAGCGTTTGGAATTGCTTTGCCAGGATTGCCTAACGTTTACCCTGAGTATTGTCGGCAACAATAGGCGCACCTTGAATCACTATAGGTGCAGCACATGAAGAAACTACTCTTGGCTGGCTTGACCTCGCTGATGGCGCTGGGCGCGGGCACTGCGTCTGCCGGTGGCGTCAACGTCGATATCAATGTGGGCGTCCCTGGCTTCGGTTTCGGACCTGTGTACCGCCCGCCCGTCCATGTCGTGGAACGCCCTGTCTATGTGGCTCCCCCACCCGTGGTCTATCACCCGCCACGCTACGTCTACCGTCCCGGTTACGTAGAGTACGGTCGCCATCACAAGCAATGGCGCAAAGAACAGAAGCGCGCTTACAAGCGCTGGCGCAAAGCCCAGGAAGAATACTGGGATGATTGATGTGCCTACACCGCCTGCAGCCACCCTGCGGGCCTGAAATATAAAAAATGGGCTGATGACCGCACAGGTCATCAGCCCATTTTTGATGTCTGCCGTCCCGACCGGGACGGCAGCAATGGCATCAGGGAGCCAAGCGCTCCAGGCCGCCCATGTAAGGGCGCAAGGCCTCCGGAATCAACACAGAGCCGTCTTCCTGCTGGTAGTTTTCCAGCACGGCGACCAAAGCGCGGCCCACAGCCAGGCCGGAACCATTCA